>DCHO01000033.1:73807-75356 GCA_002315655.1 Christensenella sp. UBA1750
GTCGGCAAGAAGTATTTCGAGAAGCTCATCGACCAGATGAAGGAAGAAAAGGGCGTCACCTACGACGTCGAGCTGACCGCTGACGATCTGAAGACTCTGGCCAACCAGTTCAAGGCCGAGTACAAGAACCAGCTTGGTAAGGACTTCCCCGATGACCCCAAGGAGCAGCTCTTCGAGGCCATCAAGGCCGTTTTCCGTTCCTGGGACAACCCCCGCGCCAACATCTACCGCATGGACCACGACATCCCCTATTCCTGGGGCACGGCCGTCAACGTGCAGATGATGGCCTTCGGCAACATGGGCGATACCTCCGGTACCGGCGTTGCCTTCACCCGTAACCCCGCCACCGGCGAAAAGGGTCTCATGGGCGAGTTCCTGATGAACGCCCAGGGCGAAGACGTCGTGGCCGGCGTTCGTACTCCCATGCCCATCGAAAAGATGAAGGAGATCCTGCCCGAGGTTTACGAGCAGTTCTTAGGCGTCTGCAAGACCCTTGAAAACCACTACCGCGATATGCAGGACATGGAGTTCACCATCGAGGACAAGAAGCTCTATATGCTGCAGACCCGTAACGGCAAGCGCACCGCCGCCGCCGCTATCAAGATCGCCTGCGATTTGATCGACGAAGGCATGATCTCCGAGGAAGAAGCCCTCATGCAGATCGACGCCAAGTCTCTGGATATGCTGCTGCACCCCACCTTCGATCTGGCTGCCTTGAAGAAGGCGCAGGCCGTCGGCAAGGGCATTGCCGCTTCTCCCGGCGCTGCCGCCGGTTCCATCGTCTTCACCGCCGAGGATGCCGTTGAGCACGGCAAGAAGGGCGAGAAGGTCGTTCTCGTTCGTCTGGAAACCTCTCCCGAAGACATTGAAGGCATGAAGTATTCTCAGGGCATCCTGACCGTCCGCGGCGGCCAGACCTCCCACGCGGCCGTTGTGGCCCGCGGCATGGGCACCTGCTGCGTCTCCGGCTGCGGCGACATCAAGATGGATGAAGAGAACAAGTGCTTCACCCTGGCCGGCAAGACCTATCACGAAGGCGACTCCATCTCTCTGGACGGCTCCACCGGCTGCATCTACGACTGCCTGATCCCCACCGTGCCCGCCGACCCCAACTCCGGTTACTTCGGCCGCATCATGGAGCTGGCTGACAAGTATAAGACCATGGGCGTGCGCACCAATGCCGATACCCCCAAGGATGCCAAGCAGGCCGCCGCTTTCGGCGCCCAGGGCATCGGTCTGTGCCGTACCGAGCATATGTTCTTCGATCCCGACAGAATCGGTGCCTTCCGCGAGATGATCTGCGCCGAGACCGTTGAGGAGCGCGAAGCTGCCCTCGATAAGATCGAGCCCATGCAGCAGGCTGACTTTGAAGGCCTCTTCGAGGCTCTGGACGGACAGCCCGTTTGCATCCGCTTCCTGGATCCCCCGCTCCACGAGTTCGTTCCCACCGAGGAAGAGGACATCAAGGCGCTGGCCGCCAAGCAGGGCAAGAGCGTTGAGTACATCAAGCAGCTCATCGCCTCTCTGCACGAGTTCAACCCCATGATGG
>DCHO01000033.1:75380-75633 GCA_002315655.1 Christensenella sp. UBA1750
TGGGTCATCGCGGCTGCCGTCTGGCCGTCACCTATCCCGAAATCGCCGCCATGCAGACCCGTGCTGTCATCAAGGCCGCTCTGGCTGTCAAGGCTCGTCATGCTGACTGGAACATCGTTCCCGAAATCATGATCCCCCTGGTCGGCGAGATCAAGGAGCTCAAGTTCGTCAAGAACGTTGTCGTCAAGGTTGCCGATGAGACCATCGCCGCTTCCGGCGCTGAGCTCAAGTACGAAGTCGGCACCATGATCGA
>DCHO01000033.1:75758-75904 GCA_002315655.1 Christensenella sp. UBA1750
CTCCTACTATGCCAACAAGATCTACGAGTCCGATCCCTTCGCTCGCCTCGACACCACCGGCGTCGGCAAGCTGATGGATATGGCCGTGAAGATGGGCAAGACCACCCGCCCCGCTCTGCATTGCGGCATCTGCGGCGAGCACGGCG
>DCHO01000058.1:0-51165 GCA_002315655.1 Christensenella sp. UBA1750
TTGCCTTCCTTCTGCTTTTCCAGCAGCTTTTTCTTTCTTGTGATGTCGCCGCCGTAGCACTTGGCCAGCACGTCCTTGCGCATGGCCTTGACGGTCTCTCTGGCGATGATGCGGCCGCCGACACAGGCCTGAATGGGGATTTCAAAGAGCTGGCGCGGGATCACGTCTTTTAGTTTTTCCGCGATGGCGCGGGCTCTGGGGTAGGCTCTGTCCTTGTGGACGATGATGGAGAGCGCGTCGCAGACCTCGCCGTTGAGCATGATGTCGAGCTTGACCAGCTCGCTTTCCTCATAGCCGCAAAGCTCGTAGTCAAAGGACGCATAGCCCCGCGTGCGGGATTTCAAGGTGTCAAAGAAATCGTAGATGATCTCGTTGAGCGGCATCCGATAGTGCAGCTCGGCGCGTCCGGCTTCGATGTACTTGGTGTCGATATACACGCCGCGCTTCTGCTGGCACAGCTCCATGATGGTGCCGATGTAGTCCGACGGGGTGAAAATGGTGGCGGAGACCATGGGCTCTTCCATGAAGTCGATCTCGGTCACGTCGGGCAGGTTGGTGGGGTTGTCGATGTAGATTTCCTCACCCGTGTGCTTGACGACGTGATAGACGACAGAGGGTGCGGTGGTAATGAGGTCCAGATCAAACTCGCGTTCCAGACGCTCCTGAATGACCTCCATGTGAAGCAAGCCCAAGAATCCGGCGCGGAAGCCGAAGCCCAGCGCCACGGAGGTTTCCGGCTCAAAGGAGAGGGAAGCGTCGTTGAGCTTTAATTTTTCCAGCGCTTCGCGCAGCGCGTCGTAATCGGAACCGTCGGCGGGGTAAATGCCGCAGAAGACCATGGGCTGCACCTGCTTATACCCCGGGAGCATTTCGGCGGCGGGGTTGTCGGCTAAGGTGATGGTGTCGCCCACGCGGGTGTCCGCGACCTCTTTGATGGAGGCGGAAATGTAGCCCACATCGCCCGCAGCCAGTTCGGGGACAGGGGTTAATTGCCCGGGGCGGAAGGTACCCACCTCGGTCACGTCAAAGGAAATGCCGGAGGACATCATGAGGATTCTGTCGCCGACCTTAACCTTGCCGTCCACGATGCGGACGAAGGACAGTGCACCCTTGTAGTTGTCGTACACGCTGTCGAAAATGAGGGCGCGTAAGGGGGCGTTCTCGTCACCTGTGGGCGGGGGAACGGTTTTGACCACGGCTTCCAGCACATCCTCCACGTTGAGGCCGGTTTTGGCGGAAACCATGGGGCACCCTTCCGTGTCCAGCCCGATCACGTCCTCGATCTCCTTTTTGACGAACTCCGGCTGGGCGGAGGGCAGGTCGATCTTGTTGATGACGGGGATGATCTCCAGATTGTGATCCAGCGCCATGTAGACGTTGGCAAGGGTCTGCGCCTCGATGCCTTGGGAAGCGTCCACGACCAGCAGCGCACCGTCACAGGCGGCAAGGGAGCGGGAGACCTCGTAGGAGAAGTCCACATGGCCGGGAGTGTCGATGAGATTGAGCGTGTAGGTGTTGCCATCGGATGCTTTGTAGGGCATTTTGACGGCCTGCGCCTTGATGGTGATGCCGCGCTCGCGCTCCAAGTCCATGTTGTCTAAAATCTGGTCGCTCATCTCGCGCAGGGTCATGACCCCGGTTTTTTCGATGAGGCGGTCGGCCAGTGTGGACTTGCCGTGGTCGATGTGGGCGATGATGCAGAAATTGCGGATCAGGTCTTGTCTGTTCAAGGGAATGACCTCCGTATGGTGGGGTAGGGTGGGGATGCTCTCTGCCAAGTCCCCCCGTAAAGGGGGGACTTGGCAGAGAGCCGGGCGCGGCGTAACCGCGCCCGGGGACTCCCTCAGTCAGCCTCGATGGCTGACAGCTCCCTCGCAAGCGAAGGAGCCAGGGGTAATGTTAGCCTTTTTAATGATTTCTACCCAGGAAAGGAGCTTTTCGGGGGTGTAGGGAGGGAAGCCGGAGATGTAGTGGTTCATATAGGACTTTCCGTCCACCGTCCAGCGGAGGATGTAGAGCCGCTGGGCGCCGGCAAGCTCGCGGATGTTGCCCAGGGTCACGTTCTCGTTGGCGGGGGAGAAGGTCTCGCCGGAGAGCAGAATATCGTTCGTCTCGCCGTTGATGACTTCCCACCTGACCGTGTGGGATTCTAAAGAATCGTTGCCTAAAATCACATCATGTCCCCAGTCTTTTAGCTCATCCAGCATGAGGCATACGGGTTCATGCACGCGCTTGAGCCAGGTGAAGGCCAGCTTTTTGCTGAAATAGTAGTCCACAATGGCATCGGAGATCTGCGGCCAGCCGTCGATCATGTTCCACCAGATGATGCCGGTGCGCTGCCCTTTCAGGATGCGGGTGCGCTCCACGAAGAACTTCTTGGCCTCGGCCTGCGAAATCTGGGAGAGGACGGCAAAGGTTTCCAGATCATCGGGAACGGAGCCGGTCAAAATTTCCACCTGATCCGCCATGAGCTGATTGCGGTTGTAGGCGCGGGGGGCGTTTTTGAGATAGTCGGTGTTGTGGGTGTCCCAAGCGTCGTTGTGATACGGCCACAGCTTTTCGGCGGGAATGTACTTTTTCAGGGATTCCACGTTGGGGCAGCCGTGATAGCCGCACTCGGAAATGAAGTGGGCGTTGGAGTGCTTGTAGAAATCGTCCTTGAAATAGGCTCTTGCGCCCCAGTTGTGCTGCTCGGGCACGAGATAGCGCGGGAAGCCCTCGGGAATGAAGGGGGAGGAGGGCAGGAACTTGCGGTAGGGGTCGTGGTTGCGGATGACGCGGGGCAAAATGTCTCTTGTCACGTCGTTGCGCTCGTTTGCGGGGTCGGCATATTTGAGCCCGCAGATGCGCTCGTCCACCTCGTTGTCGCCCGCCCAAAGCAGGATGGAGGGATGGTTGCGGTAGCGCTTGACGATGCAGGAAGCCTCTTTTTCGATGAGGTCGAAGAACCATCTTTCCTGCGGATAGGTGGCGCAGGCCATGGTGAAATCCTGCCAGACAAACAGGCCGTACTCGTCGCACAGGTCAAAGAAGCGGTGATCCTCCACCACGTTGCCGCCCCAGCATCGAACGATGTTGCAGCCCATTTCCTTAAAGAGCGCCAGCATTTTGTCGTAGCGGGAGGCGTCCTCGGAGTGCAGTGCGGAGGCGGGCACCCAGTTGGAGCCCTTGCACAGGATGAACTTTCCGTTGCAGAAGACCTTGAACTGTCCCTTTTCGCCCAGCTCCATCTTGTGCTCGATCTCGATGCGGCGGATGCCGATGCGCTCCTGCTTTTCGCAGAGCACTTTGCCGTCCTTCAGAATCTGCATGGTGACGGTGTATAAATTCTGCTGCCCGTAGGAGTGCGGCCACCAGAGCTTGGGGTTGGGAATATCGACGATGAAGGAATGGGAGGTAAAGACCGTGGGGACTTCCTTCTCAAACACGCTGTCGCCGCAGACTCCGCGCACCTTGAAGGAGAGGCCTTCCAAGTATGGATCGGAGGTCTTGAAGCGGCAGAAGCACTTGACGCGGGCGTGCTGCTCGTTGGCCTCCATGGTGGCGTAATAGCTTTCGGTGATGAAGTCTTCCTCGACTTCATTGACCGAAACGCCGCGCCACAGACCCGCGGAGAGCAATCTCGGCATGATGTCCCAGGCGAAGGCGGAGGGGGGCATACGCAGGACGGAGAACTCGTCAAAGTGCTCACCGCCGGAAGCGCCCATGGGAATGTCGATGCTCCGGGCGTGGTTGACGGCGGAGGTGATGTGCACGGCCACGGTATTTTCGCCGGCGAATTTGAGGGTGTGCTCGATGCGGAAGGTGTGGGGAATCATCATGTCCTCGGCGGAACCGACCAAGATGTTGTTGACGAACACATCGGCGATGGTGTTGATGCCTTCAAAGTTCAGTTCCACCTTTTTGCCCATCAGGGAGGCGGGCGCGTCAAACTCGCGCACGAACCACCAGTGGTAGAACTCATACTTGCGGAAATTGTAGAGGTTCACATCGAAGAAGGGGTCGTCTTCCAGCCCGGCGGCCATCAGGTCTTTTTCCACATTGCCGGGAACGGTGGCGGGGATGCACTTCATGGAGCCGGGGAGCAGGTCGGGGGTTTCGATCATGCCCTCGCATTCGGGCTCAAAATAGAGCTTCCATTGTCCGTTTAAGTCGATACGCATTGCGGTTTCCTCCAAACAGAGATTTTTTACGGATTCAGGGTCTTTTCAAAATGCTTATAGTCCTTGGAGCCGGACTTATCGCCGCCCCAGGTGAAGCCGTAGATGCCGAAGAATTTGACGGCGGCATCGGAATCGGTGATCATGTGGGGACGAACATCGTCTCTTGTGATGTATTCCTTGGCATTTTCGTGATCGCAGACGGCATTGCCTTTCTTATCGGTGTAGACATAGGGGTTCTGCTGGGGATTCAGGTCAAAGGCCAGACCCAACGCATGGTTGGAGAGGCTGGACTTGTCCTCTGCCGCCCGATAGCAGAAGCCGCAGGAATTGTTGTGCTCGATGGAGGAGGCTTCGGAGTCCTTCGCGTCCCCCGTCCAGTAGTTGTCGATGAGGTAGAGGGATTGGATCTCATACTCGGAGCGGAACAGCTCGTTAAAGATCTTGAGCACGTCCTCGGCAACGGAGGCGTTCATGATGAGCTCGCCCACCTGGATCTGGTGCTCGAAATTGTAGTGCAGCACCTTGATGTAGCGCAGGTCGGAAAGCGCAATATTGTCGTTTTCCACATAGGACTTGCCGTGGATGCGGGTGTAGACCGCATCGTTTTCCTTAATCTCCGCAGAGGTGAAATACTGCAGGAGGTTGGAAAAATCAATCTCGTCCCGGGAGACGATTGTGCCGGCAGATGCGGTGGAAACGTCGAAGGAGAAATTCTGGGTGGTGGCTTCGGTCAGCTGGTTATTAAGGTTTGCGATCTCGTTTTCCAGCTCGCTCACGGTCGCCTGAACTGCGGCGATCTCGGTATCCTTTTCGGCGTACTTTGCATCCATCTCATCCTTCTGATCCTGCGCCTGCTGCCGGACGATGTCCACGGTGCCGGAGAGCTGAACGTTTTCGTTGGTCAGCGCCTGAATCCGGAGATATTCCCAGTAGGAAAAGCCGCCGAGGGCTAAGGTCGTGATGCCGAAAACGATGGATAAAATCAGGGCGACGGTTCTTTTGCCTTTCATGTGCTTGTCTGTTCTCCTTGAAAATCGTTGGGGTTGCATCCCGGAGGACACCCCGTAAAGGGGTGCCCTCCGGGATGCCGGGTTCCTCGACGGAACCCGAGGTTCCCTCTCAGGCATTGAAGAGGAAAGGGACGACGAATGGTTCGCCGTCCCCTTTTTGTGATGGATTTAGTCCTTCAGGAACTTTTCCGGCAGGGTCAGGCCAAAGAGCGCGGCGATGTCGATGAAGTTCTGGGTCTGCATGGTCTGCTTGAAGCCGCCGGCGGCCATGGTGCGCATATAGATGTCGGCAGCCTTTTCGACACAGTGCATAAGACCGTAAGTGAGGTCAAAGTTCTCGCCGGAGACGAAGGTGCCGTGGAAGGACCAGATGGCAACGTCATATTCCTTCATAAGCTCGGAGGTGGCAATGGCGATTTCTCTGCCGCCGCAGACCATCCAGGGCAGAACGCCGACGCCGCCGGGGAAGACCACGGGGCACTCGGTCATGGAGGACCACAGGGCGCGGGTCCACTTGACGTCATCCGGCTCCAACACGTTGGTCATGGCGATGACGGCGGGAGTGTGGGCATGATAAATGACATGGTGCTTGCCGCCGGTTGCATCAAACTTGACGGAGTGGTTCATCAGATGAGAGGGGAATTCGGAGGTGGGGGCGCCGCCGTTCACAAGACCCCAGACGATACGGTATTTGCTGCCGTCCTCGTTGAGCTGGGCGATGCAGATGTTTCCTTCGGGATCGTACTTGATGTTTTTCAGGAACTTGCCTGTGCCGGTGGCCAGGAAAAACTCGTTGCCCAGGTTTTTGACGACCACTGTGGTGTCCACCCAGGGCTTATCATACTTGAAGAAGGGCTTGGCCAGCTTGATGTCCTCGGGGGTCAGACGATAGGTGAGGTTGCCGCCGTTTCTCTCGTGCCAGCCCTGATGGGCGCCGTCGGTTGCCATATGGATATAGCCTTGCACGAAGGGCAGATCTCTCATAATCATAATTTTTCTCGCTCCTTTATCAATGCGGAATTTGAAGACTTTTCCATGCTTTGTATGATACCCCAAATCGTCGCATTTTGCAAGCATAAATAAGGTTAGATTTTCTGTGCGATTGACAGAAGGAGCGGGATTTTGCTACAATCAGGGAAACAAAAATCCCGAAGCAAAGGAGAACGCCTTCCATGATGCTTTACTTCCACATCCCTTTCTGTGTGCGCAAGTGTTTTTACTGCGATTTTGTGTCTTTTGCCGGGCAGGAGGGAAGAATCACGCCTTATGTGGATGCGCTGATTCGGGAGATGAACAGAAGGCCTTGCGGGGAAAGCATCACATCGGTATTCTTAGGCGGCGGAACCCCCTCGCTGCTGCCGGAAAAGGAGCTGAAACGACTGTTTTCGGCGATCAGGGAGAGATATGCTTTGGCTGAAAGGTGCGAGATCACCTCGGAATGCAATCCGGGAACCGTGACGGAAATGTGGCTGGATGCGGCAGTAGAGTGCGGCATCAACCGGCTTTCGGTGGGGATTCAGGCCACGCAGGAGGAATTGCTCAAAAGGATCGGGCGTATCCACACGTTTGCGGAAGCGCAGGAGACCTTTGCGCTGGCGAAAAGGGCGGGAATATGCAACCTTTCGGCAGACCTCATGTATGCGCTGCCGGGGCAGACGGTGGCCGATTGGGAAGAATCTCTGAAAAAAGTAACGGAATTGGAGCCCAGCCACGTTTCGTGCTACGCACTGACGGTGGCGGAGGACACGCCGTTTGGGAATTTGGACAAAAAAGGCGAACTGCCGCGGTGCCCGGAGGACGAGGAACTGGAAATGCAGGAGCGCACGGCGGAAATTCTGGAGAAATGTGGGATTTTTCAGTATGAGGTCAGCAATTACGCAAAGCCGGGGTGCGCGTCCCGGCACAATCTGGGCTATTGGACGCGGGCGGATTACTTGGGTTTTGGCTGCGCGGCGCACTCGAAGGAAGGGAACATCCGGCGGGCGAACGGGAGCGGGCTGGAGGACTATATAAACGGTGCGGGGTTTGCAAGCGAAGAAGCCCTTTCGCAGGAGGATGAATGGTTTGAGGAACTGATGCTGGGGCTGCGGCTCAAAAGCGGGATTCGGATGAGCCAAGGCGCGCTGGAAAGGTTTGGCGAAGGGCTTGCCCGGTTTGAAAAAGATGGATTTTTGGCGAAAAACGGGGAGTTTGTGCGCCTGACGGAGAAGGGCTTTCCCGTGATGAACAGTATTCTGTCGGAACTCATGTGAAAAATCGGAACAGGTACGGGCGCTAACCAGAGACCCCCACCGAAAGCAGCAAAGCTGCTTTCGGTGGGGGTCTCTGGTCGCGGGAGCCCTCGACGGGCTCCGGGGACTCCCTCAGTCAGCCTCGACGGCCGCCAGTGTCTCGCCTGCGGGAAGGAAACGGGAATCACTCCAAGATTTTGCATCTTTTCTGAATCAGTTCGGCAAGAGCGCGTTTCAGATGCTCTGGCAGAAGTGAATTTTCACACATTTCCAGATATTTGGGCTGCATGGAAAGGATTTTTCGGATGAGCTTTTCGGCTGAAACCGAGGAAATTCCGGCGGTCTCGGCGAAAAGCAGAAAGTCTTTTTTTCGCAGGTGGGTTTTCTTGCCGTTCATCGGAAGGGCAAATTCCTCCTGATCCTCGGGCATAATGATATTGACAGGCAACAGGTCGTATGACGGAGACAGCACATAGCACAAACTTCCCTCTTTCTTTTCGATCAGCGAGAAGTTTTTCAGGTGCATATCGGAATTGCCGACAACGAAACAGAAGACGAGCCGCAGATAAAGCTCGGTCATGTCCAGTGCGGGCTGCGCGGAATATCTGCGGATGACCCTTGCGCATCTTTCGTAAGAGCCTCTGTATTTGTCCTCCGTCAGGCGGAGGTCAAGCTGGCAGAAATCCTCCATGGAAAGCCTTCTTATGCCGTCGCTTTCAAAAATGCGGTCTATCCGTTTGGTGACGTAGGCAAGCACGGAATCTCCCACAAGCGCGTGGGGGACGGTGGAAATGCCGCTTGCTTCCGCCATGCACATCACAAGATGCTCGGCTTCCGGCAGGGCTTCAAACTGCGGAACCTGCGGCTTTAAGATATAGCCTGTGGGATAGTCCACCAGCGTCAGTCTTGGGGCATTTTTGTCGGACAGGAGATGGAGGGAGAGCTTTTTCTGAACCCCCGGAACGGTATATCCGCTCTTAACGCTCCTTTCCGCAAGGCTTTCCAGCATGGTATTGCTGATGTCAATCTCCGGGATAACGTTTGTTCCGAAAAATTTACGGATGCAGGAGCGGTGCCAGTGGGTGCCGTTGTCCGTTTTCAGCGGTTTTCCGCAGCAATAACAGTTCATGGCTTTTCCTCCACTATGCTGACGCTGCCGATTGCGTCTTTGCAGGTGACCAGCAGCAGACCGAATCTGTCCTTGGGGTCAAGCTTCCAGTTCCGGCTTGCGTAATCCAGCAGCCAGCCCTCGGGAATCAGACCGTCAAAGAAGGGAAACAGGATGTTAGAGGTATAGATTTCCTCCGTCAGAGGAAGCGTCAGAGAGACAGGCACCGCGTTTTCAAGGGTAAGATAAGCCTTATCGTAGGCAAAGGTATAGCCTTCATCGGTTTCCTGCAGCGTTCCGCAAAAGCGATCACGGACGGAAATATAAGCGGTTCGGAAGCCCTCCATCAGCGCTGCTCCTTTCTGCCGGGTACAGCCTCCATGCCGAACATGGACAGGGCGATGTTTACCTTGTCCAGCCGCACGGTCTCTTTACCCTGCTCCAGCTCGCGGACAAACCGAAGCCCGAGACCTGAACGCATGGCGAAATCTTCCTGCGTCAGCCCCGCTTCTTTCCTGCTTTTTCTGATAAATTCTGAAATGGCACTCATGGGCATCCCTCCAATATTGACATAAAATATACACCCTATCGGGTATAAAGTCAAGTCTATATTGCTTCTATTATACCAGATCGGGTGTAATTCTATACGTTTTTTCTGTTTTATACCCGTAAGGGTATAGATTAAGCGAATAATGAGCTTATTTCCGGGATTTTCCCAAGTTGCGGGCGAAGCGGCGGACGGGCGGGAGGAAGCCGATGACGGCGCAGATCAAGGCGTCGACGCCGACGCAGGAGAGGTTGTAGAGGATGGAATAGACCCACGGGTTCATGCCGGGGGTGACATACTCGCCGAAGAAGAACACACCGGAGAGAACGTGGCAGAGGATGCGCAGGATTCCGGCCAGAAGCACGCCGACGGAGAAATTGAGCCTGAAATGGACATTGCGGAAGGCGCCGGCGAAGGCAAGACAGGCAAAGGCGATGGGGTAATCCAGCAGCGCCTGCACCCAGGTGACGACATAGAAATCCTGTAGCATTTGCAGGGCACCGTAGGCCATGCCGCAGATGAGCCCGGGACCCACGCCGAAGGCGTAGGCAAAGAGCATGATGGGCAGCATAGAGGCGGGGGTGACGGAGCCGCCCTGGGGCATACGGAACAGGCGGACGCAGGACAGGACGAAGGAGAGCGCCACGCACAGCGCACCGTAAGCCAGCATTTTGGCGTTCCACTTGACCTTGGGGGTGAGCAGGAAGAAAGCAAAGGCGAACAGGACGATGCCGCCCAAGGTGAGCCACGAGGCGAGGGAAATTTCACCGAGTTTTTCAAACAGTTCCATAATGATACTCCTTTCGGAAGAGAAGGGGAGGGATAGGGAGAGAGCGCCCCTTCAGTCCTTGAACCGGCAAGCCGATTCAATGACAGCTTCCCCGCAAGCGGGGACGCCCTTTGGCGGGGTTTTTGCTTTTCCCGGGCAAACAAAAACTCCCTGTTGCGCTTGAAAAGCGGAACACGGAGGAAGGTTTCTTGGTCAGGAATGAACATTTACAGGTTGGAAACCCGGCGTTTCTTGACTTATGCGCTTCCCTACGGTAGGATTAACTACACAGGTTCAAAGGGTGTGAAGCTGATGCAACTGCTTCTCTCAGCCCGAAACACGGGCTCCCCCAGCTTTTCGGGCATTAGTTTACGCCGGATACGAACGCCTGTCAACAGCAAAATCGTTAAGACTTATGAGGGTATGAAACATGGGACACCACTTTTTCGTATTTATGGCAAGAATGCGGCACATCAAGCGCTGGGCGCTGATGCGCAATTCCTGGGAGGAGGACATCGCGCAGCATTCCTTGCAGACCGCGATGATCGCGCACAATTTGGCGATCCTTAAAAATGCACGCTTCGGCGGCGGGGCTGACCCGAGGAGAGCCATGGAGTTGGCGATGTACCACGAAGCGCCGGAGGTCATGACGGGCGACCTTGCGACCCCGATCAAGTATTTTTCGCCGGACATCCGCAAGGCGTACAAAAACATTGAGGAGCTGTCCGCACGAAGGCTGCTGACCATGCTGCCTTCCGATCTTCAAAAGGAGTATGCCCACCTGCTGACCGACCCCGAAACCGACCCGGAATGGGTGCGGGTCAAGGCGGCGGACAAGATTTCCGCGTACCTAAAGTGCGTGGAGGAATTGCGGGCGGGCAACAGCGAGTTTAGGAAGGCCGAGGAAAGCATCCTGCGCGAGATTCGTGAAAAGTACGATCTGCCGGAAGTCAGAGCGTTCATGGAGGAATTTGTGCCGTCGTTCAGCCTAACGCTGGATGAGCTCAATTAGGAGGAATCATTCGTGAAAAAGAGTATTGCGATCTTGCTGTGTCTGACCCTGCTCTGCCTTGCGGGCTGCGCGAAAAAGGCGGAGCCTGCGGCGGAAGTGACGGGTAAGCCCAAGGCGGAGACCACGCCGGAAGCGATTCAGGAAACGCCCACGCCCGAGCCCACGCCGGTGGAGGTGGAGAGCACGGAGGGACGGCTTTCGGATGCGGTGCTGGAAACGGAGGCCTTTGCCTACCCGCTGATGCAGAACCTGAAAGCGGCTTACACCGACACAAACACCGTGTTTTCGCCCGTGGCAATGAGCAGCACGCTGACCGCGCTTTACGCGGCAGCGCAGGGCGACACGGCGGAGGAACTTAGGCAGATGCTATCGTGGATGTGCGAACCGGAGGATGCAGCGGCGACCCTGAAAGTGCTGACCGACAGTATCGGGAGTGAATTTTCCTCGATGAATCAGGTGTTTCTGGCCGAGCGCGTGAAGGCCGGACAGAATTTTTCCGACAACGTGGCAATCCCGCTGGGCGTGAAGATCGCTTCCGTGAACTTCGCCGACGGTGCGGCGGATGCCATCAATGCCTATGCAAGCGATGTGACGGGCGGCAAGGTGGCGCAGCTCACCGAAGGCACTACGGCGGCGGAAATGCTGACAGTGGCTTCGGGCTTCGTGTTCGGCGGCACGTTCGACCTGGCCTTTGATGAAAAGGAAACGGAGAAGGAGAACTTTGAGAGCACAGGCGGGCTGATCCCCTGCTTCATGATGGAAATGCAGAGCGATCTGTCCTATGCTGAGGATGAATATATGCAGCTGGTTTCTCTGCCCATGAACGGGGGGAAACAGAACATGATTTTTATCCTTCCGAAGCTCGGCATGGAGCAGGGCTTTGACGAAGCGTTTTTGCAGTATGCGGAAAAGTGGCTGTCGCAGGAAATCACCCAGAGTATGAACGTGGAGCTGCACCTGCCGCGGTTCACTCTATCCTCCGGGCAGGATCTGACGGAGGTGTTTGCGGACATGGGGATGAGCGCGTCCCTGCGGGCGCAGACGGTGAATCTGGAAGGAATACTGGACGAGAGCCTGATTCTGCCTACCCCCATTTCCGCCGTGTATTCGGTGGGAAGCCTGACGGTCACAGAGGGGGGCGTCAATGTGCGGAAAGGAAGCGGCACGGCGGCGCAGAAGACGGACAGCGAAGAAACCGTGGAGGTCACGCTGGACAGACCGTTTATGGTCGCGGTGACGGACACAGCAACCGCGGCGCTGCTTGTGCTGGGCTGGGTGAACACACTGGAATAAGCTGCGCAAATACGATTTTGAGATGCCAAAACGCCGTCCGACCCCGAATTGGGGGTCGGACGGCGTTTTGGCCGGGCGCGGCGTAACCGCGCCCGGGGAAGCTCCCCCGAATCTGCGGCGGAAAACGATATAAAAACAACCCCCTGCAGGTTGAGCTGCAAGGGGCTGCGAGGATACGGATCGCTCCGCATCGCTTATGCTCTCATCAAAATTACTTGATTTCGACGGTAGCGCCAACTTCGGCGAACTTGGCCTTGATGGCTTCGGCTTCTTCCTTGGAAGCGCCTTCCTTGAGGGTCTTGGGGGCGTTGTCGGCCATTTCCTTGGCTTCCTTCAGGCCCAGACCGGAGACGACTTCGCGGATGACCTTGATGACCTTGATCTTCTCGGCGCCAACATCCTTGAGGATGACGTCGAACTCGGTCTTTTCTTCAGCGGCAGCGGCAGCGGGAGCGGCAGCACCGGCAACGGCAACGGGGGCAGCGGCGGAAACGCCGAACTTCTCGGACAGAGCGTCCACGAGTTCCTTAACTTCAAGCAGAGTCATAGACTCGATAGCGGAAATGATTTCTTCGCGGGTCATGGTTAATTCCTCCATGAATTATTCGTTCGTAATTGGTAACGTTGTAACTGATTTGAGAACCGATTATGCGGCGGTCTCCTCCATCTTGTCGGCGATGGCCTTGAGGGTACGCGCCAGCTTGGCGACGGTCTCGTTGAGGGTACCCAGCAGCATGGAGATGAGAACCTCCTTGGTGGGCAGATCGGCCAGAGCGTCCACGACCTTGGTATCGACGGCCTTGCCCTCGTAGATACCGCACTTGATTTCCATCTTCTTCTTATCGGAGATGAACTTCTTGAGGATTCTTGCGGGAGCGGCAGCGTCTTCCAGACCGAAGGCAACGGCGGTGGGGCCGTTCAGAGCTTCGTCCAGACCGGTGATTCCCAGCTCGTCGGCAGCGCGCTTCACATAAGTGTTCTTGAGAACCTTGTAGGAAACGCCGGCCTCGCGCAGGGACTTACGCAGAGCGGTGTCCTCCTCGACGGTCAGACCGCGGTAGTCAACGATGACGGCGGACTGAGACTTCTGAAGAAGCTCCTTGATCTCAGCGATGATGGCAGCTTTGCTTTCGTAATTCTTAGGCATGATGAATTGCACCTCACTTTCCCTTTCCATGAGGCTGATCCTCATGGTCTGGTCATGAAAAAAGACCCTTTTCGCGCTTGAGGCAGGCACGAAAGGGTCGTAATTTTAGTTTACGATTCTGTCCTTGCATGTCCTCGGCGGGCGGAAACTTAAGGGATTCCTTTGTGTTCCCACCGGGGAACACCCGCTGTCTTAGGCGCAGGAGTGATTTCTCACAACAGATGAAATTATACCGAAATCAAGGGATTCTGTCAATAGGGCTTGCAAAGTATTTCATGGATTTTACAATCCAGAATCGCGCTTGCGTTGGCTGGGGTCAGCACGCAGGCGGTATCCGCGCCGTGGCCTGTGCCGCCCACGGCAACGACGGGCACGCCGTAGGGCAGAACGCCGCTGTCCAGCGCCATGACGGAAACCTCTACGGCGACCTTCACGCCTTGGGAGAGCATCCGAAGGCTATTTGCTATGATTTCAACGGGATAGATACCGCTGAATTTGGTGGACAGGCCGCGTTCTGCGCCGGAGAGGACGTGAGAGGCGAAAATCACCTTCGCGCCGATGCCGGACAGAATCTCCCTGTTTTCCTCGGTCATTTTTTGCACGCCCTTGTCGGCAACCGCGCCCACAATGACGAAGCGATCCGGCATTCCGTTTTCCTGCGCCATTTTTGCGGCTAGCACGCCGGTATTACCCTTTGTGGAGGCGACGACCACCCAAAGATTGTCGCGCTTGGCACGGTCAAAGGCGATGCGCAGGGTGGCTTCCGTGTTTTCTTTTCCGGGCTTTTCAAATATGAGCATATCGTTACCCCCTTTGTAGAACCGGATGGGAAATCAATTCGGCAAGAGAATGGATTTCTCCTTCCGGGACGATGGATGTTTTGTTTTCCGACCCGTTTCGGTTGAGCCGGAGGGTGTGGATGCCGGCTGCCAAGGCTCCTTCAATGTCGGATTGCAGGGAATCGCCCACCATGAGGGTTTCTTCGGCGGGGATGCCGGTTAAATCCAGCGCCTTTCGGAAAAAGCCGGTGTTAGGCTTGACGAAACCTATGTCCTCTGAGATGAAAAGGCGCGAAAAGAAGGGAAGCTGCGACAGGCGGGAGGTCTGGCAGGCGGTCAGCCCGTTGCTGGCGGCGCAGAGGGAGAAATCCTTGGAGAGCGCGGAAAGAGTGGAAACGGTGTCGGGGAAGGGGACGGAACAGTGGGAGAAAATGTCCATATATTCCTCCGCCGTGGCGGAGGCGGGGAGGGCGTATTCGACTTTCAGCTGCTCGATGAAGCGGAAGACGGCCAATCTGTAATTCTCTGTCCAATGTGCCTGCACATCGGGAAGATGGGTGTCGCTCAATCGCAGCTCGTCCCAGTAGTGCCAGGAGAGGGTGGAGGCGCGGGCGATGGCGGCGGCATCGGCGCAAAAGCCGTGGGAAGCAAAGAAACGGGTGACGGCTAAGGCTTCGGAGGCGTGGTAGTCAAGCAGGGTCTGGTCAACGTCGAAGAGGATGGAGCGGATCATGGGGATGCACCTCCGAATGGGGGGAGAATTCAAATTATTCATTATTCAATATTCATTTTTCAGTATTCGTTATATATTGGATGAGCTAATGAATACTGAAGATTGAAGACTGAAAAATGAAGAATAAGGAACGAAGGAACGCCGCCTGCGGGCGGGAGTGAAAGGGAGCGTTTGAAAAAATCTCCCGCCGAAGGGGTTCGGCAGGAGATTTGGATGGGACGGAAATTATTCCTTGGTGACGACGGCACCGCCGACGAACTTCGCAGCGTTCATCTTGACACCGGGGCCCATGGTGGAGGAAATCACGACGGACTTCACATAGGTGCCCTTGGCGGCAGCGGGCTTGGCCTTCAGGATGGCATCCATCAGGACGTTGAAGTTGGCAGCGAGCTTTTCGGTACCGAAGGAAGCCTTGCCGAAGGGAACGTGCACGATGGAGGTACGGTCAACGCGATATTCAACCTTACCGGCTTTGATGTCGGCAATGGCCTTGGCCACGTCGGCGGTCACGGTGCCGGACTTGGGGTTAGGCATCAAGCCCTTGGGGCCGAGCACACGACCGATACGGCCGACGACGCCCATCATGTCGGGAGTGGCGACGCAAACGTCGAACTCAAACCAGTTCTCGTCGCGGATCTTGGCAACGAGCTCTTCGGCGCCGACGTAATCCGCACCGGCTTCCTCAGCCTGGTGAGCCAGATCGCCCTTGGCGAAGACCAGAACGCGGACGGTCTTACCGGTACCGTTGGGGAGAACCACGGTGCCGCGAACCTGCTGGTCAGCGTGGCGGGGGTCAACGCCCAGACGGATGGAAGCTTCCATGGTCTCGTCGAACTTGGCCTTGGCGGTCTGCAGAGCGACGTCAATGGCCTCGTTCACTTCGTAGTTGTTCTGCTGGATCAGCTTTGCGCTGTCCTGATATTTCTTACCATGCTTCATGGTGTGTTATCCTCCTGTTTCTTAGTCCTCAACGGTGACGCCCATGGAGCGGGCGGTGCCGGCGACCATGGACATGGCGGCTTCGATGGAAGCGGCGTTCAGGTCGGGCATCTTGGTGGTGGCGATCTCACGAACCTGATCCTTAGTTAACTTGGCAACCTTGTCGCGGTTGGGTCTGCCGGAGCCGGATTCGATGTTCGCAGCCTTCTTGATGAGGACGGGGACGGGGGGAGTCTTGGTGATGAAGGTGAAGGAACGGTCAGAGTAAACCGTGATCACGACGGGGATGATGTAACCGGCCTGCTTGGCGGTACGCTCGTTGAACTCCTTGCAGAAGCCCATGATGTTGACGCCGTGCTGACCCAGAGCGGGACCGATAGGGGGCTGAGGGGTAGCCTTGCCGGCATTGACCTGCAGTTTGATGATTGCTGCTACTTTCTTTGCCATAAGAGTATGACACCTCCAGAAATTTTATGTTGTGGTTCTACGGAAAGGTGTTGCTTCCTCCCACACGCCAAAGGGCGAACGATTGATTTCTGCCCCGGCGCAAAATGCCTGATCCGTTATTGATTCCAAACGGGGGCGAAAGTGTTTTCGTATGTTCAGGTTTGTGGAAGCATTGAAGGGCTGATGATTTACTGATCCTCTTCGTCGATGATCTTGCGTGCCGCGGTATAATCGACCTCCGCGATGGAGTCACGACCGAACAGCGGAACGGAGACCTTGAGCTTCTGGCCTTCCTCGTCGATCTCGACGATGGTGCCGGTGAAGTTCTCGAATGCACCGGAGAGAAGAGCGACCTTGCAGCCGACTTCAAAGTCAACGTTGACGGTTCTCGTGCCGCCGGCGCCCATCATGGCATCGGCTTCTTCCTGAGAAAGAGGCACGGGCTTGGACTGCGGACCGACAAAGCCGGTGCAGCCTCTGGTGTTTCGCACGATGTACCAGAGCTGATCGCTCATTGCCATGTGCACCAGCACATAGCCGGGGAAGATCTTGCGTTCGGTCTCGTGGCGCTTGCCGTCCTTAATCAGGATGACCTTTTCAACCGGCACTTCGATCCGGTCGATCAGATCCTGAATGCCGCGATTCTTGATCGTCTTGGTCAGGGAATCCGCAACCTTGTTTTCGTACCCGGAATAGGTATGCACCACATACCAGTTAAGTGTAACATCTTCTGCCATAAGTGACCTCTACATAGCCCTGCTTGCGCAAGGCTCCTTTCGTGCGCCTTAGAAATGTTAATGATTTTCTGCTTTTAGGCTCCGATGATGAGTCTGAGCAGAGCGGACAGAGCCCAGTCCATAACTCCGATGACAACGGAGAAGAGAACCACGAACACGACAACCACAATGGACTGACGGATGAGCTCGTTCTTGGAAAGCCAGGTGACTTTCTTGAGCTCGGACCACATATCCTTGAAGGTCTTGACGAGGTTGAACTTCTTCTTGTCGGGGTTCTTGGCGGGAACTTTCTTTGCAGTCTTTTCGACTGTATTCTTGTTCGACATTTCGTTCCAACTCCTGACTTCGGTTACTTTGTGTGAACCTAGCGGGTTTCCTTGTGGACGGTGTGCTTCTTGCAGAACGGGCAATACTTGTTCATCTCAAGACGATCGGGATCATTGCGCTTGTTCTTCTTGGAATCGTAATTGCGCTGCTTGCACTCGGAGCAGGCCAGAGTGATCTTAACTCTCATTTCGTTTACCTCCTTTTCCCACGTTTTGAAAGCCTCTGTCATGGAGTGACAGAAACATTCTTGCTAATTATACAGAAAAGAACCCCCGCTGTCAATCGAAAATGCGGAGGTTCTGCTGATATTTTGCTTGATTTTTTGTAAACTTTGGCGGAAACATTTGAGGAGAAGTCTGTGCCTGCGATTACTTCCTGTCGCTTGGGTGAACATACTCCTCGGGATAGCCCATCTCCTCCGTCCAGCCCGCATTTTCGCGGTCAAGCCGGTAGGCATCCAGGCGGCTTTCCACGCAGACGATGGCGGCGGTCAAGCAGGCAAAGGAAATGCCGTACACGCAGTCCGCAACGGAGGTCAGAATCGCGGTCTCGTGCGGAATCCACACAATGTACCACGCCAGATCCGCAGCGGCCAGCAGGAAGGCGAGAATCTGGTTGAGCTTTACGGATGCGGGGCTGGGGTGACGGGTGGAATTGATGACAAAATGGCTGATGAACAGCGCGGCGGCGCAGACCAGGTAAATGGGCACAATGATCTTGTCGGCTAAGATGACGGCCTTTGCCAGCATGGAGTTGCCTTCCAGCAGCAGTGCCATCAAGATCGCGCCCATCATGCCCTTCATGGCGTTCTTGTTGTGCGCTTTGTAGGTAAACCAGAGCACCAGCATACACATCAGGCGAATCACGCTGGGAATGCACAACGTCAGGATATGCTCGCCCTGCAGGACGGTGGAGGCCAGATAGATGATCTCGCCCCAGACCGAGATCAGCACCATCGCAAGAAAGAATCTGTCGTTTGTGAAGAGCTTTTTCATGCCAAATCTCCCGTATTTTATGTGTTTCTTTTTATGTCCTCTGTTCTTCCATCTTTTTGCGCAGGAAGAACATAACGCCGGAGACGATGAGCAGCAGAATGCCCGCCACAAAGATGAGCAGCTGCTTGTTGCAGAAGCCGAAAAGGTTCACTTTTTCGGTCAGCAGGATGAATTTTCTGCCGAAGGTGATGCCCAACAGTGCGCCCAGATTGCTCATGGCGGTGTAAAAGCCGATAAACTGGGTCTGGTTGGCGGCGGGGATGTTGGTGTAGGGCAGGTTGGCAAAGGATAAGTTGATGCCCGTTGCCATGATGTAGGCGTAGACCAAAATGGCGGGATAGAGCCACATGACGTTCTGCTTGGTGACGAAGGTGAAGGCGACCCAGTGCACGGCGTACATGGCCACGGAGGCCACGGCGACCTTGAGCCACGAGAAGCGGGATAACAGCTTTGACCAGATGGGAATGAACAGCACGAGCACCGGCACGTTGATGGCGTTGCCGATGGAGAGCAGCGAATAGGAAGCGTCGCAGTTCTGCAGCAGATAGACGGTGTAATAGGAGCCGGGAATGTTGGCGATTAAGCACCACAGGAAGTTAAAGGCAACGGTGTATAAGTAGATTTTCTCCTTGAAGGGCGCGATGAAAATGCTCTTGAAGGAGAATTTCTCCGTGGATGTTTCGTAGGGGTATTCCTTCATGCGGTAGAGGGTAAAGAGGTCATAAACGAGCACCAGCAGCGCAAAGATGCGCAGCACGGTAAAGCCCCAGACCTGCAGTCCCGCCGCCTCGAATTTATCCACCAGCCAGCCGCCGGCCAGGTTGAAGGCCGCCACGATGATGCCGTTGTAGAGGTTTTGCAGGCTGAAATAGCGGACGCGGATGTTGTTTGGCAGGAATTTGATGTGCCACGCGCCCCAGCCCGGGGAGATGAAGGCGTTCATCACATTTAAGATGAGCACGGACGCGCCGAACAGGATCAGCTTTGTTTGCTTTTCCACCGGGAAGAAGGTGATGGCGCCGATGAAAACGATATTGATGATTTGGATCGCAAGGCGCGAATAGATCAGCAGCATTTTGCGGTTGGGAAAGCGTTCCAGCAGCATGGGCGCAAAGAGCTGCAGAAAGTTGGCGGCAAAGGTGAACATGGACATGAGCCCGACGAAGGAGTCGTCCGCGCCCAGATAGAGCATATAGCCCGTATAGAAATTGCCGCCGATCATGTTGGCCATGATGTTGGAGGAGAAGCAGAAATGCAGAAGCAGCATCCGGTTGCGGCTCATTTCGTCCCCGAAAAGCCAGCCGTCGCGGATGAAATCCCCCACCTTATGCAAAGCGCGGGAGAGCGGATTGTCAGATGCCATGATAAGCCTCCTGCCGTATCAAATTTTGATAGGAGCTTAATATTATTATAATGATACCGCGGGTTAAGTCAAGCATAAAAAAGCCCCGCGGATGTGGAAAATGATTTTCCGTTCCGCAGGGTGAATGATTGGTTTACGGTTGTTGGTTTTTATCGGTTTTGCAGAAGCTGTGGTTCTTCCATTTTCTTTCGCATCAGCGCCATAATGAGCGCGACCGCGAGCAAAAGAGAACCGGCTATGATGGAGAGCAGCTGCTTGTTGCAAAAGCCCAGCACAAGAATCTCCTGCGTCATCAAGATGAACTTGCGCCCCAGCCAAATGCCCAGCAGTGCACCCATGTTGCTCATGGCGGAATAGAAGCCGATGAACATGGTCTGGTTTGCGGCAGGAATGTTGGTGTAGGGAAGATTGGCCAGCGACAGATTGACGCCGGTAATCATGATGTAGGCGTAAACTAAAATCGCGGGATAGAGCCACATCACGTTTCCCTTTGTGACAAAGGCCAGCGCAATCCAGTTCAGCCCGTACAGGGCAATGGTTGCGGATGCGACCTTGAGCCAGGTGAAGCGGGAGAGAATCTTGGACCAGATGGGGATGAAAAGCAGCAGGGTGGGCACGTTGATGGCACTGCCGATGGAGAGCAGCGAGTAGGACGCATCGCAGTTCTGCAGAAGATAAATGGTAAAGTAGCTGCCCTGCATATTCGCAACCATGCTCCAGAGCACGCTGAACAGCACCGTGCGCAGGTAGAGCTTTTCCTTAAAAGGTGTGATGAGCAGCCCTTTTAAGTTGAACTTGACCGTGGGCTTTTCGTAGGGGTATTCCTTCATGCGCACCAGCGTGTAGAAATTGTAGATGAGCATGAGGAACGCAAGGATGCGCAGAACGGTAAAGCCCCAGATTTGCAGCCCCGCCGCCTCAAACCTGTCCATCACATAGCCGCCCATGAGATTGAAGGCCGCAACCACAACGCCCACGCCCATGTTGAGAATGGCGAAATAGCGGACACGAATCTCCGGGGGAATGACCTGAATGTGCCAGACCGAAATGCCCGGCCCCACCAGCGCATTGAGCACGTTGATGAGCAGCACCGCCGCGCCGAACAGAATGAGCCTTATCTGCTGGGAGACGGGGAAAAAGGGAATCGCGCCGATGAAGACGATGTTGATGGTCTGAATGATGAACCGCGACCAGATGAGCAGCATTTTGCGGTGCGGAAAGCGCTCCAGAAACAGCGGAGAAAGCATTTGCAGCGCGTTTGCGGCATAGACGAACATGGACATGAGCCCCACAAAGGAGTCGTCCGCGCCCAGGTAAAGCATCAGCCCGGTATAAAAGTTGCCGCCGACAAGATTGGCCATGATGTTGCCGGAAAAATTGTGATGCAGATGACAGACGCGGTTGCGGCTCTGCTCGTCGCCGAAATACCAGCCGCCGCGCACCATGTCGTCAATCTTGTGCCACGCGATTGCAAGGGGATGAGAAGCCATGGGAAGCCTCCAAAATCGCTGAAAAATCAGATAGTGACTTCATATTATTATAGTAGGATGGGGGAAGAAGTCAAGCGTTGAATAAAAGAAATAATCGTGATAAAATAAAGATAAAATAAAGAAAATCGCCTGAAATGACGAAATTTGGGAGGAAAAGAATATGGTCATCGGAAGAACGAACCCGAGCTTCGGAAAGCCCCTGCCCCGCATCACCCCGGAGGAGGCGGGCATCGACCCCAAATACATATTGGCACTGGTGGAGGACGCAAAGCAGTGCGGCGTGAATTTCCACTCCTTCCTGCTGCTTAAAAACGATAAGGTTTTTGCGGAGGCCTACTATGCGCCCTACACCGATATGCAGCTGCAAACGGTGTATTCCTTATCCAAGTCCTTTACCTCCGTGGCGATGGGCTTGGCGCAGGAGGAAGGCATTCTTTCGCTGGACGAGCGCATTGTGGACATTTTTGCCGACGAGGTGAAAACGCTCATGCAGGATGCGCCCTCTCCCCAGATGGAGGCACTGACGCTGCGCGACTGTCTGCGCATGGCCACCGGGCAGCCGCAGGAGATGCACGGGTTTGACATGATTGCCACCTTCTTAAATATGCCCTTTGAGGATATGCCCGGGGAAAGGTTCCGCTACAACACCATGGCCACCTACATGAGCGCGGCGACCCTCAAAAAGCGCGGCATTGACTTGGAGGACTATTTGCAGGAAAAGCTCTTTACGCCCATGGGCATCGAAGGGCTGCGCTGGATGCGCTGCTCCCGGGGCATTCCCACAGGCGGCTACGGGCTGTCCATCCTGCCGGAGGCCATCGCCAAGTTCGGCATCCTTGTAAAGAACAAGGGCGTGTGGGAAGGCAAGCGTCTGCTGCCCGAAAGCTATGTGATGGAGGCGACCTCCAAGCGCATCGACAATTCGTGGAACAATCAGGGCGAATGGGCTTACGGCTACGGCTACCAGTTCTGGATGTGCCGGGACGGGTTCGTGCGCGGCGACGGTGCGTTCGGGCAGTATTGCATCTTCAACCGTGAAAAGGACATTGTGATGGCCGCCACCGCCCACACCGCCGATATGCAGACCGAGCTGGATGTGCTCTTTGACAATATCATCGCCCACATCGGGGAGGAGCCCCTGCCCGCTGATCCCGCGGCGGATGAAGCCTTAAAAGCGGTGCTTCAAAAGGTCGCCTGCCCCATCGTGCCGGTCGCGGACGGCGGGGACAATTTCCCCGAAGAATTGCTGAACCGCACCATGACCTTCGGGGCGGCGGGAAAGGAAGGCACCGTGGATGTGGGCGCGGCGAAGCTCAAGCTGGACTATAAGCCCGAAAGCGCGTTTGTGCGCTTTGTAGAAAAGGACGGGGAGATCACGCTGTCCTGCTCCCTTGTGGATTCCGTTGAGCTCAATCGCGGGGAATTTTTCTCCCATCCCGCCGTGTTTACCGTCAACGCCCTGTCCTTCTCCGTGTCGCAGATGGAGACCGACGTGCGCGCCTGCTACGGCGTTATGGATGGTAAGGTTCATGTGCGCCTGCAATGCCCGGAATTGCTCTCCGATGTGGAGCTTACCGTCTGGCAGGAAAACGGGAAAGACAATCTGGTGGTAACGGATGTGCATTTGCCGGAAGAAGCCATGTGGCAGGTTCTTTTCGATTCCCGCGCATAAGAAGACCAAACTTTGCGCAAAATTTGCTTGCAAGTTATACGTTTGCAGGGTACAATAGAATTACCAATCTAAGGAAACGAGGTACTGTGAAAATGCAGGACGAACGCGATATTGTTGTGTTTACCGACGAAGAGGGCAACGACATTGAATTGGAAGTCGTGGATTACTTCTTCTACAATGGCCAGGAATACGCCGTGCTGACCGACCCCGAGGAAGAGGGCGAGTGCGACTGCTGCGAGCATGAGGGCGAAGAGTGCGATTGCTGCGGCGATCAGGACGTTTACATCATGAAGATCGAGCAGGTCGATGACGACATGGAAGAGTTCATCCCCGTGGAGGACGATGCGCTGCTGGCCAAGCTCATCACCATCGTGCAGCGTCGTTTCGACGGCGAAGACGTCGGCGACGATCCCGACGAGGAAATCTAAGAGAAATTGCGCGGGAGCAGCTTAAAGGATTTAGGCTGCTCCTGTTTTCTTTTTTGGAATTTTATAGTATAATAGGAAAAAATACTTTCGGACTTGAAGGAGATCATCAAATGCTTTTGGATTTATGCGGAAAATGGAACCTTTTCTATCATCCTGCCTGTGACGAAATGGGCGAATACACCACTTGGCCTAAAATCGAGGCGCAGGTTCCCGGCAATGTGGAGCTGGATCTGTGGCACGCCGGGATCGAGCCCGACCCGTTCTTCGGCACCAATATTTATAAGTATCGGAAGTATGAGTTCTACAACTGGAACTTAACAAGGACGTTTACATTGGATAAAGAGCCGACAGAACGCACAGATTTGGTGCTGGAGGGCGTGAACACTTTTGCGGAGGTCTTTATTAACGACATTTCCATAGGCAAGACCGACAATATGCTCATCGCCTTCCGACTGGACGCTTCCAAGGCATTAAAGGCGGGAGAAAACACTATCCGCGTGGCGATTGATTCCGCGTTCCACCACACAAAAGACGAACCGCTTCCCGTATGGGTCACGGCGCACGACCATGTGATCGAGTACAGCCGCCAGCGCAAAGCGCCGTCCTGCTTTTCATGGGACATTATGGGGCGGTTCACCTCCGCCGGGCTGTGGCGCGGCATTCACTTAGAAACCGTAAAGCCCACAAGGATTACCCAGGCGTACTATTCCACGGAGAAATTGGAGCGGGATCACGCCCGGCTGTTTTTCAGCTGGCGCGTTGCGCTGCACGACTGGATGCCGGAAAACTACAAAATCCGTCTGACGATTGGGGAGACGGTCTATGAAACACCGGTGCTGGACAGGGGCGGAAACGCCTTTATCCGGGTGGACAACCCGCGGCTTTGGTGGCCGCGCAATTACGGTGAACAGAACCTCTATACGGCGCATCTGGAACTGTGGCACGGGGAGGAACTGGTTGATGTTCGGGAGGACACCATCGGCATCCGCAAGCTCAAAGTCGAACAGAAAATGGCGCTGAATGATGCGGGCGAATTCAGAATCCTCTGTAACGGCGTGCCGATTCTGGCCAAGGGCAGCAACTGGGTTCCGCTGGATGCTCTGCACAGCCGCGACGCCGAGCGTTATGAGCAGGCACTTGCCCTGTTTGCCGAAGCGCAGTGCAACATCGTGCGCTGCTGGGGTGGCAATGTCTATGAGGACACCAAATTCTTTGACCTCTGCGATGAATTGGGCATCATGGTCTGGCAGGACTTCACCATGGCCGGCATCGCCTATCCGCAGGACAGAGCGTTTATGGATGCGCTGGAAAAGGAAGCGACCGCCGTGGTCTGCAAGGTACGCAACCATGCGAGCCTTCTTCTGTGGGCGGGCGACAATGAGTGCGACGAAAAGCTGACGAGCTTTGATTACCCGGATAAGTACAATCCCATCACCCGCGAGCTGCTGCCTTCCGTGGTGCGCATGAACGACCCGTATCGGATGTTCCTGCCCTCCTCGCCCTACATTACCGATGAGGTCGGAAGGTATCAGGGACCCGAACAGCACATCTGGGGCGTCCGGGCGTATTTCAAGGACGATTTCTATAAAAACCCCACCGCCCACTTCATTTCCGAGTGCGGCTATCACGGCTGCCCTTCGCCCGAATCCCTGAAAAAGTACATTCCGCAGGAACACCTGTGGCCGTACCAGAACGATTCCTGGGAGACGCACAGCACCGATTATCAGCCCTACGGCGGCCGCGAATCCAGCCGCAACAAATTGATGGCCAATCAGGTCAAATTGCTTTTCGGCAGCATCCCGGAGGACTTGGAAACCTTCTCCTTACTTTCGCAGGTGGTGCAGGCCGAAGCGAAAAAGTTCTTCATCGAGCGTACTCGGATGCACAAATGGCGCAGAACGGGCATCATCTGGTGGAATATGCTGGATGGATGGCCGCAGATCTCCGACGCAGTGGTGGACTATTACTTTGACAAAAAGCGTGCTTTTTCCTATATCTGCCGCATCCAGCAGAAGATCTGTCTGATGGTGGACGAGCCGGTGGGCTGGGAGCACAGCCTGATACTCGGCAACGACAGCCGGGAGGATTTCACGGTCAAATGGAAAGTGACCGATGCGGATTCCGGGGAAGTGCTGGCCGAAGGCACCGACTTCTCCCCCGCCAACGAAAATGTGACCCTGCGCAAGCTGCCCATTCCCCCGGCACAGCAGCGCCTGCTGCTTCTGACTTGGGAGGCCGGCGGAAAACGCTACGGGAATCACTTTATCAGCGGCTTCCCCGCCTATGATCCTGAAAAGATGAAAAAGTGGCTGAAAATCATCGACACCCTGCCCTGCGGCGAAATGATTGATTAATTCGGGCGGTAGGATGACGGATTCTGAAAGGAGAAACCTTTATGATTACGGGAAAATTCATTGCCGGAAACGGCGATTTGCAGGAAGCCTACGGCATTCGGGAGGAAGTGTTCGTGAAGGAGCAGGGCTTCCCTGCGGAAATCGAGAGAGACGAATACGATGCGCGGGCGATCCATGCGCTGCTCTATGACGACGACCACAAGCCCGCCGCCACGGGAAGACTGTATATTGATAACGAAGGATTCTGGCATTTGGGGCGGATCTGCGTGCGCAAAGACCTGCGGGGAAAGCAATTAGGCGACCTTGTGATGCGCATGATGCTGGACAAGGCCATCGGCGCGGGTGCGGGGTTCTTCCGGCTGTCCGCACAAAGCTCCGTGGAGGGCTTCTACCGCATTTACGGGTTCACGCCCTACGGGGAGGAATATGAGGTCTGCGGAAAGCCCCATGTGAACATGGAGGCCACGAAGGAGAGCATCGTTGCGGCGGTGTTTTCCGGGTGCAGAGGGGAAAAGTTTGTGTAAGGCGTAAATGCGGCTGGGGATGCACTCCGGCGGCCTCCCCCGTAAAGGGGAAGCCGCCGGAGTGCCGGGCTTCCTCGACGGAAGCCCGGGGACTCCCTCAGTCAGCCTCGACGGCTGACAGCTCCCTCGCACGCGAAGGAGCCTAAGGAGATGTATATGGCGATTAAGTGCATTGTCGGGAAGATCGGAGCGGGGAAGACGACGAAGTGTGTCGAAATCATCCGCGAAAAACTGAATAAGAGGGAAAAGCTCATCTACATGGTGCCGGAACAGGACACCGTGGAGTCGGAGCTTTTTTTGGTCGAAAGGCTGCATCTGCCGGTGCTGTGGGACTTGGATGTGCTCTCCCCCACGCGGCTGTGCGGGAAAATCCGCAAGGAAGCGGGTGGGTCGGCCAAGGTGCTGCTCTCCGATGCGGGACGCGCCATGGCTCTGCGCAACGCTATGCACACCTTGGGGTCGAGCCTTAAAGTGTTCCGCTCCGGGTCGATTGAGGCAGCGGATCAGATGGGCGATCTGCTGGTGGAATTGAAGCGCGGCGGGAACGACCCCATGAGCCTTCATCTGGCGGCGGACAGAATGCCGCCGGAAAATGCACTGACACAGAAGCTCTATGACCTTGCGGCGGTGTATGAGGAATTTGCGGGCGAAACGGGCGGCAAATACGAAGACGGCGTGGACTTGCAGCTGGAATGTGCCGAAATTGCGGAGAAATGCGCATATCTTACGGACAAGCACATTCTTGTGGACGGCTTTGACGTGCTGCCGTATTCCACCATCCGACTGCTTATCGCGCTGTCCAAGGTGTGTGCAAGCGTGACCGTGACCTTTTCGCTGTGCGGGGAAAACGAGGCGGAAGCGGAGGCCTATGCCCAGGTGCGGGAAGCGTATGTTATGCTGCTTGACCTGTGCGGCGCGGAGGGCGTGGCGGTTGAGACCGTGACGCTGGCGGGCAGACCGCATGACAATGCCGAGTTGGAAGCGCTGCGGCAGAATCTCTACGCAAGACGCATTTGGAGCGTTTCTGAAAAGCCTGAATGTGTGCATCTGGTGACGGCGCGTGACCCGTACATGGAGTGCGAGCGGGCGGCGGGGTATATTTTTGAACAGTGCCGCACAAAGGGACTGCACTATAAGGAGATCGCCATTGTCTGCGGGGACATGGCGGCCTATGAGAATCGCATCGCCTCTGCCCTGTCCAAACGGGGCATCCGGGCGTATATCGACAAAAAAATGTCCGCCATCGAGCATCCCGCGGCGCACTATCTGCTCTCTGCCCTAACCGGCGCGGCGCGGTATTTCCGGCAGGAGGATATGCTGCGGGCGTTAAAGTCCGGGATGTGCGGGCTTGGTGAAAAGGAATGTGACCGCATAGAGCTATCCGTTCTGGAAAAAGGACTGGAGGGCATCAGGTGGGAATTTGAGCTGCCGGAGGAAGACACCGGGAACCAAAGCGAGGGCGAGCGGGGCATAAACGAAATCAAGGAACTGTTCTTTGCGCCCATCCGCGAGTTCCGCGACAAGGGGAAGACCCGCTCCGTGCGTGCGTTTTGCGAGGACACGGTTTGCCTCATGGAGCGCGTGGGCATGGGAAATCAGCTGCTTGCCCTGTTTGAGGCGGCGAAAGCGGACGGCGACGAGCGGCGGATGCAGATTTTATCGCAGGTGCAGGACGCGGTGAACGACGTTCTTTCGCAGGCGGTGGAGCTGTGCGGGGATGAGGAATGTGACATCGAGGACTTCATCAAGCTGCTGCGGGCGGGACTTGCCGCCGTGGAGATCGGCGCGATTCCCATGTCGCCGGATGCGGTGCTGGTGACGACCCCACAGCGGGCAAAGCTGCGGAACATCCGTCTGCTCTATGTGCTCGGCATGAACGCCGACAGCATTCCCGCGCCCTATTCCGACAATGCGCTGCTCTCCGAAAGCGAGAAAAAAGACCTGATGGATGCGGCCAAAGCGGCGGAGTGCGAAATCAAGTTAAATCTCATGCACAACAAGGCGGCGGTGGAGCAGTTCCTGCTGCAAAGCCTTCTGACCTGTCCGAAGGACACATTGGTGCTGTCCTGCCCTTCCGTGGATGCAAGAGGCACGGCGCTGCGGCCTTCCGTGCTGCTGGCGCGGGTGAAGCGCATTTTCCCGAACATCGTGGAAGAATGCGGAATTTTCGGGGACAGGTATGTCTATGCCGGGTCGGAAAGTGCCATGGCGGACGTTCTTTCGAGCCTTTGGCTGACGGGCAAAGCCGGACACGCGGAGGCGCTGTCCCTCTGTCAGACTTTAATGGAAACGTCTCCCGAGACCTTGGAGCGCATAAAGAAGCAGGAGACGCTGCTGACTCCGGGGCTGCTTAATGAAATGACGGCACAGATGCTCTACACGCGGCTGAACAAGCAGAAAAAGTACAGGGTAGACGGGCTGGTGGCGGGCATTTCCCAGCTGGAACGCTACGCCCTTTGCCCCTTTGCGCATTTTGTGGGCTTCGGGCTGCGCCCGCAGGAGATGAAAACCCCCGAGATGGACCCGCGGGACTTGGGCACCTTGGAGCACGCCGCCGTGGAGCAGTTCTACAAGGCCATGGTGAACCGAAAGTATGAGCTGACCGACGAGGAAGCGGAAGATTTAATGGTAAAGACGCTGGAACCGCTGCTGGAAAACGACGCCTATCACCGGCACGGCGGCGGGCTGATGCTGGCCAACCACAGCGAGATCAAGCACGCCCTGCGCCGCATGAGCAGACTTCTGGCGACCCAGAACCGCGTCTCCGGCTTTGTGACGGAGGAGACCGAGAGAAGCTTCACCCCGCAGGACGCGCCGCCGCTGCATCTGCCGGACGGGCGAAAGGTTTATCTGGAAGGGAAAATCGACCGCATCGACATAGGATATGTGGACGGGGAAAAATACGCACGGGTCATTGACTACAAGACCGGCAGCACGGCTCTTAATATGGAGGATGTGTTCTACGGACTGCGGATGCAGCTGCTTTTGTATCTGTCTGCCGTGCTCAGAATGGAGGACGCGCACCCGGCGGGCATCTTCTATCAGAAGCTGGGCGACGCTTCGGTGAATCTGGAGGGTGCGGAGTTTTCCGACAAAATCGCGGAAAAGCGCAACAAAAAGCTGCGGCTGTCGGGGTACATTCTGGAAAACGATGAGGTCATTGACGAAATGTGCAAAGACCCCGCATGGACGGAACAGATTCTGCCCGTGGAACGGAACAAGGACGGCTCCTTCAACAAAAAGAGCTTGGATAAGCTCCTTCCGGAAGAGGATTTCAATACCTTATTGCACCACACTTACCGAAAACTAAACTCCGTTGCCAAGGGCATTCTGCGGGGGGACACAAAGATCGCGCCGGTGGAAACCAAAGAATCGGATTCCTGCCGGAACTGCGCCTACCGCCCGATCTGCCTCTTTGAAAACGGGCTGCCCGGATGCGAGAAGAAGAATCTGGCAATGAAGCATGACGAGGCCTTGGAGCGCATCAGAAAGGAGGAGGAAAATGCCGAACTTTACGAATGAACAGCAAAGCGTCATTGATTTTGGCAGAGGCAATCTGCTGGTCTCCGCCGCCGCCGGCTCCGGCAAAACGGCGGTGCTGGTGGAGCGGATTGTGCGCCTGGTCAAAGACGGCGAGGACATGGCTTCCTTCCTTATTGTGACCTTCACAAAGGCCGCCGCGGAGGAATTGAAGGAGCGTCTGCACGCATCGCTGGAAAAGGCTGCGGAGGAAGACGAGCGCTGCGAGGAAGCCCTAAAGCGGCTGCCGCTGGCGGGCATTTCCACCATCCATTCCTTCTGCCTGACGGTGCTTGCGCGCTACTTTGAAAAGGCGGGCACAGAGGCGAAAATCCGCATTTCGTCGGAAGGCGAGCGCACGGTGCTGTTTAACCGGGCGATGGACAATACCTTAAACCGCCTGTACGAAGACCCGGAAATGCTGGAAAAGCTGGAGGAAATCGGTTCCTCCCGGCAGGTACGGCTGAATATTGAGAGCCTGTATAAGTTCTTAATGTGCCGCCCCGACCCGGAAAGGTGGCTGGAGGATGCGGAAAACGGGTACGAAAAGGAAATCAAAGATACGGAAAATGCGCCGTGGTTTGTGCGGGAATGTTCCTCCGGGCAGTACGGCTTTCGGCAGGCCATAAAGGAAGCGGAATTTGCGCTTGCATTTCTGCGGGAATCCGAATGCGAGGACTGCCGCGCCATGGAGGGGTTCATCCAAAGGGATATAGAGCTCATGCGCGAAGGGCTGAACCTCATCGGGGAGAAGGTGGCCTTTCCCACATGGAAAGCCCCCGGCAAGCACAACGCGGAAAAGAGTGCCGATCTGAAAGCCTTGCAGGATAAACGAACCGCCTATAAGGACGATTGGAACGATTCCTACAAAAACAAATTGACCTTAACACCATGGGAGCAGGAAAAACTGGAAAAAATGGCACAGCCTTTGCACACCCTCTGCGAGGCGACAAGGGCGTTTATGAAGGAATATGCCCGCCTGAAAGCCGAAAACGGTACGGTGGATTACTCCGATCTGGAACAGATGACGCTGAAACTTACCTGTGACGAAGGGGTCTGTGCCGACCTTCGGCGGCAGTACGCCCACATATTTGTGGACGAATATCAGGATTCCAGCGAGATTCAGGAGACCTTATTACAGCGCATTTCCCGGGGGGACAATGTGTTCCATGTGGGCGATGTGAAGCAGTCCATCTACGGCTTCCGCCAGTCCGACCCGCAGCTGTTCCTGTCAGAAATGGAGCGGTTCGGACAAAAGTACGGCGGGGAGCTGATCGCCCTAAACCGCAACTTCCGCTCCGCAAAAAATGTGCTTTATGCCACAAATCTGGTCTTTTCCGGCTGCATGAACAAGGAGCTTGCGGGCATGGAGTATGACGAAAACGCCCGCCTCAATCCCGGCAGGGAGGAAACGGGCGAGGCGACGCGCCTTGTGCTCATCGACAAAAACGAGGTGAGCGAAGCAGCCGCAAAGCCCGATGAGGAAACGGAAGAAGAACCTCAGATCGGGGAAATCTGCGCGGCGGTGCAGCTGGCAAAGCAGCTTCACGGAACGCCCGTCAGGGACAAATCCGGCACGGTGCGCCCCGCCAAGTGGAGCGACATTGTGCTGCTGCGCCGGGCGGTATCAAGTGTGCTGCCCAAGTTCCGGGAGGCCTTTGCCAAGGCGGGGATTCCGTTCTATGCCTCCCGGGGCGGCAGCTTTTACGAGACCCCGGAAATTCTGCTTTCTCTGGATATGCTCTGGGCGGTGCACAATCCGCTGGAGGACATTCATTTTATCGGCGCGCTGTTCGGCGTGGGCGGCTTTTCGGCGCAGGAGGTCGCGCAGATGCGGCTTTACGGGCGCGGGGAGTTTCAGGAGCATGAGGGAAAGCGCATGGCGCTGTGCGTGGAGGATTTTATCAAGGGGAATCCCGAAGACCCGCTGGCGAAGCGCGCTTCCGAATTTATGGAACTGCTGTCCTCTCTGCGAAGGCTTGCGCAGGAAGGGAGCCTTTCCGAGCTGTGCGCGGCGATGCTGGAAAGAACCGGGCTTTACGCCCGCTTTGCCGCCCTGCCCAAGGGCAGGGAGCGCGTGGCGAACCTGCAATCGCTTCCCGAACGTGCGGCGGAATACGACGCGGCGGGGCTGCGGCTTTCGGACTTCCTGCTGCGGATTCAGGAGACCGGCGAGAGCCGCAAGGAGGAGGATGTTCCCGCCTTCTCCGATAACGACGACGCGGTGCGCATGATGACGGTGCACCAGTCCAAGGGGCTGGAATTTCCCATCGTCATCGGCTGCGGGCTGGGGGTTAAATTCACCTTCGGCAATGACAAGGCCGCATCGGGCTATCTGACCTCCCGCATCTGGGCAAATGCCGAAGACGGGCTGGCCTTGCAATACTATGACGCGGAAAATGCCGTGTTTGACGCGACGCTGAAAACCCGTGCCGTTGCGGAGATCAAAAAGCGCAGGGATTTGCAGGAAGAAATCCGCATTCTCTATGTCATGATGACCCGCGCAAGGGAACAGCTCATATTGCTGGGCGAGGTGGACAATCTGCAAAAGCGGATGGAAAGATGGGCGGAAAACGCGAAAAAGCCCGGCTGCTTTTTCGACCTCATCATGCCATACGTCTTGCCCCATCCCGATGCCGCCGCGCTTCGCGGGGCTTACGGCGTGAAGATGGAGGAGGTGCGGGACGCCTCGCAATGGCTGATCTCGGTCGGCACGGAGGAGGAAATCACCGAAAAGGCAATCGGGGAAGAAAAGCAGGAGGAAGCACAGGCGGACGCGGCCTATGTGCAGGAGCTCAAAAACCAGCTCTCGTGGGTCTATCCCTTCCCCGAGCCGAAGGACAAGCAAAAGCAGTCCGTGACCGAGCTGGTGCACGGCAGGGCAGAGCGATTCTTTACCGTAAGCAGACCAAAGTTTATGGAGGAAGAAGAAATGCTCTCCGGCGCGTCCAGGGGCACGGCGATCCATCGGGTGATGGAAATTCTCGATTTGGAAAGGCTTGCTTCCTGCGAAAGTATGCAGGAGGAAATCGTGGCGCAGATCAACGCTGCGGAAGCGGATTTCCGCATGAGCGGGGCGGAAGCCGCCGCTGCCCGGGACGCGGTGCAGGAGATCGAGGACTTCTTCACCTCCTTCATCGGCAAAAAGATGCTCTCCGGTGCGAAGGTGTACCGCGAACAGCCCTTCCAGATGAAAATCGGCGGAAGTCTGGTGCAGGGCGTGATTGACCTCATCGTGGAGGATGAGGACGGCGCGATTGTGGTGGATTACAAGACCGACCGGTCAGGGTTGGATGCGGAAAGCGTCCGGCAGCGACATGGGCAGCAGGTCAGTCTCTACCGCGAGGCGGCAGAGCGAAACGGCATGAAGGTCAAACTGGTCGTTGTGTACCTGTTCTCTGTCGGAAAAATCGTGGAAATCGTAAAATAGTGGGAATACCCACCGGAGGCCCCCACCCGAACCGCAAGCGGATTCGGGTGGGGGCCTCCGGTGGGAGCGCGGCAATAAGTTTTGCGGTTATCCAAATGCAGTGAGCCGCGCCATTCGTTTCTTTTGCGTTTATACAACAGGTACGGTTTGTGTGCGGCCTTTCTTTGCGCACTTTGCCGGGTTACGGCCTTGGGCTTCGTCGAGAAGCCCGCGACCCTCCCTTTGTGGGAGGGTTAGCAAATCGTTCCTGTTCCTTTTACCACAGAAGAAACCTTCGGCGCGGCTCACAACAGCTGCAATTACGCCAAAACAAATTGCCGCGCCGGCCAAAGAAGCACAACAGCTGCGGTTATCAGTCCAAGTTCGGATGATAGAGCTTTCTGCCGTCCAAGGAGCGCACGCGGTCGGAGAAGGTGCCCTTGGGGGTGGAGAGCAGGGCTTCCCGCATGGCGAAAAGGCGGGCGTCCATCATGTCCAGCAGGTGAAGCACCTGCGCTTCGGGGAAGAGCGGCGGCTTGGGAGAGCCGTATTCCGGGGTTTCGTGGTGGGAAAGGATCATGTGCTCCAGCAGCAGCCGCGTTTCATCGGAAATTTCCAACTGACGGCACACATCCTCCAGATGGGACACGCCGTAGACGATGTGCCCCAAGAGGTTGCCCTCCTTGGTGTATTCAGAGGCAATGCCCAATTCTCCGGCATTGAGCTCGTCGATTTTGCACAGGTCGTGAATCATCACCCCGCAAAGCAGTAAGGAGGGGTCAAGGTCGGGATAGACGGGCAGCAGAGCTTTGGCGGCGCGGAGCATGGTTACGGTGTGATAGAGCAGACCGCTGCGCTCCGCGTGGTGGAAGCTCACCGCCGCCGGCCAGACCATAAGCTGTTCCTTGCGCTCCACCAGCAGCGCGGAGGCGACCCGGGCATATTCCTCCCGGGGCAGATTTTGGGCGCACTCGATGAGCTCGGCATACATTTTCTGCGGCTCCTCCGGCGCGGTGGGCAGAAGATCCCCCCAGACGATCTCCTCTTCCTTGGCGGCACGGAATTTGTCGATGCGCATCTGCAATTTGCCGTTAAATTCGGTGATGAGCCCCTTGACACGGATGGGGGAATTGACGGCGGGCACCGCAATGCCATCGGGCAGGTTCCATTGCTTTGCGTTCATTTCGCCGGTGGAATCCATGACGGTCAAATCCATATACAGGCCGCCGTTGGAGGATTTCCGAATCTCCGCGGTGCGCACCAGCAGCACGCCGTCCAGCATATCATCCTTTTTTCGGTAGGCTAAGTTGATTTTTTCCATAAAATAGTCCCTTCCCTGTTTCCAAAATCAGAATTTTCATGTTATAATAATACCACAAACCAGAGTTTATTGGAAAGAGGTTCTGAAAAATCATGAAATATGTATTGGTAATCGGCGACGGCATGGCGGATTTCCCCGTCAAAGAGCTGGGGGACAAAACCCCCTTGCAGACGGCAAACAAGCCTGTGATCGATTCCCTTGCGAAAAAGGGCGTCGTGAAGGAAGTCAAAACGGTGCCGGACGGCGTGGCTCCCGGCAGCGATACCGCCATTCTGAACATTTTCGGCTATGACCCGCGGAAATACTATACCGGGCGCTCCCCTCTGGAAGCGGCGGGAAGCGGGGTTAAGATGGTGCAGGGCAATGTGTCCTTCCGCTGCAATCTGGCGGCTGTCACCGAAAACGGGGACAACTATACCGAGCAGACCATGCTCTCCCACTCCGGCGGCGCGATTGACGGGCAGGACGCAAAGCAGCTCATGTACGAGCTGCTTTCCACACCCTCTTTTAAGGCGATTCTTGAAAAATACGGGATGTCCTTCACGGTGAACCCCTCCTATCGGCACATTGCGGTGCTGGCAACGGGTTCCTCTAATGTGGAAACCACACCGCCCCACGACATTCTGACCCGCCCCATCAAGGGGTATCTTCCCAAGGGCGACGGCGAAAATATGCTCCGGGAGATCATGGCGGAGAGCTGGAAAATCTTAAAAACCCTGCCCATCAACAATGAGAGGCGTGCAAACGGGAAAATGCCCGCGAACTCGCTGTGGTTCTGGGGACAGGGCAGCGCGGTGGTGCTGTCCTCCTTTGAGGAAAAGTACGGGCATTTCGGAGACGCCATCACGGCGGTGCCGCTGGTCGCGGGCATTGCCGATCTTGCTGGGCTGAAACATACCGAGGTTGCGGGCGCGACGGGCGAAATCGACACAAATTATCAGGGCAAGGTGGACACCGCTTTGAAGGCGCTGGAAAGCAGCGACTTTGCGGCCATCCATGTGGAAGCGCCGGATGAGTGCGGTCACGCGGGCAACGCGGAGGAAAAGGTGAAGGCCATCGAGCTGATTGACGGGAAGGTGTTCGCACCGCTGTTGGCCGGGCTTGAAAAGCTGGGCGATTATCGGATTCTGTTCTTATCTGACCACTACACGCCCATCATCACCCGGACGCACGACGGTACCCCCGTGCCGTTTATGCTCTATGACAGCCGAAAGGATACCGGGAACGGTCTGCCCTACACCGAGGAAGCCGCCAAACTGGACGGGGAACGTCTGGAAGAAGGCAGCGAGCTGATGAGCCTGCTGTTTGCGGAATAAGGAAACAGGTACGGGCGCTGATCGGAGGGTCACTCCCAAGCCGCTTTAGCGGCCTGGGAGTGACCCTCCGATCGCGGGAGCCCTCGACGGGCTCCGGGGACTCCCTCAGTCGCTACGCGACAGCTCCCCCGCAAGCGGAGGAGCCAGGAACGCCGCCTGCGGGCGGGAGGAATGAGACGTATGGAAGATTTGTTGATTGTGGGCGGGGGCGCGGCGGGGCTGATGGCGGCGATCTGCGCGAAGGAAGAAACCCCTGCCGCATCTGTCGTGATTTTGGAAGCGGGCGAACGGGTCGGGAAAAAGCTGCTTTCCACCGGGAACGGGCGGTGCAACCTGACCAATGTTGGCGCGGAAGCCAAAGATTACGCCCCGGCGCAGGTGGAGGGAATTTTTGCCCAAATGCCGCCGAAAAGTGTGATGGAGAAATTCACCCAAATGGGGCTGATGCTGCGGGTGGAGGACGGCGGGCGGGTCTATCCCATTTCCGACGCGGCCTCCTCGGTGCTGGATACGCTCAGGCTCACGGCGGCGCACTTGGGTGTGGTCGAGCGGGTGAACTTTGCCGCGGAATCGCTGCAGAGGACGAAAAACGGGTTTGTGCTGACTGCAAAGGACGGGCAGAGAATCGAAGGGAAACGGCTGATTCTGACAACCGGCGGGCAGGCGGCGTCCAAGTTCACGGGGTACAGATTGGCGGAGCAATTAGGGCACAGCGTAACGGGATTGGAACCGGCGCTGCTGCCGCTGAAAACCGACGTGAGCAGCTTGAAAGGGCTGAACGGCGTGCGCGTCAAGGGCGCGGCGGCGCTTTATAATGGAAGGAACCTTGTGCACCGGGAGGAAGGCGAGATTCTGTTTAAGGATTTCGGGCTGTCGGGCATTGCGGTGTTCAATCTGTCGCGGCACTTTGCGCGGCAAAAGGGAAAATGTGAAGTGGAAATTGACCTACTGCCGAATCTCACGGACGCGGAAGCGGAGGAAATGCTGCTGGCGCGGGCGAAAAGCCTGGCTTGGCGGGACGCGGACGGGTTCTTCTTAGGGATGTTCCACAAGAACATCGGCATAAACCTGCTGAAAAGCGCGGGCATTTCCGGCGGCAGGGTCGGGGAGATTCCGAAAAGCACTTTGCAGACCTTGGCGCGGCAATTAAAGCATTGGAGGGTCGCGGTCACGGGAAACATGGGCAGATTTGCAAACGCCCAAGTGACGGTGGGCGGTGTGCCGCTTAATGAGGCGGACGGCAAAACGCTGGAATCGAAAAAGTGCAAAGGACTTTACCTTGCCGGGGAAGTGCTGGATGTGGACGGGCCATGCGGAGGGTATAATCTGCAATGGGCGTGGTGTTCCGGCGCGGTGGCGGGGAAAGCGGCGGTGCGGGAACTCCCTCAGTCAAAAATCAGGCAAGCCTGATTTTTGCCAGCTCCCCCATAAATGGAGGCTACCCTCTCAGTCAAATTTCAACAAGTTGAAATTTGCCAGCTCTCCCGCACGCGGGCGAGCCTTGCCCCTGCGGGTGGGAAGGAGAACCCCTTCAGTCACCTACGGTGACAGCTTCCCCGCTGCGGTGGGGAAGCCTTTTGGTGCGTTCTTTGAAATTTGTACGATGTTCACGGTTTTGTTACAGATTTTGGTTTGCATATCCTTGCAAAGTCGTGTATAATGAATCAGTCTATCACGCAGAGGTGTTTTCTGCGAAGGAAAGGAAGAAAATATTCCAATGAAGAAACTTGTGTGTCTGCTGGCGCTTGTGCTGGCGATAGCGATGCTTGCCGGATGCTCTCTGGTCAGCGTCAACCCCGAAAAGGTGATCGTGGCCAAGGTCGGCGACAAGACCATCACCAAGGCCGAGTTCGATACCGCCTTTGCGGAATTCCTCGCCGGTTACGGCTATACTGTGGATTCTGAGGAGCTGGCCGACCAGATTGGCGAGATCAAGCAGAACTACATCGACCTGATGGTGCAGGATCTTGTGCAGACCCAGAAGCTCGTTGAGCTGGGTCTGGATCAGATCTCCGACGAAGAAAAGGCCGCTGCCGAAGCGGAAGTGGACGCCTGGTATCAGGAATCCATAGCCTCTCTTGCCGAGAACTATTCTTCCGAAGAGGACCCTGAGGCCGCTGCCAAGGAATACATCGACAGCTACTTAACCTCCTACGGTACCACCTTGGAGCAGATGAAGAGCGACGAGGTCAATTCCATTCCGCTCAACAAGCTCTTTGACCAGGTGACGGCGGACGTGACGGTCTCCGAGGACGATGTCAAGGCCAAGTACGATGAGCAAGTCGAAACCGACAAGGAGCTCTATTCCGCCGATCTGGCGACCTTCATCAGCGCCAGAAGCTACGGCACCACCATTTACTACAATCCCGAGGGCTGCTTCTTTGTCAAGCACATTCTGATTGCTCTGCCGGAGGAGCAGCAGGATGAGATCTATGCCCTGCGTTCCGACGACGATGATACCGTTGTCGCTACCGCCGACGCCAAGCGGGACGAATACCTAGCTGCCATTGCCGAAAAGGCGCAGATGGTGCTGGACAAGGTTACTGCCGGCGGCGACTTTGAGCTGTTGCTGGAAGAATTCGGCGAAGACCCCGGCATGAAGAGCGACACCTACGCCGATGGCTACCTGACCTATGTTGGCAATACCAACTATATGACCGAGTTCACCGAGGCGTGCGACAAGCTGACCGCCGACGGCATGACCTCCGGGCTGGTTGCCACCGATTACGGCTACCACATCATTCGCCGCGTGAGCACGCTGGCCTCCGGTGCGGTTGCTTACGATGAGGTGAAGGCGGAGCTGGAAGCCTCCCTGCTGGACACTGCCAAGGAAGACGCCTATACCGCACAGGTTCAGGCCTGGCAGGACGAGATGGGCGTGGAAATCTTTGCCGACAAGCTGTAACTGTAAAGAGCATTCAAGAAGGTGTTCCGAAGAAATTCGGGATGCCTTCTTTTTTGTGCAATCGAAGGAATATAGAAGGTTTAAAGGAAACGGGTACGGGCGCTAACCTGTTTTCACCCCGCAAGGGGGTGAAAACAGGCCGCGGGAGTCCTCGACGGACTCCGGAGCCGAAGCCCGGGAGAGAGCAAAACGGCGAAAACAAAAAGTTTTTTGAATAAATGAGGATTTAGCTGTTGCAAAGTTTTTTCCAAAGTGGTAACTTGGAAGCAGGAATAGACCAAAAGGAGATACGAAGATGAAAAAGACGATCTGTGTGCTGCTGCTTGCGGTTTTGTGTCTGCTGTCTGTGCCGGGGATTTCCGGGGATGAGCGGCTTGAATGCAGCGGGAAAAAGTACAATCTGGAAATCACGGATGTGGATCTGTTCGAGCACACGAGCGCATTTACGGGAGAGGTGTTCCGCGCACTGGAAGTGACCGCCACGACAGGGCGAAAGGAACAGGTCAACGCCATAGAGTTCAAATACGATTTTGAGGAAGAAAAGGCGGAGAAGCGCGGCAAATTCGTGGAGGATGCGCCGGTTGCGCTGGTGAAAATGGACGGGTTCTGCACGGAGCTGACAAGCATCACGGAGACGGAGCTTGTAATCGTTCTTGTGGACGGCGTTCAGCTTGCCGCGAAAGGCACGGATTATGACGATTATGTCGGCTGGCAGAATGTCTATGGCGGGGATTACGGCGTGGTGTTCCCGGTGGAACTGACCAAAGAGGGCAGCGAAACGCTGCACACCATCGAGGTGTATTATCTGGTGGACGGATATGTGGTGAGCGAAACGGCGGAGATTACCGTGAATCTCATCAACACCCACGGATATAAGGATGAGGCAGCTTTGCGCATCAAGGACATTGAATGCGAGGGCGCGGAGTGCTATATGGTGGGGAACAAGATTTATGTGGAGCACCCGAAGGGAACCGTCGGCACAAAGGAATTGAAGCTCACCTTTGCCAAGGCGGACGGAAGCGTTTTTAAGGAGATCGGCTGGGTTCAGGAGACCGAAAGCAAGGGCGGGGTCGGTGCGATCTCGCTGGGAAAGGAAACCAGACTGAAGGATTCTTACGCTGTATTTGCACTGGATCAGAACGCGACACAGGAGCAGAGCACGGATATTCTGATCCGGGTTGAAACCGAAAAATGCTGGTATATCAGTGAGAAGCTGTCCGTTGTGCAGCGCTTTGACGTGGAACCGAAGGAGCTCATCGGCGTTCGGTTCGCGGAAAAAGTGATTCAGGTCGCCGTGGGCGAAGAAGTTAAGCCTCAAATCGTTGAGGTGGAAAACGGTGAAACGGTGCGCGACGGGCTGTGGTACAAGGTGACGCTGCTCCCGGAGGGGGACAACGGCGTGGCCTATGCGGAAGGGGACACGCTGCTGGGCGTGAGATGCGGAGAAGGCGTGCTCAGAGCGAAGGTCTTAACCTCGGACGGGAAGGTGCTGGAGACCGGGAGCGTGCGGGTCGTTGTCACGGAAGGAAAGAGCGAAAGCTATGCGGTTTCCTGCAGAAAGCTCAATGTGAGAGCGGGCGCGGGAACGGGCTTCCCTGTGGTTGCGCAGGTGATGCGCGGAGAAGTGCTTTCGGTCGTGTCCGTGCAGGATGGATGGGCACGGCTTTCGGACGGAAGCTACGTCTGTGCAAAGTATTTGAGTAAAATATAGCCGGAAACGCCTCCAAGGCCTCCCCCTTATCGGAGGGGGAGGCCTTGGAGGCGGGGCGCGACGATCATTGCGGCGGAAAGTTATCTGCAGTGTGTCGTGCCCGTCGTGTCTTTTGTGGTGGGGGCAACAGGAACGCCGCGCACGGCGCGGATAGTGGATTCTTGATTCCCCGGATAAACCGAAAAGGGCGGTGGTGTCGTGCAGAAAGAAAAAGAGCAGAAAAGCGTGAAAAGGCCGCTGGTTTGGGCGGCTTTGTTTGTGCTGCTTGCCTGTTTTGTTCGCACGGAGCTTGCCCTTGCCCGACTGCCTACGGAGGAAAAGCGGAATGTGACCGTGACGGGAAAGGTGATCGCGGTAAATGAATACAGCGTTATTCTCAAAACATCCTCCGAAAAGGGAAATATCCAATACAAGACCACCGGCGAAGGGCTTAAAATCGGGGACATTGTCGCCGTGCAGGGCACGCTTTCTCCCTTGCAGGCGCCGAAAAACCCCGGCGGGTATGACGAAAAGAACCTGTTCCTCTATGACGATGTGATCTACACCATGAAGGGCGAGGTGCTGTCGGAGGCTGCGGGAAGGGGCTCGCTGCTCTCCCGCGCAAGGGCGGCGTTTACGGAGCGCGTGTACGCGCTGTGGGAGGGCGACGAAGCAGCGGCGGTTTCCGGGCTTCTGCTGGGCAGCAGGGAAGGGCTGGAGGAAGACACTTACGACGCTTTCCGGCGCAGCGGCACGGCGCACCTGCTGGCGGTCTCCGGGCTGCACATGGGCTTTGCGGCGGCGCTGGCGCTGCTGATTCTGCGTCCCTTGCGGAAGAACGGTTGGGTGCAGATCGTGCTGGCGCTTGCGTTTCTTGCAGGGTACGGCGTGCTCACCGAGTCCGGGTTTTCCGTGCTGCGGGCGGGCATTATGACGGGCTTTTTGCTGCTGGCGCGGCATTTCGGGAGAAGGGTGGACGGCCCTTCCGCGCTCTCTGCGGCGGTGATTGTCGATCTGTGCATCCATCCGAAGGACGTGCTGCGCGCCGGGTTTCTGATGTCGCTGGGGGCGGTGTACGGAATCTTCTGCCTGTACGCGCCGATTCGCAGGGCTTTATATGCTTGCCGTCTGCCGAAAAAGCTCGGGGATGCGCTGGCAATCTCGCTTGCGGCGCAGCTGGGCGTGCTGCCCGCACAGGTATATTTCTTCGGGGAAATTTCGCTGGTGTCGCCGCTTGTCAATCTCCTTGCGGTGCCGCTTTCCGCGATCATCGTGACGGTGGGGCTGGTTTCGGTGCTGCTGTCTTTTGTGTCGGCGTCCGTCGCGGCGATTCCCGCTTTTGCGGTGCATCTGGCGGTGAAGGGCTTGCTGTGGCTCTGCGGAAAAAGCGGCGGCTTGGATTTTGCGGCGGTCTCTGTGCCGTCGCCCGCGCCCTTTGCGCTGCTGGCCTTTGCGGGGCTGTTTGTGGTGGTTTCGCCGTATTTTAAGGAAATCAACAAGAAGAAAAGGTGGATTTCGTATCTTTGCCTCGGGGTCTGCTTTGCGTTGTCTGTGGCACTGTGGCTGCCGGGGTTTGTGGCGAAGAAAAAGAGTGTGAAGGTAGAATACCTGTCTGTCGGCACGGCGGACTGCTCCCTGCTGCTATCGGATCACGGAAATGTGGCCATCGACACCGGCTGGAACGGCAGCGAGGCGGTGAAGGCCTTGCAGAGCGAGGGCAGGACGCTTGATGCGGTGTTCATCACCCACGCGGACAACGACCACGCGGGCGGGCTTGTGTATCTTCTGGAAAACGGGCTTGTGGAGCGGGTCTATTATCCGAAGGGCATGAGCCTGGATAAATTGCAGGAGGCGGCGGACATTGCGGAAAGAAACGGCGTGCCGATGATCGAGGTCACAAAAGGACAGTATTTTATCATCGGGGAATATGGTCTTTGCGTGCTTTGGCCGGAAAGTGTCCGGGAGGGGAAGGAAAACGCGGACTCTTTGGTGCTGGACGTGTTCTGCAAGGGTGAACACCTGCTGTTCTTAGGAGATGTGACGCAGGAAACCGAAGAAATGCTGGATTTGCCCGCGTGCGAGGCAGTCAAATTGGCGCATCACGGCAGCGCGACCTCCACAAGCGAGGCTTTATTGGATAAGGCCGCGCCGAAAACCGCGATTCTGTCGGTGGGAAAGGACAACCGCTACGGCTTTCCGAAAAAGGAAGTAACGGAAAGGCTTATAAAATACGGCATCCCCACTTATTCCACGGAAACCGGCGCGATCATCGCCGAAATGACGGATAAGGGCGTGCTTTGCGAGCATTTTACACCGAGGGGCTTCTGGCATTGGTTTTTTATCGGCTGAAAACGGGTATTTTATGGAGGAAAGCGGGTTTTGATAGAAAAATAAACAAAACCGTGCTTTATAGAATTTGATAAGCCTGTTATACTAAGGAAGAAATCACTTCCGGCAGAGATGTTTGCCGGAGGACGCGATCAAACGAGGTGAAACCATGCTGGAATTAAAGGGTGTTACCTTTGAAGTGGACGAAGAAAACGGCGGCACCAAACGCATTACCGATAAAATAGACCTGATTATTCCCGATGACCGCTTTGTGGTCATCACCGGGCCCAACGGCAGCGGAAAATCCACGCTGGCGCGGCTCATCATGGGCATTCAGAAGCCCACGGAAGGGCAAATTTTTTGGAACGGGGAGGACATTACCGAAAAATCCATCTCCGAGCGGGCAAATTTAGGGATTTCCTTTGCCTTCCAGCAGCCCGTGCGGTTCAAGGGCATTGATGTGCTGGATTTGATGCGCATCGCCGCCAAGCGGGAATTATCCGTGGGCGAAGCGTGCAACTACTTATCCGAAGTGGGACTGTGCGCCCGGGATTACATCAACCGCGAGGTTTCCGCATCGCTCTCCGGCGGGGAGTTAAAGCGCATCGAGATCGCTTCCGTGCTGGCGCGGGGCACGCAGCTTTCCATCTTTGACGAGCCCGAGGCGGGCATTGACCTGTGGTCGTTCCAGAACCTGATTTCCGTGTTTGAATCCATGCGCAGAAACATCAAGGGTTCGATTCTGATTATCTCCCATCAGGAGCGCATTTTGGACATTGCCGACGAGATCATCGTGATCGCGGACGGCAGGGTCGCGCAGCAGGGCACCAAGGCGGAAATTCTGCCGGGACTGCTGGGCAGCATGAACAGCGGCTATTGCAGCCGTCTGAACGAAGGGAGTGCGGCGTATGGCAAATAATCCGATCAACCTGCTGGGCGGGATCCAGATGAATATTCTCAAGGAAGTGGCGGACATTTCCGCCGTGCCCACCGTCGGTGCGTTCAACATCCGCGTGGACGGACAGGCTGCCGCACGGAACACCACGCAGAACATCAACATCATCACCAAGGCCGACAAGTCCGGCATTGATGTGTATGTAAAGCCCAATACCTCCGGCGAATCGGTGCATATTCCTGTGGTGCTGTCGGAATCCGGCATCAAGGAAACGGTCTACAATGATTTCTTCATCGGAGAAAATGCCGATGTGGAAATCGTGGCGGGCTGCGGCATTCACAACTGCGGCGGCAGAGACTCTGAGCATGACGGCGTGCATCGCTTCTTCATCGGCAAAGGCGCGCACATTAAGTATGTGGAAAAGCACTACGGCGAAGGGGACGGCATCGGCAAGCGCATCTTAAACCCCGAAACTGAGGTCTATATGGAAGAAAATGCTTCCTGCGAGATGGAAATGGTGCAGATCAAGGGCGTGGACTCCACCAATCGCAAGACCATTGCGAAGTTAAAGGCCGGGGCAAAGCTCATCGTCCGCGAGCGGCTGATGACCCACGGACAGCAGACAGCCATTTCCACCTACGAAACCGAATTAAACGGCGACGGCGCTTCCGCGGACGTAATCTCCCGCTCGGTGGCACGGGAGGAAAGCTATCAGAAGTTCCTGTCCACGTTGAAAGGCAACTGCGCCTGCACCGGGCATACCGAGTGCGACGCCATCATCATGGACAAGGCAAAAGTGGTCGCCATCCCCGAATTGGAGGCCAATTCCGTGGATGCGGCACTGATTCACGAGGCGGCCATCGGAAAGATCGCCGGAGAACAGATCATCAAGCTGATGACGCTGGGACTCAATGAAAAGGAAGCCGAGGAACAGATCATCAACGGATTCCTGAAATAGAATATGGCAAAGGCATTTCCGTTGTGGAGATGCACCAAAGGCTCCCCACCCGAACCGCAAGCGGATTCGGGTGGGGAGCCTTTGGTGCCGGGCGCGGCGTGAGTGCGGTGGCAAGGCAGGTGCAGAGTGCCGCGCCCGAGGGGAACTTTTGCGGTCTGGCAACAGGAACGGACAGTGCGTGACCGTTCGTTTGTGCGCAAAATAAGCGGGTGTGGTTTCCTTAGGCTCCGTCGAGGAGCCTGCGACCCTCCCCTTGTGGGAGGGTTAGCCTATCGTACCTGTTGGGCTTAAAACAAAAGCAAGACGGGCGCGACTTGCCGCAGTAGGATGACCGCTGCACTTATTGTCGCGCCCCCGCCCGGCCCCGAAGGGGCAGGGCGGGCAGTATTGTTTTAGAGGGAATGGGAGAGGAAATACTTGATTTCCTTCTCGATCCAATAGGTAAAGAGGGTGCCGGGGAGCTTGTATTCGTAGGGCTTGATGCGGGCATAGTGGTACGCGCCGTCCTTTTGCCCTTCCCATATATCCGCAAAACAGAAATCAAACTGCCCGGGGACTACGTTATCTAAATAGGCATAGGCGTCGGACTTGACCACGGTTATTTTGTCCTTATAGGGGAACTGCGGCAGAATATATCTTTTGAACAGGTCGATGATCTCCTGCTGCCGCTCGATAATGGTGATGGACTTGACCGCATCCGAAAAGGAGATGCGGTAGGGATAATAGCCCAGTCCGAGGCCTAAAATGAGGCAATTCCCCTGTGCCTTGCCGATCTCGCGGTTCATGGAATTGATCTCCGAGGGGCAGACGGACACCCAAGGCATTTCCTTCTCGTAAACGGCAGGAAAGATGACATTTTCCGAGCAGAAGCCGAGGAAGGGCACGACAAGATCGCTTTCCAGATCGGGCATATCGTACTGGAAGAACTCCCCCCGGGCATATTCGGCGTTCATCAGCAGGAAATCACCGATGAGCGCATCCCGAACATGGATGCTGCGCAAAAACGGGTCGGAATCATACTGTTCTTTGGTGTATCTTTTGGCTTGTGCAATGAGTTTTTGCGTGTATTCCCTGCCCGCCAGCTCCTCCAAGTGCGTGATTTCGATAAATCTGTGCATCACATAGCCCTTTTCGGGGTCGTTATCCAGCGGGTGCACTCTTCGGTACGCCTCCACCTGCTCCTGCGTATAGTCTAAATACGGTGCGTCTCTTGCAATCATTTGCGCAAGCTCGGAACTTATGCGCATACTGTCTTCTTTGGTCATAAAATACGGTTTGCTCCCTTTTCTTTTTTTCTGATTATACCGCATTCGTAAAGCATTCCGCAACGGGAAAAATAGGCTTGACAAAACGGTAAAAGATGATATGATGCAAGTAGAGAAATGTGAATAGCCTTTCTGCGACTGACGGAAGAATGTGGAGCACCACAGAGGAGCGGAAAAGAGCATGGAACAAAGCCGACCGTCTGGGCACACCGAAGCATGAGCGCTCCGCGTGTGTTTTTTTGTTTCCGAAAACGAAAAGGAGAATAGACTATGGCTTACTTATCCGACATTGAGATCGCACAGGCGTGCGAAATGAAACCCATCTTTGAGATCGCCAAGAAGGCGCATCTGGATGAAAAGTACATCGAGCAGTACGGCAAATACAAGGCGAAGGTCGATCTTTCCCTGCTGAAAGAGACCGACCGCAAGGACGGCAAGCTGATCCTTGTCACCGCCATCACCCCCACCCCTGCGGGCGAGGGCAAAACCACCACCACCATCGGTCTGGCAGACGGTCTCTCCCGCATCGGCAAGGACGTGACCGTGGCGCTGCGCGAGCCTTCCTTGGGGCCGGTCTTCGGCGTCAAGGGCGGCGCGGCGGGCGGCGGATATGCCCAGGTCGTGCCCATGGAGGACATCAACCTGCACTTCACCGGCGATTTCCACGCCATCGGCGCGGCGAACAACCTGCTGGCCGCCATGCTGGACAACCACATTCAGCAGGGCAACGAATTGGGCATCGACGTGCGCAAGATCACCTGGCGCAGATGTGTGGACATGAACGACCGCCAGCTCCGCTTCATCATCGACGGCATGGGCGGCAAGACCAACGGCGTGCCCCGCGAGGACGGCTACGACATTACCGTGGCCTCCGAGATCATGGCGGTGTTCTGCCTGGCCAATTCCATCACCGATCTGAAAGAGCGCCTGTCCCGTATCATTGTGGGTTATACTTACGACGATAAGCCTGTGACAGCGGGTGACTTGAAGGCTGTGGGCGCCATGACCGCGCTGCTGAAAGACGCTTTGAAGCCCAATTTAGTGCAGACGCTGGAAGGCACGCCCGCCTTTGTGCACGGCGGCCCCTTTGCCAACATCGCCCACGGCTGCAACTCCGTCATCGCCACCAAGATGGCACTGAAAATGGGCGATTACACCGTGACGGAGGCCGGCTTCGGTGCTGACCTCGGCGCGGAGAAGTTCTTGGACATCAAGTGCCGCATGGCGGGGCTGACCCCGGATGCGGTGGTCATCGTGGCGACGGTGCGCGCCTTAAAGCTCCACGGCGGCGCGAACAAGAAGAATTTGGGTACAGAAGACCTTGAAGCGCTGACAAAGGGCGTTCCGAACCTGCTGCGCCATGTTTCCAACATCAAGAATGTGTATAAGCTGCCCTGCGTGGTGGCGGTGAACCGCTTCCCCACCGACACCGATGCGGAAATTTCCTGCATCATGGATAAGTGCAAGGAGCTGGGCGTGAACACCGTGCTTTCCACCGTTTGGGCGGAGGGCGGCAAGGGCGGCGAGGATTTGGCCCGCGAGGTCGTGCGTCTGTGCGAAGAAGAAAAGGGCGAATTCACCTTCTCCTACACCGATGAAATGTCCTTGAAGGACAAGATCAAGGCGGTGGCGACCAAGGTTTACGGCGGCAAGGGCGTGGCCTTCCTGCCGGCGGCTTCCAAGCAGTTAAAGCAGCTGGAAGCGCTGGGCTTCGGAAAAATGCCCGTGTGCATTGCCAAGACGCAATATTCCTTCTCGGACGACCCCACGAAATTGGGTGCGCCGGAAGATTTCACCGTCACCGTGCGTTCGGTGAAGGTGTCCGCTGGCGCGGGATTTGTGGTCGCGCTGACCGGCGACATCCTAACGATGCCGGGTCTGCCCAAGGTGCCCGCCGCGGAGAACATTGATGTGGACGAGAACGGGAAGATTTCCGGGCTGTTCTAAATTGAAATAGGGTGCGGAGATGCACAGGAGAAGCCCCCCACGCGCAGCGTGGGGGGCTTCTCCTGTGCCGGGCGCGGCGTGACCGCGCCCGGGGACTCCCTCAGTCGCTGCGCGACAGCTCCCCCGCAAGCGGAGGAGCCAAGCCCCTACGGGGCAGGTCTCGGCTGCGGCCTCGGTCAGCACGGTGGAGGGCGGGAAGGGGACGAATGAAGACTGAAAACTGAAAAATGAAGAATGAAAAATGAAGAATAAGGAACGAGGGGGATGCCCTCTCAGTCAATGCAAAGGTAAACCTTTGCATTGCCAGCTCCCCCACAAGTGGGGGAGCCTTGCGCTGCGGCGCGGGAAAGGGGAGAATGAGATTTAACGAAAAAATAACGGAATTTTGGGGCTAAAATGCGCCGGAAAATGCGTGTTCTTGATTTCTTTACACAAAAGCCGGAAAAAAGACGAAAAAAACACGCCTTTCCCTCATTGACGGGACAGACGCGGCATGATACAATTATATTCTGCAACCTATGGAAAAAGGGGTCAATTTGCCCTTTTTACCCCGGGTACAGAAGTATCATACAACATATTGACAAAAATTGCAACGCCTTTTTTCAAAGTTGTTTATGACAATTTTTGAAGAGGACGGGAATGCAGTTTCAACCTGCGGCGGCAGCCGCTCTCCCCCTGTTAGAAGCAGGGCATCAAAATCATTTGGAGAGGTGAGTGCTTTCATGGTTCATGCGGTACAGATGGGAAAACGCACGCGAATGAGTTTTTCCAAGAGCGAAAAGATATTGGAGCTCCCCAACCTCATTGAGGTGCAGAAGAACTCCTACGAACGCTTCTTGAAGGAAGACCTGCGCGAGGTACTCAAGGACATTTCTCCCATTACCGACTTCTCGGAAAACCTGGTGCTGGAGTTTACGGATTACTCCTTAGACCCCACCCCCAAGTACACCGAAGCCCGGTGCAAGGAGCGCGACTATACTTATGCGACCGCGCTGCGCGTGAATGTGCGTCTGCGCAACAAAGAGACCGGCGAAATCAAGGAGCAGGAAGTTTTCATGGGCGATTTCCCCCTGATGACCGCTTCCGGCACCTTCATCATCAACGGCGCGGAGCGTGTCATCGTCTCCCAGCTTGTCCGTTCGCCCGGCGTTTATTACACCAAGACCATTGACAAGACCGGCAAGAACCTCTTTGCCACCACCGTGATCCCCGGCAGAGGCGCATGGCTGGAATATGAGACCGACTCCAACGATGTGATGTGGGTTCGCATTGACCGCACCCGCAAGCTGCCCATCACCGTGCTGCTGCGCGCTTTGGGCTTTGGCACCGATGCGGAGATCACCGAATTGCTCGGTGAGGAAGAGCATCTGCTGGCGACCATCGAGCGCGATACCGCCAAGACTGCCGATGCGGGTCTCTTGGAAGTCTACAAGAAGCTGCGCCCCGGCGAGCCGCCCACCGTGGAGACCGCCAATTCCCTCCTCAATGCGCTGTTCTTCGACCCCAAGCGGTACGATCTGGCGCGTGTCGGACGCTATAAATTTAATAAGAAGCTGGCCATTTCCGCCCGTATTTCCGGCGGCATTACCGCCAAGGATATTGTGAACCCCTTAACCGGCGAGATCATGGTCAAGGCGGGCGATACCATCTCCCGCGACATGGCCGATAAGATTCAGAATGCCGGCATCAACGAAGTGACCCTGCGCGTGGAAAACGAGCGCGGCACCTTTGACCTCAAGGTGCTGGGCAACAACTTTGCCGACGCTTCCGCCTTCCTCGATTTCGATCCTGAGGAGGTCGGCCTCAACGAAAAGGTTCACGTTCCCACTCTGCTTGCTCTGATGAAGGAGAATCCCGAGGAAGACAAGCTGCGTCAGGCCTTGAAGGACAATGTGGATGTGCTCATCCCCAAGCACATTTTTGTGGATGATATTGTGGCCTCCATGTCCTACATCATCGGCCTCAACTACGGCATCGGCCGCATTGACGATATTGACCACTTAGGCAACCGCCGTCTGCGCTCCGTTGGCGAACTGCTGCAGAATCAGATTCGCATCGGTCTGGCACGCTTGGAGCGCACCGTGCGCGAGAGAATGGCCATCACTGACTTGGATTCCGTGACCCCCCAGCAACTCATCAACATCCGTCCCGTGTCCGCGGCCATCAAGGAGTTCTTCGGCTCCTCCCAGCTGTCCCAGTTCCTGGATCAGCCCAACCCGCTGGCCGAGCTGACCAACAAGCGCCGCACCTCCGCACTGGGCCCGGGCGGTCTGAACCGCGACCGCGCCTCCATGGACGTGCGTGACGTTCACCACTCCCACTATTCCCGTCTGTGCCCCATCGAGTCCCCCGAAGGCCCGAACATCGGTCTGATCGGTTCTCTTGCCACCTTCTCCCGCGTGAACCGCTACGGCTTCATCGAGGCACCCTATCGCAGAGTCGATCAGGAAAAGAAGATCGTCACCGACGAAGTGCGCTACATGACCGCCGATGAGGAAGAAGCCTACATCATTACCCAGGCCAACGAGCCTCTGAACGAGAACCACTGGTTCGTCAATCCCAGAGTTACCGCCCGTGCCCGCGAAGATACCATCGAAGTGGACTGCAACCAGGTCGATTACATGGACGTCTCTCCCCAGCAGCTGGTTTCCGTGGCTTCTGCCATGATTCCCTTCCTGGAGAACGACGACTCCAACCGCGCTCTGATGGGCGCGAATATGCAGCGTCAGGCTGTGCCGCTGCTCAAGACCGAAGCCCCCGTGGTCGCCACCGGCATCGAGTACCGCGCCGCCTACGACTCCGGCGTGTGCGTGATTTCCGAAAAGGCCGGCGTTGTCAGGAAGGTTTCCGCCGACCAGATCGTGATCGCCTGTGACGACGGAACCTTGGAAGAACACAAGCTCATCAAGTTCACCCGCTCCAACCAGTCCACCTGCATCAACCAGAAGCCCATCGTTTCCGCAGGCGAACGCATTGAGAAGGGTCAGGTCATTGCCGACGGTCAGTCTACCGACGGCGGCGAGATAGCGCTGGGTCGCAACGTGCTCATGGCGTTTATGAACTGGGAAGGCTACAATTACGAAGACGCCATCCTGATCTCCGAAAAGATGGTCAAGGACGACATTTTGACCTCCATTCACATGGAGGAATATGAAATCGAAGCAAGAGACACCAAATTGGGGCCGGAGGAAATCACCGCCGACATTCCCAACGTCGGTGAGGATGCTTTGAAGGACTTGGACGACCGCGGCATCATCCGCATCGGTGCGGAGGTCGTTGCAGGCGACATTCTGGTCGGCAAAGTCACTCCCAAGGGCGAGACCGAGCTGACTGCGGAAGAACGTCTGCTGCGTGCCATCTTCGGCGAAAAGGCCAGAGAAGTGCGCGATACCTCCCTGCGCGTGCCCCACGGCGAGTACGGCACCATCGTGGACGTCAAGGTCTTCACCCGTGAGAACCATGACGAACTTTCCGCCGGCGTGAACATGATGGTTCGCGTCTACATCGCCCAGAAGAGAAAGATCTCCGTCGGCGATAAGATGGC
>DCHO01000058.1:51190-53187 GCA_002315655.1 Christensenella sp. UBA1750
CGGCCGTCACGGCAACAAGGGTGTTATCTCCCGCATTCTGCCCGAGGAGGATATGCCCTTCCTGCCCGACGGTACTCCTATTCAGATCTGCTTGAACCCCATGGGCGTGCCTTCCCGTATGAACTTGGGTCAGGTTCTGGAAGTCCACTTGGGCTATGCCGCAATGGCTCTGGGCTGGCACATTGCCACCCCCGTCTTTGACGGCGCAAACGAAAACGATATTTCCGAGTGTCTGGAAATGGCCGGTCTGCCCACCGACGGCAAGACCTTGGTTTATGACGGACGCACCGGCGAACCCTTTGAGAACCGCGTGACCGTCGGCTATATGTATATGCTGAAGCTGCACCATCTGGTCGATGATAAGATTCACGCTCGTTCCACCGGCCCCTACTCCTTGGTCACGCAGCAGCCCTTGGGCGGCAAGGCGCAGTTCGGCGGTCAGCGCTTCGGTGAAATGGAAGTCTGGGCGCTGGAAGCCTACGGCGCGGCGCACACCCTGCAGGAAATCTTAACGGTCAAGTCCGACGACGTTGTGGGACGTGTTAAGACCTACGAGGCCATCACCAAGGGTGAAAACATCCCCGAACCCGGCGTTCCCGAGTCCTTCAAGGTGCTCATCAAGGAACTGCAGTCTCTGGCACTGGACATCCGTGTGCTCACCGAGGGTCAGGAGGAGATCGAGCTGCGCGAGCTCACCGACGAGGACGAGCCCGACTTCACCACCGTCAATGTGGACGACCGCAGAGAAGCCTTAAGGGATGCTTCCACTGTGGAAGGTGAGGATGCTGACCTCATGCTCGACGAAGACGATGAGGATGATCTCATGGACGACGATTCCGCCATGGGTCAGGGCTTGGACGACGACAACTTCGAGGAGATTCTGTCGGACGACTTCGGCGACTTCGGTCTGCTGGACGACGATGACCTGTAAACGACAGCTTTCTTCCCCCAAGGGTTAGACGAAGTGAAGGGAGAGACCTCTTTGTTTGAACTGAACAATTTTGATTCCATAAAAATCGGCCTGGCTTCCCCGGAGAAGATCCGTCAGTGGTCCCGCGGCGAGGTCAAAAAGCCCGAAACCATCAACTATCGTACCTTAAAACCCGAAAAGGACGGCCTGTACTGCGAGCGCATCTTCGGGCCCACCAAGGACTGGGAGTGCCATTGCGGCAAGTATAAGCGCGTCCGCTATAAGGGCATCGTGTGCGACAAGTGCGGCGTTGAAGTGACGAGAGCCAAGGTGCGCCGCGAGCGCATGGGTCACATCGAACTGGCCGCGCCCGTGTCCCACATCTGGTATTTCCGCGCCATCCCCTCCAAGATGGCTCTGATGCTGGACATTGCCCCCAGAGCGCTGGAAAAGGTGCTGTACTTTGCCTCCTATATCGTGCTCGATCCCGGCGCAACCGGCCTTCTCAAGAAGCAGCTGCTCACCGAGTCCGAGTACCGCGATAATCTGGAAAAGTTTGCCGACCTGCCCGTGATCGACGGCACCAAGGTGCCCTTCATCGCCAAGATGGGCGGCGAAGCGATCAAGCAGCTGTTGGAGGAGCTTGATCTGGATGCGCTGTCCGAGGAGCTGAGAAACGACTTAACCTCCGCTTCCGGCCAGAAGCGCGTCAAGGCGGTCAAGCGTCTGGAGGTTGTGGAGTCCTTCCGCAAGTCCGGCAACCAGCCCTCCTGGATGATTATGGATGTGGTGCCCGTCATTCCCCCGGATCTGCGCCCCATGGTGCAGCTGGACGGCGGACGCTTTGCCACCTCCGACTTAAACGATCTGTACCGCAGAGTTATCAACCGCAACAACAGACTGAAAAGACTGCTGGAATTGGGTGCGCCTGACATCATCGTGCGCAACGAAAAGCGTATGCTGCAGGAAGCCGTCGATGCCCTGATCGACAACGGCAGACGCGGCCGCCCCGTCACCGGCCCCGGCAAGCGCGCTTTGAAGTCTTTGTCCGATCTGCTGCGCGGCAAGCAGGGACGCTTCCGTCAGA
>DCHO01000083.1:0-22341 GCA_002315655.1 Christensenella sp. UBA1750
CTGGGCGGCACGGCGGGCTGCGTCATCCGCAACCCCTATTACACCAACGAATACAAGGAGCTGACGGCAAAATGAAGCTGACGGGAAAGGGACGCTGCGCCATCGTGACCGGGGCGCGGCGCGGCATCGGGCTGGGCATCGCAAAAGCCCTGCTTGCAGACGGCTATGAAGTGCTGCTCTGCGGCGTGACGGGCGGCGCGGACGCGACAAAAGATATAGAAGCAGAATTAAATACTCTTGGAAAATGGCACTATATGCAGGCCGATGTTTCCAAAGCCGAGGACAGAGAAAAGCTGTTTCAGGAGGCGGACAGGCTGTTTCACCGGCTTGACCTGCTGGTGAACAACGCGGGTGTTGCGCCCAAAGTGCGCCTCGATGTGCTGGAAACCACTCTGGAAAGCTACGAACGGCTCATGTCCACCAACACCGAAGGGTGCTTCTTCATGTGCCAGGCGGGCGCAAACGCCATGCTTGCCTATCAGAAGCAGGAAATTTCCGACTATCATCCCCGCATCGTGAACATTTCCTCCATTTCCGCCTACACCTCCTCCACCTCCCGCGGGGAATACTGCGTTTCCAAGGCGGGCATTTCCATGGTGACGGAGCTGTTCGCGGACAGACTGGCGAACGACGGCATCCCGGTCTTCGAGGTGCGTCCGGGCATCATTCTAACCGACATGACGGCGAAGGTGCAGGACAAATACAGGCATTTAATTGAGGATGAGGGCGTGACCCCCATAAGACGCTTCGGCTTGCCCTCCGATGTGGCGGATCAGGTGCTGGCGGCGGCCTCCGGGCTGCTGGACTTCGGCACGGGCACGGTGCTCAACGCCGACGGCGGCTTCCATCTGCGGAGGCTGTGATATGGATATAAGAACAACCCCGGTGCTGGTCATCGGCACGGGCTGTGCAGGCTACGCCTGTGCGCTGCACCTGCACGAATGCGGCAAAGAAGTGACCCTGCTCTCCGTTGGGCGGATGCGCGGCACCTCCCGCAACACCGGCTCGGACAAGCAGACCTACTATAAACTGTCCCTCTGCGGCTCCGGCAGCGACTCCGTGCAGGAGATGGCGCAGGATCTGTTCGCGGGCGGCTCGGTCAACGGCGACACCGCGCTTTGCGAAGCGGCGGGCTCCGTGCGGGCGTTCATGCAGCTGGTCAAACTGGGCGTGCCCTTCCCCACCAACGAATACGGGGAATATGTGGGCTACAAGACCGACCACGACCCAAGAACCCGCGCAACATCGGTGGGTCCTTTGACCTCCAAGGCCATGACGGAGGCACTGGAAAAGGCCGTGTTTGCGGCAAACATCCCGCTGTGGGACAAAATGCAGGTCATCAAGATCATCGTCAAGGACAATCGCGTGCAGGGCGTTTTAGCCCTCAATTTGGATAAACTCTCCGAACCCGACCACGGGCTGACCCTCATTGAGTCGCCCTTGGTGGTGCTGTGCACCGGCGGCCCCGCCACGGTGTACGCAAGCCCCGTTTATCCCGAAAGCCAGACCGGAGCCACCGGCGTGGCCTTGGAAGCGGGCGCGGAAGGGTGCAATCTGGACAAATGGCAGTACGGCCTCGCCTCCACGAAGTTCCGCTGGAACCTCTCGGGCAGCTACCAACAGGTGCTCCCGCGCTACGTTTCGATTGATGCGCAGGGCACCGAGCGCGAGTTTCTGCCGGACTATTTCGATTCCCCGGAAAGTGCCTTAAACGAGGTCTTTTTGAAGGGCTACCAATGGCCGTTTGACAGCAAAAAGATGAACGGCTCTTCCCGCATCGACCTGATTGTGTACCACGAAAAGAACGTGCTGGGGCGAAGGGTCTATCTCGACTTCATGCACGACCCCAAGGGCTGCGATGTGAACGCCCTTTCCGCCGAAGCCCGTACCTACTTAACCAATTCCGGCGCGGCCATAGCAACGCCCATTGCGCGGCTTGCCGCCATGAACCCCAAGGCCATCGAATTGTACCGCGCCCACAACATCGACCTTGCCTCCGAATATCTTGAAATCGGTCTGTGCGCCCAGCACAACAACGGCGGCCTTGCCGTGGACAGCGACTGGCAGACCTCCATATCCGGCCTGTACTGCGCCGGGGAGGCGGCGGGCACCTTCGGCATCGCCCGTCCCGGCGGCTCCGCGCTGAACTCCACGCAGGTGGGCGCGTACCGCGCCGCGGAACACATTGCGTATTTTGCAAAGGATTTAGCGGTTGACGGGGATTTCTGCACGGAATCCGCAAAGGAAACGGAACAGCAGATCGAAAAGATGCTGACGGACGGCGCGGATTGTCTTTCTATCAAAGAAAAATTGCAGAAAGAAATGAGCGTCTGCGCGGCGCAGGTGCGGAACACAGAGCAGATGGAAGCCCTTCAAGATACTCTTGCCTCCATAAAGTCCGTTCACGCCGCCCGCCCCGCCCGGCTCCCTGCCGCCTTTGAGGTGCTCGACCTCATCGCGGCGCAGAAGTCCGTTCTTTCCGCCATGCTGCTCTCCGCAAAGGACAGCGGCTCGTTGGGCTCCTCTCTGGTGCTCTCCGAGTGCGGCGAAAAAATTGACCTCCACGGACAGGCGAATTATGCTTATCTCCCCACGAAGGACGACAAGGCGGCCTTCACCCTGCGGACAAAGGACGGAATCAGCCGCTATGCGCCGGTGCGCCCCATCCCCGACCCGGACAACTGGTTTGAAACGGTGTGGAAGCGCTACAACGAGACCCACGGCATTTGACCCTAATTGACCGCAAAAGGCAAGCTTTTCTCCCCGTTTTGCGATAGACTGCTTCCACAGGATGGAACACCATAAATCCGGGTGACGGTCGAATGTGGGTACCGATTCTGAAAACATAAATAATATAAAGACAGGAGAAAACCATTATGAATCGCTTAGACAATGTGATCGTGCTGGACGAACGCTACGATTCCTCCAACGCAGAGCAGATGGAAAAGGAGCTGTTCGCGTATCTTACGCCCGAGGATAAGGAAATCACGCTGGACGCTTCCGCCTTGCAGTACATTTCCTCCGCCGGGCTGCGGGTGCTGATGAAGCTGAAAAAGTCCGGCGTGGACATCACCATGACCGAGGTTTCCCGGGACGTGTACGATGTGCTGGACATGACGGGCTTTGCAAAGCTCATGCAGATTGAGCGCGCCCTGCGCACCATCTCCGTGGAGGGCGCGGAGGAGATCGGGCACGGCTTTTCCTCCACCGTCTATCGCATTGACCGGGACACGCTGGTTAAGGTCTACAACAAGCGCATCCCGCTGTGGAAAATCCGCAGAGAGGGCGAAAACGCGAAAAAAGCCTTCTTCTTCGGCATCCAGACCATGATCTCCTACGACATCGTAAAGGTGGGCGGCTGGTACGGCGCGGTCTTTGAACTGGTGGATTCCGAGGTTCTGTCCCGCTTCCTCAACAACCACCCCGAGCAGTTCGAGGAATACTGCACCAAGTACATCAAGCTCTTAAAGGATTCCCACGCCACGGAGGTGGACGATACCTTCATCGACGTAAAGCCCCTGTGGCACTCCTGGATTGATATGCTGGCACCCTATCTGCGGGAGGGCGAAGCGGAGGTCATGCACAAGCTGGTCTCGGCGGTGCCGGATCGCAACACCTTCATCCACAGCGACATTCACGTCAACAACATCGTGACCCGCGACGGCGAGCTGGTGCTTATCGACATGGCGGACATCGGGCGCGGGCACCCGATTTTCGACATCGGCCCCATCTGCTTCCACTATCTCTTCTTAGAGCAGGCCGACCCCAATCTGGCGGACAACCTCATCGTGCTGAACCACAACAACCGCCTGCGTCTGTGGGAACGCATCGAGAACGAATACCTCTATGACCCCGACCCCGTGCGGCATGATGCGCTGGTGAAAATCTACAAGTGCATCGGCGCCATGCGCTGCGGGCTCATCGCCGCCAAGCACGCCCAGATGGAGCCGGAGCAGAAGGAAATGTTCGTTTCCACCATGCGTAGGTTTGTGTTCGATCAGGCAGACGAAGTGCTGCAGCTCATGGCAAAATACTTATAAAGCGCAACAAAAGCGGCCTCTGAAATCATCTCAGAGGTCGCTTGTTTTATGTCTATTCAGGGATTACAGCAGCGCAATGTCCATGAAGCGCAGGGTACGGATCCAGTCGTAGCGGGAATGGAAGTGAGTGCCGGGGCGGTTGTGATAGCCCACCTTATCGCCCACAATGCGCTTGCCGGGTTCGGGCATCTCGCATTCGCCAAGGCCTTCATAGCCGAACAGCTTGTACGCCTCGCCCACCATATAGGCAGAGAGGAACTCGGAGAGCGGGTCAGCCCATTCATCGGCGGAGGCGGAGCAGACATACACGGGACGGGGGCAGACAAGTGCCAACAGGTGATACTGCTCAAAGGGCAGCTTGTCCTCGTTGTCCATGTACTGCGCGTAGTTTTTGCAGAACCAGTAGGGGAAGCGGGTGTAAATGTCCCGAATATTCTCGCCCACCTTGCCGCGGTTCACCGCCGCGCCGGAGCAGCCGGAATCGTTGGACACCGCGCCGGCAAAGCGTTTGTCCTGCGCCGCCGCCCAGAGCGCGGTCTTGCCCAGGCGGGAATGCCCCATCACGATGATGCGGTTCGGGTCGATCTCCGGGCGGGTCAGAAGGTAGTCAAGCACACGGCTTGCCGCAAACGCCCACATCCCGATCTTGCCCCAGTCGTGGTCGGTGCCGCGGGTGGTCAGGGCGGCGATTCCGTTTTCAAAGTCGTTGTCGTCGGAAGTGACCGCCGCATAGTTGAAGGTGGCGTAGGCGTAGCCCGCATCCACAATCTCCTCCACGGGCTGATACCCGTCGGAGCGGAAGTCCTCAAAGGCGATGTAGACCACGGCGGGCACGGGCTTTGCGGAATAGGGTGTCTCCAAAGTCAGAGGGAAGGAAAAGCTGCCCTTCTCCATCTCAAAGGAAAGGGTCAGCCCCTGCCGCAGGGACTTGGAGCAGTATTCATCCTTGCGGGTGAAGGTGATCTCCGCCTTGACCTCCTTGGGGGCTTCTGGCGTCACGCCGAAGCACCGGTCGGCAAGCAGGGTGCGCAGCTCGTCCTGATACGCCGCAAAGGTTTCCTTGGTCACGCCGTCCTTCAGCACGGCAGGCAGTTTACGCTTGGCAATTTCGTCACGAATCATGGGTCAACACTCCTTTATAATATATTTTTCCTTGATAAGAACCGCCGTTTCCTCGGCGGTGATGAAGCTCACGTCAATCTTTTCGGTATTGACCAGCTTATAGCGCGGCAGGCGGGCAATGGAGCGGGCAATCACATCCGGCTCACGGATGCCCTTTTCCACGTCTAAAATGAGGCGTTTGCGCAGCTGATCCTCGCTGCACACAAGGGAAACGGTTGTGACCTTGCATTCGGTCGTGTCTAAGGAAGCCAGCAGCCCGTCGATGATGCTCTGGTCGTGCATCACCCAGCAGAAAAGGATGTTTTCAAATGCGGAACAGTGAATAAAGCTGTTGAGAATGTGCGTGATGTTGTCCAGCACAAGGGCTTTGGTCTCGTCATTCACATTAAAGGGGTGCATATCCCAGCACCAGTCGCCGTCCAAGAACGCACAGGCGGGGAGCATTTTCTTTAAGGCCTGGCAGGTGGCGGTCTTGCCGACCCCCATCGTGCCGCCCACGAAGATCAGGTTTTTCATGTGTGCCTCACTTTCCCGTGCTGCCCAGCTCGCCCATGCTGCGCAGGGAGGGCATTTTCCGAATGTCCTCGGCGGGCATTTCGATCACTTCGGTCTTGGGCACCGGCAGCAGGATGGCCTGACAGATGGCCTTTTCGTAGGGGTAGAGCACCACATTCTGCCCGTCAAAAAGACATTCCTTTCCCTTTTTGACGATGGCCAGTGGAACGGAGTTCAGATTCGTCAGCGGAATGAACCACTCGGCTCGAAAGCCCGAATCAATGACCCCGCAGCGCTGGGCGATGCCCTTTGTGCCGGTGGAGCCGCGCTCCTGCAGCTGCAAATAGTAATCCGGCGAAAACGCCGAGACCAGTCCCGTGGGCACGCGCTTCGTCTCCATAGGCTGAAAGAGGAAATAATCCTCGTCAAAACAGGCGTAAATGTCGTAGCCCGCGTCCTCCTCACGCTTGGAGGGGATGATCGCGTTTTCCCGCAGCTTTCCGAAATAGAGCTTTTCCATTTATTTCCCCCTCACCGTGCCGCTTTTGGACTTGCCGTTGCCTTTGTGCCAATCGCGGTTGTTTCCGTTGTTTTTCGGCTTGAAATCGCCTTTTTTACCTGATGCGGCTGCCTTTTTCCCGCTCTCGTTTTTGCCCTTGAATGCTTCCTTCTTTTCATTAGATTTTGAGTTCGTCACAGGCTTGCTGCCTGTCGAGGCCTTGCCGCCGTGCTTGGGCGGGCGGGCATCCTTTTTCTTGTCTGCCTTTTTGTAGTCCGCACCGGCGGGCGGTACTAAGCAATGCGGGCCGAAGCCGATCAAATCTTCCCGCCCCGCAAGCTGCAAGGCGCGGCGCACGGTATCGTGATTCTCCGGGCGTTTGTATTGCAGCAACGCACGCTGCATGGCCTTTTCCGTAGGGCTTGTGGGCACATAGACCCGCTCGAAGGTTAGCGGGTTCAGCCCCGTATAGAACATGGCGGTGGACAGGGTTCCGGGAGTGGGGATGAAGTCCTGCACCTGCTCCGGCTGGTGGCCGATGTCGCGCAGGTATTCCGCCAATTCCACCGCGGCGGGCAGGTCGCAGCCGGGGTGGGAGGAAATGAAGTACGGCACCAAATACTGATCCATGCCCAGTTTTTCATTGACCTTCTTGTATTTCTCGGTAAAACCGCGATAGATCCTGCAATCGGGCTTGCCCATGAGCTTTAGAACCTTTGGCGCAACGTGCTCCGGGGCAACCTTTAACTGCCCGGAAATGTGGTGCGCCACCAGTTCTTCAAAGAAATCGTCTTTCTTGTCCAGCATCATAAAGTCGAACCGCAATCCTGAACGCACAAAGACCTTTTTCACGCCCTCCACTTCCCGCATATCGCGGAGCAGCTTTGTAAGCTCGGATTGGTCTGCATCAATGTTCTTGCAGGGCGTGGGGAACAGACATTGGCGGTTCTTGCACGCGCCGACTTTCAGCTGGTTTTTGCAGGCGGGGAAGCGGAAGTTTGCCGTGGGGCCGCCGACATCGTGGATGTAGCCCTTGAAATTGGGCAGAGTGGTGAGCAGCTTTTCTTCTTCTAAAATGGACTGCGGGCTTCTGGACTGCACGATCCGCCCCTGATGGAAGGTCAGGGCGCAGAAATTGCACGCGCCGAAGCAGCCGCGGGTCGAGGCGATGGAAAATTCCACCTCCTGCAGCGCGGGCACGCCGCCGTCCCTGTCATACATGGGGTGCCACTTTCTTGTGTAGGGCAGGGCATACACCGCGTCCAGCTCGGGACGGGACAGCGGCATCACGGGCTTTTCCGCCACAAGCACCTTTTTTTCATGCTTCTGCGCCAGTTTCCGCCCCCTTATGGGATCCTGTTCCTCATACTGGATGCGGAAGGCCTTGCAGTAGGCAGTCTTGCTGTCGCGGCATTCCATGAAGGAGGGAATCTCCACGGCATCCGCCGGGACTTCGCTTGCCATGGTACAGGTTCCGGGAATGCCGGTGAGCGGCAGATTATCCCGCAGACGGTTGGCGACCTCTATAGTCTGCGTCTCGCCCATACCGTAGACGAGCAGATCGGCTCCGGCATCATCTAAGATGGAATGGCGGACGGAATTGCTCCAATAGTCATAGTGCGCAAAGCGGCGCAGGGAGGCCTCCACCCCGCCGATGATGATGGGGATTTTCGGGAAAGCCTTGTGGATGAGGTTGCAATAGACGATGGTGGCGCGGTCGGGGCGCAGTCCAGCCTTGCCGCCGGGGGAATAAAAGTCCTCCGAGCGGGGCTTTTTCGCGGCGGTATAGTGGTTCACCATGGAATCAATGTTGCCCGCAGCCACCATGAAGCCGTATTTCGGTCTCCCGAAACGCTCAAAATCCACAGTGGAATGAAAGTCCGGCTGATTCAGCATACAGACCTTGTACCCGGCGTTTTCCAGCACGCGGGAAATGATGGCGTGCCCGAAGGAGGGATGATCCACATAGGCATCCCCCGAGACCACCACAAAATCCGGCTGCTCCCAGCCCTTTGCCAGCATTTCTTCCTTTGTTACGGGCAGAAATTCTTTCCCTAACTGCATCATAAACCATCCTCAATATAAAGGCAAATCGCCCGTGATCTCGTTCGCGTCGTCATTGTAGAGCGGTTCCAGCGCAAGGCAGGTGTAGGTCGGCTCGCCGTGAAACTCCGTGACCCCGGCATCGCAGATGAGGGCGCACAGAATCCCTTTTTCCAGCGCTTTTTTCTGAATGTCCAGCAGCGCTTCCTCGGAATCCACATACACGCAGACCTTGGCAACGCCCTGGGCGAACCACTCCGTCAGCGCGGTCTTTTCCGCATTCTCCGGCACTTTTAAGTCGATGTAGTCTCCGGCAAATTCCACCTGATTTAGGCGGCCTTCCTTTTTCAGTGCCATTAAGATGGCTTCCACACAGGCGTGCCCCGCCTGCGCGGCGATCTTGCCCTTGCGCATTTTGAGGTCACGCCGCACCACGATCATCATTTTTGAAACCGACATAAGCTGCCTCCGCCAAGATTCTTTGCCCTTATTATACCGCACTTTTTCCGTTTCGTCCATCCGTCTTGACTTATCCTCCCGATTTGATACAATACAATTATACAAGGAGGATTTTGCCATGGCTTCTTCCCGCTCATCCGCAAAAGAAAACAGCACCCGCGTGGCGTTCTGCGGCGTGCTGATCGCCCTGTCGCTGGTCGTCATGCTGCTGGGGGGCTTCATCCCCGTGGCAACCTACTGCACCCCGCTGCTGGTGATGATTATTCTCCTGCCGATTTTGCAGGAGTTCGGGGGCAAATGGGCACTGCTTTCCTATGTAGCCACCGCGCTGCTGTCGCTTATGCTCTGCGCCGACAAGGAGGCCGCGTTCCTGTATCTCTTCATCGGCTTCTATCCCCTTTTGAAGATACGCATTGACAAACTGCCCGCAAAAGCCCTGCGCATTTTTGTCAAGCTGGCGTTTTTCGTCGGCACCGTGGGCGCGATGTACGCCCTTTTGTGCTTTGTGTTTCGGCTGGATCAGGTGCTTTCCTCCTTCAAGGACGACGGCACGGCGTTCATCGTCATTTTCTTTGCGGTGCTGCTTGTCTGCCTCATGATCTTTGATTTCCTGCTGGCAAGGCTCACGCTCATTTACAACGCAAAGCTGCGCACAAAGCTGCGGTTCCTGAAAAAATAGATACAGAAAAGATCGGGAAAGAACATCTCTCCCGATCTATTATTTTACTCGGTTTCGCCCGCTTCCTCCGCTCTTTCCTTTTCCTTGCGGATTCTTCGCAGGTCAATGGCGGCGGAAATGACGTCGCAGACGGTGGCGACCAGCGCAAGCACGCCGAGGCCGATTTTACCGTCCATGAAGTTTGCATAGGCGACAATGGCGAAGCACACCGCGCCGATGAGCTGCATCGCGGCAGCCAGTTTGAATTTTTTCATATTTTTTCCTTATTTCTCTTTCAGTCGCCGCCCGGCTTCCCTGAGGGTGTCGATGGCGGGGCCGGGGAGCCGACCCAAATAATCCGGGCCGATATTGAGCAGGTAGTTGATGCCGCGGGCGTTTAAGTGCTCCTTGATGTCCAGCACCTTGTTTGCATCCTTCCAGTTGTTGTCAAAGGACTTGTAACCCCATGTGTCGTTGAGGGTCGCGGGGGATTCATACAGCCCGTCGGTCATGTACTCGTCGGGAATCTGATTATCGCCCCAGGAGCGATAGTCGCCCATGCCGTTCCCGATGCGGGAATTGACGAGGCACCGGGGCTGGTAGGTGTGCACCATGTCCGCAAGCTCCTTGCTCTGGGCGGCGGAAATGGTGTGCGGGGTGTCGAACCAGATGAGGCACAGATCGCCGTACTGGGTGAGGATTTCCTTCACCTGCGGTTTGGCCTTGCGCTCATAGTAGGCGGTGTAGTTCTTCTTGGATGCGTCCGGGAAGTCCCAGTCGTTCGTCCACGCCATCTCGCCGCAGTTGGTGTGGCCGTCAAAGTAGCCGCCGCCGTCCGGGTCGCTCCAATCCAAGTCCTGCGAATAGTAAAGCCCCAATTTCAGCCCTTTCTTTGCACAGGCGTTGGCAATTTCACCGATCACATCCCGTCCGAAGGGCGTGGCATCCACCACATTGAACTTACTCACCTTGCTATGGTACATGGCAAAGCCCTCGTGGTGCTTCGCGGTCACGACCATGTACTTCATGCCCGCATCCACCGCCAGTTGCACCCACTCGTCCGCATTGAAAAGGATGGGATTGAAAGCGCGTGTGAGCTGATGGTATTCTGCATTTGGAATGCGGTACATACTCTGCACCCATTCGCCGATGTGCGGCATCCGCTGCCCCTTCCATTCGCCGGCGGGCAGACAGTAAAGCCCCCAGTGGATCATCATGCCAAAGCCCGCGCTTTTGAACCAATCATACGCCTGCTGATTCATGTGTTTTTCTCCTTTTTCTTGGGATTATTCCCCTTCATTATAGGCATTTCCCTCGGGCATGGCAATAGGCGATTCCAGAATCCTCATAAATTCCTCGCCCGTGATGGTCTCCTGCTCATAGAGGAACTTCGCCAGCTCGTGCAGCTTGCTCATGTTGTCGGAAATGAGCTTTTCCGCCTTGGCGTACTGCCGCTTCACCAGCTCAATCACCCGCCTGTCCAATTCTGCCGCCGTCTGGGGGGAACAGGCCAAGGAAGCGTCACCGCCCAAGTACAGGTTGTTCTGCGCCTGCAGGGCGACCATGCCGAATTCCTCCGTCATGCCGAACTGCGCGACCATGGCGCGGGCAAGGCGCGTGGCCTGCTCAATGTCGTTGGATGCGCCGGTGGTGACGGAACGGAATACAAGGTCTTCTGCGCATCTGCCGCCGGTGAAGGTGGAAATCTTGTTTTCCAGCTCCTCCTTGCTCATTAAGTAGTGCTCGCCCTCCTCCACCTGCATGGTGTAGCCCAATGCGCCGGAGGTTCTGGGGATGATGGTAATCTTGTGCACGGGCGCAGAGTGGGTCTGCAATGCCGCAACCAGCGCGTGACCGACCTCGTGATAGGATACGATGAGCTTTTCCTTGTCCGACAGAATGCGGTTTTTCTTCTGGTAGCCAGCAATGACGACCTCGACGGATTCCTCCAAGTCGCTTTGCAGCACGGTGTCTCTGCCCTGCCGCACCGCCCGCAGCGCGGCTTCGTTGACGATGTTCGCCAGCTCCGCGCCGGAAGCGCCCGCCGCAGCCCGGGCAATGGCGTTGAAGTCCAGATTGGGGTCGCGCCTGACCTTGGCGGCGTGTACCTTCAGAATATCCTCGCGGCCTTTTAAGTCGGGCAGCTCCACGGGCACGCGCCGGTCGAATCTGCCGGGGCGCAAAAGTGCCGGGTCTAAGGATTCCGGGCGGTTGGTGGCGGCTAAAATGATGACGCCTTTCGTGCCGTCAAAGCCGTCCATTTCGGTAAGCAGCTGATTTAGCGTCTGTTCGCGCTCATCGTTGCCGCCCAAAGAGGAAGCGCCGTCGCGCTTTTTGCCGATGGTGTCGATTTCGTCGATAAAGACGATGCAGGGAGCTTTTTCGTTGGCCTGCGCAAAGAGGTCGCGCACCTTGGACGCGCCCATGCCCACGAACATCTCCACGAACTCCGAGCCGGAGATGGAGAAGAAGGGCACATTCGCTTCGCCCGCAACGGCCTTGGCCAGCAGGGTCTTGCCCGTGCCGGGAGGCCCCACAAGCAGTGCACCCTTAGGCATTTTCGCGCCGATCTGCTCATATTTCTTGGGGTTGTGCAGGAAGTCCACGATCTCGGTGAGCACTTCCTTGGCCTCGTCCTCCCCTGCCACGTCCGCAAACTTGATGCCCGTGGTGGAGGGCACATACATTTTTGCATTGCTCTTGCCGAAGGACATGGCAGAGCCGCCCAAACCCCCGCCGCCCAGCTTTTTCATCATGCCGCGGGTAAGCAGCTGTCCCAACAGCAGCATAAGGGCGATGGGCAACAGCCACGACAGCAGGAAGGAGAGAAGGGGTGAGGTCTCCTTGACAATCTCCGCGCCGTAGTCCACACCCGCGTTTTCCAGACGCTCCACAAGGTTCGGGTCGTCCATTTTGCCCGTCTCGTAAATCTGCGGCTTTTCCGCCTTGTCAGTGAACACAATCAGGTCGCTTTCCACCTGCACCTGGTCGATTTTCCCGTCCTCCAGCATTTGCAGAAAGTCGGAATAACCCACCTGCTCAATCTGCCCGTTGATGAGCGCGGGGAACAGAAACATATTGAGCGCGAGCAGCACCACAAGGGCGATCACATAAAACAGGATCAAAGGTTTTTTCGGGGTCTTGACTTCTTTCAAAATTTCATCTCCTCACAAATTGTCAGATTATGGCAAAGGGCAAAAGCCCTTTTGTTCGCTGATTCTATCATAGTAGCTTGCCCACAGGATTACAAGGGCATTTGTCCCAAATGTCGGAAAACACGCTCATAAACAACAAATCATGCCCCATCTTCATTATACAGAAAACGGGGCATGATTTCATGTCTGATTGTTTGTCTTTTTTCTGAATTTTCCGTGAACAGTAGAGTTATCAAAATTGGACACATCAAAGAGAAATGATGTGTCCTTCTTCGATCAGTCTATTGATTGAGATACTTTTCGATTGTCTCGTTGGTTCTGCCCATGGCAGGCTCATAGCGAGAGCAAGCTTCTTCATCTGCTTTCTTGCGGTAGTCGCTCTTATCGCACTTGAAAGTCATAGTTCCATAGGACCAGCCCTTTTCGCCAGAACCCAGTTCACAGAATTTGCAAGAACCGCACTTGCCGTAATAATCCTTGCTTGCCATTGATTTTTATCCCTTCCTCTTAACCCAGAAGTTTCTCCAAGCAATCCTGAAGAATCGAGTAATACTGCTCTTCTGCCTGAAGCTTGGCATTGTGTCCGCCAAAGAAGTTGGCTGCCTTACGAATTGTGCCAAGAGTACCTTCCTCTTGAGCATTGTTTTCATGGGCATAATTTGTGCTGCCGCCCAAATAATAAACATGCATAAAAGCATATTTGCCCATGTATTGAATGCGAATGGCGAATTTCAGATAGTCAGTTCTATGTTCAGGATTGAACATAATAAGAATGTCTTCTACCTGCTTGTTGAAAAGACCTCCGAACTTCACCTGATCGTTGGAAAAACCCACAGGAATCCCAGCTTCACCCGTAACCTGCTTGATGAGCTTTGCTACATTCGCCAAGCTGACAGCAGAACCATCAGAAAAACGAACAGGGTCAATCCAGTCATTTGTAAGTGCTCTATCAGAATACATAACAAGTTCCTCCTTTCTCAGTATTTGTCTAACCGCATCTTTACAATACATCAATACATCAACTTTGTCAATATGTTTTTTATACTATATTGGTTGATGTTGATTTGTTTGTTCCTCAACGATACTGATTATGGAGGTGATTCTTTTGTACTTACGAATCAGAGCAGCTCGAGAAAAGATGGGCTACACAAGAGAAAAGTTCGCTGAATTACTGGATGTCAGTGTGTCCTACCTTGCAGAAGTGGAACGTGGCAGAACAAGTATTTCCGTAAAAATGCTCATTAACATCTGTCATGTTCTGGGTCTGTCTGCGGATTACATCTTATTTGGAGACAAAAGGACAGAAGATGAGCTCCGCTTAGAGCAAATCAATCAAATAGATGAACAGTATCTCCCCTTGCTGGATTCGGTCATTTCCGAACTGTTAGCACTAAGCAAGTAAAAAAGGCGTTGCCTCCTTACCATATAGGAAGCAACGTCTTTCTTATTCTTTTGGTTTTTCTTTGGAAGCGCAGCCCATAGCGCAATGGGCGCAGTCCCCGCCGCAGGAGAAGATTTTCTTTTTATGCTTGCGGATGTAGCGGATAATCAGCAGCACACACGCCGCTACGGCAATGAGCAGAACGATGGTGGGAAGATTGAAATTCTCCATGTTTTCTCCTTTGTCTGACAAAACATTCTACATAAAGACAAACCCGATGAGCCGGACAAGCAACGCCATGACCCACGCGATCATGCACTGGAAAAGCACGATGCCCACCGACCATTTCGCGCCCAATTCCCGGCGGATGGAGGCAATCGCCGCCACACAGGGGGTATAGAGCAGGCAGAAGACCAGCAGGGAGACTGCCGACAGGGGCGAGAGCGCGGCAAGCACACCGGCTTCCGTGCCGAAAAGGACATTGAGCGTGGACACCACGGATTCCTTCGCCATGAAGCCCGCAATGAGCGCGGTGACGACCCGCCAGTCGCCAAAGCCCACGGGTCTGAAAATCGGCGCGAGGAAGCCCGCAAGCATCGCCAAAATGCTGTCCTTGGAATCGGACACGATGTTCAGACGGAAATCGAAGGTCTGCAAAAACCACACGATAATGGCGGCAAGCAATATCACGGTGAAGGCTCTCTGCAAAAAGTCCTTGGCCTTATCCCAAAGCAGGTGCGCGACGTTCTTGATGCCGGGCAGCCGGTAGTTGGGCAGCTCCATGACAAAGGGCACCGCCTCGCCCTTAAACACAGTGGACTTGGACACCAGCGCGACCAGCAGCCCTGTGCAGACGGAGAGAACATACAGCCCCACCATGATGAAGCCCGCATATTTCGGAAAGAACAGGGCGGTGAAGAAGCCGTAAATGGGCAGCTTTGCCGTGCAGGACATAAAGGGCGTGAGCATAATGGTCATTTTTCTGTCCCGCTCGGAGGGCAGGGTGCGGGAGGCCATGACCCCGGGCACGGTTCAGCCGAAGCCCACCAGCATGGGCACGATGGAGCGCCCCGAAAGCCCGATGCGGCGCAACAGTTTGTCCGTCACAAAGGCGACCCGCGCCATGTAGCCGGAATCCTCCAGCAGCGACAGGAACAGAAACAGCGTCACAATGACGGGCACAAAGGACAGAATGGAGCCAAGTCCCTTGAAAATCCCGTCGATGATGAGGGAATGGACGGTAGCATTGATATTTAGGGCGGTAAGGCCGTTGTCCGCAAGGGCGGTCAGCGCGTCAATGCCCAATTCCAGAAGATGCTGGAAGAACACGCCGATCACGTTGAAGGTCAGATAGAACACAAGCCCCATGATGGCGATGAAGGCGGGGATGGCGGTGTATTTGCCCGTCAGCACCTTGTCGATTCGGCGGGAACGCCTGTGTTCGCGGCTTTCCTTGGGCTTGACCACGGTTGCGGCTGTCAGGTTCATGATGAAGTCAAAGCGCATATCCGCGATGGCGGCGGTGCGGTCAAGCCCACGCTCCCGCTCCATCTGCACAATGATGTGCTCCACCGTTTCCTTCTCGTTTTCGGTGAGGTGCAAAGCCTCCGTCACCATCGGGTCGCCCTCGATGAGCTTGCCCGCCGCAAAACGCACGGGAATGTCCGCCTTCTCCGCGTGATCCTCAATTAAGTGAATGACGGAGTGCAGCGCACGGTGCACCGCGCCGCCGTCCTCGTTTTCATTGCAGAAGTCGATGCGCCCGGGGCGCTCCTGATACTGCGCGACGTGCAGCGCGTGCTGAATCAGCTCCGACACGCCCTCGTTCTTCGCCGCAGAGATGGGAATGACGGGGATGCCCAGCTTCTCCTCCATAGCGTTGATGAGAATCGTGCCGCCGTTGCCGCGCACCTCGTCCATCATGTTTAAGGCTAAAACGATGGGGATGTTCAGCTCCATGAGCTGCAGGGTCAGGTAGAGGTTGCGCTCGATGTTGGTGGCGTCCACGATGTTGATGATGCCGGTGGGGTGGTTTTTGAGGATAAATTCCCGGGAGACGATCTCCTCGGCGGTGTAAGGCGAGAGGGAGTAAATGCCCGGCAAATCCGTGACCAGCGTGTTTTCGTGCCCGCGGATGGCACCGTCCTTTCTGTCCACCGTGACCCCGGGGAAGTTGCCGACGTGCTGGTTGGAGCCGGTTAATTGGTTAAACAGCGTGGTCTTGCCGCAGTTCTGGTTGCCCGCCAGCGCAAAGGTCAGCGTTGTCCCTTTCGGGAGCGGGTGCGCATCCGCCTTGACGTGGTATTTGCCGTCCTCGCCCAAGCCCGGGTGGTCGATGGGATGCACCGCTCTGGGCGGGCGGGAAATGCCGTCGCCGTCGTTGCTGTGAACGGATAACGGGTCAATACCGATCTTTTTCGCGTCATCCACCCGCATTGTCAGCTCGTAGCCGTGAATCTGCAATTCCATCGGGTCGCCCATTGGCGCGTACTGCATCAGGGTCACTTCCGCGCCGGGAATCACGCCCATGTCCAGGAAGTGCTGGCGCAGACTGCCCTCGCCGCCGACGGACGTAATAATGGCCGATTTCTGCAAGCCCAATTCATCAAGTGTCATTCTGACAATCTCTCCCTTCTGACCCGCAAGGCAGGTTAGTCATGTATAACTTCATGAGTTATCTTAGACTAACTCGAGAGATTTGTCAAGAAACATTTATCTATTTGGTTATAAGCTGTGCTTTTCCTTCTTTGCGGATGCGGATGTAATAGGAGGGAATCAGGATGGCAATCGCGCCGACCCACGCCGCGCCCTCGCAGAGAAACACGCCGTTTTCCCCGATAAGCCTGGGCAGGATGAGTGCCACGCCCACGCGCATGATGAGCTCCACAAAGCCGGAAATCATGGGACGGAAGGTGTCGCCCATGCCCTGCAAGGCCGAGCGGTAAATGTGCAGGAAATAGAGAATGAACAGCGGCACGCAGAGGAACAGCAGGTAATTGTACGCCACGCGCATGGCTTCCTCGATGACCTTCGGCTCGCCGGACAGGAAGATGGAAATGATGCTCTTGCCCGCAAAAATCATGCTGACCGTGATGGCAAGGGAGGTTGCCAGCCCGATGAGCACGGCGGCGCGAAGTCCCTGACGGATGCGGTGAATCTTCCGCGCCCCCAAGTTCTGCCCGGCGTAGGTGGAGACGGCAAAGCCGTAAGCCACCGCCGCCATTTCAATCAAGCCATAGAGCTTATTGGAGGCGGTGAAGCCCGCCAAGAACACAAAGCCGAAGGAATTGACGGCGTACTGCACCGCAAGCCCGCCCACGCCGATGATGCCGTTCTGCAAGCCCAGCGGCGCACCCAATTTGGTCAGCTCCTTCATAAGCCCCTTGTCGATGCGCCAGTCATCCTTCTGCAATTTCAGTATCTCGATGCGGCGCACCACAACAAAGCAATAGACGGCAGAGAGAATCTGTGAGATCATGGTGGCAATGGCCGCGCCGGGGATGCCCCAGTTAAAGACGCGGACAAAGAGCAGGTCAAGCGCGATGTTGCACACCGAGGCCAAGATCATGGCGATCAGCGGCGATTTGGAATCCCCCAAGGCACGCAGCACGGAGGAAAAGAGGTTGTAGGCCGTGACCACGACCATGCCGGAATAGATAAAGCGCATATAGGTAATCGTGCCGCCGATGGTCTCCTCCGGGGTTTTGAGCAGCACCAGCATGGGGCGCAGGGTCAAATGCGCAATCAGGGTAAAGAACACGGCGAGAATCAGGCCTAAAATATAGGAATGGGTCACGCTCCTGCGCATCCCGTCATAGTCGTTCGCGCCGAACCGCTGGGCGATCAGAATGCACATTCCCTGCGCAAAGCCGATGACGATGCCCAAAATGAGCCAGCTCGGCCAGTCCGCCGCGCCGACAGAGGCCAGTGCCTTCACGCCCACATATCGCCCGACGATGGCGGTGTCCACCAAGGTATAAAGATGCTGAAAAATGCTGCCCAGCATCAGCGGCAGCGCAAAGGACACAATGAGGGAGGCTGGCTTGCCCTCCGTCATGTCGCGCACACGTTCCATAAAGTGAGAATCCTCCAAAAAGCTTTATACGCTCATCATATCGAACCTCCTTTCCATAAACAAGGGAAAAACAATAAATTAACCCGTTTCGTTTCGCGTATTGAAAAAAGTTGAAAAAACCGCTCCGAAATGCTACACTACACACAAAGACTATATACAAAAAGGAGTGTCTCTATGACCCAGTTGCCGAAAGAATATCTCGCCCTGAAACAGCAGAACATGAAGGGCTTTCGCACCTACAACCAGCGCTCGGTGCTCTCCCATGTGGACATGGAAACGGGCTATGCGCTCAACGTATGCTTAAAGGACGGCGCGAACGGACGCTACTTAAAAGAGGCGCTTGTGGGGCGCATGGGCGAGGGGGCGGAGATCGCCACGCCGGAGGCGCACGCCTGGGACAATTCCTACACCTCGGTCAAGGTCGAGTTTCAGAACGTCAAGTTCCGCGTGGAATCCTGCGTCTGCCCCGACTGCCCGCTGATTTTACTTGTCACGCTGCTCTCCAAGCAGATCAAAAATCCCAAATTGGTGCTGGAAAGCGGCTTCCTCTGGAACCGGGACGGCGTGATGGGCAGAGAAAAGAACACGCTCATTGCCGTGGCGGGGAAAAAGCGGTACACCGTCACCATGACCGCGCAGCACAACCCCAACGACGGCAACATCCCCACCCAGTCTCCCTACCTTATGGCGGATTTTGACGGGGAGATCGCCTTTACCGTCAACAACATGATGGAATTATCCGAAGCCCGGCGGCGCATGGCGGAGGCGCGGGAAAACTATCAGGCGGACATCGAAAAATACGCCCCCTGCGAGGCGGAATATGAGGCCATGACCAACGCACTTTCTTGGGACACCATCTACGACGTGCAGAATGACCGCATTTTCTCCCCCGTTTCGCGCCAGTGGTGCATCGACCACGGCGGCTATGTCATTTTCTGCTGGGATAACTATTTCGCGGGCTTCATGGCCGCGCTCAAGGACAAGTTCCTGTCCTATTCCAACTTAATCGAAATCACGCTGTCCTGCACGAAAAAGGGCTTTGTGCCCAACTACGCCGACGGCATCGGCATGAAGAGCGAGGATCGTTCCCAGCCGCCGGTCGGCTCTGCCATGCTGCTGGAAACCTACCGCCTCTACCGCGAAAAGTGGCTGGTGGAATTTCTCTACCCCTACCTGCTCCGCTGGAACGTGTGGTTCTCCTGCTTCCGGCAGGAGGAGGACGGCGGCCTATGCTGGGGCAGCGACCCGGTAACGCCGGTTTTCGGGAACAAATGGGAATATGACGGGGTCAACGACACCTTCGGCGCGGCGCTGGAATCCGGGCTGGACAATTCCCCCATGTACGACGACATTCCCTTCAACAAGGAGACCCACAGGCTGTATCTCAAAGACGTTGGCTTAACCGGGCTTTACATCCTGGACACCCGCGCACTGATTCAGCTTGCGCGAATCCTCGGCAAAGACAAGGACGAAGCGCTGCTGCAAAAGCGGCTGGATTTGACCGAAAAGGGGCTGGAAACCCTGTGGAACGAGGATGTGGGGTTCTACTGCAACAGGCGCACCGATACGGGCGAATTCTCCCTGCGCTTCTCCCCCACGAACTTTTACGCCCTGTTCTCCTCCGCAATCCCGCAGGAACGGCTGCCGCGCATCATGGCGCACTACTTTGATGAGAACGAGTTCTACGGCGAATGGATAATGCCCTCCATCGCCCGCAACGACCCGGCTTATCCCGACCAGCTCTACTGGCGCGGGCGCATCTGGGCGCCCATGAACTTCCTTGTGTATATGGCGCTGCAAAAGCATCCCGAAATGCTGAAAATGCGCAGCGACCTTGCGGAAAAGTCCCTGCACGTTTTGAAGAAGGAGTGGGACGAGCACCGGCATCTGCACGAAAATTACAATGCAGAAACCGGCGAGGGCTGCGATGTGGCCTCCTCCGACCGCTTCTACCACTGGGGCGCGCTGCTGGGCGTGATCTCCATGGCGGAAAAAAAGTTGATTTCTGACTTCTGCGAGCCGATTGCATAGAAAAATTTTAAGTTTGTTCATTATTGCCTGTTTTTTCCTGTTTTCAGGAAGGAACAGGTTTTTTGAAGGTCGCAAAGCCGCCGGAGGACGAGCGTTTCGCAACAAAACGCCCCGGTGGGACGTTTTTAAGAAAAAGCCGTCCGAAAGATGCCGCTTTGCGACTGGAGCATGAGCGTTTCCTTGGAAAGCGTCCTGTGGACGGTTTCCAAGGTCAGGCTGTCAAAAAAGGTAAATAAATGCATAACAAGACTTGAGATAATGCACAAAGAAACGGGATAGATTTCACAGAGGGTGCGGGAGACCCGCAGGTCTCCCGCATAAAGCGAGCCGGAGGGCGGCGTGTACGGCCGCAGGCTCGCCATTCCGATTCGCTTGCAAGCCCGGCCGTGAATCGTAGATGAACAGGGCTTGCAATTCTGTGTCAAAGAACGAAGTTCTTTGACACACTGAACACCGGGATTTTCCGAAGGGAAATCACGGTGCGAAATCCTGTTTCGTTTCTGTAACAAATGCCCAATCGCCTTTGACAGTCAGGCGTAAAGGCTTTATACTAAAATCACGCAGAGGTCTCCGATTTTCTCATCTGCGCTACGGACAGGCACCGAAAGGAACAATATGCAAGACAATCATCACGACGATAAAAAGCGCGCCGGGCGTTACGGCTCCAGAGAGCGCAGTAAATTTTATTATTTCAAGACGTGGCTGAAAAACATGAAGCCTGCCAAGAAGCTGCTGCTCATTGTGGGTGCGCTGCTGATTTTGGCGCTGCCCATCGGCGGCTCCGTGCTGCTGACCCGGGCTGCCGCATCCACGCCCAAGGACGAGGTTGCGTCCATGGCCTTGAAGGACAAATCCGCCATCACCTTATCCTCCGGGCAGCAGGGCACCGTGGTTGCCACGCCCAGCCCTGAACCCACACCGACCCCGACACCCGAACCCACGCCCACGCCCGAACCCGACCCCACCAACACGGTCATCAAGTTCGGCATGGAATATTCCTGCGTGGCCTCCATTCAGGAGCGCATGATGGAATTGGGCTTCATGGAATCCGATGAACCCACGAACTATTACGGCAGCATCACCGAAAACGCCGTCAGGCTGTTCCAGCGTCAGGTGGGACTTCCCGATGACGGCTGCGTTGGGCTGGAAACCTGGAACGCCATGTGCGCGGACGACGCGCCCACCTACACCGTCATGCAGGACATGGACGGGCAGGACGTGACCGAATTGCAGAAGCGTCTGCGCAACTTGGGCTACATGGATGAGATCACCGGGCACTTCGGCGAGATCACCGTGGAAGCGGTCAAGAAATTCCAGGAGAATAACGGCCTTAGTGACGACGGCAAGGTCGGCATGAAGACCCGCGAAATCCTCTACTCCGAGGATGCGGTCGCCAACTTCTTCAAGTACGGCGAAAAGAGCGACGACATTAAGGAATATCAGGAAAAGCTGGCCAAGCTGGGCTATCTGACCACCACGCCCGACGGCTCCTACGGCAAGGACACCGTAGCGGCGGTCAAGCGCTTCCAGGAGGTCAACGGCTTGACAGCCGACGGCTTCTTGGGCTACGACACCATCAAAAAGCTGACCTCGTCCTCCGCGCTTTCCAACGCATTAAAGCTCGGTATGGAAGGCGATGACGTGACCAACGTGCAGAAATACCTCAAAAAGCTGGGTTATCTGTCCAAGGTCACGGGCTATTTCGGTTCCATGACCGAGGATGCCGTGAAGGCCTTCCAGAAACGCAACGGGCTTTCTCAGGACGGCACCGTGGGCAAGAACACCATGAACGTGCTGACCTCCTCCAAGGCGAAGAAGGCCGAAAGCTCGTCTTCCTCCACCTCCAAGAGCAGCACTTCAAAGAGCAGTTCCTCCTCCGGCGGCACAACGGCGACCTCCTCCGCAAACGCTTCCTCCGTGGAACGGTTCATCGACATTGCGGAATCCAAGTTAGGCTGCACCTACGTCTTCGGCTCCAAGGGTCCCAATACCTTTGACTGCTCCGGCTTTGTCTACTGGTGCCTGAACCAGGCGGGCGTGTCGCAGGGCTACATGACCTCCGCCTCCTGGGCGAAATCCACCAAGTATCCCAAGATCACCTCCATGAGCAAGCTGGAACGCGGCGACATCATCGTCTACGACGGGCACGTTGCCATCTACTTGGGCGGCGGCAGCATGATCGACGCTTCCTCCTCCAAGGGCAAGGTCAGAAAGTGTTCGGGCATCACCTCCAACTCCTACTGGACAAAGCACTTCATCTGCGGGTTTAGAGTCTTCTGATTCCGCACCGAAACTCCCCTTCGGGAAGTTCCGGTGTTCCGGGCGGCTTATACCTTATGAACCGTCCACTGGACGCTACATAAGGAAACGCTCGCCCTCCAGT
>DCHO01000083.1:22490-33306 GCA_002315655.1 Christensenella sp. UBA1750
CATCAAGCGCACCGAGATTCCCCTTCGGGAAATTCCGATGTTCCGCATGGCTTATTCTTCAGGTGCCCATCGAAGGCACCCTCCACCAAGCGTATTCCCAAACAACGGAGCAATCGGAAAGGATTGCTCCGTTTATCCATATTTCTAACAATCGTTTAGGGTTTGAGGCATTTTTATGAAACACAAAAAGCTACTGCATATCGGTCTTGCTGCGGGCGATTTGGCGCTCTTTTTCGGCATGAACTTCTGGGTGGAAATGATGTTCCTGCTGGGCGTGGGGGCTGCTGTCCGGGCGAAGCTCACGACCCTGCAAAGCACCAGGAATTATCTGGTCTCGCTGTTTTACAGCGGCAGGCTCTATTATCTGGAAAACCAGTATATCGACATCATTCAGCTGCTGATCTACCCGGTTCTGGTCGTGAGCCTGTTTGCCCTCCTTGCTGTGCGCGTAAAATCGCTGTCCGGGGCAATGGCCGACATTCGGATGCAGCTGCCCACCCACACGAAAATGCTGTGGATTCTGCTGCCGCTGGGCATCTGCTTTTTCCTTGTGGTCACGGTGATCTTCTGCCTGATTCCCGAGGACACGCCCCTCATGCAGGAATACATTGAAGCCTCCGAAATGACGCTGGACACGCCCACTCCCGTTCTGAGCTTCATCGTCACCGTGGTCTGTGCGCCGCTTGTGGAGGAATTTGTCTTCCGCGGGCTCATTTACAACAATCTGAAGCAGGTCTTCCCCAAAGCCGTGTGGCTGGCGGTGATTCTGCAGGGGATGATCTTCGGCGCGGTGCACGGGCAGCTTTTGTGGATGCTCTACGCGGGAACGCTGGGCATTTTCCTCTCTCTTGTTTACGATTATTTTGAGTCGCTGACCGCGTCCATGTTCGTCCACCTCATCTTCAATTTCTGCAACTATCTTCCCTGGCCGGACAGTATGTTTGAGGGCATCTACAAGCTCCTGATCGTGCTGTTTGCCGCGCTATTGGGGCTTTCCGTGCTGCTGCTCCTTGTGGTGCTGGAAAAGCGCAAGAGAGTATCGGCTAACGCGCTGAAAGCGGGAGGGCAATGATGGATATTTACCGTATTTTCTTCAATCCCTTCGGCGGGAACGGCACGGGCGAGAAAAACGCGAAAAGCGTCGGGAAAAAGCTCTCCGGGAACGTGGTCACATACCATGACATCACGGACATCAAAGACCTGACGGAAACCTTTTCCGCGGTTCCCAAGGAGGAAAAGATCGTGCTTGTGGGCGGCGACGGAACGCTGAACCGCTTCATCAACGCAGTGGATGTAGATGCACTCAATTATGATGTGTACTATTCCGGCGCGGGCACGGGAAACGATTTTCTCACGGACATCGGGAAAAAAGGGCTGGATAAGCCGTTTTTGCTGAACCCCTACCTGAAAGACCTGCCCTATGTGGACATCAAGGGGCACACCTATCGCTTCATCAACGGCATCGGGTTCGGGCTGGACGGCTATTGCTGTGCGGAGGCTAACCGTCAACGGCAAACCGCACGGAAACGCCCCATCAGCTATACCACCATTGCCCTAAAAGGGCTGCTGCACGCCTACACACCCACCAACGCCGTGGTCATCGTGGACGGCGCGACCCACGCCTTCCGCAAGGTCTGGATGGCGCCCACCATGTTCGGGCGTTACTTCGGCGGCGGCATGATCCCGACCCCGGGGCAGATTCGCCAGAACATCGGCAAGACCATGACCGCGCTCATCATGTACGGGTACAGCAAACTCGGAGGTCTGCTCAACTTCGGGCGGCTCTTCACCGGGACGCTGGGCAAGTGCGCAGGGCACAGCTTCCTTAGGCAGGCGCGGGACATCATCGTCACCTTCGACCGCCCCACCGCCGTGCAAATCGACGGCGAGACCATCACCGATGTGCTGACCTACCACGCATACACAAAATAAACCCCTCATGCAAAAAACACGGCAGAATCGAAACTCTGTCGTGTTTTCTTGTTCTATGTATATAACTTTTTTATCCAAGAATATTTTTCTTTGTTTGACAACCACACAATAAACCAAGACATAACTGTTGTGATTGTTATGGTCACAATATACTGTATCAATGAATGGGTCACATGAATATGACAATACTTTTCAATAATAGATAAACCAAGTGAAACAAAAGCATAAACGAGCAAGTGGAGATAATAAATCAACATCCCCATACTTCTCAACCATCTGCATATCATTATATTTCTAACTTGTATATGCGATGCAATATAGAAAAGGAAAAACACGACAGGCAACAACATAAGATAAAGATCGCTGCCTGATATGAAGTCAGCTTTGAAAAGAAAAACAACTTCTCCAAAGAAAAGAAGAACAGAAGCGGTACAGCCTCCTATCGCCCAGAACGCTTTCATTTTTATTGGACGATACGCAAAAAGCATCCCTATAACCATAAACGGAGTTCCAAAGAAAAAACCATTTCTTGTTGTTGAAAACAATTTGTGGAAAGCCTTATATATTAGATTTTCTGTATATCCAGTGTCCAAACAGGAGAATAGATGGTCATACGGTTGTCCAAGCAGACCAATAAAATACAGAAAACAAGAGATCAAAATAATTATATGCAATGATAATTTTGCTTTCATCATAAGCCATACCATTACAGTTGCAACAACAAGTCCAGAAATAAACCAGAGTTGACCAGTCCCCCCTTTGAACAAAAGGACTGTCCAGACGCCAAGAATAAACACTCTCTTGGATAAGTAATCAATAAAAATGCTGCTGTCAATATGGTTTGGGTCAACTTTACGAAACAGGAAAAATCCTGCTGCCGTAAAATAAAAAGGAACCGCGACACGGGCTATGTATTGCTTAATAGCCACATCAACATAGCCACTGATGTCGCCAAACACGGGAATATGAATTGCTACAACAAGAAAAGCGCAGAGAAACTTGACAATATCTATGCCGCCATACTGTTTATTGGCAGGAGCATCAGATAACGCCCAATTCCAGTCCCACTTCGTTCGTTCGTTCGTTCGTTCGTTGAAAATCATAGTTCTAACTATCCTTTCTGTCAACTTAATTCGTCTAAATATACCAAAGTAATCAATCTTTTTCAAGAAAATCAATCAGTTCATCCACATTCGCAAAAACAGGCTGTGTCCCGCTCTGGATTTTTTGTTTTTAGGTGAACCATTTCCTCTTGAAGGAACCGAACATATCCCTTAGAATATGGCGTTTCTCCTAAGCTTTTCTGTTCTTTTTCCATAATCATATCTTCTTTTTCAGCAGCGGCGAGATACGCTTATAGACCAACAGGCAGATCGCCACGGACAACAGGCCTTTGACCAGCGTGAAGGGGACATTGAAGATGAGCAGGGCTTTGGAAAGGGTATCGGCGGCGGGGAGAATGACCTGATACATATTCAGGATGGTTTCTTCGGGCATGAAATTGAAATAGACCGGGTAGACGAGGAAATAATTGGTGAGGAAGGAAACAAGTGCCATGGTGACGGCTCCCAAGGTCGCGCCGCGGATGGCACCTGCTTTGGAGTGGTTCACCTGATAGACCGAGCCGGCCGTCAGCACGAACGCCGAGCCCAACAGGAAGTTGGACAGCTCGCCGATGCCGCCGGTGGTGGTGCGGAACAGGTTCAGCAGGTTCTTAATTAAGCAGACGGCAACGCCATACCACGGTCCCAAGGCAAAGGAGCCGATGAGGGCGGGCAATTCGGACAAGTCCATTTTCAGAAAGGACGGCACCAGCGGCACCGAAAAGGACAGAAACATCAGCACCGTGGCCACGGCGGAGAGCATGGCGGTGACGGTGAGATTGCGGACGGAACTTTTCTTTTTTTCATTGTTTTGCGGCATAAACAAGCACCTCGATTGAAACTGCATCTATTATATACCCGGCACATTCCTTTGCGCAACTTTTTTTGCATTGACGAAAGCCGCAACTGCCTGTAAACTAAAGGACAGAACACAAAGGAGACTGATTTTCCATGAAAGCGAACTTTACCGCCGATACGAAATACGATTACGCCATTTTCTGCGACTACAACCTGCTGTTGGCGAACAAAAACGGCAAAATGAATGTGCTGCTGATTTTAATATGCGCCGTCTGCGCCGCTTACGGCTGCTATGAAATCTTTCTGGCAAAAAAGCTGCTGGAAGGAATCCTGCTGCTGGCAGCGGTGGTGATTATTCCCTTCATCGTGCGGTATCTAAAACGCCGCAACCTGCAAAAGGCGTGGAAGGCCAACACGGAGATTCACGGGATGCAGTCGCACTTTGATTTTTTCAGCGACCATTTTGAAGTGACAGACAGCAAGGGGCACAGTCAGGTCAACTATGCCGACCTTTACGCGGTGTACGAGACGAATCTGGCGTTTTACCTCATGCGCAGCAAAACGCAGGGAATGGTGGTGGAGAAAAGAAAGGGCGGAGAAAAGCTCCACGCCTTCCTCCGCAGCCTGATTCGCTCCAAATAGGGTTCAAATGCCCTTCCACTTCAAATAGCCGTTTAGGTTATCGCCGCCGGAGACGATGAGCGCATTGCGCCCCAAGGCTTCCAGCGCACACAAAAGCACCTCCGCGCCGTGGGCAATGATGTCCCGGCGCTTTTTGCCCAAGCCCGGGAAGTCCCGCTGCTCCGGGGGCAACGCCCAAAGCCTGTCCGCCCAGATGCGCACGGCATCCAAAGACAGTTCCACGCCGTCCACCAGATCGTCGCTGTATTTGGTGATCTCCTTTTCCATGGCGGCAAGGGTCGTGATCGTCCCGCCGATGCCAAACAGGGGCACGGAGGAAAAGGCATCAAAGCGCGGTCTTTGCTCGGCAAATATTGAAAGCAGGTGCGCCTTTGCACCTTGCCGGTCTTCGGGAAATTCGTCCTTCAAGCGCACCGCGCCTGCGCGGAGGGAAATGCAGTCCAGTACCTTTTTATCACCCGCCACCAGCTCTGTGGAGCCGCCGCCGATGTCGATAACCATGGCGCGTTGTCCCTTTGCCGCGCCCAAGTAAGCCAGTTCCGCCTCCACCTCACCGGGGAGCACGTCGATTTCAATGCCTAAGTTTTCCTTTACGGGAGAAAGCAGCGCGTCCTTGTTCAGCGCATCCCGGACGGCGGAGGTCGCAAAGGCGTAAATCTCGGTGATGCCGTGATCCCGCGCCATCTGCTTAAACTGCGCCAGCGCAAGCATCGTGCGCAGAATGGGTTCCGATTGCAGCAGCCGATCGTCCGAGCCCTGTCCCAAGCGCGTGGTCTCCTTATAGACCTTCTGTTTGCCGTCCTTTTGCAGCATGAGCCGCACGGAATTGCTGCCGATGTCCAAAACTGCCAAATCTCTCATAATAACTCCTGAAATACAAAGAAACCGCAGGGGGCTGACCCTTGCGGTTCATCATTTTCCTTCTTCAACGAACTTGATTTCGCCCTGCTTGACGTAGCCCAGCTCATCCCGCGCCACGCGCTCCTTGAAGGCATCAGTCATGGAAAATTCCAGGTCGGAATTGAGGGCGGCTTCCTGAATGGTCAGGTCGTCCAAGGTGGCCTGCAACTGAGCAAGGTTTTCCGATGCCGTGCGGATGTTCTTCTGAATCTTGTGGTACTGCATGAAATATCCGCCCACAAGCAGCAACACCGCCGCAACAATGGCAAGGCGCCCGGTCAGCATCATTTTCTTTTTTGTCAAATCGCAGCGCCTCCTTTGCCTAATATAACAATGATAATTATACCGAAAATTCAGGGCTTGTCAACTGTTTGCGCGACATTTTGTACGTTTGTTTACAAGCAGCTTATTTCCGATCTTATGCAGGAAAAAGGACACCGTGGAAGCATAGAGAAACCAGCCTACGGAAACACCTAAGACCGCATAGGAGCGGAACGTCTCCCCCGCCCTTTGCAAAAGAGAAAAGACCCCGCAGGCGGAAACGCAGACAAACAGCAGGTCGCCTATCGCCCGCCCCTTGTGCCCGAAGCCCCTGTAGGAGAGCGTCAGCAGGTCGTAAAGTATGCCGACTCCCGCGCCAAGCCCCACGAACAGCAGAAACAATCGCGCCTGAGAAGCCGTGGCAAACAGCCCGCTCACTTTGCGAAGCCTCCGAAAAGCCCCTTCCTGCCGGGCTTCGCCTCGCGGACGTATTCCACCGCCTCAAAGCTGCCCTCGGCTTCCAGCACGCCTTCCTCCAAGTCCAATTTCAGAATGTGCAGCCCGCTTCCCGCCAGCAGCAACGCGCCCTGATCGGTGGCGGCGACAATCTCCTTGTCGTTGAGCTCCTCCACATCGTTGACCCCGGTGACGCGGACATTTGCCCGGTCGGTCATTTCCACCACATGATTGTGCCCGCGGAATTTCACCTTGTCTTCCATCTGCATCCCCCTTTGCTCTTGAATCATGGATATGCGGAAGCAGACGGAAAAATGCGGCCTTTCGCAGAAAATTACGCGAAAAGCCGCTTTATGTTTTTTATTTTTCAAATACGGCGTTGAGGAAGTCTTCGCAGCTGTCGCCTGAGTACCCTTCGGGGGCGTAGAGCGACCAGGAGCAGCCGTCATAATCAAAGGTGTGTAAAACAGCGTTGGGGTTTTCCGCATCGCCTAAGGGGCGATAGGTTTTGATCTTCGCGCCGCCGCGCTTTACGGTTTCGGTGTGCTCAAAACCATAAACGCCGGAAATCTCCCGCCCTTTTCCCTTTACCTTGCGGACGGTCACGCGGCAGTCCGCATCCTCGTAAATGACCTCCAGCATGGGCTTGTCGCCGGTCAGCACGCGGAAGGAAACGGCCTTGTAAGTGCCCGCTATCGTTTCGGGCATCCCAAGGGCAACGCCCGCGGATTCTTCCGCTTCTGCCAGGGTGTCAAAGCTCTGCCAAGGATTCATGACGGCGCTGCCGCCTTGATCGGAGCAGCCGGAAAGGGTACATAAAATCAGCAGAATCAATGCAATCGTTAAGGTTTTTTTCATCATTTTGCCGCCTCAAAGGCCTCCTGAACACGCGCCTGCATATCGGGGTTGACGGCATTGCCGCCGTGGGTGCGGGAGTTTAGGAAGTGGATGCAGAACATTCCGTCAAAGTTGTTATCTCGGATGTTGCAGGAGCCGTGGGGCATTCCGTTCATGGCGGCGGCATAGGTCACACCGTTGTAGGTGAGCCAGATTGCGCGGGCGTTCCACGTCCAGGTGTGGTTGAAGATTTCCTCCATGATGGCCTCGTCCTCGGCGGTGAGGGGCTCGGCATCCAAGTGGTTGGAGCCGCCGTAGCGGGCAGCCTTGAAGGATTTGCCGGTCTTGACATCGGTGACGGTGAAGGTCGCCTTGCGCTTGATGGTACTGTCGATGACGCCCGACCACCAGTCCTCCAGCACAACATTGTTGATGCGTTTGGTTTCCTCGACCGATTTCACCACAACGTTTGTGGTGGTCACGTCACCGCTCTCCTCATCGGGAATGGCGGCCATGATGGTGATGAGCCTGTCCAGCGCGTTTAAGGTCGTGGGGGTGCCCACGCCGTCGGCGGTTAAGCTATGATCCTTCTGGAAGGCACGCAGGGCGTTGCCCGTGGCTGTGCCGAAGAAGCCCGTGGCCTCGGTTTTCAAGTAACCCGCATAAATGAGCTGGGTCTGCATCATCTTGACGGCCTCGCTCTTGTCGCCCTCGCGGAGGGTGATGCCGGAGGTGGTCACGCCGGTCTGCACGGAAGCGGTCTTGGCGTTCACGGCAGAAGTGCCGGCCTTGGCGGCCAGGGCAGAGAGCGTCTTGGCTCCCGCCACGCCGTCAGCGGTCAGCCCCGCATCCTTCTGGAACTTCTGCACGGCGGTCTTGGTGGCCGCGCCGAAGAAGCCGGTGGCGGCGGTCTTTAAGTAGCCCAAGGCAATGAGCTGCTGCTGCAGGGTGGTCACGTCCTCGCCCTCGTCGCCCTTCTTTAAGGAAGACGCCTTGATGGTCGCAGAGGCGGTGGCGGCTGCTGCGGTGGTCTTCCCGGTCTCGGTTGCGGTTGAAATGCCGTTTGCGGCGTTGTTGATGGCGGTTAAGGTCTTGCTGCCCGCAATGCCGTCGGCAGACAGGCCTAAGTATTTCTGGAAAGCCTTGACGGCAGAGACGGTGGCGGAGCCGTAGTAGCCCGTGGCCTCGGTTTTGAGATACCCCAGCGCAATGAGCTGCTGCTGCATGGATTTTACGGCATCGCTTTTGTCGCCCTGCCGCAGGGTCTTTGCGGTGGAGGTTGAAGATGCGGCGGAAGAAGTGCTTTCGGTCTTTTCGGCGGAGACCTTGCCGGTATAATCCAGATATTTTGCCATGATGTAGCCGGTGTTGCTGCCGTCCTTGACCTTGACCCAGGGGTCAGCCGTGGCCAGTACTGTCACCTTGCTGCCCTTTTTGATGGTACACAGGGCAGAAGAGGAGGTGGAGGCGGACTTGCGCAGAATGACGGTGGCGGTGGTCTTGCCGGAGACCGTGTCCGCCAGCACCATGGGACATATTGAGAGCGTCAGCAGAAGTACCAACACAGCGGCAATGATTCTTTTATAGTAAGAAGTATTTTTCACAAAAAATCCCTTCCTTTCGCGCTTCTTTCGCAGATTTAAGTATAGTCTTTTATGCTTGGTTTTTCAACAATTCCCGCCGAATTGGAACAAAATGGATACAACCGATACAAAAAGAACGATGAATCTTTCCAATTCGTTTCACAATAAGCAATCCGTCTCACAATCTGTTCCGTTTGGCAATATCTTGGCAAAAAATTCCCTTGCTTTTCGTCTTTTTTGCCGGTTTGTCTTGTTTCGTTTTGCGGAATATGCTATGATTGGGGCAATGAATTTCCAATCCTTCGGGAAACGATTGCAAGCAAAGGAGTTCCGTTTTATGGCACAGCAATTTGATAAGCAATGGATCAAGTCTTCCATTCAGGGAAATCTGGAACGCATTTTCGGCTGCACGCTGGATGAGGCCACAGACGAGCAGGTGTATCAGGCGGTGGCGTTGACCGTGCGCGATCAGATCATGGATAAGTTTGTTTCCTCCCGGCATCTGCGGCATACCGATCAGGCACGGCGCGTGTATTATCTCTCCGTGGAATTTCTGATGGGACGCGCCCTGCACAACAACATTCTCAATTTATTGCAGACCGACACCTACAAAGAGGCGCTGTCCGATTTGAACCTTTCCATGGACGCGATTGCCGAGGTGGAGCGCGATCCCGGCTTGGGCAACGGCGGCTTGGGACGGCTTGCGGCGTGCTTCTTAGATTCCCTTGCGACCTTAGACCTGCCCGCTATGGGCTGCTCCATCCGCTATGAATACGGCCTGTTCCGGCAGAAGATCGTGGACGGCAACCAGGTGGAGCTGCCGGACAGTTGGCTTGAAAACGGCAACGTGTGGGAGATTCAGCAGGCGGAGAGCTGCGAGGTGCATTTCGGCGGCAAGGTGATTGAGGAAATCGTGGACGGCAAGCGCGTCTATCGGCAGACGGATTACACCACGGTGCTTGCCGTGCCCTACGATATGCCCGTTGTGGGCTACGACGTGGACAACGTGGTGCCCCTGCGCCTGTGGTCGGCCAAAGCCCCCAAGCGCATCAACATGGAATACTTCAACCGCGGCGATTATGTCCGCGCCATGGACGAGCAGAACTTAGCCGAGGTCATCTCCAAAATCCTCTACCCCGAGGACAACCACTACGAGGGCAAGGAGCTGCGGCTGAAACAGCACTATTTCTTCACCTCCGCCACGGTGCAGTACATCATCAAGAACTACAAAAAGCACTACGGCAGCAACCTTTCAAAGCTGCCGGAAAAGGTGGTGCTGCACATCAACGACACCCACCCGGCTCTGGCCATTCCCGAAATGATGCGCATTTTGGTGGACGAGGAAGGCATGAGCTGGGAGGATTCCTTAGCCATCGTGAAACGCTGCTTCGCCTACACCAACCACACCGTCATGGCGGAGGCTCTGGAACGCTGGCCGGAGGAAATGATGAAGAACACCCTGCCGCGCATCTATCAGATTTTGCAGGGCTTAAACGAGGAATTCTGCGCACGCCTTTGGCAGAAATTCCCCTACGAATGGGACAGAATCGGCTCTCTGGCCATTCTCTCCTACGGGCAGGTGCACATGGCGAACCTCTGCTGTGCCTACGCCTTCTCGGTCAACGGCGTGTCCCAGCTCCATGCGGACATTCTCAGGCAATCCACCTTCCACGACTATTACACCATGAACCCCGACCATTTCATCGGCATCACCAACGGCATCACCCACAGACGGTGGCTCATGAACGCCAACCCGCGCTTAACCTCCCTCATCTGCGACGCGATTGGGGACAAGTGGGTCAAAGACCCCGAGCGGCTGTCCGACCTTATGCCCTTTGCCGACGACAGCGGTTTCCGGGAGAAATTTGCGCAGGTCAAGGCCGCCAACAAGCGCGACTTTGCGCTGTGGCTGAATAACCATCAGGGCGTGGAATTTGACCCGGACACGCTGCTCGATGTGCAGGCCAAGCGGCTGCATGAATACAAGCGGCAGCTGCTCAACATTCTGCACGTCATTTCCCTCTACAACCGCATCTGCGACGACCCCGCCTTCGTGATGCCGCCGCGCACCTTCTTATTCGGCGCAAAGGCCGCGCCGGGCTATATGCGCGCCAAGCTCATCATCAAGCTCATCAACTCCGTGGCGGAGACGATTGCCAAGCACCCCCGCGCCTCCAAAATGATCAAAATCATCTTCTTGGAGAACTACGGCGTGACCGCCGCCGAGCACCTGATGCCCGCGGCGAACCTCTCCGAGCAGCTCTCCACGGCGGGCAAGGAGGCCAGCGGCACCGGCAACATGAA
>DCHO01000083.1:33331-44659 GCA_002315655.1 Christensenella sp. UBA1750
ATGAAGTTCATGATGAACGGCGCACTCACCATCGGCACCATGGACGGCGCGAACATCGAAATTTTTGACCGCGTGGGCAAGGACAACATCTTCATTTTCGGCTTAACCTCCGCCGAGGTGGACGCGCTCTACAAGAGCCACTACCGCGCCGGGGAGACCTACGAGCAGAGCCCCGTGATTCGGCGGCTGCTGGATGAGCTGGTGGACGGCACCTTCGGCGGGAACCGGCAGTTCTCGGAATTGTATCACGCGCTTCTGTTCAGCGACGGGAGCATGGCCGACCCCTATTTTGTGCTCAAAGACTTTGCGGACTATGCGCGGGTGCAGGAGAATGTGTCCCGTGTCTACGATACGGATAACTGGTGGAAGTCTGCGGTCATCAACGTGGCGCAGTCGGGCTTCTTCTCCTCCGACAGAACCATTTCCGAGTACAACGACAGAATCTGGCACCTAAACAAGCTGCACGGAGGCCACTAAATGTCCCCCATATTCCATAATTCACAGGATGAACTCTATCGAACCCCGTATGGCGCACAGCCCTGCGGGGCTTGTGTCACGCTGCGCTTATCCGCGCCGGAGGACGCAAAATGCACCCTGCGCCTGTGGAGCGAGCTGGGCGAAGAGATGCTGGGCATGACCAAGGCGGGATACTGTGACGGTCAGGTGCTCTATGAGGTCGCGTTAAAGCTTCCCGATATGCCCGTGATTCTGTGGTATGCCTTCTTCGTGGAGACGGCGGGGAAAACCCTTTGGTACGGCAACAACCCGGAGGATTTGGGCGGGGTCGGGCAGATTTGCGAGCACCTGCCGCCGTCCTTCCAGATTACCGTTTATGCTCCCGATTATCAGACCCCCAAATGGCTGCGCAACGGCATATTGTATCAGATTTTTCCGGACAGATTCTCCGACGGCGGAAAACCGCTGCTGGACAGAAAGCCGGGTCTTGTGACCCACAAAAGCTGGGATGAGCTGCCGAACGAATATGCAGAGCATCAGCCGCAGGACTTCTTCGGGGGAAACTTAGAGGGCGTGCGGAAAAACCTGCCTTATCTGCGGGATTTGGGCGTTACGGTGCTGTACCTAAACCCCATCTTTGAAGCAAAGAGCAGCCACAAATACGACACGGGCGACTATACGAAAATAGACCCGACCTTCGGCACAAACGAGGAATTTGAGCGGCTGTGCGCAGAGGCGAAGGAGCATGGCATCCGCATCCTGCTGGACGGCGTGTTCTCCCACACGGGGGACGATTCCATTTACTTCAATAAATACGGCAATTACGATTCCTTGGGCGCGTATCAGTCCGAAAAATCGTTATACTTTAATTGGTATCGCTTCCGGCATTTCCCGGAGGATTACGCCTGCTGGTGGAACGTCAAAACCCTGCCGGAGCTGGACAAGGACTGCCCGGAATATCAGGATTTTATCTTCGGAAGCGAAAACGGCGTGGCGGCAAAATGGCTGCGGGCGGGGGCCTGCGGCTGGCGGCTGGATGTGGCGGACGAGCTGCCGGACAGCTTCATCGAGGGGCTGCGGCGGCGCGTGAAGGACACAGACCCGGACGCGGCGGTCTTAGGTGAGGTCTGGGAGGACGCGAGCCACAAGGTCGCCTACGGTGTTCTGCGCCGGTATGCGCTGGGCAATTCCCTGGATTCCGTAATGAACTATCCTCTGCGGGAAATGCTGCTAATGTTCTTTACCGGGAACATTGCATCTGCGGATGTGAAAAAACGGCTGGATTCCCTCCGTGAGAATTACCCGCCGCAATTATTCTATTCGCTGATGAATTTAATCGGCAGCCACGACCGCGCAAGGGTGCTGACGGTTTTATCGGGCATTGAATGTGAAACCGTGCCGAAGGATGAGTGGCGCACGCTGGAACCCACGGAAAAGCAGCTTGAAACCGCGAAGAAAAAGCTGGTCGCGCTGTTTGCGGCGGTCTGCGCCCTGCCGGGAATGCCCGCGCTCTACTACGGCGACGAGGTGGGGCTGACGGGCTGCAACGACCCCTACTGCCGCAAGCCTTATCCCTGGGGGCGGGAGGATTTTGAACTGCGGGATAAATTGCAGTCGCTCATTACCCTGCGCCGGGAACGGTCGGTGCTGCGGGTGGGCACGCTCACCGTTTCCGCGCCGCACCCGGACGTGCTGCTGTTTCTGCGGCGCATCGCAAACGGCAGGGACGCGCTGTGTGACCCCGCCGAGAACGATTCCCTGCTTTTCGGCATCAACCGGGGCGAAAACCCCGTCACCATCTTTACGGAGGACGGGCGGCGCATCACGTTGGAGCCGCTGACGCCGTATTTTGAATGAACGAAAGCAGGAGCAACAAATGGAGCTTAGAAAGATCAACCGGCAGGATGCCGCCGCCCAGTGGGCGTACACAACGGCGCTGCCGGAGAACGAAAACGGGCTGACGAACCCCTTCCACGGCGTTTCCTTTGCCGAATACGAAAAAACGGTGCTGCCCAAACTCATCTCCTACGAGCATCCCGTGGATATGCCGGACTGGTTCGTGCCCGAAAGCTATTATTACCTCTGGGACGAAGATGAGCTGGTGGGCGAGTTCCGCATCCGCCACCACCTGACAGATGCTCTGCGCAGCGGCGCGGGGCACATCGGGTACAGCATCGGAAAAGCCTTTCGCGGCAAGGGCTACGACCGCAAAGGTCTTGCGCTCACCCTACGCATCGCCAAAGAAACCGTGCCGGAAAACGAAATTTACCTGCGCGTCAATAAGGATAACATCGCCTCGCAGAAGGTCATGCTGCACAACGGCGCCTATATTGCCGGGGAGGACGAAGGGCACCTGTTCCTGCGGGTGAAAAAGACCGACATCGAATGAAAAACGGCTCCAAGGGGCGTCCCCTCAAAGCCGCTGGTTGCAAATGATTTTCCTATGATGGCGTATGCTCTTAGGCTTTAAGCGAAGCCAACCACTTTTCATACGCCTCAACGCTCATCACGGTCAGGTCTTTCTTTCCGTCCACAGTGATGCAGATGGGTTCCCCTGTGGTGTGCGCCAGTTCGGATATGGAATCGTAGTTCTCGCAAAGTTCGGTATGTGGCTTGAAAATCATTAAAAGCACCCCCTATGGCATCTCGTTTGTTTAGAGTATAGCAGATTCTGTCGCAGTCATCAACCGTAAAAATCGCGATTTCAAAGATTTATCGCGTAAAGCAACGGTATTTACAAAAATACACTTGCGAAAGGCGGGGTTTTGCGCTATGATGAAAGCAAGGAAACCGTTCCGACTCTCGTTTCAAAGGAGGAAAGAAAAATGTTTGAAGTCAATAAGAAAATGACCATCGGCGAGGTCGTCCGTCAGGACAGAGAGACCGCCCCCATTCTCATGCAGTTCGGGATGCACTGCTTAGGCTGCCCCCATGCGCAGATGGAATCCTTAGAGCAGGCCGGCATGGTGCACGGCTGCGATGTGGACGCGCTGGTTGCCGCGCTCAATGAGCATTTCGCCAAGAAGGCCTAACGAATGACCGCACACGCCCCGGACGCGCATCAATCCGCCCGTCCGGGGTTTTCGATTATAAAGCTAAGGATGGATTTTGACCAGTGAATTACGAAGAATCCATTGCGTATATCCACGGCAAGAGCGGCATGGGCAAGAAGGTCGGGCTGCAGAACATGGAAATTCTGCTCTCTCGCTTGGGAAATCCCCACAAGAGCCTTGTCTGCCTGCACGTTGCCGGAACCAACGGCAAAGGCTCCACCTGCGCCTATTTAGCCTCCGTTTTGCAGCAGGGCGGCGCAAAGGTGGGTCTTTACACCTCGCCCTATTTGATGCGCTACAACGAGCGCATTGAAGTAAACGGTGTGCCCATCCCCGACGAAACGCTGGCGGACATCACCACAAAAGTGAAACAGCAGGCGGACGAAATGGAGGCCACAGGCGAGGGCAATCCTACGGTGTTTGAGCTCGGCACCGCCGTCATGTTCCTGTATTTTGCGCAGGAGCAGGTGGATTTTGCCGTCATCGAGGTCGGCATGGGCGGGCGTTTCGACCCCACCAACGTGCTTTCCCCCACGGTCTGCGCCATTGCGCGGATCGGGCTTGACCACACCAAGGTATTAGGCGACACGCCGGAAAAAATCGCCTTTGAAAAGGCCGGAATCATCAAGGAAAACGTGCCCGTCGTGCTGCAAAAGCAGGGCGAAAGCATAGGCCGGGTGATTGCCGAAGCGGCGGCGCAAAAGCACGCGAAATTGCTTGATCTCAACACCATTCCCGTGGAAATCACAAACGAAACCGCAAGGGGCACGACCTTTATGTGCGACTTGCCGCATTTCGGGCGGCAGGAATACACCATCAACCTCTGCGGCGCGTATCAGGTTGACAACGCGCTAACTGCCTTGGGTGCGCTTGCCCTGCTGCCGGAGCATCTTCGCCCCGATGTTGCAACCGTTCAGGCGGGGCTTGCCGCGACCAAGTGGCCGGGGCGGCTGGAATGGTTTGACAACTTATTATTGGACGGTGCGCACAACCCGCAGGGCGCGGCCACCGTTGCCGACTATGTGCGCAAACACTTAGTCGGTAAAAGAATCGTGCTGCTCACCGGCATGATGCACGACAAGGACGTTTCCGGGGTCACGGCGTTGCTCGCGCCGCTGGCACAGGAGATTTTCACCGTGCAGCCGGAGCATTTCCCCCGGGCGCTCACGGGGGCGCAGTTAGCGAACATTTACAGGGCGCAGACTTCCGTTCCCATTCACCCGGTAGAAGAGACGCAGGATGCCCTGCAATACGCCACGCAAGCGGCGGGAAAGGACGGCATCGTGCTCATCTGCGGCTCGCTCTATCTGGTCGGAGAGGTTCGTCTCATTCGTATTCTTACGAAAGGAGCGTAAGGAATGAACATTCTCTTTCTCTCGGTCACGGCGGGGCAGGGACACAACGCCACCGCCAAGGGCGTGATGCAGCGCATGGAGGAGCGCGGCCACACCTGCAAATTCATTGACACCTTCGATTACATACAGCCGCTGATCGGCTCGGTGGTGGACAAGGGCTACCGCAACTGGATTCAGCTCACGCCGGAGGGCTTCGGCAGAGCCTACGATCTGCTGGAAAAGGCGGAACAGAAGCTGCCGGACTTCACCGACATGAATGAGCGGTTCAGCGACCTGCTCTCCAAGAAGTTCATCGACGTGTACGAGAGCTTTAAGCCGGACGTGGTGGTGTCCTCGCACCCCTCGGCGGCGCAGCTTTCCTCCGCCATCTATCACCGGGGCATTTCTCAAGCCAAGCGCATCGGGATTCTGACCGACTTTGTACTGCACCCCACATGGCGCGGCGCGGACATTGACCGCCTCGTCATCCCCTCCGAGCAGATGACCTATGCTCTTGTGCAGGCGGGCATCCCGGAGGACATCATCTCCCCCACGGGCATCCCGATTCGGGAGCAGTTCTCCCGCTATATTCCCAAGGCAGAAGCGCGGGCGATGCTCTCCATCCCGGACATTCCGACTCTGCTTGTGATGGGCGGCTCCATGGGACACGGCGACATGGTGGCGACCATTGAGAAGCTGGACAGGCTGCCGCTGGACTTCCAGATGCTGGTGGTCTGCGGCTCCAACGAGAGGCTCAAAGCCAAGCTGGACGGCTTATCCACGGTCAAGAACCTGAAAGTCTTCGGGTTTGTGAGCAACGTGGATGTGATGATGAGCGCATCCGACCTCATCGTCTCCAAGCCCGGCGGGCTGACCTCCTCGGAAGCCTTGGCCAAAGGTCTGCCCATGGTGGTGGTCGATCCCATCCCCGGACTGGAGGAGCGCAACTTAGACTTCCTCACAAACCACGGCCTTGCCATGCGTGCCAACGAGCGCATGAGCCTGGATTATGTGGTGTGGCAGTACCTCTCCTGCCCGGAGCGGCAGCGGCTGATGAAGGAATCCATTATGACCTTCGGCAAGACCAACGCGCTTAACGACATCGTTGCCCTCATCGAGAGCTACGACAAAACCCCATAACGCAAAAGCGGCTGTCCACATTCGGGCAGTCGCTCTTATTATTCAGTCTTCATTTTTCAGTCTTCAGTATTCATTTTTTCGGGTGTGAAGACCCCGCCCCTACGGGTTGCAGGTCGCCGAGGTTTGTAGGGGAGGGGTTGCCCCTCCCCGTTCCTGTTCCGGCTATTTCTTTTCGTACTGGTGAACGTAGTTCTCGGGATAGCCCTTTTCCTCCGTCCAACCGGCGGCCTCGCGGTCGAGGCGGTAGGCATCGAGGCGAGATTCCACGCAGACGAGGGCGGCGACCACACCGGCGAAGCCCAGTGCGCCGCAGATGTAGGAAATCGTAATCAGCACACTGTCACTGCCAGAAATGGCGAAGCCGCAGAACACGATCTCGCAGACCGCGATGAGAACGCTCAAAAGCTGGTTGAAGCTGACGTAGCCCGCGTTGGAATGGTGGTCGGAATTGATGAGGTTGTGGCTGATGAACAGCGCAACGGCAAAGAGGGTGTCGAACACCGCAACGATGGCAAAGGCGGGGGATTCCGCGAACGCGCCGCCGGTGAGCGTGCTCAACGGACGCAGAAGGATGAGCATGAGCAGCGCACCGATCACGCACTTCATCACGTTCTTTGAGTGCTTTTTGTAGGAAGTGTAGAGCACCAGCGTGCAGAGAACGGACAGCACATCCATGATGATGCAGGAGCGTGCCGCGGGGAACGCAATCCACGCCACAACATCGTTGAACAGCACACCGAAGATGGCCACAAGCACGGTGGCGAGAAAGAATTTGTCGTTTGTGAAAAGCTTCTTCATAGAGAAAGCCTCCTTAACATTGATGAAGATAGTATAACACCGTTGATGGCGCAAATCAATCCCCATTGTTCTCAAAAATCGCCGGGCGACCCGGGCAGCCGGGGCGGCCTCCGGGCGGCTTCATCCCATCAGGTCGTTTTCGGTGTAAAGCCCTTCCAGATCGAACCCGAACCGCGCCTTGAAGGCAGAGCTTACGTCCGGGAGGTGGTATTGCACGTCGCCGGGCTCGTCCAGCTCGTCAAGGAACGCCTGCACCTGCGCTTTCGTCACGCCGCTTTGCGAGGCGCGAAGGTAGAGTTTCGTGTCGTTGGAGGCAAACCAGCTCCAGAAATCCCCCATCACCCAGCCGCCGGAAACGTCGGCCAGCGCCTCATCCACAAGCCTTCTATTCCCGTTTTCCGCCACGGTCTTTCCCCTCCTGTGTTTTCTTTATTATACGATATTCTCCCCCAAATGGCTACACAAAGCCCCTCCGTCGTTTCCGGCAGAGGGGCAAAAACATTTTCTTATTGATCCTTTTCGGTGGCCAGCGTGGTCATGAGCTTCATGGAGCGGGTGATGAAGGCGTTCATGCGCTCGGCGGAAAGCGGCTGCTGCGCCATCTCCGCAAGGTCATAAAGCTGCAGGGAAATGTCCTTTGCGGTGTCGTCCTGCTGGCGTGCGGCGAGGTTCTTAACCAGCGGATGCGCGGCGTTGAGCACCAGCGTCTTGTCCAGCGGGAAATCGGGCATACCATCCGAGCCCCAGAGCTTCATGGCCTCCTGATAGCGGCGCATATTCTCGTCCAGCAGGAGAACCGCCGGGGTGTCGGAGTTCTTGAGGGATTCCAGACGGACTTTGAGGTTCGTGTCCTCCACGGCAAACTTGAACATTTCCTCCAGCTTCCCGGTCATGTCCGCGTCAATCGCGGCCTCGGAATCCTTTAATGCGTCCGCAATGGCGGCATCCACGCGGGCGAAGTGCAGCTTTTCGTTCTTGCTCTCGATGAAGGACATGAAGGAGCCGTCAATCGGGCTGCCCATGACAATGACCTGCAAATCGCGTTCCTCGTAAAGTCCCACGGTGTTGGCCTGGCGGTCTTCGTCGGTTGCGTAATACACCTGATTTTCGTGGGTGTCCTTCGCCTTGTCCAGATAGTCCTGCAGGGTGACGTATTCCGCCTTGGAGGTCTTGTAGATGATGGCGTCCTTCACTCTGTCGTAGAACTTTTCGTCCCGCAGGCAGCCGTACTTGATGAAGGGATGAATGTCCTTCCAGTAGGTTTCGTACTGCTCGCGCTCGTTCTTGAACAGGCCGGTTAAGCGGTCAGCGACCTTGCGGGTGATGTAATCGGACAATTTCCGCACATAGCCGTCGTTTTGCAGGAAGGAGCGGGAGACGTTAAGCGGCAGGTCGGGGCAATCCACAACGCCCTTCAAGAGCAGCAGGAATTCGGGGATGATCTCCTTGATGTTGTCCGCGATGAACACCTGATTGGAGTAGAGCTTGACCTGACCCTCGTTCACCGCCACGTCGGTGCGGATGCGCGGGAAATACAGGATGCCGTGCAGGTTGAAGGGATAATCGGCGTTCAGATGAATCCAGAACAGCGGCTCCTCCCACTCGTGGAAGGTGTCGCGGTAGAACTTCTTGTAGTCCTCCTCGGTGCAGTCCTTGGGAGCCTTCATGTAAAGCGGCGTGGGGGTGTTGAGCATTTCCGGCTCGTCCTCATGCTTATCTGCGCACTCGTCACACTCGCACTCGTCGTGCTTACATTCCTCGCATTCGCACTCATCGTGGTCATGCTTGCACTCCTCGCATTCGCAGCCGTCCTCGTGGTCGTGGTGATGGTGATGTTCCTCCTTCTTCTCGCCCTCCACGATGCAGTAAATGGGAGAGGGCATGAAGGAACAGTATTTGCGGATGACGGACTTTACGTTTTCGCCGTCTAAGAAGCTGTCGGATTCGGCGTTCAGATACAGCGTGACGGTGGTGCCGACCTCCTCGCGCTCGCTTTCCTCCATGGAATATTCCACGGAGCCGTCGGATTCCCACGTCACGGCGGTTTCGCCCGGCAGGCAGGAGAGCGTGTCGATGCGCACCTTGTCAGAGACCATGAACGCGGAATAGAGGCCCAGGCCGAAGTGGCCGATGATCTGCTCGCCGGAATCCTTGTACTTCTCTAAGAAGTCGCTCGCGCCGGAGAAGGCCACCTGATTGATGTACTTGCGCACTTCGTCGGCGGTCATGCCCACGCCGTTGTCGGTGAAGGAGAGAATGCGGTGCTCCTTATCCACCCGCACGGTGATGGCCGGGGTGTAATCCTCGGGGAATTCCCCCACCATGCGCCGCTTGGCAATGGCGTCACAGCAGTTGGACAGCAGCTCGCGGACGAAAATGTCCTGATCGGAGTACAGCCACTTCTTGATGATGGGCAGAAAGTTTTCGGTATGTATGGAAAGTTGTCCTTTTTCAATGCTCATTTTGTCTTACCTCCGTCTTCAAGGTTATATAAACCCTGTTACGAATCTTATTATAGCACGAAGCATAAGGATGTCAAGCAAAAATTAGCACTCTTTCGTTGAGAGTGCTAACGCGCCCGCCCCACCTTGCATAAAAATCCCTGATATGCTATACTTTTCCTGAATCAGAATCCTGCAATGCCGGAAAGGAGAGGACACCATGAGCACGGCGGAAACGGAATTTGTGGTCTATATCATCCACGCGGTTGCCAACGAAAAAGGGCTGTACCCCTCCGCCGTTTACCGGGAAATGGAGAGAACCGGCTGCATCCGCAACTACCTTGTGCCCTGCTATGATGTGCTGCACACCTTGGGCACGGAGAGCATCGTTTCGGATGTGTTGGAATACATGGAATCAAGGAATCCGGAAGGCATCCGGGGCTGGCTGAAAAACGAACTTTCTTCCGCAGCGTTTACAAAAGAACAGGCTATGGAGCTTTTCGCAAAAGAAAAAGCGGATGAGAAAACCGTATTCACCCTGAGCGCAAATCAGAATGTCTCGGCAGAAGAAGCCTTGCACCTCTACTATTCAAGCAAACTTGCCGACCGCATCCACGACGGGCAGTTCGGCATACAATATCTGGATTATCACGTTCTAACGGACTATTTGGAAGAAGAACTCAACCACACGCAGGAGGAAATTTCGCAATGAAGCTTTCCGTTTTGCAGCAAAAGCCGTGTTTCGGCTACGACCAGCTCACACAAGCGCCGTCCTTGGAGCTTCTGAAAGCCAAAAACGAGGAGACCTTAAACGAGACCTTCGCCATGCTGGATGAAGCTGGGCAAAAAGGCAGCGACCTTGCCGTCACCATTGAGGGCGTGAACATGACCCTCTGCTGGGCAGATATGCGCTATCCCTATCCCGAGGTCTATGAAGGCTTGGACGGAGCCCTTGTGCGCCGCTTCTCCGACAAGGCAAAGCAGTGGAAAATGCACATCGTAGCAGGGCTGTATCTGACCATTGAGGGCAGCACCTACAACTGCGCCGTGCTCTTTGACGACGAAGGAAAGATTGTCGGCATCCACAAAAAGGTGCATCTGCCCGCCGGTGAGGAATTTCAGGTTGCAAACGGTGATAAAATCGAGGTTTTTGACACCAAGCTCGGGAAAATCGGGATGCTGGTGTGCTGGGATATGCAGTTCCCCGAAGCGCCGCGTATTCAGGCCATGCAGGGTGCGGAGCTCATCTGCCTGCCCACATGGGGCTGGGAGAACATTTACGGCCTCTGCCGCGCCTACGAAAACAGCGTGACCGTGGCCGCCGCCATGGGCATTGACAGTGCCGGTGGTCTGCCGGAGTTCTGCGACCCCTCCTGCATTGTGGACAACATGGGCAAAATCGTAGCCGCCGCGCCCCGGGAAGGCTCCTGCGTGGTCACGGCGGAGGTTGACATCCATGCAGAGCCCGCGCCGCAGTACGGTTCGGAGCACTACAAGGGCTTTCCCTCCATGCGCCGCACCCGCGCCTCCCAACGGCACCCGGAGCTATACGGTGAATTATCCACGCCCATCGAACTAACCGGGCTATATAAAAGATATGAATAAGTGAGGAAACAGTATGAATTATTCCGAAGAAGCACTCAAAATGCACAAACAGTGGCAGGGCAAGCTGCGCATCGAGACCCCCTGCCCGCTTTCCTCTAAGGATGAGCTTTCCGTGGCCTACACTCCCGGTGTGGCCGCGCCGTGCCTGGAAATCGCCAAGGACAAGGAGCTTTCCTACACCTACACGCGCCGCGGAAACCTTGTGGCAGTCGTCACCGACGGCACCGCGGTTTTAGGTCTGGGCGACATCGGCCCCGAGGCCGGAATGCCCGTGATGGAGGGCAAATGTGCCCTGTTTAAGGCCTTTGCGGACATTGACGCCTTCCCCATCTGCATCCGCTCCAAGGACGTGGACGAGATTGTCAAGACCGTGCAGATGATCGCCGGGTCGTTCGGCGGCATCAATTTGGAGGACATTGCCGCGCCCCGCTGCTTTGAGGTGGAGCGCAAGTTAAAGGAGACGCTGGACATTCCCGTCTTCCACGACGACCAGCACGGCAC
>DCHO01000083.1:44675-45084 GCA_002315655.1 Christensenella sp. UBA1750
GCACCGCCATCATCGTGGCGGCCGGTCTCATCAACGCGCTGAAAATCGTGAAAAAAGACATTTCCTCCATCAAGGCCGTGGTCAACGGCGCGGGAGCCGCCGGAACCGCCTGCACAAAGCTGCTGCTGGCGTTGGGGCTTAAAAACGTGGTGGTCTGCGATAAGATCGGCGCACTGTATGTAGGTGCCCAGGGCATGACCGGCGCACAGGCGGAGCTTGCCGCCCAGACCAATCCCAACGGCGAGCAAGGCACCCTTGCTGATGTAATCAAAGGTGCGGACGTGTTCATGGGCTTTTCCGCTCCCAAGCTGCTCACGCAGGACATGGTGAAAGCCATGAACCGCGACGCCATCGTTTTCGCCTGCGCCAACCCCGTGCCGGAGATCATGCCCGAGGAAGCCTTGGCCGC
>DCHO01000076.1 GCA_002315655.1 Christensenella sp. UBA1750
GAAGGCAAGTGCTTTTTTCAATGAAATCGCCTCTTTCGAGGCTAATGAAGAATGAAGACGCTTCGCTAATGAAGGAATGAGAACGGGAGAACGGGAGAACGTGAGAAATGAGGCGATCTTGTTTCGTTATTGAGCGCAGGGAAAGGCTTTATCAGAGCAACGCCCGACTTCATGTTTGTGAAGCAAACGCTTCATTAAATCCATGTGCATCAGTCAGAGCACATTGACGAGTAGAAGGAACGGCGAATCCGTAACGTATGGAACTCATAGGAGAGTTCATGCCGTCAGCCACCAAGAACATAGAGAAATGGATATAGCCGGCAAATACATACCAAGCTATGCCGTTTTTTTCGGGATAGAAAATCCATGATTTGCACCACATAAAGCAAGTGCTTTTTCAATGAAGTCGCCTCTAACGGGGCTAATGAAGAATGAAGACGCTTCGCTAATGAAGAAATAAGAACGGGAGAATGGGAGAAATATGGCGACTTTGCTTCATTAGGTGCGAAGCACCATCTTCATTAGGACAGCGCCCGACTTCATGTTTACGAAGCAAACGCTTCATTAAGATTCCCCGCTACGATCTACAAGAAACTAATATAAAAGAAATGAAAATAAAAAACAGAATTATGAAAAAATCTGGCAAGTGTTTCCTTGAAATATAAACCGCATATTATAAACTATCCTGAAATCATGGCCAAAGAAGGTGTTGACGTATTTGATGCGCCATCGGATCACAGCTTGTTCAACAGAAAAGGCAACTAAAAATGAAAAAATTGTGAATTATGTGCTTTATGTATCGGGGCGATTGTGCTATACTGAACGCAGGTTCATGAAAATGAGCTGAAAATGTACTCTTGGAAGGAGAACTTCCGGAAAATCAAAGGAGGAGACTTTATGAAGAAGTACATTGCGGAACTCATCGGTACCTTCGTGCTTGTGTTTGTGGCCTGCGGCGTTGCGGCGGTCACGGGCTGCACGGCAGAAGCCAACGCGGCCTACATTCTGACGGCTCTGGCCTTCGGCGGCGTCATTGTGGCCATGGCGTATTCCATCGGCAACATCTCCGGCTGCCACATCAACCCGGCGGTTTCCATCGCGGTGTGGATCAACAAGGGAATGTCCACAAAGGACTTCATCGGCTACCTCGTGTCCCAGTTCGTGGGCGGCATCTTAGGCGCTGCGGTGCTGCGCTGCCTGATCGGCACCGAGTACGGTCTCGGTTGCAACGGACTGTATGCCGCATCCGTCGGCAAGTCCCTGATTATCGAGATCATTCTCACCTTCATCTTCGTGCTGGCGGTGCTGGGTGCGACCTCCAAGATTGAGAACGGCAATGTGGCCGGCCTCGTCATCGGCGGCTCGCTGACGCTGGTTCACTTAATGGGCATCTTCTTCACGGGCACCTCCGTGAACCCCGCCCGTTCCTTCGGCCCTGCCTTGCTGCTGGGCGGCGACGCCCTGGCGAATGTCTGGGTGTTCATCGTAGCTCCCCTCATCGGAGGAGTATTGGCGGCAATCGTGTGGAAAGCATTAAGCGCCAAGAAGGCATAATCTTATAGGAAATTCGCCCCTTTTTCTGTTCTCCAAAACAGGAAAAGGGGCTTTTTATTTTCGGGAGGATTGTGTATAATACAATTACAGGAACGAATAAACAAGGAGGACGAACCATGACTCCGAGAGAAAGACTGATTGAAACCCTGAACCACCGCGACCCCGGGCAGGTGGTTGTGGACATGGGCTCCACCGCCGTCACGGGCTGCAATGTAAATGCAATGGTGAAGCTGCGCCGTGGACTTGGACTTGATGAGCAAACCCTCATCGTGGATGAGCCGCTGCAGCTGCTGGGGCGGGTGGAGGAAGACCTGCGCAAAGCGTTGGATGCAAGCGTGCTGGGAATTTCCAACGGAAACACCATTTTCGGGTTCAGAAACCGCGATTGGAAGGACTGGACGCTGGGCAACGGCCTCAAGGTGAAGGTTTCGGAGGAATTCCGCACCACCACCGACGAAAAGGGCTACACTTACCTCTACGCGCAGGGCGACACCAGCTATCCCCCGGCAGGCTCCATGCCGAAGGGCGGCTTCTATTTTGACAACATCACCAGAAGCGACGCGATGGCGGACGACGATGACCTCAACGCCCGCGAGGATTTCAAGGACGATTTCGGTGTTCTCAACGATGAACAGCTCCGTCTGATCGAGGATTCCGTCAATGCCGCGTGGAACAATACCGATTACGGCCTCATCTACAACGGCGCGCTGTGCGGCATCGGGGATTTTGCGCTGGTGCCCGGCCCCCATGTGAAGGAGCCCAAGGGCATCCGCGACCTGAACGAGTTCATGATGGCGCACAAACTAAGCCCGCAGTACATTCATGATATGTTCGGCTTCCAGCTCGAAATCGCCCTGAAAAACGCCGCGCTGCTTTATCAGGCGGCGGGGGACAGGATTCAGTCCGCCTACATTTCCGGCACGGACTTCGGCTTGCAGAGAGGGCCGTTCATGTCCCGCGAATCCTTCCAAGAATTCTACAAGCCCTATTACACTAAGATCAACGCCTGGGTGCATGAGAACACCAAATGGAAGACCTTCTTCCACTCCTGCGGCTCCATCGTCACCTTCCTGCAGGACTTCTACGAGTGCGGCGCGGACATTCTCAACCCCGTGCAGATTTCTGCGGAGGGCATGGATCCCGAATGGCTGAAAAAGGAGTGGGGCGACAAGTTCGTCTTCTGGGGCGGCGGCATCAACACCCAGCAGACCCTGCCCTTCGGCACACCGGAGGAATGCTATGAGGAGACCATGAGGAACCTGAAAATCTTCGCGCCCGGCGGCGGGTATGTCTTCAACACCGTGCACAACATTCAGGGGCAGACCCCAATGGAGAACATGGTGGCGATGGTGCAGGCTATCCGCGACTACAACAAGCAGGTTTACGGGAAGTAAAGGCCTGCATGATGAGGAAAATTGCGTACTATCACCTGCCGGGGCTCTTCGAGTTCTATGAGCTGTATAAACTGTTCCTTCCAATATATAGGCAGCACCGCGACTGGTTCTATGATTGGTGTGCAATCGGCTCGATCTACGGCGCTCCGGCGGACTGCATCTGGGGCGGCGGGCGCGTGGGATATGGGGAGGATAATCCCAAAGAAGTGCTGTCGCTGCTGCGGGAACACGGCATCTCGGCACGGCTCACGTTCAGCAATTCCCTGCTGAAAGAGGAACATTTGACCGACAGAAGATGCAACGCCCTCTGTGCGCTGCTGGAACGGGAAGGGAAAGGGAAGCACGGCGTCATTGTCCACGCGGAGCTGTTGACAGAGCATTTGCGGCGGAACTATCCCGGACTGTACCTCGTTTCCTCCACCACAAAGGTGCTGACCGAATTTGAGCATCTGAGGCAGGAATTAGGCAGGGAGGAATTTGCTTACGTTGTGCCGGACTTCCGGCTGAATAAGGAATTTGACCTTCTGGACACGCTGACGCAAGGGGAGAAGGACAAGGCGGAATTTCTCTGCAACGAGTGCTGCTGGTTTTTCTGCCCGGAGCGAAAGGCCTGCTATGAGGCGGTGAGCCGGAAGAATCTGGGGGAGAATGTCGAGCATAATTGCTGTGCGCCGGACGGGAAGGAAGGCTACCGATTCTCCAAGGCCATGGAAAATCCCGGATTCATCGGGACTAAGGACATCGTTAACACCTACCTGCCCCGCGGCTTTTCGCAGTTCAAGCTCGAAGGGCGTTCGCTGGGCAGCGCGATGGTGCTGGAATTTCTGCTGTATTACATGGTCAAGCCCGCCTGCCAGCTCAAGGTTCGGGAGGAGGTCTATCTGGACAGTATGCTGGATCTGTTTTGAACCGCTAAACGTTATATATCAAAGATGAAACAAAACCACAGGATGAGAAATCGTCCTGTGGTTTTGTTTTATGCTGAGGAATGGCATTTATATAGATGTATATATAATAATTAAATGTAATATAAATCACTCTGCGGATCAGTTGTTTCTAAGATGTTTACAACTTGTATCGAAAATGCTTTGATTGAAACAAATTTGAATCATGTTTTGATGATAATTGCTTATTTCACCTAAACTGTTACAGAAATGAGGTAAAAATTAGGAAATTTTGCAATATTTATTGACAAATGTTTCCGAATCCTGTATCATAAGCGTATCTAAAACGGAAACGGAATCCGTATGACGACAACAACAAATCGCACAGGAGGAACCAAGATGAAGAGAAGAGTCTTATGTATCCTGCTCGCTCTCACGATGGTCATTACCATGTTCCCGCTGACGGCACGCGCAGCGGAAACAAACGTGACCTACAAGAAAGTGAGCCCCACTGCCATTGCGGCCGGCGAGGAATACCTGCTGGTCTACTCCGCAAGCAGAAGCAATTATGCGCTTAACAATGAGGGCAAGACGACCTCTGTTTCTGTGAGCAATTCCACCATTACCCTGTCTTCTGCCAACGCGGAAAAGCTGACCTGGACGGTCGGCACCGCCTCCGGCAATCAGACAAGCGGCGGCAGCTACACGCTGAAAAACGGCTCCGTTTATCTCGGCCGTTCTTCCTCCGCCACTTCCTCCGGCAGCAGCTCTGTCCTGGGCGAGATCGGCAGCTTCATCGGTGGTCTCATCGGTGGCGGCACCACTGCTTCCGGCAGCTCCTACGGCGTGACCGTGAGCTCCAGCAGCAGCAGCGCGAACTTCGGCCTTGGCTACTCCAACGGCAAGTTCACCAACAAGGCGACCTCCTCGGGCTACAGCAGAAGTTCTTCCACTACGACTTACACCCTGACTTACAGCAGCTCCGCTTTCGTGTTCACCTCCGGCAGCACCACCTCTGCCAACATCGTGCTCTACCAGAAGGAGAGCAAGTCCCAGGACGACGATGATGACGATGATGATGACACCGCTGATGTGACCCTGACCCCCGCTTCTTCCAATGCGCCTTCTGCTTCCAAGGAAGTCAAGGTCGGCAACAAGATCACCGTCAGCCTGAAGAACTCCAATTCTTCTTCCACCACTTTCTATCTCACTCTCGGTGATTCTTCCAAGGCTACCCTTTCTGCCAGCTCTGTGACCGTTGCGGCAAACAGCTCTGCGACCTTCACCGTGACCGGCAAGGAAGCCGGTTCCACCACCGTTAATATTTCCAGCAGCAATTCCTCTTATTCCTATAATGCCAGAAAGGCCACCCTCAATCTGACCGTGACCGGCAGCGGCTCTTCTGACGATGACGATGACGATCCTGTGGTAAAGCCTTCCGGCGATGTGACTTATGTTGCGTTCTCCTCTGACGTTCACGTTCAGAGCGGCGATAAATCCGCTACCCGTATGCAGAACTGGATCGACAAGGTAACTGCGAAGGTTGGCGGCAAGCTGAATAACTTCGCGTTCGCCGGCGATATGGGTCCCGCTTCCGGCAGCAGCGATACTTTCTGGACTTATGCCCAGAAGGCGATTGACGTTGTTACCGACTCCTCCAAGGTTGAGAACAACGGCTTCTATACCTGCGGCAACCACGAATACAGCCCTGGGTCTTATTCTCACAACCTGAACTCCACCACAAAGCTGTACTCTGACGTAGGTACTGTCTTTGCGACTGATGAATATATTCTGTATTCCCTGAGCCCCAGATCGGGTTCGGAGCAGTACACGGATGATGACATTGCTGATCTGACAACCTACCTCAACAATCACAAGGACTTTGAAAAGCCTATCTTCGTTATCGGACACTATCCTCTGCATAAATATTCCGGCGGATATTCCTGGTACAGTTCTTCTTCCTCCTCCTCCGGTGAATCTACTTCCATTCATGACGGCAAGCCTGCTGTTGGCTCCGCAAAGCTGATCAGCGCGCTGAACACCGCTGCGACCACAAACGGTCAGACCATCTTCTTCATCTGGGGTCATAATCACTCCAGCAGCAATGACCACTATGATAAGGTCTATACCGATAAGATCAACGATACTTCCATCAACTTCGTCTATGCGGCCGCAGGCTGTATGGCCGGCAGCGAGTATGGATCTTCGGCTAATGTTGAAGGCAAAGGCTCCGTCGCAGCTATCTATGACAACTGTGTGACCTTCAACTACTATGATGAAAACGGTAATGTTGTCGGTACCGGTGCCACTATCGGTTACGATGGCAGCACCTCCGAGGGCGGCACCACCGGCGGCGATGTTGCCGGTGATTCCGATGTGGAAGTGACTCCCACTACCGACAATCCCACCAAATCCAAGACCATCGGTGTCGGTGATTCCTTCGACATTGTGATCACAAACGGCTCCGAATACGAAAAGGATTATAAATTCACAGCCTCGACCGAGGATGATGACATTGTCAGCATCACCGGTACGCCCAGTGATGAAATTGCTCCCGGTAAGACCGTAACCATGACCGTTAAGGGTTTGGCTAAGGGAACGGCCACTATCTTAATCGAAAATAACAATTCTACTGCTTCCTCTGTGAGAAAGGCCACCATCAACGTGACCGTCGGCGAGGGCGGAGGCAGCTCCACTCCCACCACCACCAAGACTGTTTACACGCTGGCTGATGAGATCAAGTCCGGCGAAACCTACCTCATCGTCAACGCAAATGACGGAGAAGGCAAAGCCCTGACCAACGGTGGCAGCTCCTTTAGCACCACCGCCGTGACGATCAAGGACGGCACAATCGAAGCTTCCAATCTGAGCAAGGCCGAATGGGCGGCAAAGTCCAACGGTTCGGAAAACAACCCCGGTACCGGCTTGTTCAACTCCGATACCAAGCTTAAGATCAATGCCCAAAGCGATCCTGTGATCAAGCTCACCACGGATGATTACAATGCGGGCGATTTCAAGTACGACAAGACCAACAACCTGATTACCTATCCTTACGGCTCCGAAACCAAGACCTATTATCTTGGTTCTGACAACTCCAATGTGTTTGCCGCAGGCGCCTCCACGAGCGATGTCGGCAAGGTCTACATCTTCGTCAAGGGCGAGACTACCGTTGTGCCCGGCAGCGATGATGACGGAACCGAAACCGATGACTCCGACGTTGAAGCGGAAGCCATACAGAGAAAGAATAATCCTGAAACTATTAAGAAGACTGTCAAGGTCGGCGATACCTTCAAAATCAAGGTCAAGAACGGCTCTGATTCTCCCTACGAATATAAACTGACATTCAGCGAATCCGGCGTGGCATCTTCTACCGTTTCTTCGCTCGAAATTGAAGGCGGCGAGGTTGGCGTGTACCCCATCTCTGCGGATGCGGTCGGCACCGTTACCATTACCGCCAACAACAACAGCACTTACGGCGATGATTATGACCGTCTTGTTATTGTTGAACTGACCGTTGTTGCAGCAGACAGCGGCGAATCCGGCGACGATTCCGGCGAAGGCAACAAGCCCAAGACCAATACCAACACCGTTAAGGTGACCCCCAATTCCGAAAATCCGCCCACCGATTCGAGAGTGATCGAAGTCGGGCAGAGCTTCGACATTGAAATCACCAACGGCACTTCTCAGTCCAGCCAGACCTATCAGTTTACTGCAACTGCGGAACCGACGGATGTTGTAACGCTCACCGGCAACCCCACTGAACAGATTGGACAGAACAAAACGGCAACCATGACGGTCACCGGCGCGGCTGTCGGCACCACAACCATCACCATCGAGAATGACCAGTCCAGTTCCAGCTATGTAAGAAAAGCCACTATTACGGTTGAAGTCATTGCGGCCGGCAGCGGCGATTCCGGCGAGGGCGACAACCCCGGCGACAATCCCGGTGATGACCCCGGCGACAACCCCGGCGACAACCCCGGTGACAACCCCGGCGAGGATTCCGGCGACAAGAAAGAGGATGCCGAGAGACCCGGCGAGAACGACGTTGAAGCGCTTCCCTCCAACCTGACCTACGCCACCAGCAAGACCGTTGCTGTGGGCGAAAGCTTCAAGGTGTTCCTCTACAATATGGACACCACCACCACGCATACCTATGAAGTTTCCTTCGGCAACTCCGAATATGCGGAAGCAAGCGCCTCCTCCGTGACGGTCGAAAAGGACGGCTACGGTTATGTGACCCTGACCGCCAAGGCCATCGGCACCACAGCCGTGACCTTCACCGACGGCACCAACAAGTTCGTTCTCAACCTGACGGTTGAAAAGAACCCTGAACTGGATGGCACCAGTGTGATGCCTGTAAAGGATGGCAACACGGCTTACCGCACCATCGAGGTCGGTGAACTCTTCCGCCTGACCGTTATTAACAATGCGACTTCTGATTACACCTACACTGTTACCAGCGGTAACGATGATGTGGCTTCCGTTGATCCCGAAGACGGCGCCATCAAGGTTCTTGCGAACCGCGGCACCAACTCCGTCATCGTCAAGGGTCTGACCGAAGGCAAGTCCACCATCACCATTTCCAATAACAAGTCCGGCAGCGAGCTGAGAACCAGCACCGTTTATCTGACGGTCAAGGCTCCCGCGGTTTCCGCAGAACCCGAAATCGTGTGCCCCACCACCGGCTCCGGCAACACCAAGGAAATCACCGTGAAGACCGGCAGCAGCGTCAAGCTCAGCATCATGAATGCGGACACTGCCAAGGACAAGACCTTCAATATGACGGTTGAAGATGAAAACATTGCCGCTCTGAGCTCCAAGTCCGTTAAGGTTGAGAGCTACTACGGTGAAGAGGAGATCACGGTATTCGGCGTCAAGGCCGGTGAGACCAAGATCACCATCATCGACACTGACAATACCAGAAAGGCCACAGTCACCGTTATCGTTGAGGATGGCGAGGATACGGCAGACCAGACCCTGGATGTCGTTCCCGTGACCAAGTCTCAGGATAGCGTAACCTTAAAGCAGAACCAGAAGCTCAAGCTCAATGTAATCAACAGCACCAAGACCGTTGCGACCTATACCATCAGCACGGTTGAGGGCAGCAACATCAGCAACACCGTTTCTCTCAGCACCACCGAGATCACCGTTGATCCCAGAGACAGCGGCATCGTGATCGTGACCGGCGAGACCGTTGGCCAGTCGGTTGCCATCAATGTGGCGGATAAGAACGACGCGAAAAAGGTGTCCACCGTCATCGTGACCGTCATTAAAGATGATCAGTACGAAGAAAAAGCTGACATCGAGCTGACTCCCAGCGCTAAGGAGACCACGCCTTCCAAGGATGAGACCATTGAAGTGGGCGATTCCCTGAAGGTCAAGATCACCAACGAAACCGAAGAAACCAAGACCTTCACCGCTACAATGGAAGCAAATGAAATCGTGACCATTGAGGGCGATGCGGCCAAGGAAATCGAAGCAGGTAAGAGCGCCGTGTTCACCTTCAAGGGCGCCAAGGCTGACGACAACGCCGTTGTGATCACCATTTCCGACGGCGCCGAAGAAAATGCCGTAAAGGCCATTGTCAACCTGACCGTCAAGGAAGGCGAGACCACTCTCTCTGCAACTGAAGTGGAAGTCGAGGAAGGAAAAGCCGCTGATGCGATTACCATCACCAACGGTACCAGCAGCGCAAAGACCTACACCGTGACCTCCGATAACACCGACATTGCCACCGTTGCGACCAATCCTGCGACTCTGACTCTTGCCTCCAAGGCAGAAGGCAAAATCGTAGTAACCGGCGTTGCGGAAGGCGAAACCTCCGTCACAGTCATGTGCGGGGAAGAAGTCATCGGCACCATCGCCGTGACCGTCACCGAGGAAACCCAGACAGTCGAAACCACCACGGTTGAGATTGATACGGATGAAATCGAAGTGGAAGGCACTGCCATGATCACCATCGAGAACGGCAGCACCGAAAAGAAGACCTACACCATCAGCACCGAGGACGAGAATATCACGATCAATCCTGTTTCCGTCGAGATTGAAGCAGATGAATCTGACACCGTTACCGTAACCGGCGTATCTGCCGGTGAGGCGACCGTCACCGTGACCTGCGGCGCGTTCTCTGAGGACGTTGAGGTGACCGTCAAGGAAGCTGCTGAACCCCAGAAGATTGAGGTTGAGCCCTCCAGCAAAGATCCCGAAACGGAAGTGACCATCACAGAAGGTGAAACGTTCAATCTGGTTGTAAAGAACACTTCTACCTCCAGTGACTATGACTTCTATCTGACCATTGATGATGGGACTGTGGCTTCTTCTGATGAAGATTCTCTGAATATCAAGCAGAATAACGGAACGGGTACGTTCGCTATCTCCGGCTTGAAGATGGGCAGAACGACCATCTCTCTGACAAACAAGAACAGTAAATCCGAAAGAAAAGCCACGATCAATCTGATCGTGAAGTCCAAATCCGGGGAAGTCCCGCCTGAGGTCCTCAAGCCTGTTGCTGTTAGCATTTCTGCCAAGTCCACCACGCAGACTGAGGATGCCGAGATCAAGGTTGGTCAAACCCTGAACATTACCCTGAAAAACGGCAGCTCCTCTAGTAAAAAGACATTCTCGATCACCTCTGACTCCGATACTGTTTCGATCACATCCGATGCTTCCTTGACTTTGGAAAAGTCCGCAACCGGAACAGTAACTGCTGTCGGTGTGAAACCCGGTTCGGCCACCATCACCATGACAACTACAAGCGGTACCACCTATAAGGCGGAAGTGAATGTGAAGGTTGTTCTCAGTGATGATGATAACGGCGAGGAGGCAACCGTTGCCTTCGAGAAGGTTGACAGCATTGCTGCCGGCGGAGATTACATCATCGTTGCGGAAGACGGATCGAACTACTATGCGCTGTCTCAGTACAGCTCCAAGCAGAAGATGAATGTCACAAGCTACAAGAAAGGTGACACCATCACACTGTCTGAAACCAAAGCTGCGAGACTCAGCTTCACTGTTGCCGCGGCTTCCGGTACTCGCACCAACGGCGGCGCACTGACTCTGACCAATGACGGAAAACAGTTGGGACGCAAGAGCAGCGCTTATGAAGTCGTGTTCGGAACAGATGATTCTAAGAACTATGGTCTTGGCTTCGATAATGGTCGTCTGTCCAACACTTCCGGAGAAAACGTCTTCTATCTTGGCTATGAAGAGGATGAAGATGATGATACTTACTACTTCCTCTTTAGCAAGAGCAAGAACGGTACTCTGACCTACTACAAGAAGGTGGAAGCACCTAAGGTTACTACTGTCAACAAGGAAAATGAAAACTCCAAGGTTGAGGAAACTCCCGAAGAACCCCAGCAGGTGAACGTGCAGAACGTCGTGAACACCAAGCTCAACAACGAAGAGATGAAGACCGAAGAGGTCGCCGAAAAGGCCGCCGAAGAAGTCAAGGAAGAAATCGTTGAAGAGCCCAAGGAAGAAGAACCTGCCATGACTCCCAAGCTGACCATGGCTGCCGCTCCCGCTACCGCCGCGCAGGAAGAGACTTACGTTGATGCGGAGTTCGCGGAAGCCAAGGATGCGAAGCTCTTAGTGGACGGTCAGGAAGTCGGCACCTACGACATCGTGAAGTCCGGCAACGGCTACAAGCTCTACAACGCTGAAACCGGCAAGTACGTCGGCTTCAACCTGAACACCAAGTCTCTGGAAGAGAACGAGGACGGCAGCGTTTGGAACTACAAGAACAATGCGCTCTCCGTCTCTGTGCAGGACGACAGTGCCTTCTCTCTGACGAAGCTGTTCAGATGGTTCAGAAACGGCTTCTCCAACACCACGAACTACTACCTGGGTTCTGAAGAGGGCAGCCTCACCGCGACCCAGAACCGCGCAAAGATTTCCATCCGGATTCTCTCCGAGAACTGATATAATCCCTTGCGTGTGCCTTGCATAAAGGCAGATAATCCCTGAAACGAACGCTCCCGGGATGCGAAAGCATTTCGGGGGCGTTTTTGTGCTTGAAAATACGGCTGATTTGCGGTAACATGAAGAAAAACACGGAAGGAGCGGATTCTAATGAAAATATTGATTACGACACAGAAGTTCAACGCCGACGGCAGCTTGACGGATGTATTTTCCACGTTCTTCACCGAGAAGGTGCTAAGTGCCCTAAACGAGATGGGCGAGGTGAGCTGTAACCCTTATCCCCGCAACTTTACCCGGGAGGAATTGAAGGAAGCCTTAAAGGGCGTGGATGTGGTCTTCAACGGCTGGGGCACGGCGCGATATGACAAAGACTTGCTGGATGCCGCCGACAACCTCAAGGTCATTGCCTACACCGGCGGCAGCGTTGCGCCCATCGTTTCCGACGATCACGAATTGCAGAAGCGCGGGATTCTGCTGCTCTCCGGCAACTGGCTCTATGCGCTGTCCGTGGCGGAGGGCACGATTGGCTATATGCTGCTGGGGCAGCGGAAGCTCTTTCCCATCTGCAAGGAGATGGAGGGCACCGGCTGGCACGGGTTCAACTACACGCGGGGCATCGGCGGCAAGACCATCGGCATTGTGGGCTTCGGAATGATCGCTAAGTTCCTCTGCGGACTGCTGAAACCGTTTAATGTCAAAATAAAAGTCTGGGCGGATTACGATCTGCCGCAGGAGGAAGCCGACAGATACGGCGCGACGATTTGTCCGCTTGATGAGCTGTTCTCCACCTGCGACATTGTGACGCTCCATGCCGGAATGACCGATAAGAATTATCATATTGTGGATAAAGAAATGCTGTCGCTGATGCGGGACGACACGCTGCTCATCAACACCGCACGCGGCGCGCTGATTAACGAGCCGGACTTGGTGGAGGAAGTGAAGTCCGGGCGCATCCGTGCGGTGCTGGATGTCTATGAGCACGAACCGCTGCCCATGGATTCGGGGCTTAGGAATCTGCCCAATGTGACGCTGATTCCCCATCAGGGCGGCCCCACCATCGACCTTAGGGAGACCGTCACGCTGACATTGATTGAGGATGTGAAGGCCTTCTTTGCGGGCGCGAAGGAATTCCCCTGCGAGATTTCCGCCGAATACGCGGCGAGAATGAGCGACGATCAGAAATTTGTGAAAAAATAAAAAGGAGCGAACAACATGACGATTTTTCCCGAAACCAGCGGCGGATGGGTGAAATATCCCGCGCCCGTGATGGGCGACAAGGACTTGGGCACCTGCTTTGACGTGCACGTTTTGAAGGATGAAAAAGGCTTCCATATGCACTTTTCGTGGAGACCGAAGGGGTCGCTTGCCGTGGCACATTCCACGGACGGGATTCACTGGTCGCAGCCGGAAATCACGCTTGCACCCAACCCGGAATCCGGCTGGGAGGACAGGCTGAACCGCGACTGCGTGATTTACAAGGACGGGCTGTACCGGATGTGGTACACCGGGCAATCCTCCCACTATTCATGGATCGGCTATGCGGTCTCCACCGACGGCACGCACTTTGAGCGCGTAACCGATCAGCCGGTGCTGTTCCCCGAGCGGCCTTTTGAGGGCGAGAGCGTGATGAACCCCTTTGTGATGTGGGACGGGGACATGGGGCTGTATCGGATGTGGTATGCGGCGGGCGAGGCCTACGAACCCAACGTGCTGGCTTACGCCACCTCCTTGGACGGCATCAAGTGGGATAAGTGGCCGTCCAACCCGGTTTTCCGCCCGGACAAGGACAAGGTGTATGAGCAGAACCGCGTGGGCGCGTGCCAGATCATCAAGGAAAACGGCTGGCACTACATTTTCTACATCGGCTATGAGGACATTGACACCGCCCGCATCTGCGTGGCGCGGTCTAAAAACGGCATTTCCAAGTGGGAGCGGCTGCCCGCAAATCCCATCGTTTCGCCCACAATAGGCGGCTGGGACGAATCCGCCTGCTACAAGCCCTATGCCATTTTTGATGAGGAGCACAACCGCTGGATGCTGTGGTACAACGGGCGCAAGGCGGGCGCGTATGAGTACATCGGCCTTGTGACGCACGAGGGCAAAGATTTGGGGTTTGACAAATGAGAAGGACCGAGGAACAACTGAAAGGCTACGTTCGTTCTTTTAATGAGACCGATGCGGAGCGCAACCGCTTAACCATCTCCAACGAACAGGCGGAGGAATGGATGCTTTGCAATGTGCCGCGCATTTGCGTGCCGGATGAGGAGGTGCAGCGCACCTACTATTTCCGCTGGTGGACGTACCGCAAGCACATTAAAGCGACCGAGGACGGCTATGTGGTGTCGGAATTTCTGCCGAATGTGGCGTGGGCGGGGAAGCACAACACCATCCCCTGCGCCTGCGGGCACCACGTCAACGAAGGGCGGTGGCTTAAAAACACCGACTTTTTGAAGGACTACATTTCCTTCTGGTACGGCTCGGAAAAGGTCGCGGGACACAAGTATTCCAACTGGCTGGAAAGCGCGATTCTCTCCATGACCAATGTAACCGGCGAGGAAGCATTCGGCGTGGAGCACCTGTCGCAGATGGCGGATTCCTACCACCGCTGGGAGCAGACCCACGGGGACGCAAGCGGGCTGTTCTGGTCGTCGGACAACCGCGACGGGTCGGAATATTCCGTCACGGGGCCGGGACTGCGTCCGACACTCAATTCCTATCAGGTGGCCAACGCAAGGGCGATTGCGCACTTTGCCGAAAAAGCAGGGGAAAAGGCTATTGCGGACGAGTTTTGCGATAAGGCGGACAGGCTTAAAAAGGCCATCAATGAACGGCTTTGGGATGAAAAGCTGGGCTTCTATCGCGGGATTCCCCAAAGAACGCGGGAGAACAAGCCCTTTGAGGCGGAAAACCGCCGCGCCCGGGAATTGTGGGGCTACATTCCCTTCCTGTTCGGCATTGCGCAGCAGGAGCGTGCGGGCGTGTTTGTAAAGCTGCTCGACAAAGGCTGTTTCCTGGGGGAAAAGGGGCTGTCCTTTACGGACAGAAGCAGCCCGTATTACGGGATTTTCTACACGGGGAAAGAGCTGAACGACTGGCTTGTTCCGCGCAACGACCCGTTATCCGGGGAAAAGGGACACGAATGTCTGTGGAACGGCCCCAGCTGGCCGTATGCGACCAGCCTTGCCCTAAACGCGCTGGCCAACACGCTGGATCGGGGAATTTCCTGCGGGGCGACAAATGCTGACTTTGCGGCACTTCTCTCCCAATATGCGGCCTCCCATGTGCTTGTGCGGGAGGACGGCAAAACCGTGCCGTGGATCGACGAAAATATGCACCCGGACACCGGCGACTGGATCGCAAGAACGCGGCTCAAAGCGTGGACGGACGGCACTTGGGACGAGAGCAAGGGCGGCATCGAGCGGGGCAAGGACTACAACCATTCCACCTTCTGCAATTTGGTGCTGGAAGGGCTGTTCGGCATTCGCCCGGACGATGAGGTTTTGCGCATTGCGCCGCTTTTCCCGAAGGAATGGGAATTTGCACAGGTTGAAAACCTGCGGCTGCACGGGCTGGAAATGGGGATTTTCTGGAACCGGGAAGAAGGAATTTACGAGGTGAAAGCAGAAGGGAAGACCGTCTTTTCGGCGTCGGCACCTGCGGCGTTTGAAGTGCGCTGGGAGGAAATCCGAAAACTTCCGTAAGCTTTGTTTGACTTTTCGTGTTAATTGTGTTAATGTTAGAAGACAGGACGGAAAATACATGGATTCCTGAGAAAGAACAGATTGCTCCTTAAGGAGGCGTGACATTTGGAGAAGGAAATCACTTTACCCGCGGAGATTGACAGCATTCCCGTTATAACCGATTTTGTGAATGAAATTCTGGAAGCTGCGGACTGCCCCATGAAGGCGGAGACCCAGATCGACATTGCCATTGACGAGCTGTTCTCCAACATTGCCTATTATGCTTACGGGGAGGAAAAGGGAATGGCCACCGTGAAGGTGGAGCTGGACGAAGCTGCCCCCTCGGTCTCCATCACCTTTATTGACAGCGGCGCTCCCTATAACCCATTGGAAAAAGCGGATCCTGACGTCACCTTGGCGGCGGAGGATCGCGGCATCGGCGGCCTTGGCATCTTTATTGTCAAGAAGAGCATGAACGAGGTCAATTATGAGTATTGCGGGGAGCAGAACCGGCTCACCATCACAAAAAAGTGGTAAGGAAAACCGATAGGACAGTATGAAGCATTTGATTAAGAAGGAATGGCTGAGAAGAACGCTGGCAATCATTTTAGCACTGGCCATGATCATCACCATGTTCGTCAGCTTAATTCCCCGTCTGTTTTATTAGAAAAACGGAAAAAGCGGGAAATTTCCGCAAAGTTTACTTGTAAACACGGTTGCATCGTGCTATACTGCACGTTGGTAGCGCTTAAAACTCCCTGCGCGAAGGAGAATCTTTCGCGCCAAAGTCCATAAGGAGGTGAAAGTACAACATGAATAAGTACGAAGTTCTCTACGTCATCGACGCCGATGTGGAAGATGAGCCCAGAGCCGCTCTGATCGAGCAGTTTGCCAAGCTGATCGAAAACAACGGTGCCACTGTCGAAAAGACCGATGAGTGGGGCAAGCGTCGTCTCGCCTATCCCATCAACTTCAAGAATGAGGGCTATTATGTGCTGCTGCAGATGACTGCGGCTCCCGAGTTCCCCCGTGAGCTGGAACGTAACTTCCAGATCAACGACAACATCATTCGTTATCTCGTTACCCGCGTTGGGGAATAAGAGAGAGGTGGACGGTGCCCAATGAATAAAGTCATCTTGGTCGGCAATCTGACCAAAGACCCCGAATTGCGTACAACCCCCTCCGGTGCGAACGTCTGCAATTTCACCATTGCCGTTCAGCGTCGGTTTGCCAATCAGCAGGGCGTGCGCGAGGCGGACTTCATCAACTGCGTTGCCTGGAGACAGACCGCAGATTTCGTGCATCGCTACTTCAACAAGGGCAAGAGAATCGGCATTGTCGGTTCCATCCAGACCCGCACTTACGACGCACAGGACGGTACCAAGCGCTACGTTACCGAAGTGATGTGCGACGAAGCGGAGTTTGTGGAATCCAAAGGCCAGAGCGATGGCGCAGGCCAGAGCTATTCCGCTGCCCCCAAAGCAGCCCCCGCCCCGCAGAATGATTTCGCGGGTCAGGGCTTCACCCAGGTCGAAGATGACGACCAGCTCCCATTCTAAGTTCAAGGAGGAAGACCCATCATGTCTGAGGAAAGAGTTCGCCGTCCTCGCGGACGCAAGCCGCGCCGCAAGGTCTGCCAGTTCTGTGTAGATAAGGTTGAGCATATTGATTATAAGGACCTCGCCCGTCTGCGTCGGTTCATCACCGAGCGCGGCAAGATTCTGCCCCGCCGTATGTCCGGCAACTGCGCCAAGCATCAGCGTCAGCTGGGCGTGGCCATCAAGCGTGCCCGTCACGTTGCTCTGCTGCCCTATTCTGCCGACTAAGTGTAGAGACAAAGAGCGTCGAAAGCGAAAGCTTCCGGCGTTCTTTTTTTGATGCAAAGGAGTGATATGAAGGAGTATCGGGTTAAGGAAACCAAGCACATTCAGAACTGCCTTGCAAAAGCGGTGCGGTGGTTCGTGGGTATTGAACTTTACGGGCAATGATATTGGGGAGGGCGTCCGCCGGACGACTTCACGGGCGACTGTTCTGTGCTTGATGAGAGCTGAAAAATGCCTGAATTAAGGGGTTTTTAAGCGCGAAAAAGCGATTTAGGGCGGCCGGGCGACCTTTTTGGAGTTTTACTCCTTACATTTTTTTGAGAGCAGAAATAAGGGATTGCAATTTGTAAAGAAGATGGTATAATCTATCTATAAACATGATGGAGGTTGTGTTATGAAAAAGCTGTTCACGAATGATAAGTTCTTCTTGGCTATGGTGCTGTGCGCTGTGATTGGTGAAGGTCTGTACTCCGTACTTTCCCTTGTCAATAGCTTCTCCCTGATTTCATCGGTTGTTCCGATGATGATTCGTGTCCTGTGTGTTGTGTTCCTGTATTCTTCTTATAGAAAACACAGCAAGAATGTGATGAAGGGCTTAATGGGTGCTCTGCTCATGGCGCAGGTGCTCAATGCAATCACTTTGTTTGGATTTGGTAATTCTTCTGTTTTTCTGACAGCTACCAGAATTGCTTTCCTTGTCCTTAATCTTGCACTGTTCATTAACCATTTCATCATCAACTCCGACCACCATTCCAGCAGTAAGAATGTAACCCTCAATCAGGTTATCGTGATTCTTCTGGCTGTTCTGAATACTGTGCGTGTTATTTATCTCATGACATTTCTTCCCGGAACACTGTCTGTAATCCGTTTCGCGTGTGACATCATCGGCTACATCGGTATGACAGCCATTGTTGTCTGCGTGGAATCCCGCCTCGATGCTTACCGTCTTGACCGCGAAGCTGCGGGATGGACAGAGGAAAAGGGTTATCCTGAAAATTATATCCACCAAAAAGACAGATAAATTCATATCTTCATCACAAGGCGGTTGTCGAAAGGCAGCCGCTTTTATATACCAAAAAAAATACCAGAAGTAAAATGCAAAAATAGCCGCCCGGCCGCCCAAATGTGTAAGAAATGCCTGAAAACAGGCGTTTCTTCAAAGGGCAGCTTATCTTATGGCCGCCGCCCTGCCCGCCCGGCTGCCCGGGTTTATGGTTTGGTGTTGACAAGCGCGGGAGGATTGGGATAAAATAAAATACGGAATCTTATGGGACTTAGGAGCGCTTTCATGAACAAAGGATTGAAGGTTTTTCTGAGCCTTGTGCTGATTCCGGCTGCATTTGCGCTTTGTGCTGCGTGGTGAGGACGGTTCCCCTATTATCGGTACACCGACATGGCGGCAGAGACCGGCGAGGAAAACGTGATGCCCATCGCCCTGCCATGTGCTTGCGCGGTGTACGGGGATGCGGGCTATTCCGCCCTGCCCCCGGGAGAGACATCGGATTGTCAGGGCGGGTGCAGCCTCCGCCGATTTTTGATAAAGGTCATGAAAGGAGAACCCCATGTCAGCAGAATTACAGAATCATTTTGTCGGGAAAAAGGCTCTTGCCCTGCTTGCCGTCCTGACCGCCTGCATCGGTCTGTTCGTTGGCGTTCTGTGCTTTGTTCAAAACACCTATTATTTCATTTTCACGCCTTTTATGGCACTTGTGGCGATCTTCATGGTCGTTGCCTATGCCAAACACCAGAAGAACGTGATGAAGGGGCTCATGGGCGCCTCGCTGCTCTGGGTGCTGTCCGAGGAAGCGGGCTATCTGGAGCAGGTTCTGGAATCCAACCGGGGCTATTATTTTGCCGTGCATGGCGGACACTGGAATCTGTATGTGGTGCTCAAAGCCGTCTCGGTTGCCGTTTTCCTGGGCATTTTCATCCTGCACTTCGTCATCAACTCCGACAGGAAGAGCAGCCCGAAGACCATTCGGCTCAATCGTGCTCTTTTCTTTGTGCTGATTGCCCTCTATGTTGCGGACGGTGTGCTGAACCTCCTTTCCGATTCCTTCAGCGTGGGCGTTTTCGCGCTCATTCTGTTCAAGCTCTGTCTGGTGATTCTGGTGCTGTGCCTCGAGACGAACCTGGATGAATTCCGCCTGATTCGGGAAGCGAAGGGCTGGAAAGGACAGAATGATTATTCGGAAAAGAATCTGTGATTTACGAAAACGCAAGCTTTAGGATACCGGAATTTTTGCTTTGAATATCAGAAACCCCGAACCCTGCTTTTGCGGGTTGGGGTTTTCCTATGTTCGTTCAAAAAAACACAACATCACCCGGCTCCTGCGTTTGGTGTTGACAAACGCGGGAGGGTTGGGATAAAATAAAATACGGAATCTTATGGGACTTAGGAGCGTTTTCATGAACAAAGGATTGAAGGTTTTTCTGAGCCTTGTGCTGATTCCGGTTGCATTTGTGTTGGGATTTGCGCTGTGCGCCGTGCTGCCGTCCTCGCCGGGGCTCTTTGGGCTGCTGCTGGGCGGGCTGATGGTGTCTGCCGTGGGGTTGAGCCTGGCTTCCTCCGTGGTGCTGGCGGTCTCCTTCGGCGCGGGTAGCTGCCTGCTGCTCGAAATCGCCATGCCGGGCTGGTACAAGGTCGGGCTGTGGCTCACGGCGCTGCTTCTGCTTGCGGTGGTTGGGCTTTATGCCCTTCTGCGCAGGAAGGAAAAGCCCGGGCAGGTCATGCTTTACGGCTTTGCGGGCATTTTTGCCGCCTGTGCGCTCGCCGCGATTCTCTACACCAAATTGCAGGGCGACGTTGTGGATGCGGTGCTTTCGGCCTATTCCTCCATGATGGAGCGCGTGGGTGCCGAAAACCCCGAGATGGTAAGCCTGATTCTCTCCATGCTGTCCGTAAACGGCATCTTGGACGATGTGGGGCTTTCCGGCGTTGTGACGGACATGGCCACATCCACGCAGGCGATACTCATCAACTCCATGCGCGATGTGCTGGAATCCTCGCTGCGCTATTCCCTGCTCGATATGCTGACCGGACTTTCCCTGCACGGGGCTTTCTGGGGCACGGTGCTGCCTCTTCTTTGCGCCGGGAGGCAGAGGGAAAAATATTCCGAGCTGCCCGAGCTTGCGCTGTTTAAGGTGCCGCCGCGTGTGTCCGCGCTGCTCATGCTCTCTGCGCTGGTGCTCTCCTTTTTGACCATGGTGTCGGAAAAAGGCTATGCGCTTTACCTTGCGGTGTGGACGGCGGTGCGGTTCGTCTTCGGCTTGCAGGGGCTGTCCATCGGCGAATGGTTCTTGGCGAAAAAGCACTGGAATGTGTTCTGGCGCAGGGCACTGCTGCTGGCAACCTTCCTCGTTCTGCCCAGAGCCTGGTTCCTGCTGGGCTTTATCGACGGGCTGTTTGATTTCCGCCACACGCGCCCGCGCATGAACGTCCGCATTTACAGAAACCGCGATTTCAACGACAATGACGATCCAAACGACGATGAAAACAAGGAGGAATAAACCATGAAGGTTATTTTGTTGCAGGATATTAAGGGCACCGGCAAGAAGGATCAGATCATCGAGGCCAGCGACGGCTACGCCAGAAACTACCTCTTCCCCAAAAAACTGGCCAAGGAAGCCACTTCCGTGAACCTCAACGCCATTGAAAAGGCCAAGGCCGCCGAAAGCCACCGCAAGGATCTGGAAAAGCAGGCCGCGCAGGAGCTCGCCAAGAAGATGGCCGATATGGTTGTGGAAGTGCCCGTCCGCGCCGGCGAAAACGGAAGACTTTACGGCAAAGTGACCAATCAGGAGATCGCGGACGCGCTCAAAGCCAAGTACGGCATGGACGTGGACAAGCGCAAGATCACCGTGGACACCATCAAGGAGGTCGGCGACGCGGAAGCCGTCGTCAAGCTCTACCCCGAAATCTCCGCGAAGCTGAAACTCAAAGTCGTTGCGGAATAAAGTGAAATATTTTCCTTGCGGAAAATGTGAAATACGACGGTAGCTTCGCCCGTCGTGTGAAATATGGGTCGCTACGCTTCCCATGTGAAATACGCGCTCGACGCGCGTGTGAGAGGAAAGTGACGGGAGACAACGCGAAGCCGTATTCTCACTTGACGCTTCAGCGTCAAATTTCACATTGTCCTTTTAGGACAATATTTCACATGGACGGCGTAAGCCCGTCCATATTTCACATCCGCTTGCGGATATTTCACTTTTTCTTGGCATAAAAAATCCCGGAACCTTGCATCAGGCTTCGGGATTTGCTTTTTTGGAATGTCTTCTGCGCCTTGCGGGCTTTGGCGGCACCAGCTTGGCCTTGGCCTCCACATCGGCGATCTCGTTTTCGGGTGCTAAGTAGATGCGCTGGTGCAGAATCAGGCGCTCGGAGAAATGCTTCTTAAAGTGCATCTGCCCAAGAGCCGTGCCGTGGTGCGGGCAGACGAAAAGCCCCAAATATTTGCTGTGTCCGGCGTCAAACCAGGGGACGCGGATGCGGGTCTCTCCGTCACAGACGGGGCAGTGCACCTGCGTGCAGACCTCATCTGCCAGCACCTCATTGGTGGTGAAATAGGGCGTCTGCTCGGAGCGGGTCATGGAGCGGGCGACATTGGCTTCCTTTTGCAGGGTTTTCCGCAGGGCTTCAATGCGGGCGGGCTCGGCGGTTTGCAGGGCTTTGCTGAGCGCGGACATGATCTGCGCGGTGTAAATGGCGTCGTTAAGTGCCCGGTGCGCGGGCAAATCCATGGGCAGCTCCAGCTTTTCCATGGCGGAGGAGAGCCCCACCTGCTGCAAGGGTGAATCGGTCAGCAGGTGCGAAAAGACCATTTGCAGATTGATGGGCGGCGCGAAGGGTAAAGTTATACAATAATAACGGCAGTTGCGCAGCAGAACGGGGTAATCGTCGCGTCCCCAGGTGCACAGGGCGGCGTCGTCCCCGCACCAGAGGAGAAATTCCTGAAAGGTCTCCGGGAACCGCTTGCCTTTTTGCAGCTCGTAGGCCTCAATGCCCGTGACCTCCTGAATGTGCCTGTCCAGGGTCTGGTAGACCGTAGGCTTCACCAGCCAGCGGCGTTCGTCCAGAATGTTCAGGTTCTTGTCCAACTTGACCGCGCCGATCTCGATGATTTCGTGGGGAATGCCGTGGTTGGTACGGCTGATGCGCTGGTTCCATTCCAGATCCATCACCACAAAACAGCCGGGTTCTTCCGGCAGGAAACGAAGCATATTGACCCTCCTCACGAAATGCCTTGCACACAATACAGCTTATTATAGCAGGAATGGTCTGGTTTGTCATCAAAAAAGACTGGAAAATTTATCGAATTCTGCTATACTGTTGTCGAAAGAAAAGGTTTTCGGAGGTTTTGCCCCATGCTGCACGAGATTGCGCCCCATTGCCTGAATAACGAATATCGCCCGAGAGAAGCCCAAAACGGGGATTATGTGCTGTATTTCACCCAAAGAGAGCTGGCGTTGGCGGACGGAAAAGTGCCCACGTTGGAAAATTATGCAACCCCCGGGAAGCTGCAATACCTGTTTTCTCTGGATGAAAAAGCGCTGTTTTTGAGCGAAAATCCGCCGGAAAATGCGGAAATGGTGCCCCACCGCGCCATCCGGCAGATGGAGCAGCCCTTCGCCTTTGCCATCGGCACCGCGCTGCACCTTTACGGCTGGTACGACAAAACGCGCTTCTGCGGTAGATGCGGCGCAAAAATGGAGCACAGTGTTTCTGAGCGCGCCATGACCTGCCCTGCGTGCGGCAACACCGTCTATCCGCGCATCAATCCGGCGGTCATTGTGGCCGTTGTCTGCGGGAATAAGCTGCTCATGGCGCAGGGGGTCAATATGCCGGAGGATTTCTACTCGCTGGTGGCGGGGTATCTGGAAATCGGGGAGAGCATGGAGCAGTGCGTCATCCGCGAGGTCTATGAGGAAACCGGCGTTCATGTGCGCAACGTGCGGTTCCTCAAAAATCAGCCCTGGCCGTTTACCGAGACCTTCATGGTGGGCTTTGTGGCCGAGGCGGACGACACCGAGCCGATTTGCGTGCAGGAAAACGAGATTCGGGACGCGAAATGGTTTGACCGGGACAGCCTTTTGCCCAGAACCCCCGATTCCGTGGCCATTGCCAGCACCATCATCGCCATGTGGCAGCGGCACGAATTTTAGCGGAATAAAGCGTTAAAGAGGGGAAATCCCCCTCTTTTTGCGTTCAATCGAATTTAACTAAACAAAATGCCTCCGGGACTTGACAAAAGAAGCGTCCCGATTTACAATAAGTATGAATTGTGCGGGCGTAACTCAGTGGCAGAGTGCCAGCTTCCCAAGCTGGTTATGTGGGTTCGATTCCCATCGCCCGCTCCATTTAGCCGCAGGAATAGAGGATTTTCCTTTATGCCGCGGTCAATTATTAAACGTGGGGCCCGCTTAAATCCGGCCCACCAAACCTTAAGGAGGTTCTTTCCCATGGGCAAGGCAAAATTTGAACGCAACAAGCCGCACGTTAACATTGGCACCATCGGCCATGTTGACCACGGCAAGACCACTCTGACCGCAGCCATCACCATGGTTCTGTCCCAGAAGGGCGAAGCCACCGCTATGCGCTACGACGAAATCGACAAGGCCCCCGAAGAGAAGGCCCGTGGCATCACCATCAACACCGCTCACGTTGAGTATGAGACTGCTAA
>DCHO01000081.1:0-34471 GCA_002315655.1 Christensenella sp. UBA1750
TACCGCATCGCTCGCGAGGCGAACGGGTATAAACCTGAATAAAGATAAAGGAGATCAATAAAATGAAAAAGTTATTTACGAATGACAAGTTCTTCCTCGCCATGACCCTCTGCGCCGTCCTTGGCGAGGCAATCTACGCAATCATCAGCCTGTGCATTATGCCTGAATTTTTGATGGCGAACATTCAGCTGCTGTTCCGCGTCGCGCTCGTCATTGTGTTGTATCGGTCTTATCATAGACACAACAAGAACGTGATGAAGGGAATGATGGGGTGTCTGCTCACCGCGCAGGTGCTCACGGGCTTCTCCTTTATGACGTTGCCCAAGCTCTTTACCGGGGATAGAGCTGTGTATTTCCTGTACTTGTTACTGTCTCTGGCAATGTTTGTCATCCACTTCATCATCAATTCCGATCACCATTCTTCTCCCACTGCCGTGCGCATCAATGAGGTTTGCGCTATCCTGCTGGTGCTGGTCAATACAATCGGCACCATCGGCGTGATCGTGCATGACAATAGTGCACTGACCGTCCTCAGCTACATTGTTGACACCATCGGTTTTGCGGGCATGGCCTCCGTGGTGGTTTGCGTGGAATCCCGTTTGGATGCCTACCGCACCCTGCGTGAGGCGAACGGGTACAAACCTGAATAAAGATAAAGGAGATCAAGACAATGAAAAAGCTCTTTACGAATGACAAATTCTTCTCTGCCATGGTCATTTTCGCCGTCCTCGGCAATCTCATTTTCTTCATCACGGCGTATATCCGACTGGGCGGCACTTCCTTCGTCACCCGGCTTCCCATGCTGATTTCAGCCTTGTGTGTGCTGTTCATTTATTCCTCCTACAAGAAACACTCGAAAAACGTCACAAAAGGTCTCATGGGCGCCATGCTCATGGGCCAGCTCCTGTTTGCCATTTCCAGCCTCTCCGCAATGTCGGTTCCGGGGACAACCGTTGTGGTTCCCGTGTATGTGGTTCTTTCCGCCGCGCTGTTTATCAATCATTTCATCATCAACTCCGACCACCATTCCAGTCCCGGTATGATTCGGATGAATCAGGTGATTGTGTGTCTTTTGACGCTGGATGCTGTTGTGTGGGATGTTCTATGGCTCATTCCCTGCCACAGCGCACTGAGCATCGTCTGTGATGTGGCGTGCTTCTTCGGTCTGATCGGAATCAGTGCTTCCGTGGTTTGCGTGGAATCCCGTTTAGACGCCTACCGCATCGAACGCGAAGCGAACGGCTACAAGGCCGAATAAGAATTAAAGGAGAAAATCAATATGAAAAAAATCTTCACGAATGACAAGTTCTTCCTCGCCGCCGTCCTGTTTGCCGTGCTCGGCAACGGTATTTACGCGATCCTTGCCCTGTGCGCAACGGAGTTTGCCTTGTCTTCTCCGATTATCGGGCAGCTCATCCGTGTGCTGTGCGCCATTTTCCTTTACTCTTCCTACAAAAAACATTCCAAGAATGTGATGAAGGGGCTCATGGGTGCCATGCTCATGGCACAGCTCATTTTATCTATCGACTATCTTTCCCAAAAGACCCTGCCCATTGATGGGGTTTGTATGCCTGTCGTTGTGGTGCTTTCTGCCCTGCTGTTCATCAACCACTTCATCATCAACTCCGACCACCATTCTTCTCCCGCAATGGTTCGCCTGAATCAGATCATCGCGGTGCTGCTTATCGTCAATGAGATCGTATGGTCGGGCACATGGGTCGCGGTCTCGTTCTCTCCGCTGTACTTAATCGCGGCGATTATGGGCATTCTCGGCTTTATCGGGTTCGTGGGTGCTGTCGTCTGCGTGGAATCCCGGCTGGATGCCTATCGTTTAGAACGCGAAAATGCGGGCTGGACGGAGGAGAAGGGCTACCCCGAGAACTACGTTCACGAATATGAAAAGAAATAAGGAGGAAACAACATGAAGAAGTTATTTACAAATGACAAATTCTTTTTGGCAATGGTAATCCTTACTGTGCTCGGAAAAGCTGTGAATGCGCTGTACTTCCTCTGCCCGATGTCTACATCAATTCCGTATGCTGTGAATTTCGCATTCTTCGCGGCTTGTGAAATCACTTTGTATAGCTCCTATACAAGGCACAGCAAAAACGTCATGAAAGGCATGATGGGCGCAATGCTCACAGCTCAGGTTCTGTGTGCCACCACGCTGCTCAGTGAGGCCATTGATGCAAGCATCAATCTTGTGATTCCCGTTGTGATTTTTGTGGTCTCCGTGCTGCTTTTCACCAATCACTTTGTCATCAATTCTGACCGCAAGGCTTCTGCAAAGAGAGTGAAATTCAACCAGATTCTGCTGGTTTTGCTTGCCATCGGTTTGATCGCTTATGACATTTACTCCATAGCCATGAAAGGCTCTGCCATCAGCGGTGCTCTGGTTGCTCTGATTTTGCTGGATGTGGTTGGCAGCATCGGTATGACTGCTTCCGTTGTCTGCGTGGAATCCCGACTGGATGCCTATCGTTTAGACCGCGAAAATGCGGGCTGGACGGAAGAGAAGGGCTACCCCGAGAACTACGTTCACGAATATGAAAAGAAATAGGAGAATAAACCTATGAAAAAGTTATTCACAAACGACCATTTTTTCCTTGCATCGGCGTTTATCGCGGCGATAGGCACACTGTTTTTTAATTTCGTGATGATTTTCCTCTACACCGGCACGACGCAGATTTTCTTTGTCAACATGATCTGCGCCATCTGTGCGCTGCTGGTGTATTTCTCCTACGACGCCCACGCCAAGAACGTGATGAAGGGCATGATGGGCGCACTGCTCATGGCACTGCTGCTCAAAGCCATGATGATGATTTCCTACAACAGCATCCCTGCGGACACCACGTTCAGTTACATCACCCTCATCCTGTCCGCCGTGCTGTTCATCAACCATTTCCTCATCAACGGCTCCCGCGACCCCAGCCCCGCTAACGTGAAGCTCAACCAAGTGACCTGTATTGCGCTGGCTGCGTGCCGCCTTGTCTGGGATCTTATGCAGCTGCCCTACTGCGCGAACCTGCTGGACAGCGTTTCCACCGTGGTGCTGGCGGTGTCCTGGCCGTTCCTGTATGCCGTGGTGGTGTGCGTGGAAAGCCGACTCGATGCCTACCGCACCGACCGCAGCGCCGCCGGATGGACGATTGATGCGGGCTACCCGGAGGAATATGACCGCACAAAGAACTACGAATCCATCAAATAATGATGTATAAAGCAAAAGCCGGAGACCGTGATGGTTTCCGGCTTTTTGATGTGGTTTTATGCGTTTAATGCGGCTTTCAGCGCGGAGACGGAGGCTTCAATGGCCAGCCGCACGGGGGTGTCCGGGAAGCGGGGGTAATCCAGCTCCAGATTGTAGACCCCGGTATATTCCGCTTGCCGAAGATTGGTGAGGTACTCGGCAAGGGGAAGCTCGTTCGGCGGCAGAAAGGGCTGGTGCGTGCTGCCGTTGTAGGCGTGAATGTGCGTGTGGATGGCGCGGCGGCAGAAGGAAACCGGCGGGCGCAGAGCATCTGCCGTGGCGCGGTCATCGGGATGGTTCTTCCGGGCGTTGGAGTAAAAGTGCCCGAAATCAAAACACGCGCCGAAAACAGGAGCATCGGGGAGGGCAGACAGCACCCCTTCCACGCCCTCGCAGGTGTTGCAGGGGTCATGCTCGCTCTTCTGTCGGTTCTCTTCCAAAGCGAGTGTGAAGTGCAGCGTGTCCGCTTCCTGCGCATAGAGGGCAAGTCTTTCCGCCGTCTGCCGCGCCGCCCGGGGCAGATTTTCCGCCGCATCCGCAAGCAGGGCGTGAAAGGTCAGCGTCACTGCGCCCTGATGGGACGGGGCTTCCCGCAGCAGCGGCAGGAGGGAAGGATACACCGCAGAAAACGCGCCTTCCGCCTTGGGGAAAGCGGCGTGCACCGAAAGGGTCAGCCCGCTCTGCCAGATCGTGCGGGCAACGGTGAGGATTTCAGACGGGTCTGCGTCCCATTTCACCGGGCGCAGCTCAATCTGTTCAACCCCAAGTTCTTTTACAAATTGAAGAATTTCCTGCGGACTGCCTATTTCCCGCTGAATCCGCGCCTCGTTGGGCGTTGCGGCTTCCGGCAGCAGGCACTTTGGCGGCAGGGACAGGCCAATGCGTTCCATTCTGCGGCCTCCTTTCAGCAAAATCGGCTGGCTCCATGTTGTGTTGCGCCGCGCATCCTGCAAAACCGCCCGGACGGACGCGGCGTTCTCCGGCAGAACCCAGCTATGCTCGGTTAATGTGTCGGTGTCGGAAAAGGCGGGCTCGTAGCGGTTTCTGTCCACGTTCAGGCAGATGTGCGCACAGGGCGAGCAGCGCAAGTGCGCCACGCCGTCCTCCACATAGAAGTCGTAAAGGCGCGGGGCTTCCTCATCGGGTCTTGCGTAGGATGCGGTAAACGACCCGCATTTCAGAGCATTGAATATGCTTTCATAAGTAAGAGCCTCGGCTTTGACAGAGATATAGCCGCCCAAGAAATCCGGGACGTGCATATGCGCATCATCCGAGCCGAAGGCGAAAACAGGGCGATTCTGCGCCCAGAGCTGTTCCAGATAGACCTCGCCGATGCCGGACTTCCACTCCTGCTCGCAGGAATAGTTGATGATCTCCACGCCAAGTAAACCCTTCAAAGCCAGCAGGTTTTCCATCTTCGTGTACGACCAGAAGGGGTGCGCGTAGATGGCTTCGTGCCCGGTGGAGCGCAGGAAGTCGATGATGGTCTGCGCGTCCTTGTTCTTCAAGCCCTCGGCGCGCTGCAGGTGGCGCATCTTCTCGCTGCCCGGTTTGGCAATGCCGACGATGTGGTCAACGCCTGTGTCGAAATCGTGGCGGCAGTCCACCTCCAAGCCCGGAATCATCAGGAAATCGGGGTCGTTCAGGTCTGTATAAATGCCGCAGGTGTTGTGGTCGGTGACGGCGAGGAAGGAATAACCGTTCTGCTTATATAACCGTTTTAATTCTTCCGGCGTGTATTCGCCGTCGGAGATGGTGGAGTGGGTGTGCAGGTTTCCACGGAACCAGTTTCCCTGTTCGATGAGTGTACTTTTCTTCATGTTTTTACCCCTTTATCATGACGGAAACGCCGTCGGGAATCACGGTGATCTCCCCGCCGCCCGCCATTTGTTTGGCTTCATTCAAACTGCCCGCCCATTCCATCTTCATGTCTTGAATGACGGGCTTCATGCTTTCGCCGGTAACGAAAATGATGCGGTGGTGCATTAAGATTCGCGCCAAGATCTGGCTCTGCCACTGGTCGGGCGCGGTGTCGGCCTGCGGTGTTGCGCAAAATTGCTCATAGAGCGCCTTCGGGCTTTCGCAGTCCCGAAGCTGTCGGTAGAAGCTCTCGCCGCCCACGCCGTCTTCCATCCCCGCACAGAGGATGAGGGTCGCATTTTCCTTTGCGCAGGCCTCCGCTGCGGTCAGGCCTTTTACGCACTGGTAGAGGTTCTGATCCAGCGGCGCGCCGCCGTTGGAGGTGATGACAACATCGCCCTTGACCGCCGGAACCTCGCAGAATTGCCGCAGGAACCGAACCCCTTCTGCGTGCGCGGCCTTGAAATTCCCCGCAAAGGCGGCCGCTACGCGCTTTTGAGGGTCAATGACCACGTTAACGATGAACCTAAGGTGCGCCATCTCCGCGGCGGCCTCCATGTCCTTATGGATGGGGTTGCCGTCTAAAATCCCCGTCCTTGCATTTTCGTTCGCAATGAACGCCCCGCAGTGGTTCCCCAGCACGGTCTTGCGGTCGCAGATGCCCGGCAGCACGCTCTTTCTGCCGCCGGAGAAGCCCGCGAAGAAGTGCGGCTCAATAAAGCCCTCGGAGACGAGTAGGTCAGTGTCCACCGCCAATTTGTTGAGGATCAGCGGTGCGCCGGAGGGCAGAATGCCGATGTTCACAAGGCTGTCCTTGTCATCGCAGTCGTGCACCACGATGTTCTCTTTGGAATAGATTTCCTCCCCGAGCTTGCTTTTCAGCTCGTCGCCTGTGGTGGCTCTGTGGCAGCCCGTGGCGACCAGCAAGGTTATGTTTATAAAAGGATTACCTGCCCGCAGCTCCGCAAGCATCGGCGGGAGAATGTCCTGCGAGGGCACAGGGCGCGTGTGGTCGGAGATTAAAATGACGCAGGATTTCGCCGTTTTCGCCAGCTCCCGCAGAGGCGGCGAGGCGATTGGGTTTTGAAGCGCATTTTCCACAACGGCGCGTCCGTTTTCCACGGCGGGCAGCTCCTCAATGCGGGATGTGACCACGCGGCTTTTGTCGATTTCTATGGGAATCCTTTCCCTGCCGGAAGGAATATAGGTGAGCATAAGGCGGCCTCCTTCGCAAAAAGGCGATAATTTATCTCCATTATAACAAAAATGTTCCCTTTCTTCAAGCCTTAACACGGCAAACCCAGCCCTTTTCATTGACAGAAAACCGTTTTCGGTGGTAAAATAACAAACATTCAGAGGCGTTGTGCCAAGGAGGAAGAACCATGAGCAAATATTCTACCGAAGACATTGTAAGACTGGTCAAAGAAAACAAAGTGCGCTTCATCCGCCTGCAATTTACCGACATTTTCGGCGCGATGAAGAGCGTGATGGTTTCCTCCGGGCAAATCGAGCGCATCCTCAAAAACGAGTGCCGCTTTGACGGCTCCTCCATCGAGGGCTTTACCCGCATCGAGGAGAGCGACATGGCGCTGCATCCCGACCCGGACACCTTCTGCATTCTGCCGTGGAGCGACGAGGGACAGAAGGTGGCGCGGCTCATCTGCGACGTTTACACCGTGGACGGAACGCCCTACAAGGGCTGCCCGAGAAACGTGCTTGCCCGCGCCCTTGCCCACGCAAAGGACATGGGCTATGAGTTCTACGTCGGCCCCGAGTTGGAATTTTTCCTCTTCCGCACCGACGAGAAGGGCAAGCCCACAACCGTGACCTTTGACGAGGGCAGCTATTTCGACATTTCTCCCGTTGACCCCGGCGACAAGGCCTGTCAGGATATGTGCGTCTATTTGGAGGAAATGGGCTTCGAGATCGAGGCTTCCCATCACGAGGTCGCCGAAGGTCAGCACGAGATCGACTTCAAATACGGCCTTGCCATGCGCACTGCCGATAACGTCATTACCTTCCGCGAGGTGGTCAAGACCGCCGCCCAGCGTCTGGGGCTGCACGCCACCTTCATGCCCAAGCCCATCTTCGGCATAGCTGGCAGCGGTATGCACATCAATATGTCCCTCTCCCGGAACGGCTCCAACGCCTTTGCGGACGAGCACGATCAGTACGGCTTATCCGAGACCGCCTATCACTTTATCGCGGGCGTGATGAAGTACGCGCCCTCCTTTGCCGCTGTCACAAACCCGCTGGTCAATTCCTACAAGCGTCTTGTTCCGGGCTTTGAAGCCCCGCTTTATATCGCGTGGTCGGCCTCCAACCGCTCCCCGCTCATCCGCATCCCCAAGGCTAAGGGCAAGTCCACCCGCTTAGAGCTACGCAACCCCGATCCCACCGCGAACCCCTACTTGGTCTTTGCACTGGTGCTGGAAGCGGGTCTGCGCGGCATCACGGAAGGGCTTATGCCCCCGGCTCCCGTCAACAAGAACATTTACCTCATGTCCCGCGAGGAGCGCAAAGCCCTGTCCATCCACTCCCTGCCCGCCGACCTCAACGCCGCGGTGGAGAAGATGGAGGATGAACCCATGGTCAAAGAGGTGCTGGGCACTCACATCTTTGAGAAATACTTAACCGCCAAGACCGAGGAATGGAAGGACTACCGCAAGCGCGTGTCCTCATGGGAGCTGGAACAGTATCTCTCCAAATACTGATAAAAATGCGTTAAATTTCGGATTTTCGGTGTCCTTTCAGAATCGGGATTCGTATCTATCAGAAAAGAAACCTATGTACGTTATGCGTTCATAGAAGGAGGCAAAGTATGGCAGACAATCGTCAGGAGAATCGGAAAAACACGTTGAAGCTGAAACAAAAGGAACTGAAACAGGTCAAGGGCGGGTACAGATCCTCCGAGAAGTGCCCGAACTTCAAACAGTGCGGCGGCTACATTGAGACCGTCGGCGGCGTGACCTACTGCTCCGTCTGCGGACCGCTGAACTAACGGAAAAAAGCGGAGGTGCGCAGCATGGAAGAGAACAAGGAACTGAATGTCACGGAGCTGTCTGATGAGGAACTGGAGCTTGTCTTCGGCGGGTACAGAGCCTCCGCCCCGTGCCCGAACTACAAAAAGTGCCACGGCTACGTTGAGACCATCGGCGGCGTGACCTACTGCTCCGTCTGCGGCAAGCTGAACTGAGCTCTGCCGCACCCGAAGACGAAAAAAGGGGCTTTCCCCTGAAAAATACAAAGGAGACAAACAACATGAAAAAGTTATTCACGAACGACAAGTTCTTCCTTGCCACCGTGCTTGTGGCCATCTTTGGCACCGCCATCAAGGCTGTGGCCAACTGGATCGCCTTCCCGGAGACGTCAGGGCTAATCGTGATTGAAGTGCTGGCTGCCCTGTGCGTGCTTGTTCTCTTCACGTCTTACAGGAAGCACTCCAAGAACGTGATGAAGTGCATTGTGGGTGCGCTGCTCATGCTGGTGCTCCTGTATTCCATAAGCTGTCTTATGGATACTAACGGAATCATTGCTGCATCCATTGTGAAGGCGTTTCAGGTGCTCTTCGCAGCGGGACTGTTTATCACCCACAATCTTATTAACTCCGACCACCACTCCAACGCAGGGTTCATTCGCTTTAATCAGCTTCTGTGCGTGCTCATTTTCCTGTGTGAGGTTGTGACCACGGGGCTTTTCATGCAGATCAATGTAACTGTGTTATCCAAGGTCGCGGATGTGATCGGTGCCATCGGCTTTGCTAGCGTAGTCGCCGCTATCGTCTGCGTGGAATCCCGCCTCGATGCTTACCGCCTCGACCGCGAGGCCGCCGGTTGGACGGAGGAGAAGGGCTATCCCGAAAATTACATTCACCAGTACGAAAAGAAATAATCGAACCGAAACGGGGAGGGGCGACCCCTCCCCCTACGCCCCCCCGGCGACCTGCAACCCGTAGGGGCGGGGTTTCCCCGCCCTGCACCAGTCTTCATTCAATACAAAAAAGAGCAGCCATGACGGTTGCTCTTTTTGCGTTCGATGGTTTGTGCTTTACGGTCTGTCTTCTTCGGGGATGCACTTGTTGCAGCTCCAGGAGCAGTCCTTGTTCTTGCAGACGCAGCCATCCTCCAGGCGGTACAGATCGGTGCCGCAGAGGGGGCAGACGGCCACACAGCCTTCAATATCGGCAAAGGGCGCATGATTCACTTCGGTCATAAAGCAGTTCCCTCCTTCCTTCTTTCCCTTAGTATAACACAGTTTTTCCATAAATTCAAACGAATTTCAAAAGGATTTTGTCGAAATGCAACGAAAACAGATTGTATTGCGTTTTACCTTGCGGAGGTGTGTTTGCTTATGAAAAAGAATACAAGTCCCATCAAGATCATCCTGATTATCATAGTGGCCGTTCTGCTGGCGCTGGCGGTTATCATCGGCGGGTTCATCTGGTATATTTCCAACCCGAGCCGCACCTTTGACCAGCTGAATCAGCAGACCGTGGAGCTTTCCGCGACCCCCGCCGCAGAGCCGGAAGCGACCCCGACCCCGGAGGCGGAGAACAGCGATGAAACGCTTCCCACGGCAGAGCCGGAGAACACGCCTACTCCCGAGCCGGAAATGACCCAGCCGCCCTATGAGTTTGCCAATTCCCGCGTAAACATCCTCGTGCTGGGCGCGGATTCCTCCGTGGAGCGCGTGGAGGCGGGGCTTAATTTCCGCACCGACACCATGATTTTAGTCTCCATCGACTTTGAGAACAAGAAGGTCGATATGATCTCCATCCCCCGGGATTCCTACGTCCGCATCAACGGCGAGGAGCGGTTCAACAAGATCAACGCGGCCTTCGTCTTCGGCGGCGGCAAGGACAAGAGCGGCTACGAATACGCCATCAACACCGTGCAGAACCTGACAGGTGTTCGCGTGGACTACTATGTAGGTTTTGGCATGAACGTGGTCAAGGAGGTCGTCAACGCCATGGGCGGCGTGGATTACGACTGCGACATCGAGTTTACCATGTGCGGACGCTACACCGCAAAGGGAATGCAGCACATGGACGGCCAAAAGGTGCTGGACTATTGCCGTTTCCGCAAGGGCGGCAGGGGTGACGTGGACAGAGTGGACAGACAGCAGCGGATGCTCTTTACCCTCTTTGAAACCATGCTCAACACCAACCAGATCAAGAACATCCCACAGATTTACACCGCCGTGCAGCAGAACATCGACACGGACATGGACCTTTTGCAGATCGCTTCCCTTGCGTACTTTGCCAAAGACCTTTCTATGGACGATCTGCAGCGTCACACCATCCCCGGCAATGGGCAGTATGTGGGCGCAAAGTCCTATTACATCGTCGATCAGGAGAAGATGAGCGACCTTATGAAGTCCATCTTCGGCAAGGAAGCACCGTATGATGAGGCCATCACGGTGGAGGCCATCGAAGCGCGTGTAGCGGAGGAAAACGGCATCTTGACCGGCGAGGACGGCGAAACAACAACATCCGTCTCGGACGACCCTGTGACCGTGCAGATCGAGGCGGAGGAAATGCTTTCCTTCATTGACGACTACGCCGATACCTCCTTGGAGGAGGTCATTGCCGTGCGCGACGGGCTTGAAGCCGCCATTTTATCCGGCGACATGGAGCAGATGAAGACCGCCATGGCCGCCGTGCGCAAGGTACTCCCGGGCGCGTAGGGAAAAATAATGAATAATGAAGACTGAAAACTGAAGAATGAAGAACGGGGGAGCGGAATGGGCAGAGACTACAATGCGATGAATTACATCGTGAAATTGTTGAAGAAAACGCCGGAATTGGCTTATTCACAGAATATGGCGGCGGAGGACTTCCCCGCGTGGCAGAAGAAAGTTAAGGACAAGGCGAAGGAGCTGATGGGGCTTGAAGGGAATGTCTACGAAAAGCCCGTTGTGAACCTCCTTTTCTCCAAACAGCGGGACGGATACCGCATCGACAAGTACGAGATTTCCTCCGAGGAAAACCTCTGGAACACCATGCTGGTGCTGGTGCCGGACACCGCAACGGAAAAGAACCCCGCGCCCGTGGTGCTGTGCACCCCCGGAACCCGCTGGACGAAGGAGCAGCTGTCGGGGGAGGAGTTTGAGGACTTGGATTACGCCCCCGCACAGGGCACTGTCACCGGGCATTATTTCTACGCCAACACCATGGCGCTGCGCTACTGCCGCGCCGGGATTGTGGCCATCGCCACGGACGACTTCTTCTGCGGCGAGACGAAGAACAACACAGACTGCTTTGACGACTGGAGCTGGGTCTGCACCGTGCTGCAGGCTATGGGCAGAAGTATGCTCTCCATCACCGTGGGGATGCACTTAGCCCAGCTTGCGTTCGCAAAGACCCTGCCTTATGTGGATGAAAAGCGGGTCGCCGTCTCCGGGCATTCGCTGGGCACCGAATCCTGTATGCTCATGGGCGTGCTGGACGATTCCATAGGTGCTATGGTGTTTAACGACTTCCTCTCCGACACCAAGGAGCGGGTGCTGGCGGTGTCCCCGCAGGAGAACTATGCGGACTATATTATCCCGTACAAGGATTACTTCGGTGTCTATCGGTATTTCACCTATCCCGACCTGCTGTGCGCCTTCGCTCCGCGAAAGCTGCTCATCACCGAGGGCGGCGGCACAAACCATCTGAAAAAGGTCGAAGCGGCCTATGCGTCCGCCGGGAAGCGGGAGGCCTTCACCTACCATTATTACCGTGAATATGCCGACCCCAAGGACAGGCGGTTCGACGACGAGCCCATGCCCCGCGGCATTTCCCAGCAGGAATACTTTCTTAGATCCAACTGCGTCCCCGAGCACCACTATTTCAAGTTCGAGCTTGCCGTGCCGTGGCTCAAAGCGCAGTTTGAAATGCCGGAATAAACGGACAAAGCCCTCCCTTTTGCGAACCGATGCACATCGGCAGAAAAGGGGAGGGCTTTCTGGTGGATTTGGGCGCATAATCCGTGGTTTTTCCACTTTATTCCTTCTTTTGTGCACATTGCTCCCGAACCCATTTGGATTGTGTGAGATCACTCTTTTTGCTTTGCTCGTGAAGAGGAGATTCCGTTAACCCCAAGACACAAAAAAACCGCCCCTTGCGCTGCGGCAAAAGGCGGCTTTGAAACTGACGAAAGACGGAGGAGACAATCTCGTCTTTGAATATGCGTTATTAGTTGGACTTCACAAACTTGGCACTGCTGCCATCGGCTGCAATCTGGAGCACCCACTCCGCGGCATCAAAAGTGCTTTTGAGGGTTGACGTTTCCGTACTGGAGATAATATCCGTGTAATAAACTTCACCTATTTCGGTGCTTTCATCATATAGATCTAATTCATAATTACCTGTTTTTGTAGTATATCTGATTTCACCATCTTCATAGTCCACTTTTTTCTCTATTTGTTGTGGATCGCTGGAATCTGGACTCGCTGAACCGGAACCTGACAAATTGGAATTATAATAGAGTGGATTTTCTTCAAAAATGTTCTTATACCGAAAATCATCCTGACGGGATGCCGAATATTCCAGCTTGTTGCCGACTCTCGATTTCAGAACATCTGCGATGGTTATGTTCTCTGCACCAAGGGTATCGGATGTTCCTGTGAAATTAATTTTATCCTGGCCGTCTGTTCGCGTGATAGAAGCATGAGCACCGTCTGCATCCTTGTCCACGGTCAGCGGGCTTCCGTTTGCGGTTTCATAGAAGTTCGCCTTCATGACCAGTTCAGTCAGCTTTGCTTTTTCGAGCCCTGTACCGCCGTGTGCCTCAATTTCATCGATGAGCTGGGTTATTGCGTTGTTTGGTGTAGTTTCAAATGGAGAATCCGGAACATCACCATCCCAGTTTCCTACTCCTGTATCATTCACAGTGGCAGACCCATTAGTAGACCCATCAGTGTATGAATAAGTTATCGTTTCTGCATAGCTGTCATCAAAGGCACCTGAAAACTTAAACACACCCGCCAAGATGGGGGCGCCGCTGGTGGCGATCACATCACCGCCGTCGAAACGGATAATTTTCATCTCTGCGCTTTTCATGTTTTTTCCTCTTTTCTTCTCTTTTCTTCTCTTTTTGGAACGAAACTATCTTTACAAAGCCTATTATATATATATATATGTCAATATCGGAAAATATCACAGAAATATTGACGTATATTTAGTGAAACTGCTATAAATAATGGAGCCGAAATAAGCGGGAATCAGGTTGATGGTTTTGCCGGAAAAGAAAAGCTTTTTTTGCTTTATTGCGGCAAAGGGCTTGCCTGTTTGGGGTTGTTATGCTAAGATAAGGGCAAGAAGGCTCGCGGAACAAAGTAATTTAGGGAGGAACACAACATGACCAAATCCATGAAAACCGTAACCCGCGTGACGGGCATTGCGCTGCTCATCTCTGCCGCTGTGGTGCTGCTCACGCTCATCATCTCCGCCATCGCGGGAAATTGCACGGGGATGCAAGCCCTGTTCTCCCTGTGCAACATCGTGGTCGCGGTGTTCGGCGCGGCGTACCTGCTTACCGGGGCGACCAAGAACCCCGGCAGCAAACTGTTCAAAATCTACCTGATTCTGAACGCCGTCAGTTCGTTCCTTCTGTTCGTCCAGAAGGATATGCCTATTGATGCCAATATGATTTTTGCCATCTATTTTGGCGGATTCTGCGTCCTTGCAATGGCGCACGACCTTGGCGAAGTCAAGTCCTTCATCATTGCGATCGTGATTGCCGTGCTGTATGCGATTGCTTTCTTCCTTCGCATCGCGTCCGTTCCCACGACCTTCTTAGCTGCCTTGGGACACATCGCCCGCCTCGTCATTGCCCTGTCCGTTGTCATCATCATTTGGGCAAAGTACGCCGACAAGAAGGCCAGAGGCACGAAATAATTGTTTCGCCGCGACATAAGGGCAGGATTTTTCCCGCCCTTATTTTTGCTTTATTGCGGCAAAGGGCTTGCCTGTTTGGGGGTTGTTATGCTAAGATAAGGGCAAGAAACCACGGAAGGAAATCTGTTATGAAAATCATTGAGACGTTGAAGAAAGATACGCTGTCGCTGTCCTTTGAGGTGTTCCCGCCCAAGACCGACTCCGGCTTTGAGAGCGTGAAGGAAGCCACCGAGAAAATTGCGGAATTGAAGCCCGCCTTTATGTCCGTGACCTACGGCGCGGGCGGCGGCACCTCCAAATATACCTTAAACATTGCAAAAAACATCAAAGATCGCTTCGGTGTGGAAAGCTTGGCGCACTTGACCTGCGTGTCCTCCACAAGAGACACCGTGCTTGCCCGCATCGGGGACATGAAGGCTGCCGGAATCGAGAACGTGATGGCGCTACGGGGCGATCTGACCCCGGAGCTGATGGACTCCGACAGAAGTCAGTGGCCGTATCATCATGCCGTGGAGCTCATCCGGGAGATCAAGGAGAGCGGCGCGGACTTCTGCATCGGCGGCGCGTGCTACCCGGAAATCCACCCGGAATCCGCCAACCAGAAGGAGGACATTGCGCACCTCAAGGAGAAGGTGGACGCGGGCTGTGAGTTTTTGACCACCCAGATGTTCTTTGACAACAATCTGCTGTATAACTTCCTCTATAAAATCCGCGAGGCGGGCATCACCGTGCCCGTGGTGGCGGGCATTATGCCCATCACAAACGCCAAGCAGGTGGAGCGCGCCGTGAAGCTCTCCGGCTCCTTTATGCCCCAGCGGTTCAAGGCACTTGTGGACAAGTTCGGGTCAGACCCCGCCGCCATGAAACAGGCGGGCATCGCCTACGCCACCGACCAGATCATCGACCTTTTCGCCAACAACGTCACCAATGTCCACGTTTATTCCATGAACAAGCCCGACGTGGCGGAGAAGATTCAGAGCAACCTGAACAGGATTTTGGGAAAGTAGAAAATTTCAAGCTGTCGGCACCGTCGGCAGCTTCTTTGATAAGGGGAAAACGAATGAAATTTGTTGATTTTTTGAAGGATAACATCGTCCTGCTGGACGGCGGCACCGGCACCATTCTGCAAGCCCGCGGTCTTCCTGCCGGGGTCGCGCCGATGCTGTGGAACGAAAGCCACCCGGAGGAAATCGTCAGACTGCACAAGGAATATTACGACGCGGGCAGCAATGTGGTTTGCACCAACACCTTCGGCGCGGACAGCTTGCACCTGTCTCCCGAAAAGCTGGAAAGCACCGTAAAAGCCGCCATTGCGAACGCACGGCAGGCGGCAAAAGAATCCATCGGCACACAGGAAAAGTTCGTCGCGCTGGACATTTCCTCCACGGGAAAGCTGCTGAAACCCTTGGGCGACCTCGATTTTGAGGAAGCTGTGGCGGTTTTTGCCGAAACCGTGAAATTTGGCGCAAAATACGGCGCAGACCTTATCTTCATCGAGACCATGAACGACGCCTACGAAACCAAGGCGGCGGTGCTGGCGGCAAAGGAGAACTGCAATCTGCCCGTTTTCGTATCAGACGCTTACGGCGCGGAAGGCACGCTTATGACCGGCGCGGATGCTGCTGCCATGACCGCCCTGCTGGAAGGGATGCGCGTTGCCGCCTTCGGTGCGAACTGCTCCTTAGGCCCCCGGCAGCTCTTCCCGGTCATCGAAAAAATGCTGGAGGTTTCCTCCACGCCCATCCTCTTTAAGCCCAACGCGGGCTTGCCCCACGAATGCTGCGGGGAGACGCGCTTTGACGTGACCCCGGAGGAGTTTGCGCAGGACGTGGCCGCCATGGTGAAGAAGGGCGTGCGCATCGCTGGCGGCTGCTGCGGCACCACGCCGGAGCACATCCGTCTGCTTAAAAAGGAAATTGAGGGGCTGAAACCCCTGCCGATTACGGATAAAAACATATCCATAATTTCCTGCGGCAGCGGCGTTGTGACCTTTGAAGATAAGCCCGTCCTCATCGGTGAGCGCATCAACCCCACGGGCAAAAAGAAGCTGAAAGCCGCCTTGAAGGACAACGACATGGCCTACATTCTCTCCGAGGGCGTGCGCCAGAAGGAAGCGGGCGCGGATGTGCTCGATGTGAACGTGGGTCTGCCCGGCATTGACGAAAAAGCGGTGCTGACCAATGTGGTAAAGGAGCTGCAAGCCGTCATTCCCCTGCCGCTTCAGATCGACACGGTAAACCACGAGGCCATGGAAGCCGCCATGCGCATCGTCAACGGCAAACCGCTCATCAACTCGGTCTCCGGCAAGGAAGAAAGCATGAGGGCGGTGTTCCCGCTGGTGCAAAAGTACGGCGGCATGGTCGTCGCCCTGACGCTGGACGAAAACGGCATCCCTGCGACTGCCGAGGAACGCTTTGTCATAGCGAAGCGCATCGTTGAAACCGCAAAGGAATACGGCATCAGGCCCTGCGACCTGCTCTTTGACCCGCTGGCTATGACCGTCAGCGCGGACAAAAACGCCGCGAAAATCACCTTAAAAGCACTGAAACTCATTTCGGAGAACCTGCACATTCACACGTCCCTGGGCGTGTCCAACGTGTCCTTCGGTCTGCCGGAGCGGGGGAACATCAATGCAGCCTTCCTGCTCTGTGCGCTGGAAAACGGCCTTTCCGCGGCGATTATGAACCCCGATTCCCGCGAGATGATGGCCGCCTACCACAGCTACCTCGCCCTGCACGGCATGGACGAGAACTGCGCGGGCTATATTGATTACATGGCGAACCATCCTGCGGAGGCTCCCGCCGAAAAGACCGCAAAACCCGCTGCTTCCGGTAATTTCTCGGGCGATTTGCAGACCGCCATCGGTCGCGGACTTAAATCCGACGCGGCAAAGGCCACCCGCGCCCTGCTGGAAAGCACCGATGCGCTGACCGTTGTGAACAGCGAAATCATCCCTGCATTGAATGAAGTAGGCAAGGGCTTTGAACAAAAAACCGTTTTCCTCCCGCAGCTGCTGATGAGTGCGGAGGCGGCGGGGGAGGCCTTCGCCATCCTCAAAGAGACCATGAAGGGGCAGGAAAATGTCCCGAAGAAGTGCGCCTTCGTGCTGGCTACGGTGAAGGGCGACGTGCACGACATCGGCAAAAACATCGTGAAAATGCTGCTGGAAAACTACGGCTATGAGGTGCACGACTTAGGCAAGGACGTGCCGCCGGAAACCATCGTCGATACGGTTCTGTCCGTAAACGCGCCCCTGTGCGGACTGTCGGCGCTCATGACCACCACCGTGCCCGCGATGGAGGAAACCATTGCCCTGCTGCACGAAAAAGCGCCCTTCTGCAAGGTCGTGGTGGGCGGCGCGGTGCTGAGTGCTGAGTACGCACAAAGGATTGGTGCGGACAAGTACGCCCCCGACGCGATGGAGACCGTTCGCTACGCAGAGGCGCAAACAGCAAGCGATTTCTGAATGGAAACAGGTCGGAAACAACTCTGAAACCGCTTTTTAACAGGCGATATATTGACAATAGGTTTTCCGGAGGATAAAATATAGGTATAAATTTACTTCATCTTCTACACCCTTTTCATCTTTTTCATCTTCCATGCAAAGGAACAGGCTCCGGGCTGGTAAATCGGAGCCTGTTTCTTTTGCTTGCTGAAATCTTTCTTTGACTCGGAATTGTGAACTTTTTCGGAATTTCGAGGTAAAAGACTTGACGAACCGGCGTTCTTGTGGTATAGTATAATTGTCGTTTGTGAAAAGTTTTTTCATCGTTCAGGCCGTGGGTTTTATCCTGCGGCTTGAATGCTTTTTGGGGCACCCCCGTAGGAACCGATGGAGCAGTCCGCTCTTTGCAGTTCTTTTTGCATACAGAGGAATGAAATCTTATTGTATATAGAAAGTTTACGCATGAAGCATTGACTTTTCCCCGCAAAAACATGATAATGATAATCGGTAAACTATGTGCTTTGGGGGAGGGCAAAATGGGACACATCATAAAGGCAGTGCCGGAGGGCTCACTGGGCTTTGAGCTGGGCTTGCAAAAGGGGGACGAGCTGACCCGCATCAACGGCGAAGAAGTCGTGGACGTGATCGACTATCAGGCATTGCTCTCCTGCGAGGAAATGACCGTCACTTACCTTCGGGACGGCGAGGTCAACGAGGTCTCCTGCGACAAGGAGGACTGGGAGGAGCTGGGCGTGGAGTTTGAGGGCGAAATGCTCGAAATCCGCGTCTGTAAAAACCACTGCGTTTTCTGCTTCATCGACCAGATGGCGCCGGGGTGCAGAAAATCCCTCTATGTCAAGGACGACGACTGGCGCATGAGCCTTATGATGGGCAACTTTGTGACCCTGACCAATGTGGACGACAAGGAATTGGAGCGCATCATCCGCCGCAAGGCAACGCCGCTGTATATTTCCGTTCACGCCACCGACCCGGAAGTCCGCAAGACCATGATGCGCAACCCCAATGCGGGCAAGCTCATGCAGCAGCTGAAAGCCCTGCAAAAGGGCGGCATCCGCTTCCACGCACAGGTGGTGCTCTGCCCCGACTTAAACGACAAGGACGTGCTGGAAAAGACCGTTTCCGACCTTTACGCCATGTACCCCGCCTGTCAGTCCGTGGCCGTGGTGCCCGTGGGGTTGACCGGCTACCGCGAGAACCTTTACCCCCTGCGCCCCTTCACCGAAAGCGAGGCGGATGATGTGGTGCGCCGGCTTTCCAAATGGCAGAAAAAGTGCTGGAACGAGCACGGCACGCGGTTCGCCTTCCCTTCGGATGAGTTCTACTGCCTGGCGGGTAAGACCGTGCCAAACGAAGCCTGCTATGAGGATTTTCCGCAGATCGAAAACGGCGTGGGGCTTGTGGCGCAGCTCAAAGGCGAGTTTGACGCCGCCATGGAGGGGGAGAGCGAATCCCCCGAAAAAAAGCACTATGTCATTGCCACGGGCGTTTCCGCCGCGCCGCAGCTTGATGCCATCATCGGCAAATATGTGTGGCGCAATCTCGATTTGGAGATTATTGCCGTGGAAAACCGCTTCTTCGGCGGCGCCGTCACCGTGACGGGGCTGCTCACAGGAAGTGACCTCATCCGCGAGCTTTCCGGCGTACAGTGTGATGCGGTGCTCATTTCCGAAAGTATGCTGCGGGCGGAGCAGGACTTATTCTTAGACAACAAAACTCTACTGGACGTGGAGGAAGCCATTGGGGTGCCCGTGCACGTTGTGGAAAACGACGGCGCGGTGCTGGCCGATGTGCTGCTCCACGGAATCGGAGGTTAACAGATGAACGCAAAACCCATTATAGCCGTGGTTGGCAGACCCAATGTGGGCAAGTCCACCTTCTTCAACAAGATGGTGGGTGCGCGGGTCTCCATTGTGGAGGACACCCCCGGCGTGACCCGCGACCGCGTGTATGCCGACGCATCCTGGCAGAATTACGACTTTACCTTGGTGGACACCGGCGGCATCGACCCGCTCTCCGATGATCCGCTGCTCAGGCAGATGAAGTATCAGGCGGAGCTGGCCATTGACACGGCGGATGTCATTCTCTTTTTCGTGGACGGCAAGGAAGGACTTGTCGGCGCGGACTATGAGGTGGCGGAAATGCTGCGCCGCACCAAGCTTCCCGTGCTGCTGGTGGTCAACAAGATCGACGCGCCCATGAAGGAACTGGACAAGATGGAGTTCTACGCGCTCGGTATGGGCGACCCCTTCGCCATTTCCTCCGTGAACCTGTTAGGTCTTGGCGACCTGCTGGAGGAAATGTGCAAATACCTGCCCACTCCCGACCCGGATAAGGAGCAGGAGGATGATCCCACCTGCAAAATCGCGGTGGTCGGCCGCCCAAACGTGGGCAAGTCCTCCCTCGTCAACCGCATCTTAAAAGAGGAGCGCGTCATGGTCTCCGACATTGCCGGAACAACGCGGGACGCGGTGGACACCCGCTTTGAGGACAACGGCGAGGATTTCGTCATCATCGACACCGCCGGCATTCGCAAGCGCAGCAAGATCGAGGACGCTTCGCTGGAACGCTACTCCGTCATCCGCTCCCTTGCCGCCATTCGTCGTTGCGATGTGGCCTTAATGCTCATCAATGCCGAGGACGGCGTGACCGAGCAGGACGCGAAGATCGCGGGCTACATCCACGAGGAGGGCAAGGCCTGCATCCTCATCGTCAACAAGTGGGACGCGGTGGAGAAGGAGACCGGCACCATGGAGAAGTTCTCCAAGGACATCCGCAATGATCTGAAATTCTTAGACTACGCGCCGATTCTCTACATTTCCGCAAAGACCGGCCAGAGGTGCGACCGTGTGATCGACATGGTACGCAAGGTCTTTGCCAATACCTCCCGCAGAATCACTACTGGCGTGCTCAACGATGCGTTGCATGATGCCATGGCCGTTACCCCGCCGCCCTCCGAGAACGGCAGGCGGTTGCGCATCTACTACGGCACCCAGCAGGGCGTCCGCCCGCCCACCTTCATTCTCTTTGTCAATGACAAAGACCTGATGCACTTCTCCTACGAACGCTACATCGAAAACCACTTCCGCAAAACCTTTGAATTTGAAGGTACCCCCGTTCGCATCTGGACCCGCGCTCGAAAGGAAAAGGAGGAATAGACAAAAATGTCTGTTGCTTTTCGCTGGTTCGTCATTGTCATCTTAGCTTATCTGCTGGGCAGCATCCAGTTCGGCGTGCTCATTTCACGCAAAAAGAACATCGACATCCGCTCTTTCGGCTCCAAGTCCACCGGCACCACGAACGTGTTCCGCGTGCTGGGGGCAAAGGCCTCGCTGTTCACCTTCTTAGGTGACTGCGTAAAGGGCGTGGTCTCCGCGCTCATCGGTCTGTGGGTCATGGGGCGGCTGGGCGCGTGCGTTTGCGGCTTCGCGGTGATCATCGGGCATCTGTTCCCCGTGTTTGAGAAGTTCCGGGGCGGCAAGGGCGTGGCCACCACCATCGGCGTGTGCATGGTGCTGAACCCGATTTTATGCCTCGTCCTGACCGTGCTGGCCGTCATCGGGGTCGGCATCGTCCGGGTGGTGTCCGTCTTTTCCATTACAGCCATCGCGCTGTTTTCCGTCATCAACTGCTTCCTCTGCGGCGGCTTTGTCCCGGAGATTATCCTGTGCCTGGCTATCCTTTTGCTGGTACTTTGGGCGCACAGAAGCAACATTCGCCGCATAATGGACGGCACGGAGTTTAAAAACAGGCTGGATTTCTCGAAATAAGGGAAAAACGGTTGATTTTTCCCTTATTCCTTGCATTTTTTCGCCCGATGTGGTAATATGTTTTTACATATAAGGGCGTTTTCGACTGATCGACTTTGAAGGAGGAATTGGTATGGCAGAGTGCATCATCAAAAATGAATTGGGCGCGATCTCCATTGCGGAGGACGTGATCACCACCGTGGCGGGCTATGCCGCCATGGAGTGCATCGGCATTGTTGCGATGGCTTCCAAGAAGGCCACTGACGGCATTGTGGAGCTGCTTGGCCGCGAGAACCTGAAAAAGGGCGTTGTGGTGAGCATTTCCGAGGATAGCGTGAACATCAATCTTTACGTCATTGTGGAATACGGCGTGTCCATCTCCGCTGTGGCAAAGAACATCATCGAGACCGTGAAGTACCGCGTGGAGAACACCGTGGGCATCAAGGTGGACAAGGTCAATGTTGACGTGGAAGGCATCCGCGTCCACTAAGCCATCGCGCAAACAACGAATCTGGAGGAAACTGTCTTGACTTTCTTTAAGAATATTGATGGACATCTGCTCCGTGAAATGTTCATCGACGGTGCAGCCATGCTGGAAAACAATAAGGAAGCCGTGGATGCGCTGAATGTTTTCCCGGTGCCGGACGGAGACACGGGCACCAATATGTCCATGACCATGATGAGCGCCGTGAAGGAATTATCCGGCCCGGACACCGCAAACGTCGGTGAAGTGGCCGCTGCCGTGGCTCGTGGGGCATTAAAAGGCGCCAGAGGCAATTCCGGCGTGATCCTCTCGCAGATCTTCCGCGGCTTTGCGGAAGGCCTGAAGGGCGTGGAGAATGCCGACGCCGCGACCTTGGCCAAGTGCTTTGCCTTGGGCACCGACAAGGCCTACAAGGCTGTGATGAAACCCAAGGAGGGCACCATTTTGTCCGTTGCCCGCGCCGTGTCCGAGTTCGCCGCCGTCTACGTTGAGAAAAACGATGATATTTATGGCCTCTTTGACGGTGTTGTGGAGCAGGGTAATGCCATGCTGAAAAAGACCCCCGAAATGCTGCCCGTGCTCAAATTCGCCGGCGTTGTGGACTCCGGCGGCGCAGGTCTCATGGCGATTTTAGTGGGCTTTAAGATGGCCGTCAACGGCGAGACCGTGGAAAACGGCACCGAGCTGTCCCAGAAGCTCTCCGCGCTTGCGTCCTCCAAGGTGGTCGAAATGACCCCGAAGGGCAGCGGCGCTTCCATGGACACCGGCGAGGAGATCGAGTTCGGTTACTGCACCGAGACCTTCATCACCAACGTCAAGCCCTCCGTCACCATGGAGGACATTGACAAGCTGCGCGAGCACCTGATGGAGTTTGGCGACTGTGTGCTGGTGGTGGGCGACACTGAGCTGATTAAAGTCCATTGCCACTCCAACGATCCCGGTCGAATCCTGCGCTACGCCATTCAGTTGGGAGATCTGGACAATGTGAAGGTTGACAATATGCGTACCCAGCACAGGCACTTGATCGAGGAAGCCGGGCAGGAGCAAAAGGGCGAAGAACACGAAATCACGGAGGAAACCGGTTTTGTCTCCATCGCCGCGGGCGACGGCATTGCCGAGCTGTTCACCCAGCTCTCCGTCAATGAGATCGTCTCCGGCGGGCAGACCATGAACCCCTCCGCCGAGGACATTCTGACCGCCGTTTACCGCTGCAAGGCGAAGGTCACTTATGTTCTTCCCAACAACAAGAACATCATCATGGCGGCCAATCAGGCAAAAGAGCTGGCCGAGGATCGCACGGTCATCGTCATTCCCACCAAGACCATTCCCCAGGGCATCGCCGCCATGATCGGCTACAACCCCGATGGCACTCCTGAGGAGAACGAGGCGGGCATGACCGAGGCTGTCGAGGCCGTTGCTTCCGGCTCCGTCACCTACGCCGTCCGCGATACGAAGATTGACGGGAACGAGATCCGCGAGGGCGACATTCTGTGCCTGAATGAAGGCGACATTGCCTACGTCGGCAAGGAGGTCAAGGCCTCCACCTTGGAACTGCTCAAAAAGATGGTGAGCGACGAAACCACTGTCGTGACCCTCATCTACGGCGAGGAAGTTTCCGACGAGGATGCGGAAGCCCTGCAAACCGAAGCACAGGCACTCTTCCCCGATGCGGATGTGGAGATCATCTCCGGCAAACAGCCGCTTTACTATTACCTCATTTCCGTTGAATAAATAAAACCTCTGCCTTGGGAGCCAAACCCCAAGGCAGTTTTCGTAAGGCTCGCCCACGTGCGGGAGAGCTGTCGCACAGCGACTGAGAGGGCACTCCCCCTTTCCGGCTTATAAGGATGGAGACACTATGGACATCAGCAAACTCAAGGGCATCGGCAAGGTGCGCGTGGAGGCGCTGCAAAAGGCGGGCTACACCGACTCCGATCAGCTGCTCTACCGCTTCCCCAAGGAATATGTGGATTACGACCTGCGCACGCCGGTGGGCAAGCTGCATTCCGGGCAGAAGGCTGTCTTTTTGGCGAGAATCAAAAAGACCTCCATGGCGCGGTTCAAGGGGCGCATCGTCACCTACGCCACGGTCTTTGACGAGACGGGCGAGATCGTCTGCGTGTGGTTCAACCAGCCCTACCGCGCCAAGCAGCTGGAAATCGGCGACACCCTGCTCTTTTCGGGGCTGATTACCCGCAACAAGGGCAAAATCGAGGCCATGTCACCCAAGACCCTGCCCCGTGACACCCACGGCATTCAGCCGGTCTATGCGCCGCTGTGCGACATTCCCGGGAAAACCTATGCAAGCCTTGTGGAACAGGCCTATCAAAATGCCGGTGATTTGCACGACCCCCTGCCGGAGGATTTGTTACAGCGTTTTTCTCTGCCCTCCTACGCCGGGGCGCTCTACGCCGTGCATTTCCCGGACAGCCCGGAGCAGCTTGCATTAGCCCTTAAACGCCTGTCCTTTGAGGATATGCTGCTGTTCCGCATCGTCATGCGCCGGATGCACGAAAGCGCGGGGCTGGGGCGTGCGCTGAAAGCCAACATGACCGTGATTCAGCCCTTTATCGACAGTCTTCCCTTCAAGCTGACGGGCGCACAGTCCCGCGTCCTCAATCAATGCTTATCCGACATGGAATCCGACACCCCCATGGCGCGGCTGGTGGAGGGAGACGTGGGCTGCGGCAAGACCGTGATCGCCTTCGCCCTGCTCTACTGCGCCTTCGAGAACGGCTGCCAGGGCGCAATGATGGCACCCACCGAGGTGCTGGCGCAGCAGCATTACGCGGAAGCAAAAAAACTGTTAGAACCGTTAGGCGTAAAAGTGGTGCGGCTCATCGGCGCGGTGAAGGGCAAGGAGCGCAAAGAAACGCTGGCGGCACTTGCGGACGGCAGTGCGGATGTGGTCATCGGCACCCATGCGCTGATTACCGAATCGGTGGACTACAAGCACTTAGGCTTGATCGTCACGGACGAACAGCACCGCTTCGGCGTGCGGCAGCGCACCGCCTTGGAGCGCAAGGGCAAAACCGCCCCGCACACGCTGGTGATGAGTGCCACGCCCATTCCCCGCACCATGGCACTGGTGCTCTACGGCGACATGGAGGTCTCCGTGGTGGACGAGCTGCCCCCGGGGCGCAAGCCCGTCACCACAAGAGTTGTCCCGGAGGACAAGCGCAAGGGAATGTATTCCTTCATCGGCGCGGCGGTTGCGCAGGGACAGCAGGTGTATGTGGTCTGTCCGCTGGTGGAGGAGAGCGAGGTCTTTGACGCGATGAGCGCCACGCAGACCTGTCTGGATATGCAGAAGGCGCTGCCGAACACACGCATTGAGCTTCTGCACGGCAAAATGAAAAGCGAGGAAAAAGACCGCATTTTGGAGGATTTCGCCGCCCACAAAAGCGACATTTTGGTTTCCACAACCGTCATTGAGGTGGGGGTCAACGTCCCCAACGCCACCATCATGGTCATCGAGGACGCCGAGCGCTTCGGCCTTGCTCAGCTACACCAGTTAAGAGGGCGCGTGGGGCGCGGCGATCAGCAGTCCTGGTGCTTCCTCATGGCCGACCCCTCCGAGCGGATGCGGACGATGTGTTCAACCAACGACGGCTTCGTCATTGCGCAGAAGGACTTGGAGCTGCGCGGTCCCGGGGACGTGATGGGCGTGCGGCAGAGCGGCATGGCGGACGAGCATCTGATCGCCTTGGCGGGCGACCCGGTGCTGATGGAGGAGGTCGGCCTTGCCTGTGACCGCATCTTTGCCGACCCCGATTCCAAGGAAAGCCGCCGCCTGATCGACTACGCCCGCACGGAGATGGACAAGCGCGGGCTGATCGTGGCGAGAAACTGATGATAAAAATACAAGGAGTATGAACATGAAAAAAACCATCTGCGGCTGCGATTGCAGCAAGTGTTATCGAAAAGACACCTGCCCCGGCTGCGTGGAGACGAACGGCAATCCCTTCGGAAAGGGCTGTGTGATGGCGGACTGCTGCCGCGAAAAAGGGCTTGCGGACTGCATTGACTGCGGGACGGAATGTGCCCTGCAGAAAGCCGTCGCGCAGGAGTTCAACGCCCTGCACATTAAGGGACTGCCGGAAGTGACCTCCATGAACCTCATGCGCGGCGCGTTCGTGAACCTTTCCTACCCGCTGAAGAGCGGCGACACCGCCCGCTTTTTCGACGACAACCGCGTAATCTTCGTCAACCAAATCGAGGGCGCGGAAAATAATCGCTGCTTCGGTCTCTGCGCGGACGACGAATATCTCATGGTCTGCACCTACGGCGAGAACGGTACCGATCCCGAAATCCTCTGTTACAGAAAGAGAGAAAAGTAAATGCTGGAAGAAATGTCCGCTTTTTTCGACAACCGCGCGGGCATCTATGACGAGCACATGAGAACTCACATTTTAGGCGCGGGGGAGTTTTACCCTGCCACCGCAAAACACCTTCCCATGCAACCCATCGCCAAGGTGCTCGACCTCGGCTGCGGCACGGGGCTGGAGCTGGACGAATACCTGCCCCTAAATCCCTCCGCCCGCATAACGGGCATCGACATGACGAAAGCCATGCTGGACGAAATCCCGAAAAAGCATCCCGATTCTGCCCTTACGCTCATTTGCGATTCCTATTTTGCCGTTTCCTTCGGCGAAAACACATTCGACGGTGCGGTGTCGGTGGAATCCCTGCACCACTTCACGGAGGCGGAAAAGCTCGGCCTTTACAAGCGCATTCGCACCGCCTTAAAGCCCGGCGTGGCCTTCGTCAACACGGACTACTGCGCCAATTCCGATGCGGAGGAACGCCGCTTCTTCTCCGAGCTTGCCGAGCTGCGGGAACGCGAGCATATCCCGGAGAATGCCTTCGTCCATTTCGACACACCCTTCACCCCGGAGCACGAAATGAAGGTTCTTCGTGAGGCCGGGTTTACCTCCGTCACCGTCGAAGGCCGCTGGCAGAACACCTTTATGATCGTGGCCACCAAATAAACAGAACAATCCCCCGGAAATTGCTTTCCGAGGGATTTGCTTATTAAATCAGGTGTCTCACACCGTCGATCTGGACATTCTGCCCTGAGAGATACAGGCATCTGTCGGTGGAAAGGAAGTAGATCAGCTCCGCGTTCTCCCGGTCGGTGCCGGTGCGTCCCATGTGGGACATATCGTTGGGCTGGAAGGAATCCACGTCCGCATCCGAGGAATCGCTGACGGTTCCGGGGGAAACCGCATTGACCTGTATGCCGGATTTGGCGACCTCCTTGGCCAACGCCTTGGTCATGGAGATGATCGCGCCTTTGGTGGCGGAATAGAAGGACATACTGCCGTTGCCGTACACGCCCGCCACGGAGGCCACGTTGACGATGTGGCCGGAGCGCTGCCGCATCATGTTTGGCAGAACTGCCTTGGTGCAAAAGACCGTGCCCATCACGTTGATGTTCCAGTACCGTTGCCACAGCTCCGTCGGGGCGTCGATGAATTTTGCGGAATCGCGCCACACGGCGGCATTGTTGATAAGTACATCCACAGTGCCGTATTTTGCGAGTGCATCTTCAAACACGGCCTTGACCGCCGCTTCATCGCTCACATCGCAGGTGTAGATGCTGACCTTTTCCGTCATTTTCAGGCATTGCTCCCGCACGGCTTTGAGCTTCTCGCCGTTGATGTCCATCAGGATCAGATTTGCGCCGTTTTCGGCGAATTTCAGCGCACAGGCATAGCCGATGCCCACGGACGCGCCGGTGATGCACACGGCCTTGTCGGTAAATTCCATATCGTTGTCCTCCCTTATCCTTTGGTTCTCTGCGTCAAGAATAGCAGAACCCCCGCCTTTTTTCGATGGCAAAAGTGATACGATATTTAGCCAAATCAATACAATTCTGCTTGCAATTCCCGCATTTCCGTGATAAAGTGAAAGGAAAAAGGGAGGGATAGAATGGAACAGAAGGGCTTTGTCATCACCCGCTTTTGCTCGGCCATGCGGGTGTCGGATCGAAAGGATCACCGTCTGCAGATGGAACGCCGCGGCAGTGCCGCGCTGATCTTCACACTGCGCGGGCGCATCCGCTTCACTTTTGAAGGCGGGGAAGCGGTGGCCAGCCCCGGCAGCGGCGTGTTTCTCCCGCAGGGGCTTTCCTACCTGAACGTCTGCGAGGAGGAAGCGGATTCCTTCCTCTATAACTTCGATACGCTGGCTTGTTCGCTTGCACCCTGCACCTTTCGCACACCCACGGAGGCGGTTTGCGTCCGGCAGTACGAGGAAATCCTCCGGGCGGGGATGCAGGAGAACCCCTATCAGGTGCTTTCCCTCCTGTACGGACTGGCGGCGGAGGCTTTTTTTGAGGAAACCCCGGGGAACCCGTCCATTGCCGCTGCCTGCGCCCAGTATATGCTCACCCACTATGAGCAGAGTGGCCTGACCTTATCCGACGTGGCGGAGAGCGCACACATCAGCGTGGCGTATCTGTATAAGCTCTTTGTCCGGGAATACGGCGTGTCCCCGCACCGCTATCTGCTGAACCTGCGCATGGAGAAGGCGCGAAGTCTGGCACTGATGCACTATCCCGTCCGCGAGATCGCCCGCAACGTGGGCTATATGGACATTTACCAGTTCAGCCGCGCCTATAAGCAGGTTTTCGGCTGCCCGCCCAGCAAACAGACATAGAAACACCCCTCACGAAATTTGCGTGAAGGGTGCAAAAATCTGCCCTAATTGCGGATGTCGGTGACGGGTTTCAAGTCAATGAACTTCAAGAAGTCCTGAATGTGCTCGTCCCAATACTCCCAGGTGTGTGCGCCGGGGTGCTCCTCGTAGTGGTAATCGAAGGGATTGCCGGGGATGGCATTGAAGAAATCCCGGGTCGCATGGGCGGAGGGGATGGTCATGTCGGACGAGCCGACGGAGTGGAAGATGCGCGGGCAGGGCTTCTTCTCATCCAGTATCTTCTGCACGGAAGAGGCCACGTCCTCTTCGGTGCCCTTCACATCTTCCCAGTTCAGGGAACCGTGGATGCGCACGATGCGCTCCTTACGCTCGTCGGAGAGTTTTTCATAGTTGGGTGCCTGAATGGCCGCGCCCGCAGAGAAGCAGCCGATGGCGGCGTAGTTCTCAGGATTGGCCAGGCCGATCTTCATGCAGCCCGCGCCGCCCATGGACAGGCCGGAGATGAAGTTGTCCTCGCGCCTGTCGGACAGCGGGAACATGGAGCGCATGATCTCGGGCAGCTCCTTGGAAATGTAGGTGTAATACTTTCCGCCGTGCTTCATGTCGGCATAGGAGGAAAGGTGCACGTTGGGCATGACCACGGCCAGTCCCAGCGGCGCGGCGTAACGCTCGATGGAGGTTCTGCGCTGCCAGATGGTGTGGTTATCCGATGCGCCGTGGAGCAGCCACAGAACGGGGTGCTTGTCGGCGGAGGCCACAGCGGCCATGCCGATCTGCTTGGTGGCGCGCTGGGGCAGAATCACATCCACCGCAACGCACATCCCAAGAGACTGGGAAAAGAAATTCACATGAAGTAATGCCATTGCCGTTATCCTCCTTTACTTCTTGATGGGCAACCATGCCAGCACGTTCTGGATCTCCCGATCCCAGTATTTCCACTGGTGGTCGCCGGGGGTCTCGGTGTAGGTAAGGTCGTAGCCGAGCTTGTTTAGGTGGTCGCGCATGGCGCAGTTGGCCTTGTAGAGGAAGTCCTCGGTGCCGCACCACTGGAAGATTTTCGGCATCAGCTTGGGATTTTCGGATTTCAGCTTCTCGGCGCGGAAGAACAGGTCGTTTTCGCTGCCGCGAACCTTGTCCGCGGGCCCGAAAATGTCCACCCAGAGCCCGCTGTTTTCGTCACCGCCAACCACATTGTTCTCGCAGATGTCCGCCACATCCAGCCCGCCGGAGAGCGTCGCCACGGCAGAGAAGGTCTCCGGGGCGCACAGACCGCACTTTAATGCACCGTAGCCGCCCATGGAAAGCCCGGCGGCAAAGGTGTCCTCGCGCTTGTCGGACATATTGGGGAAGAAGCTGCGGCAGATGGCGGGCAGCTCCTTGGAGATGTATGTCCACCACTTATGACCCATGAACATATCGGTGTACCAGCCCAGCTGCGTGGAGGGCATGACCACGGCGATGCCATAATCGGCGGCATAACGCTCGATGGAGGTTCTGCGCTGCCAGATGGTGTGGTCGTCGCTCATGCCGTGCAGCAGGTAGAGCACGGGGTATTTGCCGTCCTTGCGGACGCCCTCCATGCCGATCTGCCCCTTGGTTTGCTCCGGCAGAATGACGTCCATCTCCGCGCACATCCCCAGCACGTCGGAGAAGAAATCACAATGAATGAGTGCCATGAAACGGTTGCCTCCTTTATCTTTTGCTGAAAACCAGTATAGCACAGTTTCTTTGTAAAGAAAACAGCAAAGCACAGGTTTTTCTTAATGAATTATTAAGATGAGGATAGAAAACGAAAAATCCGGGTTGCTTTCTGCCTCACTTGTGCTATAATGACTGTATCGGGAATCCCCAATAAACAAAGCAAGGAGAGGGGTATGGAAATGAAAAAGTTGTTTACGAGCGACAATTTTTTCTTGGCGATGTTGCTCTTTGCCGTGATTGGTGAAGCAATATATAGTTCGATTGATATTTTTGTGTATCACTATGCGATTCAGGCACAGCTTACGCTCTTTTTCCGCCTCGTCTGCGTCATCGTCCTGTATATTTCCTACAAACGCCACAGCAAGAATGTGATGAAGGGCATGATGGGCGCACTTCTGGCTGCGCAGTTGATTACATCCATTCAATATCTTCCCGAATTGTCAACACCCGTAGATTATGTATGTTTTCCGCTGTTTGCCGTCTTTTCCGCGCTGCTATTCATCAACCATTTCATCATCAATGCGGATCGTCAGCCCAGCCCACGCCTGATTCGGATCAGTCAGATTCTTTCGATTCTGCTGTTTTTGAATAACACGGTATCGGAATTTTTATGGCTCGCATCCGTTCCCGACCCTTTGTATTATGTGTTGGGAATTGCAGACATCCTCGGCTTCCTCGGCATGACCGCTTCGGTCGTCTGCGTGGAATCCCGCTTGGACGCTTACCGTCTTGACCGCGAGTCGGCGGGCTGGACGGAGGAAAAGGGCTACCCCGAAGGGTATGTTCACGAATACGAAAAGAAATAAGCAAAACGGGAACGGGGAGGGGCGACCCCTCCCCTACGAAACCCCGGCGATCTGCACCCGTAGGGGCGGGGTCTCCCCGCCCGGAATAAGAAATATGGAATACTGAAAAAATAAACGTTGAACAACGAATAATGAAGGAAGCACACGTTCCTATTATTCGTTGTTCAGTTTTCAGTCTTCATTATTCATTAGTATATCGGGTCGGACGGAGGAAAAGGGCTATCTCCACGAATACGAACAAGATGAACAGGCATAAAGAAGCCGGGGGCGTGTGCCCTCGGCTTTTTCCATGTCTGTCTGTTATTTTGCGTTGGCCTCGATGAGCGCAAGCACGGCATTAAGGCCGTTGCCGTCCGGCTCTTTCTCCATGTTGGCAATGAGCGCGTTTTTCTGCTCCGCCAGATCCTTTACGCTTTTTACCAGCGTGTCCCTGTTCATTTCGCTCTGGTCGAGCACCAGCGACAGCCCGCGCTTGGCGAAGGACGCGGCGTTCTCAATCTGGTCGCCCCGGGACGCGCCCTTGGGGTAGGGGATGAGCAGGGCGGGCTTTTTGAGGGCGAGGATTTCGCAGAGGGTGTTGCTGCCCGCCCGGGAAATGAGCAGGTCGGAAACAGCGAAGGCATCGTTCATGCCCTCTGACAGATACTCGATTTGTTTATACCCTGCGTACTGCTCACATTCGGGGGCGAGGTTGCCCTTGCCGCAGAGGTGCAGAATATCAAAATCAGGAAGCAGTTCCGGCAGAGCCTCCCGCACGCAGGCGTTGACTGCCTGTGCACCCAACGACCCGCCGGTGATCATTAAGACAGGCTTTTCCCCGGATAACCCGAACCGGGCAAGCCCCCTTTCGCGGCTCCCTGCAAACAGGTCGTCCCGCAGCGGGGTTCCCGTGTAGGTGCCGTGCTTCACCAGCTTGGCGGTTTCCGGGAAGGTGGTGCACACCGCTTTTGCCGCCGGGGCGCAGAGCTTGTTCGCAAGGCCGGGGGTTAAGTCGCTTTCGTGGGTCACAACGGGCACACGATTGAGCTTTGCGCCGTAGACCACGGGCACGGAGACGAACCCGCCCTTGGAAAACACCACATTCGGCTTGATTTTGCGGATGATGCGCTTGGCTTCCCCGATGCCTTTTAACACCTTGAAGGGGTCGGAAAGGTTCTTTAAGTCGGCATAGCGGCGCAGCTTGCCCACGGACACGGTGTAATAGGGAATCCCCAGCGGCTCGATGAGCCCCTTTTCCATGCCGTCGGCAGACCCGATGTAGTGCACCTCCCAGCCCTGTTCCTGCAAGTGCGGAATCAGCGCCAGATTCGGGGTGACGTGCCCCGCCGTGCCGCCGCCGGTCAATATGATTTTCTTCAAAAGAGCGTCCTCCTAAAATCCTGTTTTCTCTATTATGCTTCCGTTTTCCGCATTTGTAAAGGGGTTCGTGTCTTTGGTTGACGGATTCGCAAATACAGAGTAAAATGAATGAAACTTAACCAAGGAGCGAAGAACCATGCAGAACAAAATCGAAGAAAAAATCATTGACGGACAGAGAGAATACACGGGCGTTGTCATAAACGTGGAGCACTGGAACGTGGAGCTGCCGGACGGCAGAAGCGCATTGCGGGAGGTCGTGCTGCACAAGGGCGCGTCCGCCGTTGTGCCCGTGGACGGGAACGGCAAAGTGGCGATGGTGCGGCAATATCGCACGCCCTTAAAGCGCGTCACGCTGGAAATCCCCGCCGGGAAGCTGGATTTCGCGGGCGAAGACCCCTTTGAGGCCGCCCAGAGAGAGCTTCGGGAGGAAACCGGCTTAACCGCGCAGAAGTGGCGGAAGCTCAATGCCCTGCGCACCACGCCGGGCTTTTGCAACGAGACCATTCATATGTATCTGGCGCAGGGGCTTTCCATGGGGCAGACCGACTTTGACGACGATGAGTTCATCAATCTGGAGTGGATTCCCATTGACGACCTTTGCGACCGCATTTTGCGGGGCGAGATCGAGGACAGCAAGACCATTGCGGCAATCCTGATGACCCGGGAAATTCTCCGCAAAGAAAAGGAATTATGAAAACAGAAACAATAAATGCCGGATGGACGCTATCCGGGAAAATCATGGGCGCAGGACAGGTGATTGTCAAAGAATCGCTTGCCCTGCCTTTTTCTTTGTCGAATTTTGCCCATTTGTGCGGAAAAGAGGGGCTTTTCCTGCGGCAATGGCGGATGTCTGCCTGCATCGAAAAGCCATTGGAGCGCAAGACAAGTCTTTCCGAGCGGTGGTTCCTGACGCTGGACGGCATCGAAGGGGAAGGGGAAGCACGCATCGGGGAGGAAGCCATCTGTGCGCTCCGTCCGCAGTTGGAAGTGGATGTGACCCGATGGATGCAGGGGGGCGCGTGTGCGCTGTCGCTGGTCTTCCCGCCGCACTTGCCGTGCCTGTTCCCCGGCGAAACGGGAGAGGATTTGCCTATCGAAATCGGCCTGTTTTCGGCAAAAGTGCGGGCGGTGTATTTTGCGCGCCTGCTGTTCTTTGACATTCAAAACGGAGCCGTCACGGTGAAGCTGGAAGCCTTCGGCGCGGGGCGGGTGCTGGTCAAGCTGCGGCTGCTGTTCGGGGACGCACTGATTTGGTACGAAAACATCGAAACACAGGTTCATGTCGGGGAAAATGAAATTTCCTGCCCCGTTTCCGTGCCCGTCCCCAACGGCGCGGTGCTTCGGGTGCTTGCCGAGCGGGGCGGCGAGGGCTGCGACGAGGGTGAACGGGTGGTGTGCGGCAACCTTCCTAAGCCCGTGCATTTCGCGCATTTCCGCAAAATCCCATCCGACAGCGTTCTGCAAAGTCTTGTGGAATCCGGCTTCCACGCCGTTGTGCTCCACGCTTCGTTCAACGAAACGCTGGAAGCCAACTGCAGGAGGCTTGGGCTGTGCCTGATTCTTGCACAGAGGGAAATCCCCCTTCATCCGATGCTGCAATATGAAGATACGGAGGAAGGCGCTTGCCCACTGCCGCTGTGCGGGGAGGAAAATAAAGCAGCTGTTCTGACACGGCACATTCTGCACCAGCGGGAAACCCGTTCGCCCATCCACCTTTACGCCTGCGGACGGCAGAGGGACGATGACACGGGACTTTTTACGGCAGACGGAACGCCGTTGCCCGCCTTGTCTATCGTTCGGCGAGCCCTGTCGCCCGTCTTTGTCACCGCCGCCCCGGACAAGCCCCGCTGCATCCCCGGTGCACACTTTAATATAGAAATATTGCTCTATCAAAGGGCGCATGAGGGAGAGATCCTCCGCATCGAAGCGCACCTTCGGGAGGAGAGCGGCAAAACCTTGAAATCCGGATTTTTCACGGTATGTGCCAAAGGAGAAAAGCAGAGCGTCGGCACGCTGGAAACCGCCGTGCCATGGTCACTCACCGGGGAACTTACGCTGTACCTTTCCGTGCTTCACAAGGATGAACCGCTTGCTGAAAACCTGCTTAAAATCCCCCGATTATCCCTTGCGTAAGTGTGCTTTAGTGTGGTAAACTACAAGCACCAAAATGGAGTGAACCAACAGGGCGGGGCGACCACGCCCTCAGGCTGTCAAAAAAGGTAAATAAACGCAAAACAAGACTTGAGATAATGCACAAA
>DCHO01000081.1:34503-48510 GCA_002315655.1 Christensenella sp. UBA1750
GGTCTCCCGCATAAAGCGAGCCGGAGGGCGGCGTGTACGGCCGCAGGCTCGCCATTCCGATTCGCTTGCAAGCCCGGCCGTGAATCGTGGATGAACAGGGCTTGCAATTCTATGTCAAAGAACGAAGTTCTTTGACACACCAAAGGGCGGGGCGACCCCGCTCTTACGAACAAAAAAGGAGGTGGGATCATGTTTCGGGGGAATTATTACGATGCGTTTCGCCCTATTGTGACGGAGCGGCTGCGCATCCGCAAGCTCACCATGCACGACGCGGAGGACATTTTTGCCATCTCCCGCAACCCGGAGGTCAGCAAAACCGTCCTTTGGAGCACCCACCGCACCATTTTCGATTCCCGCGCCATGCTGCGCAGCGTGCTGCGCTCCTACCGTATCGACGAGCCGGCTTCCTTCGCCATCGAACTGAAAGAAACAGGCCGCGTCATTGGCACCATCGGCTTCATCACCGTGGATTACGACAACAGCTGCGGCGAGATCGGCTATTCCTTAAAATACGAGTGCTGGAACCGGGGCTTTATGACCGAAGCCCTTTCCGCTATGCTGGATTTCGGCTTCAATAAGTTGTATCTCAATCGCATCGAAGGGATGTTCGATGTGACCAACCCCGCCTCGGGGCGCGTGATGGAAAAATGCGGCATGAAAAAAGAGGGCATTTTGCGAAGAAAATTCTATAATAAGGGCAAATTCATCGACGTGGAAATGTGGTCGATTTTATCCGATGAGTTTTCTGAAAAGAAACAGGAAAACAGGGAACGAAAAATTCCCCTTTCGCGTTATTAAACACGGTGGAAAAACCTTTGATTTTTTCGCCGAATAGCGTATAATAGAAAGCGGCTGAAACACATTGGAAACACAAAAGGAAACTGGGGTGATGCTATGGCAAGGATTCTGACCGAACTGCAGGTGTTTTGGGCAAACGCCATTGAAAGACTGACGATCAACGACCTGATCGACATTGCCATTGTCACCGTTATCATTTATAAGCTGTTAAAGCTCACCCGCGAGACCCGCGCCATGCAGGTGTTAAAAGGCGTGGGCATCATTCTTGTGGCTTCCTGGCTCTCCTCCTTCTTCAAACTCTCCGCCATCAACTGGATAACGACCCTGATCGTTGACGCGGGAGCCATCGTGCTTGTGGTGCTTTTTCAGCCGGAACTGCGCCGTGCACTGGAAAAGATCGGCCGCGGCACCGGGCGCATCGAGATCATGAAAAAGCAGAACGAGCCGGACGAGGCGGACAAGATGATCGAGGAGATCATCAAGGCCATGGAAAACCTCTCCCGCCGCAAGGTCGGTGCGCTCATCGTTGTGGAGCACAAGACCCCGCTGGGCGACTACATCGAGACCGGCAACCCGGTGGATTCCTTAGTTACCTGCCCCTTGCTGGAAAATATATTCGAGCCGAACACGCCGCTGCATGACGGCGCACTCATCGTCCGCGGCACGCGCATCGTGGCCGCCGGATGCTTCCTGCAATTAACCGAAGAAAACTCCATCTCCAAGCAGCTGGGCACCCGCCACCGTGCGGGCATCGGCGTCACAGAGAACACCGACTGCATTTCCCTCATCGTTTCGGAGGAGACCGGCGTGATGTCCATGGCGCGGGCGGGCAAACTGACCCGTTACATGGACGCCGAGGCCATCCGCACCGTCCTACATGAGCTCTATGACGGCGACAAACTCCCGGTTTCCACCGTCCTGCAGCCCGTCTTCAAGCATTGGAGGGATAAGCATGAGTGAGCAAAAGAACCTCCGCAAGGAGAAAAGGCTGGCGCGAAAGAAAGCCTTCTATGAAAAGTGCGACAAGATTCCCGTGGTGCGCTGGATGGTGAAGGACATGGGCTTAAAAGCCCTGTCGCTGTTCTTCGCCGTCATTGTCTGGGCGATGGTCATTTCGCAGGCCAACCCCACCAGAGCGAAGATGGTCTACGATGTGCCTGTGGAGATCACCGGTATCACAACGCTGAACTCCCGCGACCTTGCGCTGGATTTTGACATTAACGAGCTGCCGTCCTTTGTGGATGTGCGTGTGGAAGTCCCTATGGATGATCTTTCCCGCGTCACCGCAAACAACGTGACGGCCGCCATCGACTTTTCCCGCATCACCTCCGTGGGCGAATACGAGCTGCGCCTGACCCTGGATTCCACCTATGGCGCGGCGGTCTCCGCCTCCGTGGAGAGCGTCCGCGTGGACATCGAATCCCAGACGACCTCCGCCGTGCCGGTGCAGATTGTGTCCACCGGCGATCCTTCCGAGAATGTAAAGCTGGGCAAGATCACCGTCTCGCCCACCCAGTTCCAGATCACCGGCCCCGAGACCTCCGTGTCTCAGGTCGCCTATGCACTTGTCAATGTTGATCTGGAAGGCTTATCCACCGATTTCTCCCGTTCCGTTTTCTATACGCTCATGGATGAGGAAGGAAACCCGGTGGATGACACCAACCTGTCCGCCTCTGTGGGCGATGCCGTTTCGGTGTCCATCCCGGTCTATCCCATCAAAGAGATACCGCTGCTGTCGGACGCCTCCGTCATCGGGAAGGTGGAGGAGGGCTATGAGCTGCAGAGCGTCATGGTGAGTCCGTCCACCGTCATGGTCGCCGCCAAGCAGGATGTGCTGGACGACTTGACCGGGCTGACCATTTCCGCGGTGAACGTGACCGGCGCCACCGAGAGCTTCCTGACCACTGCCAATGTGCGCGTTTCCAGCGACATTTTCTGGACGGACGTGACCCAGGTGGACGTGTTGGCCACCGTCACCGAAATGACGGAGAGCAAGACCTTCTACAACGTGCCCATCCGTGTTCGTAATCTGGGCGAAGGGCTCTCTGCCGTGCTGTCTGTATCCTCTATGAATGTGGAGGTCACGCTGCCCGTCTCCAAGCTCGAAAATTTCACCATAGATGACATCACGCTCTATGTTGATTTGAACGGATATACTGCCGCATCGAACGAATCGGTGCCCGTGTCCGTGAGCCTTAACACCATGGCGGAAAACAAGACCTGTACGCCGGAAAGCGACGAAGTGAAGGTCACTGTCACCAAAGCGGCTCGATAAGGAAGGGTTTTCATGATAGAAAAGATCATCACCTCCCCGGAAAACATCCTGCCGAAAAGCGGGCTGTGGGGCTATGTGCTGGAAAACTGGCTGGTGCTGGCCGTTGCCGTCATGGCGCTTGGTTTTGTTATCGACCAGGTGTTCTTCATCGTCCGCTTCCGTCCGCAGGATAAGTGGAAGGCGATCTGGAACCGTCTCTGCGGAAGACCGCAGACGGAGGACGAGGAACCCGAGGCAAATCCGCTCTGCGATTCCGGCATCACCGTGCACAAGACCGAGCAGAAAACGGTCAATAAGCCTCCTGAAAGACCTGTTCAAAGGCCGGTGGAAAAGCCGGCGGCGGCAGATGAGCCTGTGTACCGTGCGCCTGTCCGCCCGAAAAATACGTTCAACTCCGATCTGGAGCGCATCACCCCCGAAACCCGGTTCAGTTTTGAGCGGGAGGAGAAGACCGTTTATAAAACCCCCGTAAAAGTAATGGAAGAAAAGACCGTTTATCACGCGCCTGTGGATGCGCTCACGGTCTCCGCGACCCCGAAGAAGGACTTGCCGGGACATCTGCCCCACAAGACCATGGAAAAGCCGGAAAACATCGTGACGGATCGTCTGCATCGCCCGGTGCAGAACCTCCAATACGGCGATGAGCCCGTCATTGTGCGCGGACGGTACGACCCGGACAAGTACCTGAAGGCGCAGGACGATTTCGACCCGGAAAAGGACGCGCCGGTGATCGTGCGCGCCGTGAAAGTGCCGGAGCAGGAGCCCACGACCCAACGCCCGTAAAAACGCCATTAAATCGAGGAAAAGGCATGAATCAATATGAAAAACTGCCCACGGCACGCATACTCGTGCTTGTGGGCAATTATGGAAGCGGAAAGACCGAAATTTCGCTGAATCTCGCGCTGAAATTAGCCGAGCGCGGCGAAAAAGTGACCTTGGTTGACTTGGATATTGTCAACCCCTATTTCCGTTCCTCCGAAAAGGAGGAAATGCTGACGGAAAAAGGAATCAAAGTTTACGCGCCCTCTTTTGCGAAAAGCACCGTGGATGTGCCCACGCTGCCCGCCGAGATTCAGGCGGTGTTTGCGGACAAGTCCCGCCGCGTGATCTTCGATGTGGGCGGCGACGACACCGGCGCGGCGGCGCTGGGGCAGTATCGTCCGTACTTTATGCAGGACGATGTGGAGGTACTTTTCGTCGTCAACGCCTTCCGCCCCCTGTCCGGGGATGTGGATGCCGTCTGCGATCTTATGCTTCGCGTGGCGGGGCGTTCGCGCCTGAACCCCACCGGGCTCATCAACAACGCAAACACAAGCTGGGAGACCGAATCAAGCGACCTTGACCGCGGCGAAGAACTGCTCAAAGCCGTGTCGGAGCGCATGAATGTCCCTGTCAAATACCTCTGCGCAAAGCAGGACATTATGGAAAAGCTCCCCCGGAACCTTACCGGCGAGAGACTGACGATTCAGATACTCATGCGCCCGGATTGGTTCTAAAACCATAAATAAACCTTGAAAGGGTGAGACAAGTGTTTCGCATCCGCAATCGCTTCCACGATTTATCTGTCAGTCTCTGTGTGCTCTAATGCCGGATGGACGGCCGCATACAGAGAAAAATAAGTCCATCCTGCATGGAGCAAAAAGCCTTGAAATCAAACAAAAAAGGAGACTTTATCCATGCAGAAAAGCTTTCGTGTTTATGTTATCTTCTGGCTGACGCAAACCTTATCCCAGCTCGGCAGTGCCATGACAGCTTATGCCCTTGTGCTGTGGGTCTACGCACAAACCGGCAGGGCGTTCTCCGTTTCCCTGCTGACGCTGTGTTCTTCCGTGCCTTACCTCGTCACCTCGGTCTTTTCCGGGAATTTTGTCGATTCCCACTACAAAAAGAACATCATTTTAGCTGCGGACGGCATCGCGTTCCTGTGCACGCTGTTCATCTTTGCCATGCACACCGCAAATGCCCTTGCCGTGTGGATGATTTACGGTGTCAACATCCTCATCGGTTTTGCCAATGCCTATCAGGGGCCGGCCTCGTCCGTGCTGTCGGGGATGCTGGTGGATGAAGACAAGATCACCAAAATGTCCGGTTTGCAGTCCGTTTCGGGCTCGGCGGTGGGCATCTTTGCGCCTGTTGTCGCGTCCTTCGTCCTGTCGATTTTCGGCCTTTCTATGGTGCTGCTCATCGACGGCATCGCCTTTGTGCTGGCGGCCTTTGTGCTGCTGGTCTTCGTCCGGGTGAAGGAAGAAAGCCTTGCCAAGCGTGAGCGCGGCATCAGGAATGTGTTTGAGGGCGTGAAGGAGGGCTATGTGTACTTAAAAGGTGCAAAAACCCTGCTGTTTGCCTTCCTCATCGTCGGCCTCATGAACCTGCTGACCAAGATTTCCTTTGAGAACATTCTCTCGCCCATGATCCTGTCCCGCTCCGGGTCGCAGGAGGTCTTAGGCATCGTCACGGGTCTCATGGGCGTGGGCGGTGTGCGGGGTGGCTTTGTGACCACGCTGCTCAAGGAACCCAAGTCCTGCGCCGGGCGCATCTGCTTAGGAGGGCTTTTGTCCTTCTTAACGGGCGATCTGCTGCTGGACTTCGGGCGAAACGTGGCGGTTTGGGGCATCTCGGCGGTCATTTCCTGTCTGCCGCTGCCGCTGCTGGATTCGGGGTTGAATGTCCTGCTCTACACAAAGACCCCCAAGGAAATGCAGGGGCGTGTGTTCGCCGTGCGGAATCTGGTCAAGGACGGCTCCATTCCCATCGGGTTGCTGTGCGGCGGCCTTATGGCGGACAATGTGTTTGAACCCATGATGCAGGGCAACGGTGCCTTTGTGAGTTTCCTGCAAAGGCTGGTCGGTTCCGGCGCGGGCAGCGGCATGGCTGTCATGTTCCTGCTCACCGGGACAATCGGGATTTTGTCCTGCGGTATCGGGTATTTCGTGATGAACAAGCTGGAGAAAAAAGAAAACAGCCGGTTATAAAGTAAGAACGCAAGGTCGGGAATCATACCCTTCCTTGCGTTTCCTTTATTCTGCTTTTTCGGTGACTTTGCGGTATTCCCTGCCGTAAATGTCGCGGGACAAAAGGTGTGCCTCAATGAGCCCGCGGCGCAGGATGAAATAGTCGTTGAACAGGTGCCAATTATCCAGAATCGTGTTGACTTCCTTTTCGGTATAGCTCCTGTTATCCTCAAACTTTGTGGCGAGATACGCAAGCACCGCGCTCTTTCGCGCCTGCTTTTTCGGCCAGGCCTTAACCTTGCCGTCCTCGTCCAGCAGCCCGGATAATTCCTTCATTTCTTCCTCTGTCATACCCCATCATCACTCCTTCATTGGGTATTGCAAAGCAAGCATAGCACGCTTGCAGCGGACTGTCAAGAAAGCCGGAAAAACCGAACATTTTTGCGTAAATTGCGGGTTTTATTTGAAGATTATGCAAAATTGGTGGATTTACATTGACAGGGAGAAATGAAATGAGTACAATAACATAAAAGAAGTGCGCTGTACTGCTTTTATCAGAATAAACCTTGCAGGCGACAAAATCGCCTGTGAGCGACAAGGAAGGAATGAGCAAATGGCAAAGGTCACGTTTGACGAGGAGAAGTGCAAGGGCTGCGGCCTGTGCGTCACCTTCTGCCCCAAGAACATTTTGCAGATGGCTCCCGTGCGCATCAACGCAAAGGGCTATCATCCCGCAGAGTGCAAAGACATGGACGCCTGCATCGGCTGTGCGAGCTGCGCCCGTATGTGCCCCGATGTGGTCATTACTGTTGAAAGATAAGGAGAACGCGAAAACATGGCTAAGGTACTTATGAAGGGCAATGAGGCCATTGCCGAAGCCGCCATCCTCGCCGGATGCCGCTTCTTCTTCGGCTACCCCATCACGCCCCAGAACCAGATTCCCGAATATATGTCCAAGCGGATGCCCAAGATCGGCGGCACCTTCCTGCAGGCCGAATCCGAAGTCTCCGCCATCAACATGGTCTACGGCGCTGCCGGTGCGGGTGCCAGAGTTATGACCTCTTCTTCTTCCCCCGGAATCTCTCTGAAGCAGGAAGGCATTTCCTACGCCGTCGGCGCGGAGCTGCCTCTGGTCGTCGTCAACATGGTGCGCGGCGGCCCCGGCCTGGGCTCCATCCAGCCTGCGCAGTCTGACTATTTCCAGGCTACCCGCGGCGGCGGACACGGCGACTACCGTCTGCTGGTCTTCGCTCCCGCCAATGTGCAGGAAGCCGTAGACCTCATGGGTGTTGCCTTTGACAAGGCCGATGAATACCGCAATCCCGTCATGATCTTAGGCGATGGTATGCTGGGGCAGATCATGGAGCCCGTGCAGATGCCCGAAGCCAGAACCGAAGCCCTTCCCGAGAAGAAGTGGGCTGCCGGTCAGCCGAACCGTGACGAGAGAGCCATCATCAACTCCCTCTACATTGATCCTGTGGCCTGCGCCGTTCACAACGACGAACTGGATGCCAAGTACAAGATCATGGAGAAGAACGAAGTCCGCTATGAGTACATCGACACGGAAAACGCCGACATCATCATCGTGGCTTACGGCACCATGGCGCGCATCTGCATGAGAGCCGCCAAGGAAGCCAAGGAAAAGCTGGGTCTCAAGGTCGGTATCGTCCGTCCCATCACCGTCTGGCCTTATCCTTACGAGGCCGTCTTCAAGGCCGCCAATCAGGAGAGCGTCAAGCAGGTCGTGTCCGTCGAAATGTCCATGGGACAGATGGTGGACGATGTGCGCATTGCCGTAAACGGCGTAAAGCCCGTGTCCTTCTACGGACGCACCGGCGGCGTTGTGCCCACCGTGAAGGAAATTCTCAACTACTTATCCGGCATCAAGGAGGGCAAGTAAAATGGCAGTCGTATTCAAAAAGACCTCCATGCTGACCGATACCCCCTTCCACTATTGCCCCGGCTGCACCCATGGCATCATCCATAGACTGGTTGCCGAAGTGCTGGAAGAGCTGGGCGTGGGGGAGACCGCCATTGGCATCGCGCCGGTCGGCTGCGCGGTTTTTGCTTACAATTATTTCAACTGCGATATGATGGAAGCGGCTCACGGCCGTGCCCCCGCCTGCGCCACCGGTGCAAAGCGTGTGCATCCCGATAAGGTGGTCTTCACCTATCAGGGCGACGGCGATCTGGCCTCCATCGGCGCGGCGGAGATCGTCCATGCGGCGACCCGCGGCGAAAAGATTACCACCATCTTTGTCAACAACGCAATCTACGGCATGACCGGCGGCCAGATGGCGCCGACCAGCCTTCCCGGACAGATCACCACCACCTCCCCTTACGGACGCAACACCGATCTGTGCGGTTACCCCGTCAAGATGAGCGAAATGCTGTCCCAGCTTGACGGCCCCGCGTTCATCGAGCGCGTGTCCGTGCACGATGTCGCGCACGTTGTCGCCGCCAAGAAGGCCATCAAGAAGGCTTTTGAGGCGCAGATCGCCGGCAAGGGCTTCTCCATGGTCGAGGTGCTCTCCACCTGCCCCACCAACTGGGGCTTAACGCCGCAGGAAGCCTTAAAATGGCTGGAGGAAAACATGATTCCTCAGTATCCTCTCGGCGTATTCAAGGAGGTGTAAGTCATGGAAGAAATGCTCATCATCGCCGGTTTCGGCGGCCAGGGCGTGCAGCTCATCGGCAAAATGCTGGTGGAAGCCGGCATGGAGGAGGGCAAGGAGGTTTCCTTCCTGCCGTCCTACGGCGCAGAAATGCGCGGCGGCACCTCCAACTGCAACGTCATCATTGCGGATGAACCCATCTGCTCCCCCATCGTCAACGAAGCCACCTGCGTCATGGCGCTGAACCGCCCCTCTCTGGATAAGTTCGAGAACGCCGTGCTGCCCGGAAAGACCCTGCTCATCAACTCCTCTCTGGTTGACCGCAAGGCCGAGCGCACCGACATTGAGGCCATCTATGTGCCCGCCAACGACATCGCCAACGAGCTGGGCAACTCCAAGGTTGCCAACATGGTCATGCTGGGCGCGTACATCGGGGTCGCTCACGCCGTCACCATCGACACCGTGATGGAGAACCTGCGCATCACCTTGGGTGAGCGCAAGGCTCATCTGCTTCCCATGAACCGGGTCGCCATCGAGCGCGGCATCGCGTGCGTGGAAGAACAGAGAAAATAATAAAATCATAATCAAAAAGAGCATCAGCCGAATCGGTTGGTGCTCTTTTGCTGTGTCTGTGGGGATTTATAAAATGCGTAATGATTCGTGAAATTATTCATCAAAAGTATGACTGAGTAACCCAGAGGGTGCGGGAGAACCGCAGTTCTTTGACACAATAAATGGGGAGCGGTTGTCCGCTCCCCATAGAGACTGTCTTAATACTGTTTTCCGAAGTAGATGAGCTTGGTGGCCTTTTTGCCGCAGCAGACGCAGGTGTCGCCGATGGGCGTCTGGTCGAAGGGCATATTGCGGGTCTTGGCGTTGAAGCGGTTCTTGACTTCCAGCTCGCAGGCATCGTCGCCGCACCACATTCCGCGGGCAAAGCCGTTCTGGACGGCCTCTCCCAGCTCGTCCATGTTGGTGACATCCTTGACATGGCTGTCGCGGAAGGCCAGCGCCTTGTTGAACAGCCCCTGCTGCACATCGTCCAGCAGCGCGGGGATGGCGGTGGCAATGTCGGTAATGGCGATGGTGCTCTTTTCGAGGGTGTCTCTGCGGCAGATGGTGACCACGCCGTTTTCCAGATCGCGGGGGCCGACCTCGATGCGGACGGGCACGCCCTTCATTTCCCACTCGTTGAACTTCCATCCGGCGGACTGGGTATCGCGGTCATCCACATAGGTGCGCAGACCGATGGCTTTGAGCTGCTCCGAAATTTCGTAGGACTTGTCCAGTACGCCGGGCTTGTGCGCGGCGATGGGCAAAATGACGGTCTGAATGGGCGCGACCTTGGGCGGCAGAACGAGGCCGCGGTCGTCGCCGTGCACCATGATGAGAGCACCGATTAAGCGGGTGGAAACGCCCCAGGAGGTCTCCTGAACGTACTTCTGCTTGCCGTCCTTGTCGAGGAACAGAATGTCAAAGGCCTTGGCGAAGTTATCGCCGAAATTGTGGGTGGTGCCGGCCTGCAGCGCCTTACCGTCGTGCATCATGGCTTCCATGGAATAGGTGGCTCTGGCTCCGGCGAACTTTTCCAGATTGGACTTCTGCCCGACCAGCACCGGGATTGCCAGCACTTCCTCGGCAAACTTGCGGTAAACTTCCAGCATCTGCAGGGTTTCTTCCTGGGCTTCCTCGGCGGTGGCGTGGATGGTGTGCCCCTCCTGCCACAGGAACTCGGAGGTGCGCAGGAAAGGACGGGTGCTCTTTTCCCAGCGCATGACGTTTGCCCACTGGTTGTACTTCATGGGCAGATCGCGCCAGGACTGCACCCACTTGGCGTACATGGTGCAGAAGATGGTCTCGGAGGTGGGACGGATGGCCAGCCGCTCGGTGAGCTGCTCGTTGCCGCCCTGGGTGACCCAGGCGACCTCGGGGGCGAAGCCCTCAACGTGCTCGGATTCCTTCATCAGCAGGGATTCGGGCAGCAGCATGGGCATATACACATTCTGATGCCCGGTGGCCTTAAACTCGGCATCCAGTTCCTTCTGAATCAGCTCCCAAATGCCGTAGCCGTAGGGCTTGATGACCATGCAGCCGCGGACGGGGGCATAGTCCACCATGTCGGTCTTTAAGATCACGTCCGTGTACCACTGACCGAAATCCACGTCACGGGGCGTAATCTCCTTCACAAATTCCTGATTGTTCTTTGCCATTGCGATACTCCTTTCGGGCGTAAAAAAACTCCGCCCACAAAACAATGTTTGCTTTGGGGCGAAGTGTTGTTTCTTCGCGGTACCACCCAAATTCGGCAGATGAAATCCACCCTTAATTTGACCCGGTTTTTGCCGCAGCGGGATGCGGCGGGTTTCCCCGCAGCCTTGGGGGACGGGAGAAGACGAACGCGACCCATGCGCACCTTTCAGCCGCGGATGCGCTCTCTTGTTCGGGCTTAGGCTCTGCCTTGGTTTCCCCTTCATCGACTGACAAACCTTATTATACAGCGGAAAAAACTTTTTGCAAGGGATTTATCACATTCCTAACACGCGATTTCGCCACGCATCCGCCATGATAAAGGAGGCCTGCGCTTCGCAGGAGGTGCCTTCCTTGTCAAAGTTCGGGCAGCCGCAGACCTCGTGCAGGATGCCGAATCGGTCAACCTTTTCACAGGCGGTTTTATAGGCTTTTTCGGCGTATTTGAGGTAATCCTTTTTAAGCCAGCCGCCGAGGATGCCGCGATAGATGTAGACGGACATCATAAGAGACGATGTGCAGTCGGCAAAGGAATTGTCGTCGTCCATAATGTCGTTCAGGCGCCCGTCTGCGCGGAGATAGGGGATGAGGGAATCCAGCAGCACGTTGCCCAAAGCGATCAGCGCATCGGCTTCCTCGGTTTCGCCGCGCTTTTTGAGCTCGTCCACCACACGGGCAATGCCCATCAGCGCCCAGCCGTTGCCGGTCGCCCAGCGCAGCTTGCGAACGAATTTGCCGGAGCCCACGTCATAGTTGTGGAACAGCACGCCGGTCTCGGGGTCGCGCAGATAGCGGAACAGTCCCTTGATCTGTGCGACTGCGTCCTTGGTTTCGCCCATGACGGCCAGGAACGGCGGCGCCATGTACGCGGAATCCACCCAGAGCTGGCAGGGCGTGAAATGGGGATCAAAGGTCACTGTGTTGTGGTAGATCACGCCGTCCGGGGTGCGGGGCGCAAGGGTTTTCAGGTAATTCAGCATCCTGTCCGCGCCGTCCTTGTAGAAGGAATCGCCTGTCAGCTCAAAGGCGCGCAGGCACACCTCACCGTTGGCGGCAGGATCGGTGACGGCAATGTTGCTGTTGATGACGGCCAGCCGTCCGTCGCTCTGCTGCCTGAGAATGGCATCGTGCGCCATGCACACCCATGTGTTCGTCTCTCCTGCCTCAAACATGGCCTGTGCCGCCACGCCCTGCTCCCAGGGGTAACGCTGAATGGAGAGCATCGCCTGCATGACCTTCTGTGCTCGTTCGTTCATGTGAATTGTCCTCCCTATTTGTCTGTATTTTCGCTGTCCTTCGGTAAAATTCCTGAAAAAACAGTTTCGTTTTTATCGCTGGTCACTGTGATTTCCCCGCCGCAGTCCTCCACCAATTCCTTTACGATGGAAAGCCCCAGCCCATGCCCGGCGGCCTTGGTGGTGAAGCCCGCGGAAAAGAGCTTCGGCAGGTTTTTGCTGTCAATGACGTTTCCGTTGTTGCGCACGGCGAAGGAATAGCTTTTCAGGTTTTCGGAAAGCTCCACGGTGATGCCGCCCTGCGCCTTGCCTTCCAGCGCGTCCATGGCGTTGTCGATGAGGTTGGCCAAGATTCGGCACATTTCCCAGTCATTGAGCGGCAGATGCTCCAAGGTGGAGGTGATGTTGAGATTGAGCGCGATGCCCCTCTGCTCGGCCTGGGAGAGCTTGGCTTGCAGCAGGGCGTTGATGGCGGGCTTTGCGGTCTTCATCCCGGTGGAAAGCCGCCGCATTTCGCCGTAAACCGTCTCGATATATTTGGTGGCTTCTTTGTTCTCGTCCATGTCCACAAGGGAATAAACCACCTGCAAATGATTGAGAAAATCGTGCCGCTGCTTGCGCAGCCGGAGGTTGAGGTCGTCCAGCTCCTGTAGAGCATCCTTGACCATCTCGGTCTGCCGGTTGCTCTTTTTCCATAGAAAGCCGTCCCGCACGGAGATGAGCCCTTCAAAGATGAGCATGAGCAGCGCAAGAACGGATAGAGGGCGGGTTACGGAAGCCAGTGAACTTTGGGGATCAATGAGAGTGGAGAGCAGCATGAAAAACAGAAGGATCACTTCCGCAGCGTTCAGAATGATCGAAAATGTCGCGGCTTTTTCCATATTGATCTGTCTGCGTTTCAGCTTCATGCGCATCCCTCCCTTCCGTTCCTCATTATACCAAACATTCATCCTTCCTTCAACCGAAATTCTCTGCAACACGGAGGCAATCTGTGTCGTTTTTCGGAGTAAAGGAGGGAGAAACCCCATGAAGAGGACACCCATCGACCAAAGACAACTGCCTGCCTACACAACGGGCGAGGAACGCTTCCACTGCTTATCGCATATGCTCGGTGCGATTTTCGGTGTGCTTGCGCTTACGCTTTGTCTGGACAAAGCAAAAGCAGGAGAAACCGTCCCCTGCCTCATTTATGGCCTGTCCATGATCCTGCTCTATTCCATGTCCGCACTCTATCACGGGCTGCCGAAAGGGAGAACAAAAAAGATCATGCAGGTCATTGACCACTGCACGATCTATGCGCTCATCGGCGGCACCTACACGCCCATTGCCGCCATCGCCCTGCGAAGAATTTCCCCTACTGCCGCCACGATAGTGCTTGCGACGATGTGGGGGCTTGCGGTCATTGCCACGGTTTTTACGGCGATTGATTTGAAGAAGTATTCTGCGCTGTCCATGACCTGCTACATCGGCATGGGCTGGTGCATCGTCTGTGTGTGGAAAAAGGCGGTTGAGGCCTTAACCCCTTACGGCATGGCGTGGCTGCTGGCAGGAGGGATTCTCTACACCATCGGCGCGGTGCTCTATGGGATAGGGAAGAAGAAGCGGTATATGCACGGTGTTTTCCATGTGTTTGTGCTGGCGGGGAGCGTGTGCCAGTTTGTGGGGGTGCATGGATGGGCGGTGTAGAAATGAGTGGGAATGAGGATGAGTTTTGAGTGATATTCCGGGCAAGCCCGGAGTGATATTTCCCTTTGGGAAGTGATATTGTGGCTAAAGCCACAGATAGATTCTATTCTCCTCGCGTAACTTCAAACTGCAGAAGGCAATATCACTTGCCTTGGCAAATATAACTGTCGAAGACAATATAACTCGCCGCGAGGCGAATA
>DCHO01000081.1:48633-63501 GCA_002315655.1 Christensenella sp. UBA1750
GCTCTACCAACTGAGCTAGCGGTCCTGGTGGAGCTTAGGGGACTTGAACCCCTGACCTCTACACTGCCAGTGTAGCGTACTAGCCAACTGTACTAAAGCCCCGCGAACGAGAAATATAATACCATAAAGGGAAACTTGTGTCAATACTTTTTTGACAAATTCTTGAAAGAAATTTATGGGCGAAAGGGAAGCATTGACGGGGACACGCTTTTGCGGTATCATAGAGACGGTGAAATTTCGACATAGTCCGCGTCCGAAAAGAGGAGAAAAACCATGGTTTCTGTGCTGATTCCTTCCTATAAACCCGATGAAAGGCTGCTTGTGCTGCTGCGGGAATTGTCCCGGCAGGAGGACTTGTGCGGCATTGTCGTTGTGGACGACGGCGGCGGGGCGGAATTTGCGGGCATTTTTGCGGAAGCGGAGACAATCGGCAAGGTTAAAGTGGTGCGCCATGCCGTGAACTTGGGCAAAGGGCGTGCGCTCAAAACCGGCATCAACTTTTGTATGCAGCTTTTCCCCGGTGCGGATATTGTGACGGCGGACTGCGACGGCCAGCACACCGTTGCCGACATTCTGCGCGTGGCGAAGGAACTGCAGCGGGCCGACGGCGACACGATGGTCACGGGCAAGCGGGTTCTGCCGCCCTCCGTGCCGCTGCGCTCCCGGTTCGGCAACGGCGTAACGCGGCTTGCCTACCTGCTCTCCACGGGCAAAAAGGTCTATGACACCCAGACCGGGCTGCGCGCTCTGCCCGCCAAATGGCTGCCGGAAATGCTCAAAACCCCCGGCGAGCGGTACGAATACGAAATGAACATTCTTCTGCAAGCGCCCCGGGACGGCCTTGCCATCCGCGAGATTCCCATTGATGTGATCTATATTGACGACAACAAAGGCTCCCATTTCAACCCCGTTCGGGACGCCATCCGCGTGTTTTCGCGCATTTTCGCCTTTGCCGCGTCCTCTATTTTCTGCTTTGCCATCGACTATGCGGGCTATGCCATCCTGCTTTCCGGGCTTCATATTGCGCCGCAGTTTTCCTATATCGGTGCGCGGGTGGTGAGCGCGGTGGTCAATTTCCTCATCAACCGAAACGTGGTTTTCGGCGCGAAAAAAGGCTCCGTGGTGAAACAGGCCATAGGCTATTTCGCCCTTGCACTGGTCATCATGCTGCTGGGCTCCTACGGGGTGGAGCACGCAGTTTCCTATTGGGGCTGGAATGAATACATCTCCAAGATCTGCGTGGACGTAGTGCTCTCCGTTGTGTCCTTTCTGACCCAGCGGCTGTTCATCTTTGCGCCCGACAGGAAAAAGGGGAAAGCATGACGGACTTATTTTCACTAAACGACGGCAAAATGGCGCCGCTGGCGGACAGGATGCGCCCGAAAACCTTGGATGAGTTCTTGGGACAAAAGCAGATTGTGGGGCAGGGAACCCTTCTGCGCCGCGCCATCGAGGCCGACCGCTTGACCTCCTGCATTTTCTTCGGCCCGCCCGGCGTGGGCAAGACCACACTGGCTTCCATTATCGCAAACACCACATCCTCCGCCTTTGCCCAGCTCAATGCCGTCACCTCCGGCGTTAGCGAGGTGCGCACTGTCATTGAGGAAGCAAAAGAGCGGATGCGCCTCTATTCCCAGCCCACCTATCTTCTGCTGGACGAGTGCCACCGCTGGTCGAAGGCGCAGTCGGACTCCATTCTGCCCGCCATCGAGAAGGGCTGGATCCGCTTCATCGGCTCCACCACGGAAAATCCCGTGATCGCCATGACCCCGGCCATTGTGTCGCGGTGCAGGCTGTTCCAGTTTACAAGCCTTACCGAAGAGGACATAAAAACTGCCCTTCATCGAGCAATTTCCGACAAGGAGCGCGGCTTTGGCGACCTTTCGGTGGTGCTCACGGAGGAAGCCCTTTCCCACTTTGCAGACCGCGCCAACGGGGATGTGCGCAACGCCTTAAACGCGCTGGAACTGGCGGTGCTCTCCACGCCGATGAATACGGAAGGGAACATCGTCATAGACAAGCTGACCGCGGAGCAGTCCATCCAACAGAAGGTGCTGGCGCTGGACGAAAGCTACTATTACGATATGCTCTCCGCCTTCTGCAAGTCCCTGCGCGGCTCGGATAGTGATGCGGCACTGTGCTGGTTTGCGCGGATGGTCACAAACGGCGTTGACCCGCGCATCATCGTGCGGCGGCTCATCGCCCACGCTTCGGAGGATGTGGGACTGGCGAACCCACAGGCCATGCTCACCGCCACCGCCGCATGGACGGCGTTGGAGGCCATCGGGATGCCCGAAGCGCGGCTGCCCATCGCACAGGCCATCATCCTGATTTGCGAGAGCAGCAAGAGCAATTCGGTGTCCATGGCGGTGGATGCGGCCTTTGAAGCGGCGAAAAACGCCAAGAATCTCCCGGTTCCTGCGCATCTGCGGGATACCCATTACAAGGGACATGACAAGATCGGGAGCGGGGAAGGCTATCTTTATCCCCACGATTTCCCCGGGCATTACGTCAGTCAGCAGTATCTCCCGGATGATGCCCTAAATGACCGCTACTATTTCCCCTCGGATATGGGGTTTGAGGACAGAATACGCCAAAATAAGCTGGAAAGAGAAAAGAGGAATGAGAAATGATTCGTAAATCCGACGCGGAGCTGATTCTTTCCCGCGCCCTTGCAACCGGCGCGGATTTTGCCGAAATTTTCGCGGAAAACGTGAAGGCGGGCGAAATTTCCCTGCTGTCGAAAAAGGTGGAAAACGCCGCCTTTTCCCGCAGTGTCGGCGCGGGCGTGCGCGTTTTTCAGGGCACAAAGACGGTCTATGCCTACACCAACGACTTAACCCTTGACGGGATGCTCAAATGCGCCTCTCAGGCTGCCGCCGCCCTCGGCACGGCGAAAAACGATGTGCCCGTGGTGCTGTGCTCCCGCATCGTACCCAACATTCACGGGGTTCAGTATGAGGTGGGGGATGTGCAGGGCAAGCGCAAGGCTGACCTTTTACATCTGGCGGATGCCGCCGCCCGCTCGGTTTCCGATGAGATCAAGCAGGTCTCCGCAGGGCTTTCCGACTCCCGACAGGATGTGCTCATTGCTAACACCGAAGGCCTTTATGTCACCGACACGCGGGTGCACACGCGGCTGCGCATTTCCGCCATTGCCAGAAACGAAGGCGGCAACCAGACCGGCTCCCAGTCTCCCGGTGCTCAGGCGGGCTATGAGTTTATTGAAAGCTTGAATGTGGAAGGGCTTGCCAAGCAGGCAGCCACCTCCGCTGTCACCATGCTGCACGCCGACTTTTGCCCGGCAGGAAATATGCCTGTGGTCATCGAGAACGGCTTTGGCGGCGTGATCTTCCATGAGGCCTGCGGACACGCGCTGGAAGCTACCGCTGTTGGCAAGGGTTCCTCCGTTTTCTGCGGCAAAATGGGGCAGCAGATCGCTTCTGTCAAGGTCAATGCCGTGGACGACGGCACGATTCCCAACGCCTGGGGCAGCGAGAACATCGACGACGAGGGCAATCCCCAAATGCGCCGCCAGCTCATCAAGGACGGCATCTTAACCTCCTATATGATCGACCGCTTGGGCTCCCGCCGCATGAACCTGCCCATGACCGGCTCCGGGCGCAGACAGAGCTACTGCTTCGCGCCCACCTCCCGCATGAGCAACACCTTTATCGAAGCGGGCACGGACGATGATGAAGAAATGATCGCCACCATGGGCGACGGTTTGTACGCCAAGCAGATGGGCGGCGGCTCCGTCAATCCCGTCACCGGCGAGTTCAACTTTGCCGTCAACGAAGGCTATCTCGTCCGCGACGGCAAGATCACCGAACCCGTTCGCGGTGCGACCCTCATCGGCAAGGGCGCGGACATTCTGTTCAACATTGACCGCGTGGGCAAAAACGTACAGCGGGCGCAGGGGATGTGCGGCTCGGTATCCGGCTCCATTCCCACCGATGTGGGGCAGCCCCGCATCCGCGTCTCCGCCATCACCGTCGGCGGACGGAAGGAGGATAAGTAAATGTTTGAAAAATACGAAAAACTCGTTGCCATGGCCATCAAGGCCGGATTTGAAAAGGCCGAAGCCTTCTATTCGGAAAGCAGTTCCTTCTCGGTCTCCGTCTATGAGGGAGAGATCGACGATTACTCCGTGGAGGCGACTGCGGGACTTTCCCTGCGCGGGCTGATTGGCGGGCAGATGGGCTACGCCTCCACCGAGGAGACGGGCGAGGATGCCTTTGACGAGCTGATCTTCAAGGCAAAGGAAAACGCCCTGCTGCTGGAATCCGAGGACAAATCCTTCCTCTATGACGGGAAAGAAACGCTGGACTGGACTTCTGCCGTGAATCCCAAATTGGATGAAGTGACCGCCGGGGAAAAGATCGCTCTTGCCAAGAAGCTGGAAAAAAAGTGCTTTGTCTATGACAAGCGTGTCACAAAGGTGCCCACTTCCAATGTCGCCACCGAGTCCGATTTCCGTTTGCTGGTCAATTCCGAGGGCTGCAAGCGCACCTTCTCCCGAAACTATGCGTTGGCCTATGCGGAAACTATTGTGGACGACGGCAAGGGCGGACAGATGGACGGCATGGCCTATAAGGTCACAAACGACTTTGCGGAGCTTAATGCCGATGCCATCGCCAAAGAAGCCGTGGAGGATGCCCTGTGCTATGTGGGCGCACAGTCCATCCCCTCCGGCAATATGCCCATCGTTATGCGCAACGACGCGATGGCAACGCTGCTGAAAACCTTCCAGACCGTGTTCTTCGGCTATGCCGCGCAGAAGGGCATGAGCCTGCTCAAAGAAAAGGAAGGGGAATTTATCGCGTCTCCCATCCTGACCCTTTGGGACGACCCCTCCGACGGCTTGGGACTTGCGGGCAAGCCCTTTGACGGCGAAGGAGTGCCCACGCGCAAGAAGGCCGTGATTGAAAACGGCAAGCTCAATACCCTGCTTTACACGCTGAAATCCGCCAACATGGCGGGCAAGACCACTACCGGAAACGCCTCCCGCGGCTCCTACCGCGCCATGGTGGGCACTTCGCCTTCCAACCTCTACATTGCGCCCACGGAGACCCCCGTGGAGGAATTGTATGCACAGGCGGGCAACGGTGTGCGCATCGACTCCATGATGGGAATGCACTCCGGCGCAAATCCCATTTCCGGCGATTTCTCCCTGCTGGCCAAGGGAATGCGCATCGAGAACGGCGTTCTCACCACGCCCGTGGAGCAGATCACCATTTCCGGCAACTTCTATGAGGTACTCAAATCCATCACCGCTATCGGCAGCGACCTGAAATTCGGCTTCCCGGGTGATTCTGCTGTGGGTGCGCCGTCGGTGCTGCTGGCGGGGCTGACCGTGACCGGAAAATAAAGCGGAAAGGAAAACACAACCATGAAAGTCGCAATCGCCGGCTGGCATTATGACCACAGAACCGTCGCGGAGAACGCCGCCTATTTCCTGAAAAACGGCTATGACTATTTCAGCTCCGTGGGCTTCCGGTTTGTCCCCGTGATTCAGAACAAAACCGAGGGAAAACATCTGGCGGAGGTGCTGGATGAGATCAACGCAAACGCGGGGGAGAAGGATGCCCGCCGCCTGACAGTCCACTACAATCTGCCCGACCCCGCAAAAACGGAGGATGTGGAAAAGTTCTTGGCCTCCATTGACGATATTTACGACTGGGAGCAGCAGTACGGACATCTGCACATTCTGTCCTTTGATGTGTGGTACCCCGGCATTTTCTTCATGGTCAAGTATATCGTGGAGAAGTTCGCGGGCACAAAAGTCCACATTGCCTTTGAGGATTACTGCCTAAACGGCATGGATGCGGACAATGCCGCGCTGCACAAGGCGCATCCCTTCTATGAGCTGATCGACGCGGGGCACATGAACATCCGCGAGTATAAAAACGGCGGGAAGAACGACTATGAGAGCTTCTCCCGTGCGTATGACAAACTCGACCTGCCCGTCATCGAGACCCACATCCACAACAACGACGGTCTCAAGGATTGGCACAGACCTATCCTTGACCCGGAAATGCTGGGGAACGAAAAGGGGCACTTTGATCTGGAAATGTACTTAAACCTCCTGAAGGACAGGAAGCTTAACGACGTGATTCTCACTGTGGAGATCATGCCCTATCTCTACGGCAACCCCGGCGTGATGGGCGACGCCATTGCTTTGCACGACCTGCGCTATGTCCGCGCCCTGTGCAAAAAGCTCGGAATTTAGCGGAAAACCGCAGAAATCTCCATCAATGCACGATTTGTGATTTTGTTTGACAATTTTCGTCAAATATGATAGTTTATTTATGGTGTGAGAGCACCCGGAAAGGCAACTATAAACGGTAGGCGGTATAGCCCTCTCAATTTGGAGGGTGATCTTTTCGCCCTCCATGAAAGGAGGGCGGTAATATGGTTACATACGAAATGATGTTCCAGATCGGAACCTTTATCGTGGCAGTCATATCGCTTGTTATCAACATAACAAAAAAGAAATAACCGCCCCTTGTCCAAAGCCGCGGTTATTTCAATAACTAAAGCAGAGGGCTAACCGTCTATCGGTTGCCTTTCTGTTTTTATTGTACCACAAAACTCAATTTTGTCAATGGAAGAATCTGGCTAAGAATTGACAAAAAACGACAAATATGCTAATTTGATTATGGTGCTTGCAGCACCCGGAAAGGCAACTATAAACGGTAGGCGGCAGCCCTCTTGATTCGGAGGGTGATTCTTTTCGCCCTCCATGAAAGGAGGGCGGTGCTATGGTTACATACGAAATGATGTTCCAGATCGGAACCTTTATCGTGGCAGTCATATCGCTTGTTATCAACATAACAAAAAAGAAATAACCGCCCCACATCCCAATGTAGCGGTTATTTCTTAACCTACACAGAGGGCTAACCGTCTATCGGTTGCCTTTCTGTCTTTATTGTACCACAAAACATGGTTTTGTCAACGCAGGATTTGGCGTGAAATGCAAGACATTTTACGAAATTTTGCTTTACAAACGGGAAGACCGTGGCTATAATAACCTTATACGCGATGATGAGGACGCTGTGCGCCGCAAAATCTTCCGCAAAAGCGAGCAGGGGAGGGTGAAAGCCCTGCGTGGAAGAGAAACGCACGGAAATCACCTCGGAGCACCAAAGGCGAACGCGATGTTAACCCTTGGCGGGTTCTCCCGATACAGAGAGGCGGCATGACTGGTGCCGGACAGAGCGGGCAGGGCTTCCCTGTCAACTCGGGTGGTAACGCGGAATTTTCACTCCGTCCCGATTTTCGGGGCGGAGTTTATTCATTTCCAGTCAAATTTCATCGTATAGAAAGGAATCTGACAACCATGTACGACAAAGTATCGACATCCTTAAACTTCGTGGAACGCGAAAAGGAAGTTTTGCAGTTCTGGAAGGACAACGACATTCTCCATAAGGTGAACGAAGCAAAGTGCGACTGCGACACCTTCACCTTCTTTGACGGGCCTCCCACCGCCAACGGCCGTCCCCACATCGGCCACTGCGAGACCCGCGCCATCAAGGACTTAATTCCCCGCTACAAGACCATGAAGGGCTATAAAGTGACCCGCAAGGCCGGCTGGGACACTCACGGTCTGCCCGTGGAATTGGAAGTCGAAAAGATGCTGGGCATCAACGGCAAGCCCCAGATCGAGGCTTACGGCATCGAGCCCTTCAACAAGCAGTGCAAGGAGTCCGTGTGGAAGTATAAGACCGAGTGGGAACAGATGAGCGACCGCATCGGCTTCTGGGCGGACATGGAGCACCCCTACGTCACCTACGACGACAACTACATCGAGTCCGAGTGGTGGTCCTTGAAGACCATCGCCGACAAGGGCTTGCTCTACAAGGGACACAAGGTTGTGCCCTATTGCCCCCGTTGCGGCACCGCGCTGTCCTCTCATGAGGTCGCTCAGGGCTATAAGGACGTGACCGAGACCTCCGTTTTTGTCAAGTTCAAGGTCAAAAATGCCGAGAACACCTATCTTTTAGCTTGGACAACCACCCCCTGGACGCTGCCCTCCAACGTGGCTCTGGTGGTCAACGCCGTGGAGGACTATGCCTACGTTGCAAAGGATGGCGTGACCTACATCATGGCCAAGGCGCTGGTTGCCTCCGTGCTCGGCGAAGATGCCGAGATCGTGAAGGTCGTGAAAGGTCAGGATTTGGTCGGCACCGATTATGAACCCCTCTATCCCTTCGCCGGACAGACCCGCGAACGCGGCTGGTATGTTGTGGCGGATTCCTATGTCACCTTAACCGACGGCACCGGCATCGTGCACACCGCCCCCGCATTCGGCGAGGACGACGCGCGCGTGGGACGTGAGAACAACCTGCCCTTTGTGCAGATGGTCAATACCCAAGGCAAATTTGTGGATGCCGTCACCCCTTGGGCGGGAATGTTCGTCAAGGATGCCGACCCGCTTATCATCGAAGAAATGAAGGAAACCGGCAAGCTCTATAAGGCGCTGCCCTACACCCACTCTTATCCCTTCTGCTGGCGCTGCAACACCCCGCTGCTCTACTATGCCCGCGGCACCTGGTTCATCAAGACCACCGCGATCAAGGATAAGCTCATCGCCAACAACCGCAAGGTCAACTGGATGCCCGACAACATCAAGGAAGGCCGCATGGGCAACTGGCTGGAGAACGTCATCGACTGGGGACTCTCCCGCGAGCGTTACTGGGGCACCCCGCTTCCTGTCTGGGAGTGCGAGTGCGGCCACATCCACGTCATCGGCTCCAAGGCGGAACTCCGCGAGCTTGGCGAGAATGTTCCCGAAAATCTGGAACTGCACCGTCCCTATGTTGACCAGATCACACTGAAATGCGAAAAGTGCGGCGGCACCATGCACCGCGTTCCCGAGGTCATCGACTGCTGGTACGATTCCGGCTCCATGCCGTTTGCCCAGTGGCACTATCCCTTTGAAAACAAGGAGGTCTTTGAGAAGAACTTCCCCGCGAAGTTCATCTCCGAGGCCATCGACCAGACCCGTGGCTGGTTCTATACCCTGCTGACCATCTCCACCCTGCTCTTTGACACCAACCCCTTTGAAAACTGCATCGTGCTGGGTCTGGTGCAGGACAAGAACGGGCTGAAAATGTCCAAGCACATCGGCAACGTCATTTCTCCCTGGGAAGTGCTGGACAAGCAGGGCGCGGATGCCGTCCGCTGGTACTTCTACGCTTCCGCCGCTCCGTGGCTGCCCTCCCGCTTCTCAGGCGAGGCCGTCTCCGAATTGCAGCGCAAGTACATGGGTACCCTGTGGAACACCTATGCCTTCTTCGTCCTCTATGCCAATATCGACAATTTTGACCCGACCAAGTATCAGGCTCCCTACGCTTACACCGTCATGGACAAGTGGGTGCTCTCCAAGCTGAACACGCTGGTCAAGTACGTTGACGAGAATCTGGAGCAGTACAAGGTCACCGAGGCCGCCCGCGCCATGTCCGACTTCACCGACGAGCTCTCCAACTGGTACGTCCGCCGCGGCCGTGACCGTTACTGGGGCAGCGAAATGACGGCTGACAAGATCGCCGCCTATCAGACCCTCTACACTGTGCTGGTCACGATGGCGAAATTGACCGCGCCCTTCACGCCGTTTATGGCGGAATCCATCTACCGCAATCTCGTCTGCAAGGTGGACGCTTCCGCGCCCGAATCCGTGCATATGTGCGATTTCCCCGTGTGCGAGGAGGCTCTCATCGACGCGGAACTGGAACAGAACATGGAAGTGGTGCTCAAAGCCGTCAACTTAGGCCGCGCCGCCCGCAACGCCGCGAACCTCAAGATCCGTCAGCCCCTGTCCGTCATGTATATCAAGGCGAAGGAAACTCTGCCCGAGGACATGATCGCCCTTGTGGAGGACGAACTGAACATCAAGTCCGTGCAGTTCGTGACCGACGCGAGAAACTTCACCACCTACCAGATCAAGCCCCAGATGCGCACCTTAGGCCCCAAGTACGGAAAGCTCTTGGGCAAGATCGGCGCGTACTTAAAGGAAGTCGATGGCAACGACGTTGTGGATACGCTGGATGCCGGCAAGAACTTCGAGTTCGAGCTGGAAGGCACTTGTGTGTCCCTCGCCCGCGAAGATATGCTTATCGCGCCCACCCAGAAGGAAGGCTATGTTGCCCAGAACGAGGGCGATTTCACCGTGGTTCTGGATGCCAATATCACCGAGGAATTAAAGCGCGAAGGCTATCTGCGCGAGGTCATCTCCAAGGTGCAGACCATGCGTAAGGAAGCCGATTTCGAGGTCACGGATCGCATCACCGTCTATGTAAGCGGCTCCAAGCTCATCGAAGGCATCGTTGCCGATGAGGAAAGTGCCTTGAAAGAAGGCGTGCTGGCCACTTCCGTTATCACCGGGGAAGTTCCTGCCGATGTTTATCAGAAGGAATGGGACTTAAACGGCGAAACCGCTGTGCTGGGTGTTGCCAAGAACTAATCTATGATTTCATAACCTTTAAGCGGATGCGGTTCCCCGTGTCCGCTTAAAGGCATTTTCGAGAGGAGAGATTTTATGCGTTTTGTTGTGGATCAGGATTACCATATCCATTCTAAGCTGTCTTCCTGCTCGTCCGACCCCGGGCAGACCCCGGAGCGCATTCTGAAATACGCCGAGGACAACAACTTAAAACGGCTGGTGCTCACCGACCATTTCTGGGATGAAACGGTCAAGGGCGCGTCCGACTGGTACAAGCCGCAGGACTTTGCCCACATTATGTCCTCCCGTCCGCTACCCCAGAGTGAGAAGGTTCGCTTCTTCTTCGGCTGCGAGACCGAGCTGGACAAGCATTTGACCTTAGGCATTTCCAAGGCGCGGATGGAGGAAATGGACTTCATCATCATCCCCACCACGCACCTGCACATGGACAATTTCACGATTGATGAAAGCGATATGCCCGGCATCGAGCGCCGCCGCGAACTGTGGTCGGAGCGCTTCCTTGCAGTGCTTAACATGGACTTGCCTTTCCGCAAGATCGGCATTGCCCACATGACCTGCTCTCTGATGGCACCTGCCGCATGGGAAGACCATCTGGCAATCTTAGACGGCATTTCCGATGAAACCTTCAAAAAGGTCTTTACCAAGGCCGCGCAGGTCGGGGTCGGCATCGAGCTGAACTTCCCCTATCTCAAATATACTGAGGCGGAAAGACCCCGCGTTCTGCGCCCCTACAGGCTGGCGAAGGAATGCGGCTGCAAGTTCTATTTCGGCTCCGATGCGCACCACCCCGGTGAACTCGACCCCTGCGTGGAGCAGTTTGAGGCTATCGTGGACGCACTGGACTTGCAGGAGAGCGACAAGTTCCACTTCGAGTACGAAATCTGATTTTACGGAGAATACGATATGTTTATCGCAGACGGTTGGAAGGATTACGAGGTGCTGGACACCGGCTACGGCGAGAAGCTGGAACGCTGGGGCAAGGTCATTCTGCGCCGCCCCGACCCGCAGGTGATCTGGCCGGCGGACAATGAAAGCCTGTGGAAGAAGGCGGATGCGCATTATCACAGAAGCCAATCCGGTGGCGGGGAATGGGAATTTCTCAAAAAAGTGCCCGAACAGTGGACGATTTCCTACAAGGGGCTGACCTTCCGGGTACGTCCTACGGGCTTTAAGCACACCGGGCTTTTCCCCGAACAGGCGGCAAACTGGGACTGGATGAGCGGGCTGATCGAGAACGCCGGGAGACCCATCCGTGTGCTCAACCTTTTCGCCTACACCGGCGGCGCGACCATGGCCTGCATGAAGGCGGGCGCGGAGGTCTGCCATGTGGACGCGGCAAAGGGCATGGTGCTTTGGGCGAAGGAAAATATGGAACTATCGGGCTTATCTGACAAGCCCGCCCGCTTCATCGTGGATGATGCGCTGAAATTCGTCCAGCGGGAGCAGCGGCGCGGCAAAACCTACGACGGCATCCTCATGGATCCGCCCTCCTACGGCAGAGGCCCCGACGGGCAGGTGTGGAAGCTGGAAAACGAGGTTTACGGCCTCGTGTCCGAGTGCGCCAAGCTGCTCTCGGACGACCCCTTGTTCTTCCTCATCAACGGCTACACCACGGGTCTGCAGCCCGCAGTGCTCAAAAATCTTATCGAAAAGACCGTTGTGCCCATGCACGGCGGGAAAGCGACGGCGGACGAGGTAGGTCTGCCGATTTCGGGCAGTAATGTCGTTCTGCCCTGCGGCGCATCGGGACGGTGGCAGAAATGCTGACGCAAGAACAGCTAAACAAATGCGTGGTCTATGAGGACAATCACCTGCTGGTGGTGTCCAAGCCCGTCAATGTCCCCGTGCAGGCGGATGCCAGCGGGGACGAAGACCTGTTGACCGCGCTCAAAGGCTACATTAAGCAGAAGTACGACAAGCCCGGCGAGGTGTATTTGGGGCTGGTGCACCGCCTTGACCGCCCTGTTGGCGGGGCAATGGTCTTTGCCCGCACCTCCAAGGCGGCACAGAGACTTACCGAGCAGGTCAAGACCCGCACGATGGGGCGAACCTATTGGGCGGTGGTGCAGGGCAATCCCCCGGAAACAGGCACGTTTGAGCATGAGCTGCTGAAAGACGAGAAGACCAACACCACAAAAGCGGTTCCCAAGGGCACGCCCGGCGCAAAACACGCTTCCTTGGAATACAGGGTTCTGGCAAGAAAAGACGGGCTTTCCCTGTGCGAGATCAAGCTCCACACGGGGCGTTCCCATCAGATTCGTGTGCAGTTTTCGACGGAAGGCTTCCCGCTTTGGGGCGACGCCCGCTACGGCGGCGGCAAGCCCGGGCAGCAGATCGGGCTGTGGGGACGCTATCTGAACTTGGAGCACCCCACGAAAAAGGAGCCCATGCGCTTTTCCTGTCCGCCGGAGAATGTGCTGCCGTTCAGCCTTTTTTCAGACATCAAAGGAGAATAAGTTATGAATAGACAAGTATTACGCGGCGCAAAGGTGCTGCTGAATCACCGCTTTCTGGAAAAGGATGTGGCGGTGGAGGACGGAACAATCGTCGCTATCGGAAACGATCTGCAAGGGGATGTGACCAATATTTCGGGCTATCTCGTTCCGGGCTTTATCGACGAGCACATCCACGGTATTTTCGGCAATGACTCCATGCGCGGCGAAGAAGACATTTTAGGCATGAGTGAGCGCCTTGCCATGCACGGCGTCACCTCCTTCCTGCCCACCACCATGACTGAGGGCGTGGAAAAGACAAGAAACGCCATCTGCGGCATTGCAAAAGCCATGAAGGAATATTCCGGCGCACAGGTGCTGGGTGTTCACATGGAAGGCCCCTTCGTCAGCCCCAAGGCACTGGGCGCACAGAACGGCGATTGCGTGCTGGCTCCCACGATGGAGAACTACAAGGCACTTGTAGGAGAAAACGAAGCCATCGTGCGTCTGATGACCCTGGCACCCGAAATGGAAGGCGCGGAGGAAATGACCAAATATCTGGTTGCCAACGGCGTCACGGTCTCCGCCGGGCACACTGCCGCCACTTACGAGCAGATGGAGGATGCCACCTTCTGGGGACTTTCGCAGGGCACCCACCTCTTTAACTGCATGAGCCCCCTGCACCACCGCGCTCCCGGGGCTGTCGGCGCAAGCCTCACCCTGCCCGCCATCGCCCCGCAGGTCATTTCCGATGGCGTGCACCTGCACCCCGCTGCCGTCAAGCTCGCCTGTATCGCCAACCCCAACACCATTTTGATCACCGATGCCATGGAGGCTGCGGACATGGCGGACGGGCAGTACCACTTGGGCGGCACGGATGTGTATGTCGTGAACGGCGCGGCGAGATTGAAAGAAGGCAACCTTGCCGGTTCCACCCTTACCATGGACAGAGCGGTGCGCAACGTGATGCGCTTTGCCGGCATTTCCTTGGAGGAAGCTGTCTCCATGGCCACCGAGCGCGTGGCGGATTCCCTGCACTTAGAGAAGAAAGGGCGCATCCGCGTGGGCAACGATGCCGACTTGACCCTGCTGGACGATGAACTTCAAGTGAAGATGACCATGGTGAGTGGAAAAACGGTTTATCATGCAAAATAAACTGCAATTTTCTGTTGAATATGCGTAAAACCTGTGTTATTATGGGAGCGGAGAATACCGCTCCCATTTTTGCTCATTAAGGAGGAAAAACTTATGTTCTGTTCTAAGTGCGGCAACAACATCCCCGACGGCAGCAAGTTCTGCCCCGTTTGCGGCGCGAACTTCGCCGCCCAACAGCAGCAGGCACAGCCCGGTCAGCAGCAGTATCAGCAGCAGACCCAGCAGCAATATCAGCAGTATCAACAACAGTATCAGGCACCAAACTATCAGCAGGCACCCCAGTATCAGGCGGCGCCCGAGGTCGATCCCAAGGATCACACCGCCGACTTTGACGAGAAGGATGTGTCCGAGAACAAAATCTACGCCATGGGCTGCTATCTGTTCTCCGTGCTGGGCATCATCATTGCCCTGCTGGCCTCCAAGGACTCCGAATACATCAAGTTCCATGTCCGTCAGGCCATGAAGTTCACGGTGGCTTATGCCCTGCTGAGCATCGCCGCAGCGGTGCTGTGCTGGACGGTCATCGTTCCCATCGCCGCCGTTGTGGGCTACTGCATCCTGCTGGTGCTGCAGATCATCGCCTTCTTCCAGATCTGCAAGGGAAAGTCCAAAGAGCCCGCCATCCTCTATAAGTGGAAATTCTTAGACTAAATCATATCAAAGGCGCAGTCGAATCGGCTGCACCTTTTTTTCATAGAAGGCGTATTATTTTCGCAGAATCGGCCGGACAATGCAAAGGCGGGTTCTGATGGTTATGATTGGGGAAAACGCATCACCTACATCCGCGTGGACACGATAACACTTGAACCCCTCCCG
>DCHO01000081.1:63521-90901 GCA_002315655.1 Christensenella sp. UBA1750
CGGGAGGGGTTCAAGTGTTATCGTGCATTGCCCGATTCCCAGTCCTGCGCGAACAGTCCGCCTGCGCCGCCGGTGTGGATGAAAAGCACGTTGTCGTCCTTCTTAAATTGCCCTTCTTTTGCCATGCGGATGAGCCCGGCGAAGGCCTTGCCGGTGTAGCAGGTGTCCAGCACAATGCCTTCCCTGCGCAGCATCAGCTCGATGGCGGCATTGCCCTCGAAGGAGGGAATGGAATACCCCGCGCCCACCATGTTCAGCAGCTCCGGCATGGGAATTTCTGTGTGCTCGTCCAGAAGCGCGTTTATGTCATTCATAATGTCGTACACGATTTTATCAAAGGGGTCGCTGTCCACCGCGGAGCAGACCACGCGGGTGTCCGGCAGGAACTTCTTCGCGCCGTAGATCACCCCGGCCGCGGTGCCGCCGGAGCCGCAGGCACAAACCACCGTGTCAAAATGGACGCCGGACTGCGCGATTTCCTCCATGCAGTCCACATAGCCCAGCGCACCCAAAGCGTTGGAGCCGCCGCAGGGGATTTTGTAGACCCTGCGGTGCAGCTGCTCCCCGATGCGATCCATCTCGGCGTAAATGTCGTCATAGCTGTCCGTGTCCACAAAGCGCACCTCAATCCCCATCAAGTGATTGAGGATCAGGTTGCCCTTGCGGGCGGTGACGCCGCGTTTTTTCAGTACAAGGATGCAGTCCAGCCCAACCTTGCGGGCACAGGCCGCCGTCAGCATGGCGTGGTTGCTCTGCGCCTGCCCGGTGGTCATCACAAGGTCATAGCCCTGCTTCTTTGCGTCCGCCAGCAGGTATTCCAGCTTGCGCACCTTGTTACCGCCCAGCGCCACGCCGCACAGATCGTCGCGCTTGATCCACACATTGGTGCCAAGCTCTTTGCTCATGTTTTCCAGCTTGTATAAGGGCGTGGGGAACAGTCCCAGCGAAATCTTATCAAATGTCTTCATAATCTATATTTCCTGTTCGTGTTTATTTGCGCAATCCGAGCTTTCGGAGGATTTTGCCTCCGATGCGGCGGGGGAGACGCCAGAGAGCGAGAAGAAACCACTTGTTTCTGAGCAGAAAAAAGCGCATTCGGTAGGGGGCGCACCACAGGCGGACATAGAGCTGATACTTCCGGCTTGTGACCTCCACCTTTCTGCCCTTGCGGTTCACGGCGATGAGCACGCCCAGCACGTTTTCCTCCCGGACGATTTCCCCGCTTGTGCAGTTGTCGCCCACAATCCAGTAGGTGCCGTCGGGATTCACCCGAAGGATGCGATGGAGGATGTACTTGCCTCTGCCCTCCACGCCCGGGCGGGTGAAAAGCACCGTGTCGTATTTTTTGCACCGCCCTTCGGGGCGTTTTTTGATGATCACGGTGTCCTTGCCCTCGCGGATCAGCGGGCGCATGGAAAACCCCACCGTTTTCCAGAACAGAAAGCCCGTCTTTTCCAGCATTTCCTCATAGGTGGTGGTGATCATGCTTCCGGCTCCTTTCCGACCATGCCGCGGAAAGAAACCATTGCTGCTTCCTTATCCATGTTGCAGGAAAGGCGGTAAAGCGGCAGTGCGCTGAACATAGCAATGAGGTTCATGGTTTCGGTGAGGCTCACGCTCTGTGCTTTTTGGCTCTGCGCCACAAGAACCGGGAAAGCCTCCGAAAAGGTGATGGGGGAGATGCGGTTTTCCGCGCCGCGGGAGAGGATGCACAGCCCGCCGATGGGCAGAATCTCGTTTGTGCCCATGGCCTCCTTGCCCTGCCACGGCGTTCCGCAGGCAAAAACCTTGTTATCCCGAAAGAGCAGCAGCGGCTTGTCGCCGTTTAAAATGTGGCAGCCCGGAATATTGTCCAGCCAAAGCCTTGAATGAGTGGTCTTTCCCGTTCCGGATTTTGCCGTAAAAACATAGGCTTTGCCGTCGTAGGCTACCACGCAGCCGTGAAAGAGCAGCACCTGATGGGGCAGCAGAGCGTCGGCAATCCTGCGGTACAGCGCCAGCTTTTCCATGTAGCTGTCCGCATAGTGGGTCACGCCGTGGCCTTCCAGCGCCATCTGTTTGGCGCTGTGAACGCGCTCCGCCTCGATCTCGCTTTGTGTGATCGTAAGGTCGATGCGTGCCGTATCTTCTGTCAGATAGTCCTTGCAGTAATTCCTTGTGGTGTCAAAAAGACATTGCACATGAATGGGAACTCCCGCAAGCTTTATGGTAAATTCGGTCATACTGTGCTCCTTGGGAAAGGTTATACCCCCATCATACCACGAAACTAAGAAAAGTGCAACGAAGCGGAACGGGGAAAGCACGGCTTTTCTTTTGGCAGAATTTGGAGTATAATCAATAATGAGGTTATATAGACACTTTTTTTCATCAAAATCATAGTATATAAAACGGAGCCAAAATGAAACTATCAAAAATCAGCAGTCATTTTCAGAGCGAAACAATGCAAACGTTCTTTAAAAAGCTCTCCGACGGCACATTCCGGGAGTTTGTGGACGATTGGAAGTGGATATTCGCATATTCCAAACGCTACAAGTGGTTTGTGGTGCTCTACACCGCGCTCGGCCTGTTTTCCTCCACGCTTGGCGTGGCTTCCTCTTATATTTCCGCCATGACCATCAACATCATCACCGGCCGGGAGACGGACAAATTGGCACTGCTGCTGTGCCTCATGTTCGGCACAACGCTGTTCTACATCGGCTTTTCGGCCTTTTCCAACCGGGTTCACAAGAAAATCTCCATCTATGTGCATAACGACATTCAGGCGGAGATCTTTGACCGCATCGTGGATGTGAAATGGAATGAGCTTTACCGCTACAAGCACGGCGATCTGCTGAATCGTTTCACCGACGACGTAAATGCGGTCTCCGACAACGCCATTTCATGGATACCCGACATCATCGTCAATATTTATACTTTCGTCGTCACCTTTGTGGTGCTGTATAAAATGGATCGCATCATGGCCTACATCGGGCTTTGCTCCGCACCGTTTCTGTTCTTCATGTCCCGCGCCATCATGCGGCAGCAGAAGAAATACCGCAAAAAGGTGCTGGAACTCAATTCCGACATCATGAGCTTCCAGACCGAAACCTTCTATAATATGGACACCATCAAGGCCTTCGGCGTGTGGAGGGTGCTCTCCCAAAAGCTCAGAATGTGGCAGAAGCAGTACAAAAAGGACAATCTGGAATACAATACCTTCCAGATTAAAACCAATTCCGGGCTGTCCCTGCTCAACATGGTGGTTTCCATGGGTTCCTTCTGCTATTGCCTTTACCGCCTGTGGAACGGGCAGATTCTCTACGGCGATATGACCTTTTTCCTCAGTCAGCGCGGATCGCTGACCTATCGGTTCGATTCTCTGGTACACACCATTCCCACCATGCTCAATGCGGCCATCTCCACCCACCGTCTGCGGGAGATCGTGGAATTGCCCAAGGAGGAGCACAACGAAGAAAGCTACGATCAGGTGAAGGTCAGAGCCGAACAGGGACTGTCCGTTGAGGTGGGGGACATGAGTTTTGCCTATAACGGGCAAAGCAACGTCTATGAACACGCGGACTTCTCCGCCCACCCGGGCGAGGTCGTGGCGGTGGTAGGGGAGTCCGGCAGCGGAAAATCCACCCTGTTCCGGCTTTTGCTGGGAATGCTGGAGCCGCAGAGCGGGGAGATCCTGCTGCGGGACAGCCAGGGCGAAGCCATCCCCATGAATGCCGACCTGCGCCGCCTGATCGCTTATGTGCCGCAGGGCAACACTATGATCCTCGGAACGATTGCGGAAAATATGCGCATCGTAAAGCCCGAAGCCACGGAGGAGGAGATCATTGCCGCACTGAAAACCGCCTGCGCGTGGGAGTTTGTGGAGAAGATCGGCATCAACACCGAATTGCATGAGCGCGGTAAGGGGATTTCCGAGGGGCAGGCACAGCGCCTGTCCGTGGCAAGAGCGCTGCTCCGGGATGCGCCCATCCTGCTATTGGATGAAGCCACCTCCGCACTGGATGAAAAAACCGAGTCCGCCCTCATTTCCAACGTGCTGGCCGCCGCCCCGAACAAGACCGTCATCGTATCGACGCACCGGCTCTCCATGCTCGTTTCCTGCGACAAAATCTTCAAGATTACGGACAAAAAGATGGAAGCCATGAACATTTCGATACACTAAATATATACTGCATATCGTTATGTTATACGAATCAAATAAAATGTTCGGATGTTGTCGCGCATGATGAAACAAAACGGAAAAAATTTCAAGATTTGTTTCTGATTCATTTACAAGTACACGGTGTATATGTATAATGAAGATGCATAAACGCTTACGATATGCATTCCAAATCCAAAATAAAAATGAAAAGGAGAACACGACATGAAGAGAACGCACCTGAAACCCCTCATCGGAATGGCCGTAGCCCTGCTTCTGATTGCCATGCTGTCCGCTACCGTCTTTGCCGATACCAACCGCACCGGCTACCTCAATGAAAACCACACCTATGACGAAGCTCTGCGCGAGGGACTGATGAATCGCGTCACTGAATTCTTCGATGACAAGTACGGTCCCGACCTCTACATGGGCAATTTTCCCAACCGCATCGGGTACATCTACCTGACCGACTCTCAGGCGGGCGTCGCCATCAGAGACGTCAGCACCTTCTATCGCTTGGCTACCGGCACCACCACCTCCCTGCAGGTCAACTATGTGGAGGATTACGAAGCCTACATGGCAAGGCTCAGGGTCATCCGCGCTGAGGTGGACGCGCTGATTCCCGAGGGAGCCTCCGATCTTGAGATCGCGCACATCATCCACGACTACATCGTTGCCACCAACGCCTTCAATGAGCGGGCAGGCTCCGCCAACACGGGCGCGGAAATCTACGATTACTCCGTTTTCTTCGCCTCCGGTGTGTTCGAGTACCGCACTGCCGTCTGCCGCGGCATTTCGCAGGCTTACAAGTATTTGCTGGATCAGTACGACATTGACAACGCCATCGCCGAATCCGGCGCGTGGAACCATGTCTGGAACCTTGTCCGTATCGACGGGGAATGGTATCATGTGGACTGCACCGCTGACGAGGAAGCGGGCTCTGACATCTTAGGCAAGGTCAGCCATGACTATTTCCTGATCTCCACCGAAACATTACTGGAACGCAACCCCAAAAAGGCCGACTTCACCGTGGCCTATAAGGATTTAAGCCTCGTCTTTGACGATGCCACCTGCGCCACCGACAAGCAGTATGAATCGAATCAGCTCTGGAGCGACGCGCACACCATGTGCCACTACTACGGCGGTCACCTCTACACCGTCCGTTCCGACAACGCGCTGTACTGCGACGATGAGTTCTACTATCAGCCCGCCGAGCACATGAGCTGGCACCCCTTTGGCAACCAGTACGCCATTTACACCAACGCCGTTGTCACCCCCAAGATTACCGCCATTGACAACGACCTCTACATGATCTCCCCCCGCAACCTGTATCATGTCGATCTGGACACCGGTAAAGCGGAGATCGTCCATTCCCCCGAGGAGACCGTGGGCTGGACGGACCCCTATTCCGGCGAGGTTTACCCAAGCCAGGATCAGATTTTCGGTCTTGCCCGCATCGAGGGCAAGCTCTACATCACCATTGAGGACGACCTGCCCGCCGATAAGGAAATCGAAGAACGGCTCTATGTTCCCGGCTTCGATGTGACTTATGACGATTATGAAGACCCCGTGCCCACCACGCCCTCCGGCCTGGTTGACCCCAAGACAGGGACGCTCTGCAGCACCGTTTCCGTGACTGATGATATGGGCAAGACCGTGAATGTTCAGTTCTCCGGCCTGCAGGCGGGTGAGACCCTGCGGGTTTCCTCCGAAAATGAGGAGATCGCAAAGGCAACCCTTTCCGGCAGCACCATCAGTGTTAAGACCCTTTTGAACGGAACTTCCTCCGTCAAGGTCGAAAAGCTCTCCGCCGGAAGCGTTGTGAAGACCTATACCATCAATGTCACCGTCAACAAGAACTATTCCAAGACCAAGACGCTGGAATTGACCGTGGATGGCACCGTTTCCGATACCGATGAATCCGGCGACTATTCCAAGGCCGTCAACACCAATCTTCTGGATACCGCCATCGCCACCGTCAAGGTCACGGGCGTGAACACTCCCGGCACTCCTGCCGTAGCGGGCGGCTTTACCAAGATTACTTCCTATGCCAACGGCGAATACGTCATCGGCTACGAAAGCGGCTCCACCAAGTATTACCTGAAGGCCTCCGGCAGCACCCTGTCCGCTGTCACCAGCAAGGATTCCGCTACCAAGTTCACCTTTTCGGGTACCGCTTCTTCCTTTACCATCAAGTCCGGCTCCTACTACCTGACACACGGCACAAAGCTTGCCCTGTCCACCTCCACCTCCAATTCCGCGTGGATCTTTGATTCCGGTAAAATTTACTACTCCAAGGCTTCTCTTTCCAGAACCTACAAGTATTACCTGCGCTATTCCAATAAGTCCTTCACCGTTTCCAATAGCACTTCTTCTCTGGCGGGTGCTTTCATCAACCAGGAAGGCAGCCCCGCAATTCCCGGTGAAGTTTACACCAAGGTGGAAGCCACCGGCGTGTCCGGCGGCAAGACCTATGTGATCGTGGGCGATACCCTCTACACCATAAATGTTGCCCGCCCCGTCGGCTCTCAGGTCATTACCGTGCATACCGTGGATGACAAGGGTGTGCAGATCGCAAAGGATTATACCGTCTCCGGCATGGAAGGCGAGACCTACAACATTCAGCCCACCTTCATTTACGGGTATCTGGCTCCCAAGGCCATCGTCGGCAACTACACCGCCGAATCTTCCAAGGAAGTTACTCTGGTTTACACCCTGAACACCGACAAGACCGCCCTGAAAGCCGCTATTGACAATGCGGTTTCCGGCGACCTCTATTCCGAAGTGACCTACAAGAATTACAGCGACGCCATCGCTGCCGGCAAGACGGTTCTCAATCAGGAACGCGCCACGCAGACACAGGCGGACGATGCGCTGGATGCCATCAACGCCGCCAAAGGCAAGCTTGCCAAGAAGACCTTCACCGTCACCGTGAACTTCGTGGATAACTTCGGTGCGAAGGTCGCGGATTTCCAGAGTGTCACCGGTGAGATCGGTACCTCCTACACCGTGACCCCCAAGACCATCACAGGCTACCTGACCCCGGCAGCCGTCTCCGGCACCTTCACCGAGAACAAGAGCGTGAATGCCGTCTACACTCTGAACACCGACAAGAGCAAGCTGGTGAGCGAGCTTGACAACGTGGTTTCCGGCGACCTCTACACCGAGGCCTCCTACAAGACCTACACCGACGCCATCGCCGCCGGTAAGACCTTCAACGACAACGCCAAGGCCACACAGACCCAGGTGGATGCCGCTGTCAAGGCCATCACCGAGGCAAAAGCGAAGCTGGTCAAGAAGACCTTCACCGTGACCATCGCCTACAAGGACGACGCGGGCGTGACCATCGCGGACAGCACCTCGATCTCCGGCGAGATCAACACTTCCTACACCATCACTCCCAAGACCATCTCCGGCTATAAGGCACCCGCCTCTGTCTCCGGCACTTACACCGCCAATACCACCGTGACTCTGGTTTACACCCTGACTACCGACAAGACCGCCCTGCAGAAGGAACTTGCTAACATGGTCGCCCAGGGCGATTACACCGCGGATTCCTACAAGGTCTACACCGATGCGATTGCCGCCGGGCAGACCGTGAACAATAACGCCCGCGTTACACAGGCGCAGGTCGATGCGGCGGTCAAGACCATCACCGATGCCAAGGCTGCCCTCAAGGTTGCCTCCAAGGTTTCCTTCGTCAAGGACACCGACGGCATCAACTCCGGCGCGGAATACGTCATTGCCTACAACGGCAAGGCGCTGGCTGTGGTCAACGGTTCCATCACCTATGTGAATGTCACCGAAGCAAACGGTGGGCTGTCCTCCGTGGACGATTCCGCAGTATGGGTGCTCACCAAGGCCGGTTCCTCCACCTACTACCTGCAGAACAAGGCAACGGGCAAGTACCTGACCACCGCCACCTCCGGCAGTCTGTTCTCCCGCACCTATGCGCTGTCCCTGACCACCTCCAAGACCACCTGGACGGCCACCAAGAACAGCTCCTATATGCGGTTCTCCAAGAGCAGCCGCTATATCAACTGCAACGGCTCCTTCGGCCTGACCACCTCTAAGAGCTCTTACACCGACATGACCCTGTATGTGAAGCAGTAAAAAAGGCATAACCAACAGGCCGTGATTCTGCAAAGGATCACGGCCTTTCTCTATGCAAAAAGCAGTTTGTATGCTATACTGATTACAAAAATACCAAGATGAAGGAGAACCCATTATGAATGTGAAAGAGTTGCAGCTCAAAGCCATGGAAGCCTTGCTTACCGAGGAAGATAAGCAGGAATTGTCCCGCATCTACGAGCCCACGGTGGTGGCCGTGCCGCCGGTGGACACCCGCTGCGGCCTGTGCATCATGCCGGACGGGGAACTGCGCTACTATGGCTTCCGCGACAAAGCCTCCATTTTCGATTATTCCCACCCCATCTATCTGTCCTCCCGCGACTGCGGCCTGTCGTGGAAGACCCATGTGACCGACGCGCCTTGCATGGCCTCCGGGATCATGATGTCCAATGGGAAATATCTGGCCTTGAGCGGGTCGCTGATGGCGGAGACCGGGCACTGGATGAAGACGGACGATCTGGATAAAGGCTTTTATGCGCTGATTGCGGATGCGCCGGGGGACAAGAACTACAAGATTGTCAAGGTCTCCGAGGAATCCTTTGCGGATATGTATCTGCCGCAGGAGCTTTCCAGCGGGCGCATCGTCTGCACCGCCCAAACGAAAATCGACGGCGATCTGCACCCCGTTTTTCTGTTTTCGGACGATTTCGGGGAGACGTGGAACACCCGCGTTCTCCCTTGCTGCGACAAATTCAGCATCGTTTATCCCCACAAGGGGCTGCGCTGGCAGAACCGCTCCGGCGAACCTACGATGATCGAGCTGAACGACGGCAGACTCTATCTGCTGGCGCGTACTTCCTTGGATGTGTTCTACGAATACTATTCCGAGGACGGCGGCGAAACCTGGTCGTCTCCCGCACCCTCCCGCTTCCACGGCACACTGACCTCGCCCCAGCTTCTGAAGCTGCACGATGGGCGCATCGTCATTTTCTACAACAACACCCAGCCTCTGCCGGAGTTGGATCACACAAAGCAGGTTCCTGCGCTCAATGAGGGCGAGATTACCGGCGAGGGCGGGGAGGACTTCTTCACCAACCGCGACGCAAACCACGCCGCCATCACAGGCGATTGGATAAACTGGACGGGATTTAGGGAGGTCGCGCTCAACTGGATCCGCAACGATTCCGACTACCGCACAGAGGGTGATGTGAAGGATTCGCTGGACAAGTCCGTGCACCAGTTCCAGGCCATCGAGCTGCCCTTCGGTAAGATCATGGTCTCCTACGGGCAGAACCCCATTGCAAGAAGGCTTGTCATTTTCGATGTGAACTGGCTCTACGAAACGAAACGCAGCGAAAACTTCCGCAACGGTCTGTCCAAGGTCAGCACGCAGGTCTATGTGAAGTCCGTGCCCGGCAATTTCCGTGTGGCGGGGCACTGCGCCTACAACCGCACCCACGGCGCGCTGCTGATGCCCGACCCCGAGGGGAATTTCGAGGAAGCCCTGTTCCTGTCCCGCATCCGCGACCCCCGCAAGCTCTCCGACAATCAGGGCGTGGTGTGGAACTTCCCGGCGGCAAAGTCCGGCAAGGTCATAATGCGTCTGCGCATCGACGGGCAGCCCATCCATGTGTCCCTCTGTGACCGCTGGTTCAATCCGATTGACGAGTATGTACCCTATTACGCCGAGGCGCACTGCGAGCTTGCCAAAGAGCAGCTGGCTGACGGCGTTTACAGTAACGTGGAGATCGCGTGGGATGAAACCACCTGTATTCTCTCCTGTGAAGGCAAAGAGCTTTATAAGCTCCCCATGAAGGGCGAGGCGGTAAACGGCATCTCCTATCTCATCCTCCAAAGCCCCTATGAGGGAGAGGACGAAAAGGGCTGCTACATCAAATCCTTTGAAAAAGAATAAAAATGAATAAAAAAAAGGTCGTGACGGGGATTTTCGTCACGACCTTTGTGTTTATACCTTTATTCGGCAGCCAGTTCGCTTTCGTCTCTTGTGATGTTGTTGAGCCACTTGTATTTGAAATAGTGGGCAAAGAAGGGAATCACCTTTTCAAACTCATCCATGCACAGCACAAAGTACACCCACTTGGTCGGCAGTTTGAGCACAAACGCCGTCAGCAGCGTCAGCGGAACGGCCACCAGCCACATCAGCAGCATATCGGCAAACATTCCGTATTTCGCATCCCCGCCGCCGCGGAAGCACCCGCAGATGAGGCAGGTGTTCACCGCCTCGCCGATGAGCTGGATGCCGCGGAACAGCAGCATGGAGGAGAGCAGGGCTAAGGCAGATTCCGTCAGCTTGTCCGCATAGACCGAAATCATGAGAGGCTTGATGAGCAGCACCACGCCGCAGCCTAATGCGCCGAAAAATGTGGTCAGAATAATCATGCGGGCGGAATAGAGCTTGGCTTCATCAATGCGGTTCGCGCCCAAGGATTTGCTCACGATGATGGTGGTTGCGCCCGCAAAGCCCCGGCACACCACTGCGCCGATGTTCACCGCCATCACCGCCACGGCGTTGGCGGCAACGGCGTCCGAGCCCATGCGCCCCATGACCATGGAATAAACCGTGGTGGCCAGCGACCAGACCACATCGTTTGCCATGGAGGGCAAAGAGAGCTGCAAAAAGTCCTTCATGAGGATGCCCGCTTTGCCGAAAATCGCTTTGATGCGAATCTTGATGGAGGAGAAGCACTCGGAATAAATGACGCAGATGGCAAGCTCCACCGCCCGCGCCACCACCGTTCCGATGGCAACGCCCACCAGTCCCAGTTTCGGTGCGCCGAACAGCCCGAAAATGAAGGTGGCGTTGATGAGAATGTTGGTCAGCAGCGACACGATGTAGATCACCGTGGGCAGCACGACCTTCTCCATGGAGCGCATGACGCACACGAAAATCTGCGAGCAGCCCATCATAATGTAGGTGAAGGACACGATGCGAAGGTATGTCACGCCCTCACGGATGATGGCTTCCTCTGTGGTGAAGCACTTCATCACCGCCGCCGGGAAAAAGAACGCCGCCACAAAGAACGCCAGCGCGACAAAAAGCGTCACCCGCAGGGCAAGCCCCAAGATGCGCTCAATGGTTGCGGTGTCCTTCTTGCCCCAGTATTGCGCCACCATCACCGAGGTCGCCGCCACAAGCCCGTAAAAGGCCATGGAGAGCACGGTGACGAGCTGGTTCGCCAGGGACGAGGCCGCCATGGCATTCTGGCTCACATAGCCCAGCATGATGGTGTCCGCCGAGGAGACCAGCGTGGAAATGAGGTTTTGCAGCATCGCCGGGGTGGCAATGGTCAGCGCCATGCCGAAGAACGCCTTTTTCGACAGCGGCGCGGGAGCAGCGTTTACGGTTGACATGGGGGATTCCTCCGAAAAAAGTGGTTTCCCAACCATTGTATCGGAAACCACTTTGCTTTTCAAGTCTTAGTCGGTTAAGTATCGCACTACGGTTCGTTTTCCGAAATGTGCAGCGATTTCCGCAAAAGCTTTACATCCACGGAAGCAGGTGCGCAGCTTTGCTCCATGCACTGTGCGGCGGCTTCTCCCGCCGCCTCGCCCCAGGCAAGCATCGTGCGGGAAAGGCGTGCGCTGGAGGCAGCAATGTGGGAAAAGGACGAGCCGCGGCAGGCCACCAGCAGATTGTCCGTTTCCTTGGGCAGCATACATTCATAGGGGATGCCGTAGCGGGCGAACATCGTCATGCCTCCCTTTTTATTGCTGCTGCCGTGAATGTCCGCCGGATGGTCGGCAAAGGCCACGGAATGTCCCGCGCCAAGCTCCACGGAAAAACCATTGCGTAAGTCCTGTTCTTTGAGCACATATTGTCCGACCAGCCGCCAGCTCTCCCGGACGCCCAGCATCGGGAAAATGTGCGCAATGCGGTAGCCCCGGAAGTGCTTCTGCGTTTGCACCCAGTTCCAGTAGGCATAGACCCGCGCCCTGCAGATGCGCTCCACCTGCTCCCTCGGCAGGTCAAGGAAGCATTCGCCGGGCAGCGTGGGCAGCATATTGATATTGATGTCGCCGTTGGGATAGTCGTTAAAGCAGGCAGCAGGGCGGTTCGTGGCGTAAAGCTGTGCCTTCCAGTCGGAAATGTCCACGGAGGAAAGCTCGTCCGGCATGGTGTCCGCAAAGTCGGGGTCGCAGGGGGTCACGCGGAAAACAAGGCTCATGCCGTTGACGTTGCGTTGAGGGTTCTCCGGTGCGTTTGGCTCCTGAAACCGCGTCTGTGCATCTTCGCCCACGATCACTTCGCACCCGGCTAATCGCGCCGCCGCAATGTCCCCGGTGCAGTCCAGCACCAGCTTTGGATGAATTTCAAGGGTTCCTTCGGGCGTGTTTACCGTAACTGCGGTGATTTTTCGCTCTTCTGTGGTTACGTTTTCAACCCTGCTGTTGAAAAGCAGATGCAGATTCGCAAAATTCCCGGATTCGCGGAGCAGTTCCAGCATCGTGTCCGCCATGGCCTGCGGCTCAAAGTGGAAACGCCGCTGCTCCTGCCCGTTGCGGAAGGAGCGGATCAGCGTTTCTTCATAGGGGTCGTCACAGCGTTTGGATACGCCCCAGGGGGTGTCCTCACTGAATGCGCCGTAGGATTTCCCGACAAAGCCCTGCCCGCTTGCCATCAGCCGCTGTGCAAGAATGTGATGCACGCCATATCCGCCGTAGCCGGGCTCCCAGCAGTTCACGCCGCCGTAGGTGGAGGTGCCGCCGAAGCCTTCGTTTGCATCTACAACGGTTACGGAAAGCCCTTTATGCTGCAAGGCGCGGTAGGTCGCGCCGAAGCCCGCAGACCCGCCGCCGAGAATGAGAATGTCTGTTTTCATGGATGTTGCTCCTTAACGATTGATGATTTTGAGCAGCCGCTCACCGTTTTTATGCAGAATGTTGTGCTTGTCCTCATCGGAAATCTCCGCGTCCAGCACGCAGCCCACACCCTGATAGGTGGAGAACCACGGCATATCGGTGCCGAACAGCAGCCGCTCCGAACCCACCTCGCGGACGAACTTTTCAAGCGCCCCGCGGTCGTCCAGCACAGCGGTCAGATCCAGCCATACATTCGGGAAGTCCTTCGCCAAGGCCACCGCATCGTCCCAGCGTCCGTGAACGCAATGCCCGACCAGAATCTGCACATCATGGTATTGCTCCGCAATGTGCCGGACATTTTCCGACCCGTCAAAGGGCGAATCGCCCCAGGTGTGGCACAGCGCGGCCAGCTTGTGCTCGTTCAGAAATTCCCAGTAGGGCGCATAGACCGGGGCTTCCAGCGGCGTGCCGTGGTAATCGCCTAAGAATTTGCAACCCAAGTACACATCCGGGTTGTCCAAGATGGTCTTGCAGTCCACGGGCGGGTTCGCAAGGAACGGCATTACCACGAAATACCCGCGCAAAGGTGCGCCGTACTGTTTGCAGGTGGAGAGTGTGTCCATGTCGCCTGTAATCACGCCCGTTAAGCTGAAATGGGAGGAAAACGCGAAGGATTTTGCGCCGATGCGGTGCAGTGTGTCCAGCATCGGTTCAATGTTTCCGGCGGGCAGATAGTTGCCGCCGACCTCGTGCAGATGCCCATGAAAGTCGTAAAGCGGGCAATCCTCCAAACACCCTGCTTCATAGAAGCGCTGGGCAAGCTTGCTGTCTCTGTTCACATACTTCATAGCCTTGCCTCCTTGATGAGCCGCAGCAGGTTTTCTCCCGCGATCAGGTTCTTTTCACTTTCAGAGAGCAGGGAGAATTTGAGCATCATCTGCTGTCCGCCGATGTAGCGGGAAGGATAGTCCGAGGCAAAGAGCAGCCTTTTTGCGCCGCAGAAGGACACAAGGGATTCCAGCCCGTGCTCGGTGATCATGTGGGAAATGTCGTAGTGCAGATTCGGAAATTGCGCCAAGAAAGGCCGCACCATGCGATCCGTCGGCCAGGTTGCGTCAACGGAGAGAATGGCATGAAGTGTCGGGTAAGCGCACATGAGGTCGTAACATTCCTCGGCAGTTATCCCACAGGCGGTGTCCAAGATCACGGGAATTTTGCACTCCAGCGCCATGGAAAGATAATCGGAAAGTGCCCCGGCACGCGGCAGATGCGCGTGGGCTTTTGGGTTCATCCGCAGTGCGCCCATTTTCGTGGCTTTCATCACGTCGTAAAGGTCATTGGCACAGGACAGCTCGCCGGTGTAGCTGGGCACAAGGGTGTATACGCCATAAAGGTCGTGCCGCGCGGTTTTCAGGTCGTTTGCCAGCACGCTGTTGCCCACCACCACGCCCGCGTAATCCGTGGCGACGTTGTAGACCAGACCGCCTGTCACACCGGTTCTGTCCAGCTCGTCCTCCAGCATGGGCAGGAACACATTGGGCTTGGGTAGCGGCACATTGAGCTTTGTCGCCGCGCCGTAGGTCAGATGCGCGTCATAAAAAATCATGAGAAAACCTCCCGAAAAACGCTTTATATGGTTTAGTATAAAAGAAAGCCGGCGTTTGTCAAGGGAGTGCGTCCGACGGGATTGCAAGTTTTCGGGACTTGTGATAAGATGAACAAAACTACATAAAAAGGAGCAAATCATGAGTACATATTGTTTGGCTGAGAACCTGACCGTTACTTCCTTCCCGCAGGGTGCGAAGGCTTCCGTCACGGTGAAAAATCACGGAAACGCCAGCGAGATCGCCGTGAGTGCCGCCTGTGAAACCGGCTTTTCCGCGGACTGCGCCGTCAAGGTCGCCTTCCCCGATGCGGATGCCAAGTGGATGGCCATTGAGCACTACACGCCCTTCTGGTGCCATCCGGTGTTCGGAAAGGGCTTGTCCGGCATCCCTGATGAGACCCAGTTTCTGCTGTGGCAGGAGGGCAGCACTTATCGCGTGCTGTTCCCGCTGTGCGGAAAGGAATATGCCACCTCGCTGCAAGGGGAAGACGAAAAAATCATCCTCAAAGTGTTCTCCTTGTGCGAAGGCATGAAGGAATGTATCACCCCTGCCGCGGTCTTTGCGGAAGGGGAGGACCCCTACGCCGTCATGGACGAAGCCGCCAAGCTCGCCGCCAAGCTCACCGGCGCACCCTTGCGGGGTGACAGAGCCTATCCCGAGGTCTTTGAATACTTAGGCTGGTGCTCGTGGGACTCCATGGAAATCTGGGTCAATGAGGACGGCGTGATGGACAAATGCCGCGAGTTTGCGGACAAGCAAGTGCCCATCAAATGGGGCATCTTAGATGATATGTGGGCGGATGTGGCCTGGACAAAAAAACTGCCGCCCTTTACCGATCACTCCATTTCCTTTGACGTGATGCACGAATCCAAGCTGAAAGACTACACTGCCGACCCGGAGCGTTTCCCGAACGGTCTTGACGGCTGCATCGCCAAGATGAAGGACTTCGGCCTGAAAGTGGGTGTGTGGCACCCCGTCACGGGCTACTGGCTGGGACTGGAACCCGGCAGCGCCGCCGCAGAAAAGCTGAAGGATTACACCGTGACCCGCGAAAATGGCTGGATTCTGCCCGACCTGCGAGATCTGGAAAAAGCCAAGGGGTTCTTTGGCACCATTCACGAATATCTGAAAGACTGCGGCACGGACTTTATCAAAATCGACAACCAGAGCTGTCTTAGGGATCGCTTCGCTGGTCTTGCGCCGCTTGGCGTGCTGGCGGACAACCTGCAAAAGGCCATTGATTCCTCTGCCGACGAACGCTTTGCCGGGCAGCTCATCAACTGCATGGGACAGGCCAACGAGAACATTTTCCACAGAACCTCCGCCATTTCCCGCTGTTCGGATGACTTCCAGCCCGAAAACCGTCCCTGGTTCGCCAAGCATCTGACCTCCTGCGCCTACAACGGGCTGTGGCAGGGGCAATTCCAGGTCAACGACTGGGATATGTGGTGGACGGACGACACCCAGGCGCTTCGCAACTCCGTGCTCCGTGCCATTTCCGGCGGTCCCATCTACGTTTCCGACCGCATCGGGCGCACCAACAAAGAGCTGCTGGAACCCCTGTGCTTTGCCGACGGGCGCATCTGCCGCTGTGACGGCGTGGCGATTCCCGCAAGAGAAAATCTGCTGGACGCGCCCACAAAATCCGAAAAGGCCTTCTGCGTCTACAACACCTGCCGCAATGCGACTCTCGTCGGCGCGTTCAACATCAATGACGAGGAGCAGCCCGTCTCCGGGCGCATCTGCCCCAAGGACTACGGTTTCACCGGCAAAACGCTGGTTTATGACCGCTTTAACAAGACCGTACGGGAGCTGAACCCCGAGGACGAAATCGCCTTCACATTGCAGGATGCGGAGGACTTCCGCCTCTACATTCTCCTGCCCATTCTCGGCAAGCGCACGGTCATCGGTCTTTCCGAGAAGATCAACTGCGTGGCGGCGGTTCTGTCCGAGACCGATACCGAAGTCACCCTGTACGAGGGCGGAACCTTGGCGTGGTACGACGGTACGCTGCACTTTGATGTGGCGGAAAAGGTCTTCAAATTCTAAACGATATACAGCAAAACGTCATTCTCCGGCAATTCGGGGAATGACGTTTTAGTATAAAAAGAAGGACTATTTCTCGTCTTTCTTTTTGTGATAGGCGATGTAGAACAGAATGAGATAATAGGGGATGCACAGCAGCATGGCGATGGCGGTGGTAATCAGAGACTTTGCCGCAAAGGACACCAGCAGCAGAATCGGCGCACCCAGCAGAATGGCAAAGGAGGAACCCACAACCAAGTTGTTGGAGGCGGGGGTCTTGAACTCCGGGTCGATCTCGCGCAGCAGCAGGATGCCGGAGGAGATGGTGCCGGTCATCATGCCGTACATGGAAATGAGGCCTTCATAATAGTAGTCGCCGTATGCGCTCTTGCACACGATGCGCAGATGGATGAGGGTGATGACGCCGCCCAGTACAGCCATGAGCACAAAGGGCAGCCACAGGCCGGAGAGGTCTTCAATTTCGATGGAGGCGATGCCCGCCACGATCATGATGTCAAAGGCCAAACCTGACAGGCGGGACAGCAGGTAGTTGTTCTGATACTGCCGTGTCATCACGTTGAGCTTTTTAAGCCGGGACATGATCCTACGGGTGAGAATGGCAAAGCCGGAGCCGATCATGAAGTTAAAGCCCCAAAGCAGGGAATTGACCATGCTCGCAACGCCGGGAAGGTATTGCGTGAGCAGGGATGTGATGCCCCAGGTGATGAGGTAAGTAATCAGGTACACCACCAGAACGAGAGCCGCCTGCACGGAGAAGCGATCCAGGGATTCCGCAATGGGAATTTCCTCGTTGGTCTGGAAGGTTTCCAAGGTCACGGAGCCGGAGACCTCGCTGCCGCGATTGCTGCGCACTTTGCCCTGCTTGGAGAGAATGTTGAGGTAAATAACGCCCACAACACAGGCGCAGATGTAGCCCGCCGCCGCCAGCGCAAGCCCGAAGGAACGCCCGCCGGCAAAGCCCATCATCTCATAGGAGGTGCCGATGTTGTTGGCCTGTCCGGGCCCCTGTCCGTAGCCCATGGGCAGCAGCGCACCGCAGGCGGGGAAAAGATCGGGCATTATGGTCAATGCCAGCAGTAGAGAGATGCCAAAGCCGACAAGCCCCTGAATGACATAGGAGGAAACAATGATGGCGCCGCTTTTGAGCCCCACAAGGTCGCCCTTTTTCGCGGGCGCATCGGGCACACGCAGGGACAGCGCGATAAAGCCGATGGCAATGCAGTGGTAGGTCAGGTATTCCAGAAACTCGCCATCGGGCTTGACCAGTCCCACCAATTTGAAGATGAGCATGAGGAAGCCGGCCAGCACGGCGGTTGGCATTAAGGTTTTGCGCACGAAGGGCACCTTGCGGCGAATGATGTTGGCAATCAGAATGGCGGCCGCAATGAGACCGATTTGGACAATGGAGTTCCAGATTTGTGTGTTGGCTGCCGAATAATCCATGATACCCTCCTATTCGTTTGCCGCCTGCGCGGATTCTTTCATGAGATTGAATAATTTCAAGTATTTGTAGGCGTTGAAGCGTTTGCTGCCGCGCACTTCTAAATTCTTGCCGTTTGTCAGGTGCACCGTGAGCACGTTGCGGGAATAGATCGCCGCGCCCTCGATGTCCTCCGGCAGCGCAAACAGGTTTTCAAAGGTGAACCTGTCCTTAAAAGCCGTTAAGATGCCGCCTAACTTTTTAACGACCTTGTGCTGTTCCAAGAGCAGCACCGTCACCGCATCGTTGAAAAGCGGAATCTCCGGCAGGATGCGCGTGAAGACCTCCGAAAGCTTTGCCCGCTGCTGAATGTCCAGCGCGGGAATCGTAACGGATAAGCCCTCCGCTTCGTTGAGTTCCCCGCTTTCCTTAAACTCTGCTTTATAATGGCAGGCGGAACAGATTATTCTGTTGCCCTTGGAGGACAGCGTGGAGAAAGCGCCGCACTTGGGACAGGCAAAGAGCAGGGATTCCAAGTATTCCGCCCGCTTGCCGCCTCTAAAGAGCGCCCGCACGCGGGACTGGGTCAAATAAGCGTCCTCAAAAATGTCCTGCGTGATGGCCTCATTGACTTCTTCATCTGTCATGCTTTTCAGCTGCTCCGGGGAATAAACGTTGACGAGCTTTCCGTGCATCTGGCCTCTGCGGATGCCTTTGCCCCAGCGGGGGGTGGTTAAGTATCCGCCCTCCATGCGGAAGGTCACAACGGTGCAGCCGCACTTCTTCGCCAACTTTCCCGTGCCGGAGGACATTTCCATGGTCTGCCCGTTGAAGGAGCGGTTGCCCTCCGGGAACAGGCACACGTTCATGCCGCCTTTCAGCCGCCGCATGATCTCCACAACGGATTTCATGCCAGCTTTTCCTTTTTCATGGAAAATCGGATTGCAATGGAATTTCATGAACCAGCCTAAAAACTTATGGTTCAGAATGTGATCGCTGGCCACAAAATACATGGGATGGCGTTTTGTGGTAATACCCACAAACAACGGGTCAATGTCCGTGTTGTGGTTGGAGAGCAGGAGGAAAGGCCTCGGAACATTCTCCAGGGAATCAAAGGTATAGTGAAAAAAATGCTTGGCAATGGGATTAAAAACAATGTCTGCGAAATTATAGACCTTCTGATAGGATGCGAATTCCTTCATGCGGATAAAAGTCCTCCCTTGCCGAAACTGATATTCCTATTATTGTTGTTTTGGCATTCTTTGTCAAGCTTTTTTTGCCCTGTACAAGATAGCACTTTTTGTGATATAATATGGAAAGCAAATTGTGAAGCTTACGGGAGGATACATTTATGCAGATGAAGTATTTGGGCTCTGTGCCCTTTGCCCCCATCACCTTCGGCTGCATGGCCATTGCCGATGCCGCCGTCTGGGGTCCGCAGGACGAAAACGAGACCATCTCCGCCATGCACCTTGCCGCGGATTTGGGCATTTTTTCCTTTGACACCGCCGCCATGTACGGCAACGGTCTCTCCGAGCAGATCGTAGGCCGCGCCTTCGGCAATTCCGACAAGGTAACGATTGCCACCAAGCTGCTCTCTTCCAAACAGCATTACGGCGAGGTCATCGAGGAATGCGAAAAGTCCCTCAAGAATTTGCAGCGCGACGCCATCGACTTGTACCAGATCCATTGGCCGTCCAACGATGTGCCCTTCGAGGAAACCGCCTCCGCGCTGCTGAAACTAAAGGAACAGGGCAAAATCCGGGAGATCGGCGTGTCCAACTTCGGCGTGGAGCAGCTTGCCGAAATGGAAGCCTTCATGCAGCCCGTTTCCAACCAGCTCATGTATAACCTGTTCTTCCGCGCCCCCGAGGTGAACATGGTGGAGCTGCACAAGAAGTACGGTATGGGTATGATGACCTATTCTTCCATCGCCCAGGGCTTGCTCACCGGCAAATATCAGGGGCTTTCCGATGTTCCCGTTACCCTGCGCCGCACCCGCCTTTATCCCTGCACCATGAACCCTGCCTCTCCCCACAAAGAAGGCGGCTGTCAGGAACTGGTGGAGAAGGCTCTGGCTGATCTCCGCATTTTCTGCGCCGACAAGAACATGACCATGGCGCAGGTCGCGCTTGCATGGCTCATGCACAAGGACGGCGTGACCACCGTGATCGCCGGCGCGAGAAGCGAAAAGCAGGTCAAGTCCAACATACTGGCTATGACCACCGAGCTGAACGATAACGACATGGCGACCTTAGATCAGCTTTCTGCCGACATTAAGGCCTACATCGGCGGCAATCTGGACGCATGGCGCGGCAATGACGATATCGAAAACCGTAGAATCCACTAAAATGCCCTCTCAGTCACCTACGGCGACAGCTCTCCCGCACGCGGGCGAGCCTTTTGGTGCGCCTATCTGACATAAGCTGAACAGAAAGGATTATTGACCCCCCTATGCAGATGAAAACCGCAATTTTTGACATGGACGGGACACTGCTCGACTCCATGCCCGTCTGGGACAAGTGCTCCCCGCTTTACCTCATTCGAAACGGCGCGACCCCCAAGCCCGACCTGCGCAAAAAACAGGCCTCCATGTCCATGGCGCAGATCGCCGACTTCTACCAGACCGAGTACGGCGTGGACAAGCCCGCCAGGCAGATTATTGACGAGATCAACGCGCTGGCCTTTGAACTGTATCAGGAGGTCGAGCCAAAGAAGGGCATCCCGGAGTTCCTGCGCTTCATCAACGGCAAGGGCGTGCGCGCCTGTGTTGCCACCGCAACAGATCGCGTGTGCGTGGCACAGACCTTGGAACGGCTGGGCTTGCTGCAATACTTTGACGAGATTCTCACCTGCTCCGAGGTGGGCTTCGGCAAGGATCACCCGGACATTTTCGAGACTGCCATGGCGCATTTGGGCGGAACCAAGGAAAATACCGTGATCTTTGAAGACTCCCTCTACGCCATTTCCACGGCAAAGAAAGCGGGCTTTACGGTCTGCGCCACGCCGGATGCCTCCGCCAAGCACAACGAGGACAAGATCCGGGAGCTTGCGGATTGGTTCGTGGACAACTTCTACGAAAACAAGCACTTACTTTTCAATGACGAGCCGGAAATCCGGCAGGCCACCAAGGACGATGTTTCCCGCATTGCGGAAATGATCGTGGTGAACAACCGCATCAATTTTCTGCCCATCTTCCACGATGAGCGGTTCTCCTTCGGCACCATTCAAGTTTTACCCATCGCGCAGGAATACCTGTCTCACGAAGACTGGCTCAACAATACCTACGTTGCCGAGCAGAACAGCATCGTCAAGGGCTTCATCCGCGTGGACGGGCAGGAGATCGTCAAGCTCTATGTGGAGCCGCACTTCCAGGGTGACGGCGTCGGCTCGCGGCTGCTCGCTTTCGCTAAGGAGAAGTTCGATGTGCGTTTCCTCTGGGCACTGGAAAAGAACGTCCGCGGGGTCGCCTTCTACGGCAGACACGGCTTTTTCCCCAACGGAAATACGCAGTTTGAGGAAGGTACAACGGAAGTCCTTGTGAAGCTGGTGCGGGCATGAGAAAATTGGTTTTGTTGACCGTCGTTCTGCTCGTCGTTATGCTGCTGCTCACGGGCTGCTTGCCCAAAGAAGCCGAACCGCGTTCCACGAAAGCGGGCTTTTTGCAGGGCGTGTGGCATGGCTGGTTTGCGCCGATCTCGCTGATCGGGGAGGTCACAGGCCTGGGTACAACGCTCTATGAGGCCAACAACACGGGCTTTGCCTACGATCTGGGCTTTTACATGGCGATCATCTCCGGCTTCGGCGGGCTGGCACTGTGCAGACGCAGGAGAAGAAAAAAGAACAAGGATTAAGAGGAAACAGCATGAAAAACGTAACGATGTTCACCATGGCCTCCTGTCCCTATTGCAGACAGGCCTTAAAGTGGATGGAGGAACTGCAAAGCGAGCACCCGGAATATGCAAAGGTTCCAATAACATTCATTGATGAAGTGGAACACCCAGACATAGCGGACAAATACGACTATTACTATGTGCCGACCTACTATGTGGACGGCAAAAAGGTACACGAGGGCGCAGCCACCAAGGAAAAGGTGGAAAATATGTACCGCGCCGCGCTGGAGGACTAAGCTATGATTTTTGCCAATCACGCGCATATTTTTGAGGAATCCGTGCGTCCAGAGGGCAGCATTACCGCGCTGCTTCATCAGCTGGATGAATGCGGCATCGACAAGGCCGTGTGCTTTGCGCCCTTTTCCTCCTATTTTTCCGGGGAAGCCGGAAAACAGAATCTCTGGCTTGCAAAAGAGATTCGCAACAACGAAAGACTCCTTGGCTTTGGCACCATCGACTTTGGCTACGGACACTTAGCTGAACAGGTGCAGGAAATCCGGGAATGCGGGCTGGTCGGCATCAAAATGCACCCGGCCTTCCAGCGGTTCCGAGTGGACGGTGACAACGCTTGTGAAGTCTACGCCGAGGCGGAGAAGCAGGGCTTGCCTATCTCCTTCCACACCGGCATCCACTGGCATCGTATTTCCTCCTACAACACTCTGCTTTACGATGAGGTGGCCTACCGCTTCCCGAAGCTCAAAATCTCCATGGAGCACGTCGGCGGCTATTCCTTCTTCAACGAAGCTGTGGCGGTGATGTGCAACAACAAGGAGAACGTCTTCGGCGGCCTGACCTCCGTGTTTGACCGGGAAATGAACAAATACTGGTATTTGGGCAAGGAAAAAGTCAAGGATTTGTGGTGGCTCACCGGCGTGGAGCGCAGCGTTTTCGGGCTGGATTTCCCCTACAACACTGCAGAGCAGACGAAAAAGGATATACAGAGCATCAAAGAGTGCTTATCCGAAATGGGCTACGGCAAGCAGGAGGAGGACATGGTCTTTGGCGGAAACCTTCTGCGCCTCATCGGGAAATAATTTCCGACGCTTTTTGTCGTTTTTTGTCTTGCGAAACGCCGCATTCAATGGTATGATACAGATAGAGAAGTTTCGCCCGCTATATTGGGCGCATATCTGCGGAGGAACCTGTGAAGACCGATAAAAACGAAACCCGGATGGGCACGCTCAACGATTTGGGTCTGCGCCCGGCGGCTCAGATATTCAATCAGGTGCGCTATTGGAGCGCACTGGATGACCCCTATGAGGAAAAGTGGGACTATACCTCCCACATCTCCCGCGTGGAGCGCAGAGAAAAAGGCATCGGAACCCCCAATGCCGCGACCTTCAACGCAAAGCCGCTTCTGGCGGCCATGCTCATCGTGCTGTTGCTCATCTCCGTGGGCACGGGACTGTACCTCGCCTGGCCGTCTCTTAGCGAGACCTTCTTCAACAAAAACGATGTGACCGTCGTGAGCGGTTATTCCGTGCACTTGGGCTCCCGCGAGCTGGGCACCGTGCAGAGCAAGGATGAGCTGGAGAGCTTTGTAGCAGATTGGCTGAACCAGCAAAGCAGCACCACCGAGGGCGTGACCTATACCCTCCGGCAGGAAATGTCCTATGAGCCGGTGCTGGCGGATGCGGCGTTTACCGCCTCCATTTCCGAGGTGGAGGAAGCCTTCGTCAAGCACGCCATGCTGGACATCGCGCAGGAATAAAAACCAGACAAATTAAGGGCTGTGACCGGGAAAAATCGGTCACAGCCCTTTGAATTATATGATAGATTACAGGATGATGGCTTTTCCGTTGTTCTTGCGGGATTCCTCGGCGGCGAAGGCCATGATGTGGCTCTCAACGGAGCGGGAAACGGCAGTTAAGCGGTTGGAGGGCTGGCCGTTTTCCATGAGCATGGTGAGGAATTCGCGCAGCATAATGGCGTCGCCGCCGCCGTGGCCGGAGAAGTCGTCGGTCAGCTTGGTCACGTCGATGATCTCGGGCTCGCCGCCAAAAGGCAGCACCTTGATAACGTTGGCTTCCATGTCTGCGTCAATTTCGCCCATAGTGCCCATGAGACGGATGCGCCGTCCGCCGGACTGGGTGAAGGCGGTCATGGTGAAGTTGATGGTCACTTCGTCTTCCAGCAGCATATTGACCACCTGATGATCCACCACGTCGTTGTCGCAGTGGTAAACGCATCTGCCGTAAGGCCCGGTTTTCAGGGCTTCCAGCACGCTTTCCTTCGTGGGATTGGTGGCAACCACATTGACCGGCCAGCCTAAATCGCCATTTTCTACCTTGCCCATGTAGTAATTGACGGCATTGTAGGGGCAGGTGTCGGCGGCGGGGCAGTTTTCCGTGCAGCGCATAGGAGCGCCCTCAGGGGCGTTGTCCGCCGTAAAGTGCATCAGGGAACCGAAGGAAGAAACCGCCTTGCAGTGCTTGCCGGTCAGGTACAGGAACATATCCATATCGTGACAGCACTTTTGCAGTATCATGCAGGAGGACAGCCCTTCGTTGCGCCAGTTGCCGCGGACGAAGGAGTGCGCCTGATGCCAGTAGCAGACGTTCTCGATGGCCTGAATGGTGGCAAGGCGTCCGATTCTGCCGGAATCCAGCAGCTTCTTTAAGGTGTCGTAGAACACGGTGTAGCGCAGAACGTGGCACACGACCACCTGACGCTTGTTTTCCTCCGCCAGTCGGGCAATCTCCTTGCACTCTTCCAGCGTGGAGGCAATGGGCTTTTCCAGCAGCAGATGATAGCCGAGCTTCAAGCCTTCGGAGGCCTGCGCAAAGTGGCAGCGGTCGGGGGTGCAGACGAACAGCACATCGGCGATCTTGCCCTTGGCAAGCATTTCTTCCGCGCTGGAATAGAGCTGGGAATCGTCAAGCCCGAACTGCTCTTTTACGAGCTGTAACCGCTCGGGGCGAATGTCTGCCGCCGCGACGATTTTCATCAGCTCGGGGAAGCGCTTCTGGCACTGGGCATAGGTATCAAAGCCACGGGAGCCGCAGCCCGCGATGGCAACCGTTAAGGGATTCATGGATTTATCCTCCTGTATGCACGCAAAAAGTTGCGTTATTTTCCGTATAGAATTATACGATGAGAAAATCCGTTTGTCAAACCGGTAAGGGTTGCATAATGGGAGAAAGCAAGGTACAATAGAGACAAATACAAGGTATCAGGAGGAACACAGCATGGATTGGAAAAAGGTAACGATTATGACCACTGAGGAAGGTTTGGACTTCCTTTCGTATAAATTGGATGAGATCGGCATCACGCAGTTTGAGATTGTGGAGGATGCGGCAAGCACGCAGAAAATCCTCGATGAAACGAAAGCTTTCTGGGACTATGTGGACGCGGAATCCGTCCTGGCCGCCCGTCAGCCCTGCATTCGGGCGTACTTAACGCACAACGAGGTGGGCGAGGAGCAGCTTGCCAACATCACCGAAATGGTGGAGGAATTGAAGGGTAACACCTTCGGTCTTGATTTGGGCGATCTGACCGTGACCGTGGAGATTGTCAGGGACGAGGACTGGGCAAACAACTGGAAGCAGTATTACAAGCCCATGGAGATCGGCGAGAAGCTGCTGGTCAAGCCCTCCTGGGAGGAACTGGACAGGGAGACGGATCGCATCATCCTGGAAATGGACCCCGGCATGGTCTTTGGCACCGGCACCCATGAGACCACCCAGCTTTGCTTAAAACAGTTGGACAAGCACGTCAAGGCAGGGGATAAGGTCATCGACCTGGGCTGCGGCAGCGGCATTCTCTCCGTGGGTGCGCTGCTGCTGGGCGCGGAAACCGCTGTGGGTGTGGACATCGACCCCAATGCCGTGGACATCGCCTACAACAATGCCGACAACAACGGCATCGGGCGTGACCGCTACTTGGTGCTTGCGGGCAATGTGCTGGACGACAACGGATTTGTGGATTCTCTGGGCAGGGATTTTGACATTGTGGCCGCTAACATCGTGGCGGGGGTCATTATCCCCCTGTGCCCCATCGCGCCCAAGCTCATCAAAATGGGCGGCCTGTTCATTACCTCCGGCATCATTTCCGACCGAAAAGAGGAAGTACTCACCGCCCTCAAAGAAAACGGCTTTACCGTGCTCTATACCGAGAGCGCGAAGGAGTGGAACGTGATCACCTCCCGCTACGACGGTTAACCAGCCCTTATCTACGGAGGACAGAGCCATGAAAAAGACGATGAAAGCCCTCCTTTTTGCAGTCGGCGTGCTGCTTGTGTTCAGTGCGCTTGTCATTGCCGTGGTGTTCGGGTTTCGGCTGGGACAGAATGTGGTCAGCCTGCCCCTCATGTTCAGCGGCATTGTGAACATCTTAACTTCGCTGTTCGGCGCGGTGTATATCTTCATAGGCGGCAGGCACGATCCGAAAAGCATCCTTCTGAAACTTTATCTGATGCTAAGTGCGCTGGACACCGTTGCGCTGTTTGTCTTTGAGGAGACCACCGGGCATAATTTACCGACCCTCTTGCACGCTTTTGCCCTCATCGGCTATTGCGTGCTGGCATTTGCGCCGCTGAAACGGAAAGCCTCGGAGCGCATCGCCCTTTGCATCACCGTCATTCATGTGTTCCTGTTCGTTGTGGAGGTCGTGATGGCGAAAGCCTTTGACCTCAACGGTCTGGAGGACATCGCTTTCCTCATCATCGACATTTCCCTTGACCTGTTGATTTTCACAAAGTATGAGGACAAATCAATGTAAAACCGATAAATTCTGAAAAATCCCGCGTTATGTCAGATTTTTTGACAGAACGCGGGATTTATGGTATTTGGTGCTCCATCTCAACAATTAAGGAGTGTATATGCTATGGAACCTCACAAAGTGTTTGACAGCATCCCCGAGGAATTCGACAAGTACCGCCCGCGCTACTGCCCGGAAGCCATCTCCGCGAATGCAAAAATCGCAGATCTGAAACCCGGCAGGTTGATCCTCAAGATCGCCCCCGGCATCGGACAGGCAAGGGAACCATTTTGCAGACCGGAGCCCAACCGCACCGCCTTCATGAACGGCCGTAAAGATGCCGTCAACGCTTACGGCGGCGTATGGAAGCGCCTTGACCGCGTGAACCTCGTCTTCACAAAAAAGCCAGAATAAGCAAAGATTTCTGAAATACAGTGAAATCCGGATAAAGCGAGGCATCTGCTCCCCCTTTATCCGGATTTTTTCTGTCTTATTGGTTTTGACAAAAAATGCGGTAGTCCATTTTCTCATGGATTACCGCAATCTGTGGCGGAGAAGCCGGGATTTGAACCCGGGCGCCGGTATCCCGGCCTACTCCCTTAGCAGGGGAGCCCCTTCGGCCTCTTGGGTACTTCTCCGTATGAAATTGTTCCGCAGGGATGGCGGAGAGGATGGGATTCGAACCCATG
>DCHO01000081.1:90940-113471 GCA_002315655.1 Christensenella sp. UBA1750
CAAACGGTTTTCAAGACCGCCTCGTTATGACCACTTCGATACCTCTCCGTGCGAAAAGCGGCTTTTCCCTATCGCCGCACCGCCTGCGACTTTTACAGTATAGCAAGCCGGGAGGGAAAAGTCAACCTTTTTTTGCGAACACGGAGCTATTTCGGGAAAATGCGGGAGAAGCCTTCACCCATGGCCTCGTTGGCGACGGAGAGCACCACAAATGCTTTGGGGTCGGTTTCGTGGATAATCTTTTTAAGCTTGGTGACTTCACGCTTGGAGACCACACAAAAAAGCACCTGCGTTTCGCTGCCGGAATACAGACCGCGGCCGGATAAGGAGGTGACACCGCGCTCCATTTCTTCCAAGATGCGCTTGCCGATGAGGTCGGAGTGCTTGGATATGACAAACAGCAATCGGGAGGAAGCCACGCCCTCCTGCAAAGTGTCCGTGACGCGGGAGACGAGATACAGCGCAACGCCGGAATAGAGTGCCTTTTGTATGCCGAACTCGAAAGCCGAGCCGGAGACGATGCACACCTCAATGACCAACAGAATGGTTCCAACGGAAATGTGGGGGAGAAGCCGATGCACCATGGAGGCCGCAAGGTCGGTGCCGCCGGTGGAGGCGTTGCCCATGAGCACCAGCGCAAGCCCCGCGCCCTGCACCACGCCGCCGATGATGGTCGCCAGCAGCAAATCGTCGGTTAATGTTCTGCTGGGCAGCAGGTCGATGAATAGGGAGAGCAGCAGCATGGTCACAAAGGCGCGGACGGCAAACACCCTGCCCATCTGCCGAAAGGAGCAGAGGAACAGCGGAATGTTGATGAGCGCGGAGGTCAGACCAATCGGCCAGCCGAACACATAGAAAAGCACGGTGGAAATGCCCGTGACCCCGCCGGAGGAAATCTGGTTGGGGACAAAGAAAAAGTTGTAGGAAACCGCCATCAGCAGCACACCTAAGAGCACCGAGGCATCGTTTTTGAGCTCCTGTTTCCAATCAATTCTGCGCGGCGTATCTGTTATGCCCAAACGCTTTTTCATCGTTCTCACTCGCTTTCAGCATGGTTTTCCCGGGACATTTCAAAGGGCACATAAGCGATTCTGAAGGGAAAAGACCTCATGTACGCCTTTGCTTCTTCGTAGAGCAAACGGTCGTTAGAATCGTTGTCCGTCCAGAGCGTGCAGACAAAATCAAAGATTTTTTTATCCGAACGGTAGAAATACAGACTGCCAATCTGCGTCCCGTTTTTTCGGACGGCGTAAGAAAAGGATTTCCCCGCCAGAAATTCCTGCTCGTGGGCTTTCAGTTCCTCTGCGTCTTCCTCACAGGTAAACGATTCATCCGGCCATGGTTCTCCCGTGATTGCGCGGATATGCGCCGCGGTCTTTTGCACGGCGGCAAAATCCTCTCTGACAATAGAGGGATTCAGCCAGTACAGGTCAAAGGACGGCAGGTTAATTTCCTTTTTCATGGTGAACCTCTTTCTCTGTTTGATTTTGATGAGTCTCTTTCTCGCTATGCAAAGAAATCCTGCTTGACAAAGAGAGAACGAATGAGTTTGGCAAGGATGCGCCCGGTTGTAAGGTAGGAAAACCGCCGATCGTTTTTTGTGTTGGCAATCATTTTCGGAACGAGGGAGCGGGCAACGGTCTCCGGGACATCCGCCATGATGTTGTAAAACGCCTTGCTTTTGTCCGAGAGCGCAATGGGCGTGGCACCGTTGTTGGCTTGGGTGAGAAAATCGGTGAGCATGATGGAGGGCAGCAGTCGGCAGACCCGAATTGTGCCGCCGTCTAGGACAGCGCTTTCTTTCGCCAATGCTTTTGTGAAGGTGGTCACGGCAGTCTTGGCGGCAACATAAAGGCTCATGTTGGGCTGAATCTGCCCGGTAGAACCCATGCCCTCCACATTGTAAATCTGCCCGAAGCCCTGCCGTTTCATGCCCTTATAGGCGACCTGCGAGCCGTAGATCGTGCCTTGCAGATCGACCTTGAGCAGACCTTCGATGTCTGCGGAGGAAAGTGCCCAGGCGGGAACGGCGGGCTGACTGATGCCGGCGTTGTTGACCCAGATGTCCACCTGCCCAAAGGCAGACACGGCTTTCTCCCAGAGAAATTGAATCTCGGAAAGGTTTCCCACATCGCACAGGGCGTATTCCACACCGCCCGAGGCGTGAATTTCCATGAGTACATTCCTTGCGGAAAGGAGACTTTCTTCCTTCGTGCCGGACAGCATCACATTCCAGCTTTGTCTGCGAAATTCCTTCGCCATTTCCAATCCAAAGCCACGAGACGAGCCCGAGATGACCACAGTTTTCATATTTTGCTCCCAAATTATGTCAAATATAAGCTCATTCTGAGCGCTTCATCCACCTGATGCAGCAGATTACCCGGCAGTCTCCCAATCCATTCGCGGAGACGCCGTTTGTCCAGCGTGCGAATCTGCTCCGCCAGCACGACGGAATCCACGGGCAGCCCGCAGAGCGGGGCGGGCAGTACCACATGGGTGGGCAGGTGCGCCTTTGTCACCTTGGAGGTCACGGGCAGCACAATGACGGTGGGGGAGTAGCGGTTGCCCACGTCGTTCTGCACGATGAGCACAGGTCGGTTTCCGCCCTGCTCCGAGCCCGTTACCGGGTCGAGATTCGCGTAGTAAAGATCGCCCCGCTGCACCATGCGCCCACCTCCTTTGAAGGATTCCCCTCAAAGGCAGTCTATGCGCTATCCGTCGATTCGGATACAGTTTGCCATGTCCAGCGCGTTCATGGAGGCGGTGCCGTGGAGCTGCTCGGCGGCAAGACCCGCTTTGGCGTGCAGGAAAGCCCCGACCCGTGCGGCGTCGTAGGCGGACAAGCCCCGCGCAAGCAGGCCTAAAATGATGCCGGTCAGCGTGTCACCGCTGCCCGCCGTGGCCATGCCTTGCGTTCCGATGGTGTTGAAGGTGATTTTTCCGTCCGGCGCGGCAATGACGGTACACGCGCCTTTAAGCAACACTACGCAGGAATGTTCCTGTGCAAAGGTGAGCGCGTCGAAAACCGGGTCTTCGACCTTGCGCCCCAAGAGGAACGCCATTTCGCCCGGGTGCGGGGTGAGAACGGTCTCCGCGCCCCGGTTCAGCCATTCCAAGTGCTTGGACAGGTGATAGATTCCGTCTGCGTCCACCAAGGCGGGGAGAGCGGTTTTTAGCGCGGCTTGCACAAAGGCTTCCCGGTCTTCGCTTCTGCCCAGACCGCAGCCGATGCCGAGGGCAGTCTTGCCGTTTGCCGCCTTTTGCAGAATTTCTTCGGCATTTTCGGGGAATTGGTGGTTCGCGTCTTCTAAAATGGGCAGACACATGGCGGTGGGGATGCACTTTTGCACCACCGGCATGACACTTTGCTCCTGACAGAGCACGGTGAGCAGCCCCACGCCCGTGCGGGAACAGGACGTGGCGGAGAGCACCGCCGCGCCCGCCATGCCGCGGCTGCCCGAGACGAGCAGCGCGTGACCCAACTGGTTTTTATACGCATCCCGGGGGATGGCGGGGATGATGCTCTGCACATCCTCGTCGGTCAGAACCTCCGCGGAGGGAATATCGCTCTCCGGCAGTCCGATGTCCGCGCAGACGATCTCCCCTGCGTATTTCGCGCCGGGATAGAGCAGCAGACCGCGCTTGATATAGCCGAAGGTAACGGTCACATCCGCTTGAATCGCGCAGTCAATCATTTGCCCCGTTGCGCCGTCAATGCCGGAGGGAATGTCCACGGAAACGACCTTTTGTGTAGCCTTGTTGATGGCTTCGATGGCTTCCCTGAAAATACCCTCCGGGGCGCGGGACAGTCCGGTGCCGAAGATGGCATCCACCACGCAATCGTAAAGGGCAAGCCCTTCCGAGTTAAAGGTTGCTACGCAAATCCCTAAATTTAAGCATAAATTGGCGTTGAGCAGCGCATCCCCTTTGAGCTTTTCAATGGGGCACAGGGGCGATATGGTTACGTCCACGTCCCAAAGATGCAGCATCCGCGCCGCCGCGTAGCCGTCCCCGCCGTTGTTGCCGCTGCCGCAGACGATGAGCACATGGCGGAACCCGCGAGCTTTCACTTCCTGCGCCAGCGCCAGCGCCGCCCGCTCCATGAGCAGCAGCGAGGGGATTTGAAGGTCACGGATGGCGTGTCCCTCGATGCGCCGCATTTCCTCTGGCGTCACGATTTTTTGCATGATTTCAGCCCTCCAATACCACAAAGGCCAGCGCGTTGTCGCCCTCGTGCGAGACGGTGACAAACGCATTTTTTCCCTGCATTTCGATAAATTTCCGTTTCGCCGCGCCGGAAAAACACAGGTGCGGCGCGCCGGATTCATCTTCGGATATTTCTGTATCTGTAAGTGAAATTCCGCCGGAAAGCCCGGTTCCGAAAGCCTTGAGCGCGGCTTCCTTTGCCGCCCAAAGCCCGGCGGCGGACTGGAATTTCCCTGCACCCTTGGAGGTGAGCAATGCCAGCTCCTTTTCCGTGAAGACCCGCTGAAAGAACCGCGGATTTTCCATGGATTTCTGCATTCTCTCCACGCTGCACAGGTCACAGCCGATGCCTAAAATCATCCTTCTACCCCCAGAACGGCGTTCTGAATCGCCCGGGCGACGACCTCCGTGGCAGTGGCCTGCAAAATGATGGGGTCGCATTTGTATTCGCCCTTGGACACGGCAAAGAGCGTGTCGCCGTCCACATTGGTATGCGTGGGGCGGATAGCAAGGGCGTAGCCGTCGTGGGAAACGGTGGCCAGCCGTTTACATTCCAATTTCGTGAGCTTTACGTCCGTTGCAACGATGCCGATGGTGGTGTTCTCCCCGAAAACCTTGTCGAAAATCGTCGCATCCAGGGCACAGACGGGCTTGCCGTCGATGGTTGCACTGGCGATCATCTGCCCTGTGTGGTGGTCGTAAATGTCGCCGCCGGCGTTGACCACCATCATGGCGGCCACCGTACCGCCGCCGGGCAGCTTCATGGAGGCCGAGCCGACACCGCTCTTGCGGGCGGTGGAACCCGGCACGAATTTCCCAATGACCGCGCCGCAGCCGCCGCCTACCGCGCCGAAGACAGGCTTGTCCGTGGCGTTTGCAACGGCTTCCTCGCCCATTTTCGCATCCGGGCGCACAGAGGCCGAGCCGATGCCCAAATCATAGATCACCGCAGAGCATACGATGGGCACCACGGCTTCCTTCGTGTGAAAGCCGATTCCTTTTTTTTCCAGCGCCTTCTGTACGCCGGTTGCGGCTTCCAGCCCGAAGGCCGAGCCGCCGGCGAGCACGATGGCGTGAATCTGCTGCACTGCGTTTTCGGGGTTCAGCAAGTCCAATTCCCGCGTCCCGGGAGACGCGCCGCGCACATCCACCCCGCAGGTGAAGCCTGTCCCATCGTCCAGCAGCACCGTGCAGCCGGTCTGCGCGGCGAAATCCTGCGCGTGCCCCACAAAAAGCCCTTTGATATCGCAAATATTTCCGCTATACATAGCCCATAACTCCTCTCACCGAAACGTCACCGATGTTGAGCGCGTGAAGAACGCCCTTTTTATCCCGCACCAGCAATTCGCCGTCCTCGTTGATGCCCTCCGCAAAGCCAGAAACCTCGCTGCCGCCGGATGCGACCACCTCATGCCCGACCGTCGCGGAAAGGCGTGTGTAGTTTTCCGACAGTTCCTCATAGTTGTTGATACATAAATAATAATTTTCTTCCAGACGATTCAGCACGGCGGTCAGCACAGTCTCCCGGCTCTGCTCCCTCCCGGACAGGATGAACAGGGAAGCCGCTTTTTCCTGTAATTCATCGGGAAAATCCGATAGGGTCTGATTTACATTGATGCCGATGCCCGCCGAAACGTAGCGCAGATGCTCCATGTCACCGCCGGACTCCATCAGCATCCCGCAGACCTTTTTCCCGGAAATTACAATGTCGTTCGGCCACTTGATCTTTGCCTCAAAGCCTAAGTCGCGCAGACCCTGTGCCACGCCCACCGCCGCAAAAAGTATGAGCCGCGGTGCAAGCGTGGGGGAGAGGTCGGGGCGCAGCAGCAGGTTGAAATACAGCCCCAAGCCTTTGCCGGACTCCCATCTGCGGGAAAACCGCCCGCGCCCCAAGGTCTGCTCGTCCGCCAGCACAACGCAGCCGTGTACTGCGCCCTGCTTCTCAAACTCCCGCATGGTCAAAAAGGTGGATTCCACCGTTTCCAGATGCACAAACGCCCGCCCGAAATCTTTTGTTTTCAGGTCTTTTAATTCAAAAATATTCATTATTCCTCGTCAAATTCCATCTGTTCCCTGTACTGTTCCGCAGCGGCCTTGACTACATCGTAGGAAAAGCCCTTGCGCATCACGGACTGAACGGCGCGGCGTACCGCGTCCTCCCGGTCATCGTGCGCCAGCTTCTTTTCCAGCAGCTCCTTTGCCGCCTCAATCTCATCGTCCCTGTCCATGGCGGAAAGTGCGTCCTCGATCACATTTTCCGGTAGGCCTTTCAGCTTCATTTTCTGTCGGAGCCGGAAGCGTCCGTCGTTGTCTCCGTGCAGCTCAACAAACCGCCTGGCGTATTCCGCATCGTTGATGAGGTCATAGAAAACGAGCTTTTCCATGACCTGCGCGATCACCTTTTCGTCCACTTCCCTGCGGGTCAGATACTCGGTCATTTCTTTCTCGGTGCGGGCGCGGTAGCCCAGATACCGGATCGCCATGTCCATAACCTTGTCCTGCGGTTCAAGCTCCATTCCATCGCCTCCTTCCAAGAGACTTTTTCTCTGCCATTATAGCACACATCCATTGGGTTGACAAACCGCGATTGACAGTGTTTTTCAAAGGATGTTCCCTCAAAATTTGCAAAAAAAACCTTTTCAAAGAGAAAAGGAAACATTATAATAGAATCCGTTAGAAAGGTTTGCATTTTGTAACCGTTTTAAGAAGAATGTTTTTTGAACCAGACTGGAGGAATCAATTAAAATGAAAGAACTGCTCTTGGGCAACGAAGCGGTTGCCCGCGGCGCATACGAAGCAGGCGTTCGGGTGTCCGTGGCTTATCCCGGCACGCCCTCTACCGAAATCACCGAAAATATGGCGAATTTCTCTAAGGATGAGGTCTATTGCGAGTGGGCGCCCAATGAGAAGGTTGCGTTGGAGGTTGCCATCGGCGCGTCCATGGGCGGTGCCAGAGCCATGTGCTGCATGAAGCACGTCGGCGTAAATGTGGCCGCCGACCCCTTGTTTACCGCAGCCTATACCGGCGTGCGGGGCGGGCTTGTGCTGATTGCTGCGGACGACCCCGGAATGCACTCCTCCCAGAACGAGCAGGATTCGAGATTCTATGCGCGCTCTGCGCACATTCCCATGCTGGAGCCCTCGGATTCCGCCGAGTGCAAGGAATTTATCGGCCGCGCCTTTGAAATTTCCGAGGCCTACGACACCCCCGTGATGCTGCGCCTTGTGACACGCATCGCCCACGCCCGCTCTCTTGTGGAGATCGGCGAGCGCAAGGAGGTTGCCCTCAAAGAATATGAGAAGGACGCCCGCAAGTATGTGATGATGCCCGGCTACGCCAAGGGCAGACATGTTGTTGTGGAAGCCCGCGAGAATAAGCTCAAGGACGAGATTGATTCCCTTAACTTAAACCGCATCGAATATGCCGATAAAAAAATGGGTATTGTCTGCTCCGGCTCCGCTTATCAGTATGTGAAGGAAGCCCTGCCCAACGCCTCCGTGCTGAAACTGGGCATGGTCTATCCGCTGCCCGAGCAGCTCATCCGCGAGTTTGCCGCCAATGTGGAAGAACTCGTTGTCGTGGAGGAGCTGGAACCCTTCTTCGAGGATGCCATCAAGGCCATGGGAATCCCCTGCCACGGCAAGGAATTAACCGGTCTGCAGGGCGAGTTGTTTGTCCGCAAGGTGGGTGCTATTTTAGGCGGCGAGGAGCCCGCCGGCCCCTTTGAGACCCCCAACACCCCCATGCGCCCGCCCGTCCTGTGCCCCGGCTGCCCCCACAGAGCCGTGTTCTATGTGCTCAAAAAATTAGGGCTCACCGTCTGCGCGGACATCGGCTGCTACACCTTGGGCGCTATGGCTCCCTTATCTGCGGTGGATTCCGTGGTCTGCATGGGTGCGTCCATCGGCATGGCACTGGGCATGGAAAAAGCCCGCGGCATCGAGCAGGCGAAGAAGACTGTCGCCGTCATCGGCGATTCCACCTTCGTTCACTCCGGCATCACCGGGCTTGTGGACATGGTTTACAATCAGGGTCACTCCACCGTCATTATCGTGGACAACTCCACAACCGGCATGACGGGACATCAGCCCAACCCCACCACGGGCTTCTCCATCCGTGGCGAGATCGCCCCGCAGCTTGATGTGGTAAAGCTGTGCGAGGCCATCGGCGTGCCCTCTGTCACCGTGGTCGATCCCTTCGACATGGCGGAGCTGGAAAAGGTGCTCAAGGCAGAGAGCGAGAAGGACGTACCCTCCGTGGTCATCGCCCGCCGCCCCTGCGCCCTGCTGGATAAAAAGAAAAAGACCCCCTGCATCATCGACACCGATGCTTGCCGCAGATGCGGGATGTGCATGAAGATCGGTTGCCCCGCCATCGTCAAGGATGATGCGGGCGTGATCTCCATCGACGCTTCGCTGTGCACCGGCTGTGGCCTGTGCAAGCAGATGTGCCATTTCGGCGCAATCAAGGGAGGCGAAAACTGATATGGAAAACTTGAACATTGTCATCTGCGGTGTCGGCGGACAGGGAACACTGCTGGCTTCCCGCATTTTAGGCCACATCGCCATGGAAAAGGGCTTTGATGTGAAGGTCTCCGAGGTGCACGGAATGTCCCAGCGCGGCGGCTCCGTCATCACCTATGTCCGCATGGGCGAGAAAGTCTATTCTCCCATGATCGAGCAGAAGGGCGCGGATTTCGTGCTTGCCTTCGAGGAACTGGAAGCCCTGCGCAATTTGCCGTTGCTCAAGGACAACGGAACGCTCATTGTCAATACCCAGAAGATCCTGCCCCTGCCCGTGATCATCGGTGCGGCGGAATATCCCAAGGGCATTGTGGAAACTCTGAAAGAGAAGACCAACGTGGTGGCCATTGACGGGCTGCCCTTGGCTGAAAAAGCCGGAAACGTGCGTGCGGTCAATACCGTGCTCATGGGCGCACTTGCCAAGCGTCTGCCCTTCGATAAGGAGACATGGATCAATGCCCTGAACGCTTGCGTGCCCGCTCGATTTATCGAGGCGAACTTAGCCGCATTTGCCAGCGGCTATGAAGCCTAAGAATCGAAAATTTCCCGGCACAAAAGGAGTTTTTCCAATGTATTACAACGAACACATGGAAACCGCGTCCCGAGACGAGCTCGAGCGCATTCAGCTGGAACGGCTCCAAGCGACCGTCCGCCGGATGTATGACAACGTTGGTTTCTACCGCAGAAGGATGGAGGAGCAGGGCGTTGTCCCCGAGGACATCAAAACCCTGTCCGACATCACCAAGCTGCCCTTCATGTCGAAGATCGATCTGCGGGATAACTACCCCTTTGGCACCTTCGCCGTACAGAAGACGGAGATTGTGCGTTTGCACGCTTCCTCCGGCACCACGGGAAAGCCCATCGTTGCGGGCTACACCAGGCATGACCTTGAAATGTGGTCGGATTGCGTGGCGAGAGGCCTTTCCGCTGTAGGCGTGACGGCGGACGACATCGTGCAGGTGGCCTACGGCTACGGCCTCTTCACCGGCGGCATGGGTGTGCATTACGGCATCGAGCGCCTGGGCGCAACGGTGCTGCCCATTTCGGCGGGCAACACGAAAAAGCAGATCATGATGATGCAGGACTTAGGCACCACGGTTTTAGCCTGCACCCCCTCTTACGCGCTGGTCTTAGGCGAAGCCATCCGCGACATGGGCATTGACCCGGAGACCATCAAGCTCCGCGTCGGCGTCTTCGGCGCGGAGCCCTGGACGGAAGGAATACGCAAGGAGATTGAAGCGCTGCTGCACATCAAGGCCTATGACATTTACGGGCTGACCGAAAGTGTCGGCCCCGGCGTTGCCATGGAGTGCAAAGAGGCCTGTGACGGGTTGCACATCTGGGAGGATTGCTTCATTCCCGAAATCGTCGATCCCGACACGGGAGAACCGCTTCCCGACGGGCAGATCGGCGAGCTGGTCATTACGACCATCAACAAGGAAGGAATGCCCACCGTGCGCTTCCGCACCCACGACTTAACTTACATTCACAAGGAGCCCTGCGTCTGCGGCAGAACCCACAGACGGCTGCATCGCTTAATGGGCAGAACCGATGATATGCTCATCATCCGCGGCGTCAACGTCTTCCCCTCGCAGGTGGAAAGCGCCATCGTGGGCATCGAGGGCATCGCGCCCCGGTATCTGCTGGTGGTGGATCGCGTCCATAACTTAGATACGCTGGAAGTGCAGGTCGAACTGCTGCCCACGCTGGTCTACGATGAAGTCCGCAAAATGGAAGCCCTGCGCGCCAAGGTGCAGAAATCCATCGAGCAGGTTCTTGGCCTCTCGGTCTCTGTGCGCCTGATGCCGCCCAACTCCATCGAGCGTGCCGAGGGCAAATCCAAGCACATTAAAGACAACCGCAAACTGGACTAAAAGAAGGGAGATTGCAAAATGTATAACTACGTCAAACAAATTTCCGCTTTTCTCCCAAACAAACAGGGAACGCTGACCGGCTTCACGCAGCTGTTGGCGGACAATTCTCTGGACTTAATGGCGCTGTCGCTGGCTGACACCACCAATTTCGGCATTGCGAGAGCGATTTTCAAGGAGTATGACAAGGCCTTGGCCGTGCTGCAGCAGGCGGGCTACACCGCGTCCATTACCCCCGTGCTGGCGGTTGGCGTGCCCGATTGCCCTGGTGGGCTGAACAAGGTGTTGCAGATTCTCAACAGGGAGAATCTGTCCATCGAGTACATCTACAACTTCGTCCATACCGTTGATGATCAGGCAGTGCTCATCTGCCGCGTCGATGACGGAGACAAAGCTGTGGACGAGCTGCAAAAGGCGGGCGTTAAGCTCTTTGACCGCAGCGAGCTGCAATAAGTCGTTTCCAAATGAAAAGAAGCCCCTTTTCTGATCTTGTTTCAGAAAAGGGGCTTCTTTTATGTTCCCGGTCAAGGTTCCAGCAGATCACGCGCCAGATCGTACCTTATGGTACCCCCATAGTTCGCAGGCAATTCCAATGTGATGCAGACGAGGCGGTCATAGTCCGCGTCCTCCACAAAGCCGATGAACCAGCCGATTTCCTTCTTTTTGTCGGAGCCGATTTCGGCGGTTCCGGTCTTGCCGCAGATGGTGAGCCCGTCGATCTTTACCTTCTTGCCGGAGCCTTCCTCTACCACGCGCCGCATCATGGGCACGATCTTATCCACCGCTTCATCGGAAATGACGTTTTCGTTCCATACCGAGGCCAGCATCTCATCCACAATGGCGTATTGTCCTTCAGCATCGGTCTTTCTGGTGGCCTTGACCAGGCGCGGGGTCATGATGTCGCCGTCGTTGGCAAAGGCGGAGAGAAAGCAGGCCATTTGAAGCGGCGAGATGGTGAGCTCGCCCTGTCCGTAGCCCGTGGAGGCCAGCAGATGCAGGTTCTCGTAGTTGCCGGAAGTATTGTAGGTGGGCTTGGACACGCGCAGGTCAAAGTCGATGCGGCGGTTAAAGCCCAGCCGCTGCAGGAAGGGTTCGATGACCTCCCAGCCGGCTTTCAGCGCCACATCCGCAAAGTAGATGTTGTCGGACTTGGTGATGGCGTTGGACATATTCACTCGGCCTTCGTAGTTGGAAACTCTGGTGATGGGAGGATAAGGCCAGTAGCCGGAGGGCGTCCACTGGCGATGGGTGATGTCGCCTGTGAAGCAGTAATCCTCGTCCACCACGTCGTATTCCAGACACATGGCGGCAATCAGCGGCTTCATGGTGGAGCCGGGGGTGTAGCTGCCCTGCACGGCGCGGTTGTATAAGGGGGAATTGCTTTCCTCCGCTACATAGGAGGCCAGCGTCTCCGGGTCGGAGTTCAGCACGAACAGGTTGGGGTCAAAGTCAGGATAGGAGGAAATGGCTAAGATTTCGCCGGTGGTGGGGTCAAGGGCGATGGCGGCGCCCGCCAGTCCTTCCTCCGCCAGCGCTTCCAGCCCGTCCTCGGCACGCTTTTGCAGGTCATAGTCGAGGGTGACTTCCAAATCCAGACCGTCAATGGCTTCCTTGCGCACCACATTCGCAAGGAACTGCCCATCGGAGGCGAAAATGTCCAGCGAATAGCCTTTGGTGCCCGTCAGAATGTCCTCATAGGCCGCCTCCAGTCCTGTGCGTCCGACCACGGAGGAAAGATCGTACTTTTCAGGGTCGAGAGTTTCCAGCTCCTCCGCCGTGATGGGGGAGGCGTAGCCCATGGAGTGCGCGAAAAAGTTGCCGTTGGGATAGTAGCGGATGGGGGTCATGGAGTCGTCGTCAATGTGGATGCCCGGCATGGAGGTGAGCGCCGTCCAGGTCGCATCGTCAATGCCGCCCGGCGGATAGGCCTTGAGCACATCCGAGCCGTATTTTACGGCGTTGCCGGAGTTGATCACATCCTCGACCTCGTCCTCCGTCATGTTCAGCAGCTTGGATAGGGCGGTCACGGTGTACTGCATATCCTCGATCTCCTCGGGAACCACATAGACGGATTCCGCGTAGGAGTTGATGGCGTAGGTGTGATGGGTGCTGTCCAAAATCTCCCCGCGCTTGGCACGAATGGAGCGCAGTTTGACCGATGCGTTGGAGGTCAGCGCGGTAAAGATGGTGGAGGGTGTCCAGGAAAGGCGGAAGACATTTTCGTCCGTCAAATAGTAAACCTTGAAGACCACATCCTGCGTGAAGTCCCCGAAAATGGCGGAGGAATAGGTGACGGTCACTTCCTGATTGCAGACCGAGGAGGACGACGATCTGGCCTCGCCGAAAGCAAAGTTTATGTCGGTCAGCTCGATGGCGTTGTAGATGTTGTCATACCGCTCGGTAAAGTCCACAAGGGAGATGGCTTCTTTTGTGCCCTCGGTGAGCATTGTGTAGCAGGAGCCGAAATCGCGGACTTTCAGCAGCGCGAAATAGTCCTCCAAAAAGGGCTTCGGGTCAAAAATCTCCACCTGCTGCTCGTTCTTTTTCACAAGTGCGGCCAGGTCGATCTCCGAAATGCTTGTGGCGCAGCCGGAAAGTCCCAGAATAAGGAGCAGGGATAATATTATTTTTATGGTCAAAAGCAGCTTACGTTTCATAGGGATTCCCTTCCTGAATTTTGCTTGGTGGGGAAATGAGGTATCCTGTCTTATTATGCCCTATTTTCTCCTTTCTGTAAAGAACGGAATCTATCAGCCGAATGTTGCAAAATCCCTGAAATTGGGCGGATTTGACTTTATCGTCAAAATACTTTACAATAGAGGAAAAGAATTTGCACGGAAAGGGGGAGAGACAGAGTGCCGCAAAGAATCAGAACATGGATTGCTTTTGCAGGAAAAAAGTGCAAAAGACACTTTCGCCGCCTGAAAGCACTGCTCAAAACGGAGCTGCCCTTTGTTTCCGTCTCCCGTTTTCTTTCCGGGCTCAAGCCCACAAGCGGCCACCTGTGGCTCTCGGTCGGGCTGATTCTGCTCATCGGCATCGGACTGTGCGTAAAGCCCGCGCTGACGCTGCTTTCGCGCAAGCAGGTCAATCTGTCTGTAAACGATTCTGTGGCGACCGTGTCCACCCGCTCGCAGACCGTTGCCGACCTGCTCATGGAATATAACATTGTGGTGGGGGAGGGCGATGTGATCTACCCGGAACTTTCCTCCGTGCTCTATCATGGGGAGGATATTCTCATCCGCCGGGCGATCACCGTGTATATCACCGCGGACGGTGAGACTACCTCCGTGTCCGTCCTCAATGGTTCGGTGAGTAAGGCACTGTATCTTGCGGGCATCACGGCGAATGTGGATGATATTGTGACCCCCGAACGCGATCGGATGGTGACGGATGGCATGAACATCACCGTCAACCGTGTGCTCATCACCAACGAGACAGAGACCCGGAGACTGCACTATTACGTCACCTATCAGGACAGCGATGAGCTTTATATCGGGCAGGAGGAAATGGTACGCCACGGCACCGAAGGGCAGAAGGAAGTCACCATGAAGGTGGTCACGGTGGACGGCGTGGAGACCGAGCGCACCGTGATTTCCGAAAAGGTGCTCTCCACTGCGCAGAACCGCATCGTGGCCAAGGGCACCAAGCCCACGCCAACGCCGAAGCCCAAGACCACCGCAAAGAAAACCACAAAACCTACGGCTACCCCGAAGAAGACGAAGACCCAGACGAAAAATGCCTCCGAGGTGACGGACAATTCCATCACCATCGACGGCAAGACCTATACCTATTCCAAAACATTGGTATGCACCCTGACTGCCTACACTCACACCGGGCGCAGAACCGCCACGGGGGTTTGGCCGCAGGTGGGCATGGTGGCCGTTGACCCGTCGGTCATTCCCTACGGCACAAAAATGTATATCCCCGGTTACGGCATCGCCGTGGCGAAGGACTGCGGCGTTTCGGGCAACCGCATCGACGTATTCTTAGACACCGAGGCCGAGTGTACCAAGTTCGGCAGAAAACGCGACAGAACCATCTATATTTTAGATTAGAGGACAGAAACTATGACGACCGGCGAGATTATGACGCTTTTATCCGTGCGCGGCTTCCGATTTACCCATTCCTTAGGGCAGAACTTCCTTGTGGACGATGAAGCCCTGGAAACCATCGTGCGTGGTGCGGATGTGGAGAACAAAAACGTGCTGGAGATCGGCGCGGGGGCGGGGTGCCTGACCAACGTGCTGTGCCGGGAAGCAAAGCGCGTGCTCACCATTGAGATTGACGACAAGCTCATCCCCGTGCTGGAAACCGTGCTTTCCCCCTACAAAAACGTAAAGCTCGTAGAGGGCGACGCGCTGCAGCTCGACCTGAAACGGCTCACCGAAGACTATTTTGAGGGCGAGCCCTTCTGTGTTGTGGCCAACCTGCCCTATTACATCACCACGCCCATTCTGGAAACGCTGCTTGGCAGTCATCTTCCCTTGCAGTCCATGACCGTGATGCTGCAAAAGGAGGCCGCCCAGCGTGTGCAGGCGCAGCCCGGCGGCAAGGAGTATTCCCCGCTGGCGGTGCATCTGCGCTATCGGTGCACCGCCGAGAAAATTCTCACCGCAACGCCGGATTGCTTCCAACCACAGCCCCATGTGGAGAGCGTGGTCATTCGCTTTGCCATGAAGGAGGAGCTGCCGCCTGTGCCGGAGGACGGCTTTGTGAAGCTGGTCAAGGCTTCCTTCCTCATGCGCCGCAAAACGCTGCTCAATAACCTGCTGGGCTACGGCCTCTCCCGGGAAATGGCGGAGCACGTCATCACCGCTTGCGGTCTGCCCGCTACCGTCCGTGCCGAAGCCTTGTCCCTTGATGATTTTGTCAACCTCTATCAGAACATACTCGATGTTCGATAGGCATTGCGGACAAGCATCCAAATCACGGAAATCGTTCGCAAAATTGAAGGAGTAAAAACAAATGAAGAGAATCGCTGCCATATTTATGGTTCTTGTCATGGCTTTTTCTCTGTGCGCGTGTGCACATACAAATAAAGGAGAAGCTCTTGTTGAAAAAGGCGCTGCATTGCTGCATAAACAGGACAGACAGAAAGCCGACATTACGGAGGCTCTGCAATGCTTTGAGGAAGCCGCCGCGCAGGGAAATGACGCTGCTGCATTCCTGGCGGGCTGGACTTTGAACTTCGAGATCATGCCCAAGACAAGCGAAAACCTCAACAAAGCCTACGAATACTACGAAAAGTGCACAGAAACAAAGGCTTATGCGCGCATCGCGGAAGGTCTTATGTATATCGAAGGGATCGCGGTTCAGGCAGATGAGGAGAAAGCGCTTGCACTGATCGCGGAGGGTGTTCAAAAGATTGACGAAGAACAGCTTGTTGGTAACACCGAACTTGCCTATTACAGCGAAGCCCTGAACCTGCTTGGCATTGTGTATCTCGGCAGCTACACCGTGGAGGAGGACTGCGAAAAAGCGGCGGCTTACTTCCAAAGGGGCGCGGATTTGCACTGCATCAAATCCATCCTATATACAGGCTATATGTACTTAAACGGTTGGGGCGTTGAGACGGATTATCAGGCAGCCATGGACGATTTCCGGAAGGCCTATGACAACGGCGACGAGGAAGCCATGTATTACATGGGCTATATGTACCATGAAGGCTTGGGTTTTGAAGCGGATCACGAGAAAGCCTTTGAATGTTATCTGAAAGCCGCACAGGCCGGGCACATCTATTCCATGTTGGAAGTTTCCTCCGCCTATTCCGAAGGGGACGGGGTGGATGCGGATCAGGAATTGTCAGATCAGTGGTATGAAAAAGCCGTGGCTGCCGGGTATGCGGAATAAGCAGCCCAAATCAGTCAAAATTAAAGTTGCATCACATAAAGAAAACCCCCGGAAGAATGTTCTTCCGGGGGGAACTTTACCTTGACTGGAAAGATTAGGCCAGCTCGGCGAAGTACTTGATGGTGCGGACCATCTGAGAAGTGTAGGAGTTCTCGTTGTCATACCAGGCAACAACCTGCACCTGATAGGTGTCCTCGTCCAGCTTGGAAACCATGGTCTGGGTGGCATCGAACAGAGAGCCGAAGCGCATACCGATGACGTCAGAGGAAACGATGGGCTCCTCGTTGTAGCCGAAGGAAGCGGAGGCCTGAGCCTTCATGGCGGCGTTGATGGAGTCGATGGTGACGTCCTTGCCCTTGACAACGGCAACCAGGATGGTGGTGGAGCCGGTGCAGACGGGAACGCGCTGGGCGGAGCCGATCAGCTTGCCCTTGAGCTCGGGGATGACCAGGCCGATGGCCTTGGCAGCGCCGGTGGAGTTGGGAACGATGTTCTGGGCAGCAGCGCGAGCGCGACGGAGGTCGCCCTTACGATGGGGGCCATCAAGAACCATCTGGTCGCCGGTGTAAGCATGAACGGTGGTCATGATACCGGACTGGATGGGATAGAGGTCATTCAGAGCCTTGGTCATGGGTGCCAGGCAGTTGGTGGTGCAGGAAGCGGCGGAGATCACGGTGTCTTCCTTGGTCAGGGTCTTCTCGTTGACGGAGTAGACGATGGTGGGCAGGTCATTGCCGGCGGGAGCGGAGATAACGACCTTCTTGGCACCGGCGGTCAGGTGAGCGGAAGCCTTTTCCTTGGAGGTGTAGAAGCCGGTGCACTCCAGCACGACGTCCACATTCAGCTTGCCCCAGGGGCAGTCGGCAGCGTTCTTCTCAGCGTAGATCTTGATTTCCTTGCCGTCCACGATGATGGAATCTTCGGTGGATTCAACAGTGTGCAGATTCTCGCCGATGGCGCCGCAGTAAGCGCCCTGAGCGGTGTCATACTTGAGCAGGTGAGCCAGCATAGCGGGAGAAGTCAGGTCGTTGATGGCGACGACTTCGTAGCCTTCAGCACCAAACATCTGACGGAAAGCCAGACGGCCGATACGGCCAAAGCCATTGATTGCAACTTTAACGGACATGGGATTGTACCTCCTTAAAATACTCTAAGAAACCGATAATATTGTACTTCATTTCTACAAGATGCGCAAGCCGTCGGGGCGTTTAGGTTTGGTAAAATTTTAACAACATAGAAATAACTTGCCCGAATTTGCTTCTGAATGTGTATGGAATTACCTGTTCTTTTTGCCGTAGACCCTGCGCACGATGTAGAGCGGGCGACCTTTGAGCTCGTCATACATCCGCTCAAAATACACCCCGCAAAGCCCCAGGGCGAGCAGCAGCAGCCCGGATAGGGTGAACATCAGGTACATGAGCAGCCGCCAGGACACAAATGCTCCGCCGCACAGGTTCACAATGAGCATGATGAGCAACAGCAGCAGCCCCGCTGTCAGCAGCAGCCCGCCCGTCCAGCGGATGAGGGCAAAGGGCTTGCCGGAGAAGGAGAAAATGCCGTCTGAGGCCAGCTTCAGCATCTTTTTTAAGGTGTATTTCGTTTCGCCTGCGAAGCGTTCTTCCCGCTCAAATTCCAGCGGAACCTGATTGAAGCCCACCCAGGATACCATGCCGCGCAGAAAGCGGTTGTGCTCGGGCATCCCCCGCATCACATCCGCTACCCGCCTGTCCATGAGCCGGAAATCCCCCGTGTCGTTGGGAATCTTCCAGCCGGATAAGGCGTTGAGCGTCCGATAATAGCAGAAGGCGGTGAGCTTTTTGAGGAAGGTCTCGCCCTGCCGGGATTTCCGCTTACCGTAGACCACCTCCGCGCCGCCGCGCCACATTTCGATCATTTTCGGAATCAGCTCCGGCGGGTCCTGCAAATCGGCGTCAATGATGACAACGGCATCGCCCTGCGCTTCGTCCAGCCCCGCTGTCACGGCAAGCTGATGCCCGAAGTTCCGGGAGAAGTCGATGATGCGAATGCGCTCGTTTTCCTCCGGGAATTGCGCGGCGATCTCCATCGTTTTGTCTTTACTGCCGTCGTTGATGTAGATGATCTCATAGTCCATGCCGATGGAGGAGAGCACCTTCACCAACCGCTTGTTGGTCTCGGCGATCACTTCCTGCTCGTTATACATGGGCACGAGCACCGATAATAGCTGTTCCATGATGCCTCCTTATTCGATGGGCGCTTCCGGGTCGAACTTGACCAGCTCCACGCCTGCCTCTTTGAGCAGCTCCTTGGAGAAGTCGTCCGGGTAGTCGTAGCGATAGACCACCTTTATGATGCCCGCGTTGATGATGAGCCGCGCACAGATGATGCAGGGGGAGTAGGTCACATACATGGTCGCGCCCGCCACCGACACGCCCATGCGCGCCGCCTGGATCATGGCGTTCTGCTCGGCATGAACGGCATAGCATAGTTCTGCCCGCGTCCCGGACGGAATATTCAGTTTGCGCCGCAGACATTCGCCCCGCTCCATGCAGGTCTTGATGCCCTGCGGTGCGCCGTTGTAGCCTGTGGTCAGAATACGCTTGTCCCGGACAATCACCGCGCCCATCTTGCGATTCGCCTGATAGCAGGACGACCACCCCGCCACCGTATCGCTCATTTCCATAAATCTGTGATCCCATTTGGTAAAGCCCATAATCCGTACCTCCCAAGAATCATTTGCTTATGTTCCTATTATACCGCGTGTGCCTTCGCATCGTCAATGAGGGGACACAAAACCGGGCCGCAAAAAATATTTCAAAAAAACTCAAAAAGGGTATTGCTTTTTTTCTCCCGTTGTACTATAATAAGTAACTGTCAGCGGCGATGACCCGCTGGTGTATAGACCATGGAGAGATGGCTGAGCTGGTCTAAGGCGCACGACTGGAAATCGTGTGTGCGTTGAAAGCGCACCTAGGGTTCAAATCCCTATCTCTCCGCCAATACTTAACCCTAATCTTGATACAAGTGATCGAGATTAGGGTTTCTTGTTTTTGCACACCCTTGCCACCAAAATCCCTGATTATCAAGGGATTTTTTGCTTCTTTCGCACGATTACTTTCCTTATATTTCCCTTGCTATTGAGAAAAACAAGGTTTTCCCCACCCTTAGGGTCGATTTTTCCCAAAAGTAATCGTGTGGAAGATGGTAATCGTACGGAAGATGGGGGTATCGTACGGAAGAAGGGGGTAAACGTACGGAAGATGGGGTTACGTTTCACATCCTCTGTTCGCGCTTTCTCATACCGCTCAAGATAGCTAATGCCGCGAAATCAAAATGCCTCTGTCGCAGGACTATCCATACTTCATGTCGAATGAAGATATAAACAAGTGGCTTGAATAATGGGATGAGTATGATCCCTACCCGGATTTGAAATAGAACAAGTTAATCTCACATAAATTATGGAGGGCAACAATGGGCATTAACGAAATTATCAAACAGAAAATTGATGATAACTGGGGTTCAATTCTATGTGCTCATGGTAAGAAACAAACATCTGATGGAGAAATTGTCAAGGTATATGATGGTATTGTTGACGAAAGTGTCTATTTAAAGCAGAAAACAAAAATACTATTCTTGCTTAAGGATGGAAACAACCCCATTTTGCATGATGGAAATGGCTGTACATACTTGGATTTACGGAATACAGCTTATTCATCCATGGCAACAGATACGAAAATGAGTAGAATGTATCCTATGTGGCGTGTAATGTGTATGTGGATTCGCATAATCGAGGAACCAAACTGTACTTTTAACGATTGCCTTAATTCAAAGAATATGTTCGATGTTGATGGGATGAGGATACTTTTGTCCCATATTGCAACAGTCAATGTTAAAAAGACAGCAGGAGCGGGCTCTTGTCCTGACAATCTTCTCAATGAAGCTTTTTCATATTTTCCTCTGATTAAACACGAGATTGAACTCATAAATCCTGACTATGTTATTGTGTGCTGCGGACATATGGACTTTATTTCGGAGCAATATGGATGCGAACTTAAAACACTTTCCAATGGGAAACGATATTTTCGGTATGGAGGGAAAAACTTTGTCGAGATGATACACCCGGGCGCCTTTTATATGTCATACAAGAATAGGTTCCAATTGTTTGCTGAAACGTATCAAGAGCTTGTTTTAGGCAATATGTAGGAGGGTGTGCTTTCTGATTTATCCGGAAAGGAGATTGCCGATGTACGGAACAGGCAGCAAGAAAATGCTCAATATGCTCATTCTGAACATCCTGAAGGAATACTCGGATGAGCGGCACAGGCTGACACAGCAGGAGATCATTCGGCTGCTGAAAGAGAACTATGCCATGGATTGCGACCGTCGCTCTGTGAAGAACAACATCTTATCTCTGCAGGAGATGGGCTATGAAATCTCCATGGAGGATGGCTATTATCTCATGGAGCGGGACTTTGAGGATGCGGAGCTGCGTCTGCTCATCGACGCGGTGCTGTTCTCCCACAACATGACGACCAAACAGGCCAAGATCTTGATCGAGAAGCTGAAAAAGCACTCCAATCGGTACTTTTCCGCAAAGGTCAATCATGTGAGCAACCTGCCGGAGCTGCACCACAGCGACAACACGCAGCTGCTCTATGTGCTGGATGCGGTCAATGACGCCATCAGCGAGGACAGGAAGATCAGCTTTTGCTACAACGAATACGGCACGGATTTCAAGCTGCATCCGCGGCGGGAGGAGCCGTACATCGTCAACCCGATCCAGATGGTCGCCGGGAACGCCAGGTATTATCTCATTTGCAATGTGGACAAGTACGACAACATTGCCCACTTCCGGCTGGACAAGATGACCTATGTGACCATCCTGGATGAAGCAAGGAAGAGTCCCGGTTTGATTGAGGGCATGGAAAACGGCCTTGACTTGCCGAAGCACATGGCCGAGCACGTCTATATGTTCAGCGGGGAAACCGTCACAGTGCGGATGAAAACCACGGTGGACATGATGGACGAGCTTGTGGACTGGTTCGGCAAGGATTTCCATGTCATCAAAACGCAAGGCAAAGAGATGGAGATCATGCTGCGGTGCAATGAGCAGGCCATGTTCTATTGGGCGTTGCAGTATGGACAGTATGTGGAGGTGACGGAGCCAGAAAGCTTGGTGAAGCAAATACAAGTGACATTGTCCACAGTATTGGAGAAATACAAGTAAATTTTATAAAAGTGAAAGGATGTAAAATATGAAGATCAACTGTGAAATTAAGACCTTGATTGACTGTAAGCGGGATGTAATTCTAAAAAACAAAGCTCCGAATGAACCAGATATTCTTGTCTACGACGGAATTGTTAACGAAGAATGCTATGCCCACCAGTCTAAAAAAATTCTTTTTCTTCTCAAAGATGGAAACGATCCGAATTGTTATGAGGACGGTAATGGCTATACTTATCGTGATCTCTATAGCGCTGCAACAGATAAGAATACAAAAATGTATACTATGTGGCGTTATATGAGTATGTGGATTAGGATTGTTGAAGAGAAAGATTTTTTATTATCGGAATGCTGGAATAAAACCAGCGGATTCAGTGTTGAAAGTATGCGTAGATACCTTTCCCATATTGCCACTGTAAACATAAAGAAAAGTGCAGGCAAAGGCACAAACGATAAAACTTATGTTCCAGCGATGAAGAGGGCAGTAGAATGTTATTATGATCTTATCAAAGCTGAGATATCTTTAATTAAGCCTGATCTTGTTATCTGCGGAGATACATTTGACTACATTAAAGATAAATATAATGTCAAAGTAAGTCAACTGCCCAATGGGAAACGTTTTTTTGTGTTTGAAAACTGTATATATCTTGAATATTGGCATCCATCTGCTAGATTTGGATATGAAAAGCATTATAGGCTGTTTAAAGAAACATATTCTGCGTTGTGTGCCCGGACAAATATTGAGTAAATTCGTTCGTAGGGATATGCTTTCTTTGACGAGTGGGCATCCATTGCAGGCATATGTCGCTGCAACGAATAGGGATGTGTCAACAATACCAATAGTGCATGATAAAAATACCACAGCTGTATGTGC
>DCHO01000081.1:113489-124268 GCA_002315655.1 Christensenella sp. UBA1750
GCACATACAGCTGTGGTATTTTTATGGTGTGACAAGAAAAAACGGGAGTTAGATTTCTCGGGGGTTCGGTTTCATTCGGTTAATGGGTCGCAAATCCGGCTATACATAGGGAGGTTTTTCAATGTGCATGGTTGATTTCGGGTGTTACACCAATCATTCTCTTGGCATGAGTGTTGCCGCTGATTATAACAACTCTCATCACGAAAAGGGACGGCAATACACGTTTATCTGCGACAGATATTCCATTGCGGCTTTTCCGGAATTGAGCAGCCTAAGCGGTGGAATCCGTAATCATCTGCGCTGCGGGCTTGAAATCGACATCCTTCACCGGAATCAGGTTATCCCGATCAAGTGCATTGCAGTTTCGGACAAAGGTATTGAAAACCTTTACCGCCTTGTCGGACGTGCTGACGGAAAGCCTCTCTGCATTGAAGCATTGAGCAGCATTCGTGACGGAGTGCTTGTCGGTCTCTCCGATGGTTTTGAAATGTCGGAAATATGCGAGCTTGCCGATTTCTGGTATATAACGCCTTCTGTGTCCGAAACAGAGGGGATGAGATTCTATGATGCCGCGAAAAGAAGCGGGAAAGCTCTGTGTGTTGCAACGAATGCCTGCTATGTGAATGAAAGTGATGAACCCATTTACCGTGCCTTGCAGCAAAGCGAGGATCTTGGATGCTTCAAAAACCGAGGCGTATGGAAGCACATGATGTCAGAAGAAGAAATGTTCAGATGCTTTGCATTTCTCGGGAATCGGGCGGCAAGAGAAATTCTCATTGATAATCCGTTCAAGCTGCTTGAACCCTATCAGGACTATCTTTGCCGTGAACCTTATCCGGTACTGTTTCACGGGAAGGAATACTCGTTTCCTATCGCAAATGCCGTTGAGACAGTTCGCAAACAGGCTGCGGAAAAGATGGAACAGTCCGCATATCACGGGAATGCTGCGGCAGAAAAGCGGTTGGATGAGGAACTGGATAATATGAAGGCCTATCAGGCGGAACGAATCATTATAAGCAGCCAAATATCCGAATATCTGAAAAAGAAAGGCTATCGCCCTTTGAACAAGGGCTGGGCTGGAGCTTCTTTTGCAGCATATCTGTTGAGAGCAACAAATGTCGATCCGATAAAGCATCATATTCCGTGGGAGATGTACTTTTCCGCGCCGGACCCCAAAGCTTATTCGATATGCCATTATCTGCCGGAAGCGATGAAATCCGAAAGAAAAGAACTACTTGAACGGTTGGTTCCGGGGAGCTTCATCCTGCCCTGCAGATATGAGTATGATATTCCTTTTCCGGCAAAAGCGGCGCTCGGAGCAGAATTGAACGATGCTCTCTATCCCTTGACGATGCCGCCCTTGACGCACGGGCTTTTCACATCGCAGGAGGAATGGATCGTGTTCCCCGCTGATTTCGATCAAGACCTCGCAAAAGGAATCTCAACACTCTCGCCGCGCCTGTTAAGCGGACATTTCCCCATCGTTGAGCTTTGCATTGATAAGCGAATTGACAAAATCCGGCAAGACCTCTCTGACAAAAAAGTGCTTCTTCAGGAGAGCCGTGTTTCTGATGAACAGATAACAGAGACGGGGAAAAGACTGTCACAATATGGAGGCGGCGGGTCGGGCAGAGAGTTCAAAACAGTGTTTTCTGAGGACTTATACTATCTGTTATTGCAAAACGGCGTTTCACAAAAGGATGCCGTGCGCTTGGCAAATCATCTGCGCAAGGGGCTTTACAGTGCTGAGAAATATCGTATGTATGTGGAGGGGCTCTCTCAACGTTTGGTGTGCATTTTGAATAAGGCGGGCTTTTCCGAACAGTGTATTGCAGAAGAAATAACAAAAATCAAGTGGCTCTGTCCAAAGTCAGCGGCAGTGGAAGAAGCAGAGCTTGCTTTGCTTATTGAATCTATCTCAAAGAATGCAAATTGAAGGAAGAAGGAGAAAAATCTATGATTATCTATCGTGCAGATGTAGAAATATACAGAAAGGAAAACGGATGTTTTCTGACAAATGACGATTTTCGCTGTATTCTCTCCAAAACACTGGACGGTGCATTGCATGACGCGGTGGAATTCGTGCAGAACAGGCTTGCGGAATTGTATTTACCGGAGGATGAGTATGACACATTCGATTCGTGGATGGCCACAGAACCCGTAAGCGGTGACATCTGGATTTGTGAAGTAAATCTTGAAGCGGATGGATGTGGCAGCGAGAGAGTATATAATTTGGCAGGAAGGTTGGTATCGGAGTGCTGAAAATGAGCCTCGATATTGCAATAACAGCATTACAGCACCTGTATGTGCAAAATTCTGTACATACAGGTGTGGTATTTATATAGTGTGAGAGGGAGGAGAACGGACAAGAATTAAATTTCCAAACATAGGTAGGGAAATTACAACGTATTACGAATTATATATAGGAGGAACCGTTATGGCAAATATTGACAGTACAGCTCCGTCACAACGGCCATGTTGGGGTCCTCCTTTGTGGGGTCAACGGGCTTGACCGCGCCCCTGTCAACCTTGGGCAGGAAGGGAATGGCAGCGCCCACACAGAGCAGCAGAAGCAGGATGAGGAAGGGCAGAAGGCGCAGCCTGAGCAGCGCAATAAAGCCGCCGTCTTCCGTCTCCGCATACGCCGCCGTCTTGCGGAAGAGCTTGCTGTGATTGCCGTGCTTTGTCACATAGAGCCACTTGTCCGCAAGCTCGATGCGCCCGATGTCCTTTTTCCTGTCGCGCTTCCGCTTCTCGAAGGTTTCGCCCGCAAGAACATAGTCCCTGTCGGGGAAGAGGGCATCCAGCCTGTCCCGGGAATACAGCGGCACTTCTTCGCCGTTGATTTTGAGCTTTTTGTCGTAGTCCTCTTTCAAGAGATACCTGAAGGTCTTATTGTTATCTGCCATGTTGATCTCCTTTTTTATTGATTAGATGATTAACAAAAGAATACAGTTAGCCATCGTCATTATAAAAGAAATCGCACAGGCTGAAAAGTGCATAAAAACCGCCGTTTTTTTCTACCCCCCCCGCAAAAATTAGATATTTTACAATGCTGTCGAAAAAATGTCGAGCTTGATGAAGCTTTTTCGCTTTTCATAAGTGTTTGTTCGATTTTTACAGTAACTATTTTGCGTACAAGCGAAAAACGTTGACAAATTCCCGATTTCGTACTATACTTGTAGACGGAAAGTAGAGGTGAAGAAAATTTTGAATTACATAACGACAGCCAAAGCGGCAGAAAAATGGGGTGTTTCTTCCAGCCTTGTTCTCAAGCTGGCTCAGAGCGGAAGGATTCCCGGAACCGTTCAGATCGGTACACGCTGGATGATTCCATCCGATGCGGACAAGCCGACTGACGGAAGAACAAGAGCGGCAAAGCTTGAAAAGGAACAGGAGAGCGAGGAATACCGCTATCCCGCCTTCGAAGGAAAAGAGGCTTCCTCTTTCTCTCCGCCGTTATGCGATGAAGAACTGAAAATCAAACAGGCGATCGAAATGATCTATGCCTGCCGGTTCCGGGAGGCAGGCCGAGAGCTGCGTGTGCTGACCGATCTGATCTCACATACAACCAATTCCTGCCGTCGCGCCACGGCACTTCGGCTTGCCTGTATGCTCTGCATTTTTACAAATGACAAGAACATCTTCCTCAACTGTTATGAGCAATTAACTTCCATGATGCAGGAGGATTTCCCCAGAAAGCCGGAAATTCAGCAGATGCTTTATGAGCTGAATGCCACATTAGGAGAAACGCAGTATTATCAGGAGCATTTTGAAATTCTGCCGGGTTATGCTTATCACGAGAGCTATCTGCCTCATCTTGCGGCGCTCAACGCTGTTTCTTTTTTCTATTCAGGTAAATCGGTTTCGCCGGCGCTGCTTCGGGGCTTTGAGCTGAACTGTGCGCTTGTGGATACCACGGATAACTATGCGGACAGACAGACTCTTCACCTTTATCTGGGCTTTGCATACTACACTCTGCAAAAGCACAAGGAGGCAAACATTCATCTGCGCCACGCCCTGAAACTGGCGGAAAAATACGAGCTTTATTATTGTATAGCCACGGAGTATTATTTCATCGAGGATGCTTTCAAAACCGTGTTGAATGATTTTTCGGAACAATTCAGGGATAGACTTCGGGCTTGTGCCTCAGGGATCCATGAGCATTATGTGAGCTTTATGGAAACCCTGTCCATGAACAGTATATTTGCGCTCATGCTCCACAAGGAATACATTTATGTAATCTACGCTGCGCAGGGATTGACAAACAAGGAAGTCTCTGAACGAATGCACATCTCTGCCGTTACGGTCGCCAAACGGTATAGTGAAATCTATGCCCTTCTCGGAGTGAAGAACAAAGGTGAGCTGGTTAAGCTATACAGGGCAACTGTCACCAACGAAAACAACGATTCTACCGTTGTTTGAAATCATCGGAAACAATCACATAACAAATAAAAAACGGCTGTCCACCGGGGAATTTTGCATCCCGGCAGACAGCCGTTTTATGCTATTAAGTTTTACCACCATCCCATGGTGTTGAGAATGGCAACAACGAGATCAATCAGCTTACTCAGAAGCTCATTTTTGACCCCGGCAAAGAGCTCTTTCAGATAATCCAGGACATAGGCCTTCTTTTCATCCCCGCGGTCTTCACCCTCGATCAGGCTCTCCGCCTGACGGATGTATCGGGTTACGGTATTCCAACCCGGACACGTTTTGCATAAGACAAGCATTCTGATGCTGCCCCTTTGCCATGTCTTCGGCTCCGTGATGTATTCTCGATAACCGATACGCCGGAAAGAGAAAAGTCACTTGCTATCATAAGGATTTTTGCTTCAAATAAAATATCAAGGCGTATCCGTTCTTATAAATGTGGCAATGACAGTAAACAGGCAGCCCGCAGACTTCCTTCCAAAGAGGCCTGTGGGCTGCCGGTTTACTTATTGACCCAGTACAGCGTCGTTGCAATAGGAGTTGGAAGCGAAGATTCCAACCATGGAGATGGGATCGTTGAAATCCGCCAACCAGGCGGAGGATGTCATCTGTGTGCTGCCGGAATCACGCAGGGTGAAGAACATGGAGTAATCCTGTGTGCTGATGAGAGCATTGATACCGATTACGGAGAAGTCCTGCTGAATGGACTCATAAAGACCGATCATGTCGTAGGCGGTTATTTCAATATTGAGCGGTGTGGCGTCAGATAGGGTTCCGTCCTCGTCAAATTCATAGCCGGCTGCTAAAAGCAGCGTGCGGACTTCATTGAGGGTACCCTCGCGGTCATCGGTGATGGCAGTCGGATTGAAGAAAGTGGTTTGTATATCCTCATACATAATACCGCCGTTGCCGTCGGACATTCCGACAGGGATCATGGAGCCGGCGGGCGTGCTGCCATCCTGCAGGAGCACATTGCTGAGAAAATTGCGATCGATGAGCAGGCACAGAGCCTTGCGCACGCAGGCTGCTTCCTCAGTGGTCTTGTCTTTCAGAAAATCGCTGTTTGTTGGAAGAGCGAGATAATAGATACCGAAAGAGGAGCATTGATGAATTTCGGGGTCGTTTTCTTTGAGCAGCTTGCTGATGACGGAACTGGGGAGTGAGGTAATACAATCCAGATCACCGCTGGCATAAGCGGAATAGACGGTCGTGGCATCTGCGTTGAGCAGGATTTCAATACGATCCACATTGTCGGAATGATCCCAGTAATAATCATTCTTTTCAAAAGTGATATAGCTGTTGTACTTCCATTCATTGACGGTATATTGACCGGAGCAGACAAAGCCCGTATTCTGCGCCCATCCGCCGGGAATGGTTTCCCAGTTCTCGTTGGCTTCCACCACATCCTGACGCAGAGCAAAGAAGGGAGCATAAGACAGCAGATCGTAAATGTACGGACAAGGTGTGGTCAGATAAAAAACAAAGGTGCGGTCATCCAGAATATCAAGCCTGAGCTGTCCTTCCTCATAGCCCTCAAAGCAGTTGAACAGAAACTCATAGGGTGCCCCGGTCTGCGGGTCAGTGGTGCGCTGCCAGGAATAGACAAAGTTCTGAGCGGTGATGGGCACCCCATCTGACCAGTAGGAATCATCCCGCAGGGTCACGGTAAAGGTCAGCTGATCATCGGCGACCTCAATGCTTTGAGCAAGGTCATTAACGATTTTACCGTTTTCTTCAACCCGCGTAAGGCCACGAAAACACAGGTAAGTCGCAGCGAGAACCGAGGCCTCGGCACTTAATGTCGGGTCCATGTTGCTGATGTTGCTGAAACCGCCGATGCGCAGGGTGTCGTTTCCGTTGGTGAGTTTGATGCGTGAAAAATCAGCCATTGAGGAGGAACTGTAAACCTGACCTTCCACATACGGCTTGCTCATATACACGACAGAACTGTTATACAGTGGAATGATCCAATACCCTGCCATGAGCATTTCTTCGGCTTCCCGGATGTACCGGGTTCGCACTTCCGTGTCGGTCTCGGTGTTGATCTTCTGCAGGAGCTCGTCATACTGCGCCCAGTCGGTGTGCGGGTTCACAAGTTTATCAGAGACAAGCTCGGAAGCCGAAGGCACATGGGTAGGCAGTTGCACTTTTGCCGCTTCTTCCGTGCCGGAAGATTGACAGGCGCACAGAGAAACAAGGAGTGAAAGGATAAGCAGACAGGAAAGGAGGCTGCGGATTTTGTTCATTCTGTTTGTTCCCCCTTACTAAAACTTCCAGCAGGCTGCCGCATGGTCATTGCCACGTTCGGTCAGGCCGGGGCAGGCAGTTGCGCATTGTTCGTCCGCGTAAGGACAGCGGGTGCGGAAGGGACAGCCGGAGGGCGCATGGAGCGGCGAGGGCACGTCCCCGGTCAACTCGATGCGTTTCCGTGCTCTGGCCGCGTCCGGATCGGGCAGCGGTAATGCGGATAAGAGACATTGGGTGTAAGGATGAATGGGATGGTCGTAGACCTCGTCCACGTTGCCGATTTCCATGATGTGCCCCAAGTACATGATGGCGACGCGGGAAGAAATGTGCCGAACCACCAACAGATCATGGGAGATGAAAAGATAAGCGACGCCCAGTTTCTTCTGAAGGTCTTCAAACATATTGACGACCTGAGCCTGAATGGACACATCCAGCGCCGAAACCGGTTCATCCGCAATGATAAAATCGGGATGTACCGCTAGTGCCCGGGCAATGCCCACACGCTGGCGCTGACCGCCGGAGAACTCATGGGGATAGCGCCCGGAGAAATCGGGATTGAGCCCGACATAGCTCATGAGCTCCAGAATCTGCTCCCGGCGATCCGCTCTGCTCTTGTAGAGATGATGAACGTCCAAAGGTTCGCCGATAATGTCTTCCACCGTCATGCGGGGATCAAGGGAGGAATAAGGGTCCTGAAAAACCATCTGCATGGAGGGACGCAGCCTTTGAATGTTGCGCGCCGTGACTTCTTCGCCTTTGAAGAAAACCTTACCGCCTGTGGGAGTGTGCAGATGCAGAATGGTGCGTCCGACGGTGGACTTGCCGCAGCCGGATTCACCCACCAGCCCCAAAGTTTCACCGGCGCGGATGGTGAAGGAAACATCATCCACGATCCTGGAGATGACCGTTTTGCCATTCACCTTTTTTGGAAAGTATTTTTTCAGGTGCTCAACGCGGAGCAGTTCCTCAGTCATGGTGTGCCTCCTTTCCCATATTCTCCAAATATTGCCGATATTCCGGATCATTGCGCCAGCAGGTGGCGATATGTCCGGGGGAAACCTCCAGAGTCTGCGGTTTGTCCGTCAGGCAGATTTTCAGGGCTTCCTCACAACGCGGGCAGAAGGCACAGCCGGCAGGCAGGTGCCTGACATTGACGGGAGAGCCGCCGATGGGTTTCAGCCGATCACGACTCTGCCCATTGGGGATGGAAGCCAGCAGACCCTTGGTATATTCGTGCCGGGGATGATAGAAAATATCCTGCACGGTGCCTTTTTCACAAACGCTGCCGCCGTAAAGCACCAACACCTCATCGCAGACCTCCGCAATGATTCCCAAATTGTGGGAGACGATGATGACCGCCATGCCCAGCTTGTTCCTGATTTCCAGAATAAGTTCCAGAATCTGCGCCTGAACGGTCACGTCAAGCGCTGTGGTTGGCTCGTCGGCGATGAGAATGTCCGGCTCGCTGGCCAGCGCCATAGCAATCATGATGCGCTGTCTGCGTCCGCCGGAAAGCTCATGAGGATATTGCTTCATGCGCCGCTCCGGGTCGTTCATGCCCACCAGTGTGAGCAGTTCTACAGCGCGCTGATAAGCTTCCCTGCCGCGCTTGCCGGTGTGCAGCGTCACGGCCTCCGTGATCTGTTTTCCGATGGTCAGCAGGGGATTTAAGGAGGTCATGGGGTCCTGAAAGATCATGGCACAGCCTTTTCCACGGAAGGCGCGCACCTTCTGCGGCGACCATAAGGACATATCCTCCCCTTTGAAGAGGATTTTCCCGCCCGTGATGCGACCTTCGGAATTCAGAATCTGTAAAATCGCCTGCATGGTTACGGATTTGCCCGAGCCGGATTCGCCGACAATGCCTAAGATTTGGCCTTTTTCCAGATCAAAGGAGACACCGGACAAGGCTTTGGCCTCCCCTGCCCGGTCAAAGAAGCTGACAGAAAGATCCTGTATTTTCAACACCGGTTCACTCATTTTTCTCACCTCTTCAGTTTCGGGTCAAAGGCGTCCCGCAGACCGTCGCCCAGCAGATTGAGACTCAGCACAATCAGACAGATGACCAGGGAAGGAAAGATCATCTGGAAAGGATAAGTCGTGATGGCAGACATGGCGGTGTTGGCAAGGGAGCCTAAAGAGGGCATAGGCGCCTGCACCCCAAGGCCGATGAAGCTTAAGTAGCTCTCGGTGAAAATGGCCGAGGGAATCTCCAAAGTGGTGGAGACAATAATGATTGACAGGCAGTTGGGCAGAATGTGTTTTCGGATGATCCAGCCGGGCTTTGCGCCCAGGTTGTAGGCGGCGGTTACATAGTCATTCTGCTTTACTGTCAGAATCTGCCCTCTGATGAGCCGCGCCATGGAGACCCAGTAAAACAGGCCGAAAACTAAGAACATGGACAGCATATTAGTGCCTAAGTTTTCCAGAACCGGGATACCCTGCAAATTGATGGATTCATTGAGCGCCACGGAAAGCAGGATGATGATGAGCATATCGGGAACGGAATAGATGATGTCTACAATCCGCATGATCAGCATATCTGCAAAGCCGCCGAAATAGCCCGCAATGCTGCCGAAAAACAGCCCGACAATGAGCACGATGAGGGAGGCGAAAATGCCCACCATGAAAGAGATTCGGGTGCCGTAGACCACGCGGATGAAATAGTCACGGCATTGGGAATCGGTGCCCATAAGATGCGGAAAACGGAAGTTGCCTTGGGCGATGTAGGCTTTTTCGGTTTCGGAGAAGGTCAGTGGTTTCAGGTTCTGCGCACCTATATCCCGTTCACCGTTGATTGTCAGAATCTCATCGTAGGAATAGGGAACGATTATAGGGGCAAAAAGAATGACCGCCAGCATGATTACAAGCACGAAAAAGCTGCCCATGGCCAGTCTGTTCTTTTTGAGCTTGCGGATGCCGTCCTTAAACAGCGTGACGGATGCGCCCATTTCTTCGCGGCTTGCTTTCTCACTGTCGGTGGCCTTTTCCCATTTGGACAGATCCTGCTGCAGCGAAAAGAGCTGCTTTTTCGGGAGCGTATTGTTTGCTTCGCTTTTCATAACGCACACCTCAATCGTAACGGATTCTCGGGTCGATCACTTGATACAGAATGTCACAGATCAGATTCATGATGACCATAAGAATGGCTAACAGCAGCGTCGTTGCCATGATCATGGTGTAATCCCTGGCTGTGATGGCGGTGACAAAGGAGCTTCCGATCCCCGCAATGTTGAAAATGGATTCCACGACCATGGAGCCTGTGACAATGTAGGCGATCTCCGGCCCCGCGAAGGTGATGATCGGGATGAGAGAATTTCGCAGCGCGTGGCGGAACAGCACCTTCCCGGAGGAAAGACCTTTGGCTTTGGCTGTGCGGATGTAGTCCTGCCCCAGCGCTTCCAGCATGGAGGTGCGTGCCAGCCTTGTGGTGTAGGCCATGGGATACATGGACAGTGCAAGGACGGGGAGCACATAGCTGGGGCTGTGAATGCTCCAGATGGGGAACCATTTGAGCTTGACGCAGAAGACAAACAGCAGCAGAATCGAGAGCACAAAGGAAGGGATGGCGGTTGTGAAGGTGGATAGAAACAGGATCAGCTTATCCAGAAATTTCCCCTTCTGATAAGCCGCCAGCGTGCCGAAAACGGTACCTGCGATGAGCGCAAGGCTCACGGCGGCAAGACCAAGCTTGCAGGAGATGGGGAAGGAGAGACGGATGATTTCATTGATGGAGCGCCCGTCGGTGATGGAAACGCCAAGATCGCCTTTAAGCAGGCCTTTCAGATACAGAAAATACTGTGTGATCAGCGGCTCGTTGAGATGATACCGCTCGTTCAGGGCTTCCCTTGTCACATCGGAAAGCTTCTTTTGCTGGAAAGGGCCGCCTGGGATGATGTGCATGACAAAAAAAGTCAGCGTGCAGATTAAAATGATGGTCAACAGCGAGAGTAAAAAGCGTCTGAATATGGTTTTTGACATTATACAGAACTCCTTTTTCAGCTTACAGAGTCAGATAGTGATAGGCGTGATACTTAGTGATAGTGTATCACACGGGACGGAAAAAGACAATTGCTTTGGTTGAACCTGCTGAAAAAT
>DCHO01000081.1:124293-136914 GCA_002315655.1 Christensenella sp. UBA1750
ATGTTTTTTTAGCGGTAACAACCGAAAACTGAAAAATTTGTTTTTTCGTTGTAGACATAACTACATTTCTGCGATATACTGCGGATGGCTATATTCAGATTGTGTCGTAAATCATGAAAGAATCGGAAAGCGGGTCTATCTTGAATGTGGCATGAATTACGACAGAACGGCGCTTGTCGCTGGGGCGAATACCATCGCGGATAGAGTGGTATTTTCAAAAAACATGAAAGGCAAACAGAATATGAACAAAAGAGATATTATAATGCAGACGATTCGGCATCAGGGCGGCAATGTGGTGCCGTTCTGTATCCGACTGACAGATGAAGCGCATGAATTATACGATGACGCGCTTTTACGCGATTACCGGAATACGGAGGTTATGGATGATTTCCGTGCCGGAAAGCTGTCAAAACAGGAAGCAGTATCCCTCTCTATCGGGAATTTTATGTTTGAAGCACCTTTTCCGTGGTGGAGCTGGGACTATGAAAAGCTGCCTGCCGTCTATCATGACCCGTATGAAACGCCGGATATGATGCCGCCGACAACCGATGCGGATGAAGCAGCGTTTGGTGCTTCTTTTGAAAAAACAAGGTACATCCGGGAAAAATACGGTGTTTATATGTCTGCGCTCGTGTGGGGAAGTCATTGGGAGAAGGCGTATTTCACACGCGGAATTGAAGCGATGTTAGCCGATTTTGCTGCCGCACCGGAATTTGTCGGAGAACTTCTGACCTTTATCATCCATAAAAACATGGAATATCTGAACCGTATTTTGCAGTGTCCTGATTATGACGGGATCCTGCTCGGAAGCGATTGGGGCACACAGCGCGATATGATGTTCAGTCCGACATCGTGGCGCAAACTGATAGCACCCGGTGAATTGACAGAATACGATGCTATCCATGCCGCGGGCAAGGATGTCATGGTGCATTCCTGTGGCTGTATATTGAAGATCATGCAGGATCTTTGCGATATGGGTGTGGATATTCTGAATCCGGTTCAGCCGGAATGTATGGATCTTGCGTTTCTGAAACAGAACTACGGTCACAGGATAACCTTCTGGGGCGGTATTTCGACCCAGAGGGTGCTTCCGGGTGGTACCCCGTCCGAGGTTGCGGCAGAAACCGAGCGTGTCATACGGCTTCTGAGTCAGAACGGCGGATATATTACCTGCAGCAGTCAGGAAATCCAGACAGATGTTCCGTATGAGAATCTGAGAGCATTGATAGACACCGCTCGGGAATTTGCCGGACTATAAGTGTCGTTTCCCATAACCGAAGAATCGGGACAGAGGGACTGCGGCTTTCCCGTGCCGTCTGCCGGATTTAGCTCGAATAAGATTCCGGCGGAATGATAAAACCGAACAGACAAAACGCCCTCGAGCTGTGTCTTTTGATGCGGCTCGGGGGTGTTTCTGTGGCCTGCATGGAAAGAGAAAATGACAATATACCGGGGTTTGGAGTGAAAATCGAATTGTGAGTGAAATTTATGACAACGAACGTTTATGAATGTAACAATGTTGTTTCTATATGCCGGTAAGGGTTTACATGATAGGGGATGGATTGTACAATGCTTTTTGCACGGACATACTGTGCACGTTTATGAAAAAAGCGGGGGTTGAGGCAAGGACAGAGCTGCGCGACAGATACTGCGAAATTCATGTTCTTCACGGAATTCCCAAACGATTTCAGAAAGGTTTGTATATTTATGAAAAAGCGTTTACTATCTTATTTCTTAGCGCTTACCATGTTGCTTGCTCTCATTCCGGCGATGAGCGTCACGGCGTTGGCTGTTGATGCCATTGAAGTTGCCGCTGATTTGCAGGACGCAATTGACGTGGCGGCTTCCGGCAGCACCATTCGCCTGACTGCTGACATTTCGGAAAACATTACCATTCCGGCTGATAAGGAGATCATCCTCGACCTGAACGGCTATGTGCTCTCCGCATCTTCTTCTGATAGCAGCGTGATTACCAATAACGGCACGCTGACGATTCAGGACAGCAGTATTGAACTTTCTGTAATTGATCGAAACAACCATCGCTTCAAAGTCAGTGAGAACGGTCTGTGGGAATTTGATGACAGTATAGCTTCCGATAATGCGGATTATATATATGATGAGCCAGGCCAAATGAATCCGCACAAAAAGAATGCGCCTGCGATTACGGAAAAAGGCACAGTCATCGAAATATACGGCGGCGTCATCACCGGCGGCATCGGCAGCGGATACGGTATGGGCGGCGGCGTAACCAACAACGGAACCTTCACGCTTGCATCCGGCAATATTGTCGGCAACACTCCCGCCGACAGCGATGGCAGTCAAGGCGGCGGCGTTGCCAACAGCAATAACGGAACGTTCGTTATGAACGGCGGAAGCATTATCGGTAACTATTCTTATCATGGCGGCGGCGGTATTTTCAATTATTCCGGAACCGTTCGTATGAACAACGGAGCCATTTTGTATAACACAGCCAAGGAAAGCGGCGGAGGCATCGGCAACGACGGAACCGTCATAATCACAGGCGGCAGTATCAGCAAAAATACAGCCGGAAACATTGGCGGCGGAATGTATATTAGCGGCGGAATTCAAATTCCCAGAGGACTGTTCCTTCCGGGCGGTTCCTTAAAGATCGGCGGCACGGCAAAAATCTATGATAATTCCGGCGTAAAGGGAAACAATGTAGCTGTTTTCAGCAATAGTCCTAATATTACAATAGGCACTTCGACAAACGGAACAGACGGCAACGAAGTGCTCAAGCCGACGGAAGAAATGTACGTTGGGGTTTCGGTGATTGCCGCATCTCCCGATCCGGAGGCACCTACATCCGGAGCATTCACTGAAAACGGCACCAAGGACGATGTGGATTATTTCTTCAGCGATGATGCAAATTACCAGGTAGCTTACAACGACGAAGGGTATCTGGAACTGATTGAAAAAACATATTCCTGCATATATTCTGCTTCTCTCACCGAAGGCGAACAGACGCTCCTTCTCGGTGGCACGGAAGCGGGCGAGTTCACCATCGCCGGAGACTGCTGCAAGGGCTTTACGCTGAAAGATGAAAACGGCAAGTACATCACCTTTGAAAACGGCGCGCTCAAGACTGACAGCGATAACGCATTTACCTGGAAATACGACGGCGGGCTGTATGCGGAGACCAGAACCACGGTAAAATTCGGCTATGGCTTCTGGGGCTGCACGATGCCCAAGGTCACGAAGCAGTATCTCTCCTTCGACGGTGAGAAGCTTTCCCTGTCAGGCTGCAAGGTCTGCGCCCGGATTCAGGTAATGTCAGAGAAGCATACCTATAAGTACCTCCACGATGGCGACGGCAAGCATGAGGCTTACTGTATCAAGTGCGGCCATCATGAGGAACCCGAGGAGCACACCTACGGCGAAAACGGCTACTGCGAGTGCGGCAAGCTGAACCCCGATCTGTGCTGTATTTCCGATGTTAAAGTGACGGATAAAAAGATCACTTTCTACAGCGGCTGTTGGTATTGCACAAGAAAGACCACAAAGGTTCAGTACACCATTTGCCCCAAGACGAAGAATGTCGGCGTGAAGAAGGTCGAGTATTCCCTTGATAACGAAAAGTGGACCTTCGGTACCGTCTTTACTTCTCCTGTCAGCCTAAAAGAGTTCTACATCCGCGTGACGGACACGAACGGAAAGGTGACGAATTGGAAGTATGAAAATGGCGTCGTCACCCCGATTGAAGGGCCGTATATTCTGATCGACGGAACAAAATATGCCATTACCGACGGAATGACCTGGGAACAATTCACCGAGACCTATACCGAGTTCAACTGCGGGTGCGGACACGTCTGCAAAGGCACTTCATGCCTGAAACTTGGCGAAAACTGGGTCAACTGGGATGAAACAAATCCCGTTCCCGGAGAAAGCTACACACTGGAAGAAAATGTGATCTGATTGCAGATGGCAAAGGTTCAAATCGCTAATTTACGCACATCCCGTAAACAAAATGATTTATGGCTCCGAGACTGATGAAATTTCAGCTCCCGGAGCCACTTTTTTCCGCAAATTTCACCCCTTGACATCCCCGACGATTTGTGCTAAAAATATCATAAACCGATGAGGAAGAGGGAGTAAGCGAGCTTCCGGTCTCCATCCAGAGAGCCGTGGGCGGTGGGATCACGGCAGAGACGATTCGCTGAAATGGGCTTCTAAGGGCAAGCAGAAAAAGAGTGATCTTGAGTATGGGCGACGGAGTTGTGACCCTCCGTAAACAAAAGGCAGCGCATCATGTCGTGCGCGTGAAAAGCGGCCGTTTTTCGGCAAGCCGGGTGGCACCGCAGGATTTTATCATCCTGTCCCAGCAGTTTATTTTGCGGGGACAGGATTTTTCTTTTCCCGAAGAAAGGAACACAATATGATTAGGCTGACAAAACGATGGCGGCGTGGTGTGATTCTCCGTCCCACTTCTCCAAACTACCGAAAGGAAAAACAAAATGAAAAAGATTCTTACGCTTGTGATCGTTCTTATGCTGCTTGTTTCTCTCACCGCCTGTTCTAATGCGCCCAAGTCCAATGTTGACGAGCAGGGAAGAACCGTCTATAAGGTCGGCATCTGCAACTATGTGGATGACGCATCCTTAAATCAGATCGTGCAGAATATCGAAAATCAGCTTGCCGCCATCGGTGCGGAAAAGAACGTGGTCTTCGACATTTCCTACGATAACTGCTATGCGGACGCTTCTGTGCTGAATCAGATCATTGCCAACTTTATTGCGGATAAAGTGGATTTGATGGTGGGCGTGGCGACCCCTGTGGCCATGGCCATGCAGACCGCCACAGAGGAAAACGGTATCCCCGTGGTGTTCTCCGCCGTGTCCGATCCGCTCTCCGCAGGACTGCTTGCCGACCTGAATGCCCCCGGTGCGAATCTGACCGGCACTTCGGATTACTTGGACACCAACGCCGTGATGAACCTGATCTTCGCCGCGAATCCCGACACGAAGAACATTGCGCTGCTCTATGACGTGGGGCAGGATTCCTCCGCGACTCCCATCGCCGCAGCCAAGGCCTATCTGGACGAAAAGGGCATTGCCTACAAGGAATACACCGGAACCAACGTGGATGAGGTGATTCTTGCCGCGCAGGCCATCGTGGCGGACGGCGCGGACGCCGTGTTCACGCCCACGGACAACACCATCATGACCGCAGAGCTCTCCATCTATGAAATGCTGGCAAATGCGGGCATTCCGCATTACACCGGCGCGAACTCCTTTGCCTTGAATGGCGCGTTCTTGGGTTATGGCGTGGACTACGCCAACCTCGGCGCGGAGACCGCCAACATGGTTGCTTCCGTTCTGTTGGACGGCAAAAAGCCCGCAGAGCTGGCGGTCATGACCTTCGACAACGGCACAGCGACCGTCAATACCGAGACCTGCGCCGCTTTGGGTTATGATTTCAATACGATATCTTCCGCCTTTGCGCCCTTTTGCACCAAGGTGGAATCCATCGTCACCGCAGAGGAATTTGACAAATAAACACAGATTGGACAGGACACACAAATGGCTTTTTTTGAAACGGTTTTAGGACTTTCCCAGACGGCACTGGAATTGGGACTGATCTCGGCACTGACGGTGCTGGCGCTGTTCCTTTCCTATTCCATGCTCAATGTCTGCGACCTTTCCACCGACGGCTGCTTTACCTTGGGCGCGGCAGTGGGTGCGGTGGTGGCACTTTCGGGACATCCGCTGCTGTCGATTCCCGCAGCTATGCTGGCGGGGATGCTCTCCGGCCTCATTACAGCCTTTCTGCAAACCCGCATGGGCATCAATTCGCTGTTGGCCGGCATCATTGTCAACACTGCACTGTATTCCGTCAACATTGCCGTGATGGGTAATGCTTCCCTGCTCAACATGAACAAGGTGGAGACTGTCTTTACAAAAATGCAGGCTGTATTATCCGGCACCTTTCTCTCCGGCCAGTATAAGCTCATCGTGGCACTGATTGCAGTGGCGTTTACTGTGCTGTTCCTGTCGCTGTTCCTGAAAACCCGCTTGGGGCTGGCCATCCGCGCCACGGGCAACAACCCCGACATGGTGCGCTCCTCGTCCATCAATCCCATTTTCACTACCACCGTGGGGCTGTGCGTTGCCAATGCTTTTACTGCCTTATCCGGTTGTCTGCTGGCGCAGAGCCAGAAATCGGTGTCCATCGACATCGGGCAGGGGATGGTCACGATTGCGCTGGCCTCGCTGCTCATGGGCACGGTGCTGCTCAATCGCAGAAGCGTACCGCTGCAGGCTGTGGGCGCGGTGTTGGGTGCAATTCTCTTCCGCATCGTATATACCATCGCTCTGCGCTTTGATATGCCGGCCTCCATGCTGAAGCTGGTTTCCTCTGTGATCGTCATTGTCGCCATTTCAGGCCCCTATCTGAAACAAAAGATGCCGACCATCCTGCGCCGCATCAAGACGAAGGAGGGAAAGTAAATGCTGAAGCTCAACGATGTGACCCTGACCTTCTCCCGCGGCACGCAGGATGCAAAGACGGTGCTTAACCACATCAGCCTTCATGTGAAGAAGGGGGATTTCATCTCCATTATCGGTGCGAACGGTGCGGGAAAATCCACACTGTTCAACGCCGTCTGCGGCAGCCTTCTGACCGATTCCGGCAGCATTATTTTAGATGGAGTGGATGTGACCACCATGCCGGAGCACAAGCGTGCAAAGGTCATCGGGCGGCTGTATCAGGATCCCATGCGCGGCAGCGCACCGGGCATGAGCATTGAAGAAAACCTTGCACTGGCTTCCGGGCACGGCGGCTGGCTCTCTGCCATCTCCAAGGCGGATAAGAAGCTGTTCCGGGACAGGCTTGCGCTGCTCAATATGGGTCTGGAAGACCGTATGAAGCAGCAGGTGGGGCTGCTTTCCGGCGGGCAGCGGCAGGCCTTGACGCTTATGATGGCGACCGTCAACCCGCCAAAGCTCCTGTTGCTGGACGAGCACACCGCCGCCCTTGACCCAGCCACGGCGGAAAAGGTGCTGGCACTTACCAAGTCCATTGTGGAGGAACAGAAACTCACCTGCCTGATGATAACCCACAATATGCAGTCCGCCCTCGATTTGGGCAACCGCACGCTGATGATGAACAACGGGAAAATCATCTTGGATGTGGAAGGCGAGGAAAGGAAAGGCCTCACCGTGTCCGATCTGCTGGATAGGTTCCGTCAGGTCTCAAAACAGGAATTGGACAACGATAAAATCCTGTTATCTTAAAACAAAAAAACACATTGGAAAATCACCTTGGCCTGTTTCTGCGTGAAAGGAGCTTTTATGCCCATCGGATTGAAAAGCGGAACGGTTGCCCTGTTTCCCCATGAGAAAGCGTGGGAAAAGGCCGCGGCAGACTGCATCGAAATGCTCAAATCGGTGCTGGGGGAAGATGCGGTTGACATTCAGCACGTCGGCAGCACAGCAATTTACGGCATTCCCGCCAAACCTATTATTGATATTGCGATACAAGTGAAATGTTTTGCGGACATTCAAAAGCATGACGCGGAGCTGCTTGAAAAGGGCGTGGTTTACAGAAATTCGGATGTGCCGTGGCAGCTGCTCTATGTCATGGGGGATTTTGAAAAGGATACCCGCACCCACCACATTCATGTGGTGAAAACCGGCAGCGAAAGCTGGGACGATTACCTCAATTTCCGGGACTATCTGAATACGCACCCCGCAGATAGTCAGGCCTACGCGGAATTGAAATGTGCGCTTATGGAGCGGTTTTCCGAGGAGAGAAAGGCCTACACGGCAGGAAAACAGGCTTTTATTGACGAAATCCTTGATAAAGCCGGTGCGTGGCGGGAAGAGGGAGCAAACAAATGAGAAAAACAGGCTGCGTCAACAGCGTCTATGAGACCTTGTATGGAGAGAATGGCTATCGGCAGATGAAGATGGATGGCTACGATTTTGCGGACTTTCAGGGCTTGGTCGACACCGAAACGCCGCTCTTTGCCGAAAACGACAGCGGTTTTGAGCGGATTCTTCGGGAGGAACGCGCAAGGGCACAGGAGGCGGGTATCGCCTTCTCCCAGACCCATTCGCCGTGGCGTTATCCGCCGAAGGACTTTCTCCCGGAAGACCGCGCCGAGCGGAAGGAGAAGATGCTGCGCTCCATTTACGGTACCGCGATTCTGGGAAGCCCGTACATGGCGATTCATCCCGTGATGCCCTTCGGCGCGGACAATGATCCGGAGCCGCAGAGATTTTGGGACATGAATCTGGAATTCATGTCCGCGCTGCTGCTCTTTGCGAAGGAACAGAATGTCGTTCTGTGTCTGGAAAATATGCCCATGCGCAGGCTCTCTCTGTCCACACCGGAGCAGATCGGGAGGTTTGTGCGGGAGCTTGACAGCGAGCAGATTAAAATGTGCCTGGACATCGGGCACTGCAATGTGTTCGGCATTTCGCCCGCACAGGCATTTACAGAGGAAAAAGACCTGATCCGCATCCTGCACATTCACGACAACGACGGGAGCGGAGATCAGCATCTTCTGCCCGGGGATGGGAACATCGACTGGGTAGCCTTCAAAGCGTCGCTTTCCTGCTATGAGGGTGTGCTTTCCATGGAACCCGGCGCGAAGGTCGATCTTCCCGCCCTCGCTGCCTTTGCCTCCCGTCTTGCAAAATAAAAAAGTACCCCGAAAACAGGCGTGAAAACCTGCTTTCGGGGTTTGCGTTTTAATCCATGATGGAGGTCAGGTCGGGTTCGCCGTAGAGCTCGATGTAGTCGTCGCCCAAATAGCAGGCGAAGGTGGCAATGTCTGCAAAGCCTAAAGAGAGGTAGTAGGCAATGTCCGCCTTGACATTTTCGGCAATGGGGTACAGGGACTGCGGGGGCTTGGTGTAGTGGGAGAACAGGGAATTGTCAAACCAGTATTCCAGCACGCGGGCATTTTCCTTGCCGAAATAGGAAAGAAGGGCAGAGAGATTGTCGCGGTCAGCCTGCGGCATGGCGGTGACGGGCTTTGTGAAATCGCGCTCATAGGGCGCATATTCCACGAAGATGCCATTTTCGGGCTTCACCGTTTCGGGCGGCGTGATGGAGGCAAAGTATGCAAGGTAGGAAAGCCGCGCTTCGGGGCGCTTGATGCGCAGCTCCTTCACCATGCGGTTGAGCACGATGAGCTGCTGGTCGGAGGCGGACAGATCCTTACATTTATCGCAATGGCAGATGGCATCCTTGGCGTCGTCCAGCCAGAAATAGTATTCCGGCTCGGAAAGGTAGAGCGCGTCGGCCAGTTCCACGGCACGGGCAGCGATATAGTCCAGTGCCTCTTTGCTGTCCACGCACAGGTTCATATCGGGGGTGCGGTTGCCGTCGGCGTCCATGCGGAACCATTCGGGGTGCCGCTCAAACTCGCTTCTGGGCAGCAGATAGGAAAGCGCGTGCAGCTCGTAGATGATCTTCAGCCCTTTTTCCTTTGCGTAATCCAGCAGGGCGCGGAATTCGGGGGTCTTCAATCGCTCGATGAGGTCGAGCAGGGACTTGTCCGCATCAGGGCCGCCGACGGGGTGCAGACCCAGCGTTGTGACTTTCAGGGAAACCATTTTGTCAATCCAGCGCTTGGACAATTCGTGGGGATGGATGAGAAGTGCTTTTTGCATGGAAGAGTACTCCTTTTGCATGATAATATGGTTGTATTTTATCATGGGATTGTAAAAAAAGAACAAGTGATGAACAGAATGAATTGTTAAAAATAATTGTGAGAATAACCATTTATTGCTTGATTTGCTAAATATGTGTCGTTATAATAGATATAACTCATTGTCGCTATGACGAGAGTATCGTGATGAAGCAGGGAGGGTTTTTATTGTCCAATTTAATCAGTCGTTTTTACATGACATTTGTTTATGAGAACCGTTGGCAGTTCTTCCTGGACGGTCTGCTGATGACACTTCTTCTGACCTTCGCCTCCTTTCTCGGCGGGACGATTTTCGGCGCACTTCTGTGCGGACTTCGGCTTTTGAAGGTTAAATGGATCAAGAAAGTCACGGAAACGCTCATCAATCTGCTGGTGCAGCTGCCCACGCTGGTTTTGCTGATGGTGTTTGTCTATGTTCTGTTCAGCAACACCTCGCTTTCGGTCGTGCTCACCGTCATCTTCGGCTTTATGCTTAAAGCCGGTGCGTATATGTCCGAAATCTTTTACTCTGCCATCACAGGCATCAATCAGGGACAGGCGGAGGCCGCAAGAACCCTTGGCATGACGGGCTTCCAGGCTTTCTATCATGTCACTTTCCCGCAGGCGCTGGAAGCAATGATTCCGCTGTACAAGAATCAGTTCGTCATTACCCTGCAGGAAACTTCTCTTGTGGGAACGCTGGCGATTCAGGACATCACCAAGGCTTCCAACATCGTCACTTCCAGAACGCTGGATGCCTTCTTCGGCCTGATCTTCATTTCCATCGTTTACCTGGTCATCGGCTTTGTCTGCACAAAGCTGCTTGACCTACTGCACAATAAAAAACATTTGGGGGATGGCTTAGATGATTGAAGTAAAGAATCTTAAAAAGAGCTTTGACGGACAGACCATCCTGCAAAATGTCAATTTCACGGTCAACAAGGGCGATTCCGTGGTCATTATCGGCGGCTCCGGCTGCGGTAAGTCCACGCTTCTGCGGTGCTTAAACCGTCTCATCGTGCCTGATGAGGGCGAGATCCTTTTTGAAGGAAAGAACATACTGGACAAGAAAACGGATGTTGACCTTTTCCGCCGCAAGGTGGGCATGGTCTATCAGCAGTTCAACCTTTTTGAGCATCTGAACGTCATGGAAAACATGATCTTGGCACCTATGAAGGTGCTCAAGATGAGCGAGAAGGACGCTACGGAGCGCGCTGAGGAGCTGCTCAAAAAAGTCGGCATGGAAAACCGCCGCTATCGTATGCCTTCGGCACTCTCCGGCGGGCAGAAGCAGCGTGTCGCCATCGCCAGAACCCTGATGATGCAGCCCGAGTGCATTCTCTTTGATGAGCCCACCTCCGCGCTTGACCCCACCATGGTGGACGAAGTGGAAAGCGTTATCCGCAGATTGGTGGACGACGGCATGACCTCTGTGATCGTCACCCACGAAATGCGCTTTGCGGAGAAGATTTCCTCCAACATCCTCTTCCTTGCCGAAAAGGGTATCTATGAGGAAGGGCCTGCCGAGCAGATTTTCCACAATCCCAAGCGCGAGTTGACCCGCCAGTTTGTCTATCGTTCCAGAATGTTCAACCGCAAAGTCACAAGAAGGGATGTCGATCTGCTTTCGCTGAATTCCGAGCTGAAATCCTTTGCCATGCCTTACGGTCTCAACCGCAAGCAGACCTTGGGCATTTCCTACATTCTGGAAGAAATTCTTATGCCGATTTTGCAGATTGAGGAAGTGAATGATGCCAGTGTTTCCCTTATCTGTGACGAGAGCGGTAGCGGACATAAGCTCATCATTGAGTGTGAGGGCTACAAGGCGGATACCGAGCTTGCTCCGGAGTTTGACGACATGGGTCGCCTGCTGGCGCGCAACTTCACACAGTCCATTGATTATTATGTCAACGCGACCGGAAACTGGGAAGTTACCTATGTTCTGTAAGGGACGGTGCGAGCAAGATGGAAAATAAAGAAAAATCCATGAATATGCCGAAAATGACAGCAAATATCCGAACCCTTGTCTTTTTCGCTGTTCTGCTTCTGCTTGTCGGAGCTCTGATGGGTTACAACCGCTATACCGTGCGTTCTGCGCAGGATGTTGCGAAGATTGATACGCTGTCCGGCCAGAGAATCGGAACGATCATCGGCTGGGAATCCGACTTACTTCTGTCCGATCGGGATGATGTGACGCTGATGCGCTACGATACGCTTTCGGAGTGCATTTTAGCACTGTCCTATCATCAGATCGACGCCATCGGCATGGATATGGGAACCTTCTCCGCCTCCATGAGAACTGTGAGCGGCTTGGAGGCGGTCGGAGAGCCGCTGTCCACCATGGGCAGCACGCTGCTGGCCTCATTGGATGCCGAAGATAGCGGAATATTGGATGAGCTGAATCAGTTTGCACACGATTTTCAGTGTTCGGAAGATTATCAGGACTATCTGGAACGCCTATTTTTTGAAAACGGCGAGACAGAGTATGTAATGCGGGAGATTCCCGTTGTGAAGAACGGCAAGCCTCTCAATGTGTGTTACTATCCGGAATATTATCCGGCCTGCTACATGAATACCGTGACGGGAGAACCGGAGGGCGCTTCTGTGGAGTTTGTGGAGCGTTTTGCTTATGCCTATGGGTACACAATCAATTTTACGGCGGAAAGCGAAACCGGTGTTTTTGTAGGCTTGGGAAATGGGACGTATGACCTTGCGGTTTCCAGCACTACGGATGCTTACAGAGATGCTGTGGAGGCCAGCGGATACGCTTTAATGAGTGAACCGTACAGCTACTGTGATGTACGCATGATCCATGTGAAGGACGGGCAGAAAGTGACATTAAGCGGTTTTATTGAGGAATAAAGGCTTATCGAAAATGTTGATGTACGAATGATTTTCATGCTTCGGAGAGCAATTTCCGAAGCAATTTATTTGGGGCAATACCGCACAACTCGGCGGCGGCATTG
>DCHO01000081.1:136992-149156 GCA_002315655.1 Christensenella sp. UBA1750
AAACCTTCGCTTTCTGCAATCGCATCTGACGAAAAATTCATTCGTCACTGCACCACCTCATTTGTGCGGTGTTGCCTTAGAAGGGGAAAACGACAATGAAGACCTTTGCATTTGAGCCCGCAAAGCGGGACGGCTATGAAATGTTCCGCATTCCCTGCATCGCTTCCACGGGCAGGGGAAAATTGGTCGCGGCTTGCGAGGCGCGGCGTTCCGCCTCCGACTGGGCGGATATTGACCTGACCGTCCGCACAAGTTGCGACGGAGGGGAAACGTGGAGCGAACGTGTTGTGCTGGATGCCGGGCGGGGCGAGACCGTCAACAATCCCGTGCTCTTTACAGAAGGCGAGCAGGTGATGCTGCTCTGGCAGCGGGCATATTCCCGCACCTTTTCGGCAAAAAGCTGTGACGGGGGAAAAACGTGGGGGAGCATCACCGAGCACACCGGGGCAATTCGCGCCATCATGCCGGAGTACACCGTGATCGCCGTAGGCCCCGGGCACGGCTGCGTGGCGCGGGACGGGCGATACCTGACCCCGGCGTGGTTCGTCAACAATACAGAAGATCCCCACGCGCATTTTCCCTCCCGCGTTACAACACTTGTGAGCGCGGACAAGGGCGAAAGCTGGGTTCGGGGTGAGATTTTGGACATTCCCTTTTACAGCCCCAGCGAGTGCCAGATCACCGAGACGGACAAGGGATTTTTGATGACCATAAGACAGGCGGGGGAGAAGCACAGGCGCGTTTTTGCGGAAAGTCGTGACGGATTGCACTGGGAGAACATCCGGCAGTCGGAGGTGAACGACCCCATCTGCTGTTGCGGGATGATCGCAAACAGGAACACGGTCTTTCTGACCCACTGTGATGATGAGAACAACCGCCTGCATCTGACCTTGGAAAAGAGCGAGGATTTTGGGAAAAGCTGGCAGAAGATTATGGAAATTGACCCCATCGGCGGCTATTCCGACCTTGCCTGTGACGGGGAAAGCCTGTATGTGCTGCACGAGGAAAACCCCGGCAGCTACGACCTCAAATGCACAAGAATTGATCTAAACGAATTTTCACGGAGGACAACATGAAGGAACAGGAAATCAGAAGCACCCTTGCGGCCATGGAAAAAAACCTGACTGCCCGCATTGAAAAGCTCAAGGAAAACGCCGTGAAACTTACGGATTTTGCCGAACTGGTCAAGAAGGACGGAGATATTGAGATTTGGACGAAGGCCTTCCGCGCCGCGCTGGAAAAGGCGACTTGCCTTGTTGTTCCCGCCCGGGAGCAGCCGTATTTCATCGACGCACCCGTCCGCATCCCTTCCCATCGGCTCATCTTGGCCGAGGGCGCGACGGTGCAGCTTATCAAGGACTGCAAAACCCTGATGTTCCGCAACGTCCACACCCAGGACGGCACCCACGCGCCCATTCCCGGCACGGATGCGGACTGCGAGATCGCTTTTATCGGTGGGCGCTATGGCGAGAGCAACACGGAGCGCTTAGGCTACGGAAAAAGCGGGATGTATGATGAGAACCGCAGCTTCTACGGCGTTTCCACGCTGTTCTTCTTCAACAACATGGAAGGGTTAATGATTAAGGATGTGACTTTCTTCCACACCGCGGGCTTCTCCGTGCAGACGGGCGACATTGCCGACGCCGTGTTTGAGAACATCCTTTTTGACGGCTGCTTTGCGGACGGTTTGCACTTAAACGGTAACTCGAAGAACCTTCTTGTGCGCAACATCGAAGGGCAGGTCGGGGACGATCTGGTCGCGCTCAATATGTACGACTGGCAAAACTCCTCCGTCAACTTTGGGGCTACGGATTGCGTGCTGTGCGAAAACCTCAATATGTACGCTTCCTCCCGCTACAAAGCCTTGCGCATCGAGCCGGGCACTTACCGATATGACGATTTCTCCACCGTGGACTGCGCCCTCACAAACGCAATCTTTTCCCATGTGACGGGGGTTATGACCTACAAGCTCTACTTCCAGACCCCGCCTTATTGCATCGGGAAGGAGCCGGAGTGGGGCGAGGTGGGTTCCCTTGACAACCTCTATTTTGACCACATCACCGTGGACTTGCAGGAGCCCATCGACAAATTCTGCCATGTACTACAGCATGACACCGTGCGCGGGCACTTTGCGGCGTTCGAGTTCGGCGCAAAGGCCGGGCACATTTCCCTCTCCGACATTGACCTTGTTTTGCATCTGGAGGATTGGCCGCTTTCGCACCTCGTCACCGTAGGCCCCAAGTCCGCACCGTATTTTGACGGGCGGGAGGTCTTTGACCCGTATCTGTCCTCCTATGTGGAGGATTTGGAGCTGAACAACATCACGGTCAATGGGAAAAAGGCCGAAACCATTGACGGGCTTGTGTATGTGACTGAATTTGACGATGTGAATCACGACGGGCGTTCCACCGGCAAGGGTGAGCTGCATCGCCTCACGCTGAACGGAAAAGAGCAGAAGCTATGAGCAGAATCACGGTACTGAAAAGCAGAAATTACCGTATCACGCCCGAAAATGAGGCGGAAAAGTGGACGTGCACCTGGCTTGTTGCAGGCAAGAAATCGGGGGAGGAAGCGGGCAGACTGCGCTTTCTCGGCGCGCCGGATATGGGGCGCGTGACCATCGAAGCGGAAGGGGACGGGGATGCGCTGATTGAGGCGGGTAAGGCGCTCACCGATTGGGCGTTTTCCCAAACCGATGTGTTCATCATCCTCGCGGAGCCTTCCCCCGTGTTTACCGCGCTGAATTTCAAGGAGAAGGACGGTAAGCTGCGTCTGGACAAGCCGCCCTTTGTCTGGATGGCAGTCTATATGTGCCTCGGAATCTCCCTTGGCAGCGCCATCGGCACCTCCACAGGCCACGCCGGAACTTTTATGTGCTTGGGGATTGCCATAGGTGTGGCACTTGGCAAGCTCATGGAGAAAAAGGAAGCAAAGCGCCGCGCCGACGTGACCGGGGAAGCACCCGAAAAGAAGCAAAAGGAAAAGTAAACGATGAAAGAAGCAGGAAAGGGGCGCATCTGCCTCATCTTCGCGGCGATTCTGTGGGGCATGGCGGGCGTGTGCGTCAAGTCCATCACCTGGTCGTCCATGCAGCTCATTGCGTCGCGCTCGTTTTTGTCTATTTTTGTGCTGGCGGCGTTCAACAGGCGAATCCGGCTGCGCTTCACCAAGACAAACCTCATCGGCGCGGCCTTTCAGACTGCTACCGGGATGCTCTATGTGGAGTCCATCAAACTGACCACCGCCGGAAGTGCCATTGTGCTGCAATACGTCGCGCCGATCTTGGTGTTCTTTTACGCGGTGCTGTTCCAGCACCGCAGGGCAAAGCCCATGGAAACCCTCTGCGCCCTCATGGTGTTCTGCGGCGTGGTGCTGTCCTTTGCGGATTCCCTTGACCCCACAAGAATCGTGGGCAACCTGCTGGCGGTGCTCTCCGGCTTTACCTTCGCCGCGCAGATCATCGTGCAGAGCCGCAAGGATGCGGATTCGGGGGATTCCCTGATGATCTCCTGCCTCATGAGCCTTGTGATCGCGCTGCCCGTGTGCCTTCTCAACGACGTGCCGCAGTTTGATATGACGAACATCTTCTGGGTGCTGGTGCTGGGCATTTTCCAGTACGGTCTTGCCAATGCGCTCTACGGCATCGGCATAAAAAAGGTGGATAAGGTGGAAGGCTCGCTGCTTATGACCATCGAGCCCATCTTCAACCCCATCCCCGTGGCCATCCTCTGCGGGGAAAGAATGGGCGTTTTAGCCTTAATCGGCGCGGGAATCGTTATCTTCTTTGTGGCACTGTATTCCATTCTGCCGCAGATCGAAGCAAGAAAGCAAAGACAGGCATAGAAAAAATCCTTTCACTGACTGCTCGGTGAAAGGATTTTTTGTCGAATTTCTTATTTCTGGAACATTCTGCGGTCGTTCGCCCACTTGGCAAAGTGCACCACGTTGCCGTCGGGATCCTTGAAAAAGAAAGCGCAGTAGCCGTCATCGCGCTTGCTGGGCTTGGACTGGGCACCGATGCCGGCAGCCTGCAATTCCGCCACGGCGGAGTCGAAGTCTTCGGGCACGATGGCGATGTGCTTAAAGCCGATGGCATTGGGGGCGCCGTCGGGATCCAGCCCCTTCTGGGGAGCCATGATCTCCAGCATCACGGAGTCGCCGGCGGAGATGTAGTAAACGCCCATGTCATTGACGAACTCCAGCTTGAAGCCCAGATACTTGATGTACCATTCGGCGGTGGCTTTGGGGTCCTTGGCGCAGAGGGCGATGTGGTCAAATCCTAACAGTTTCATAAGAAAAAATCCTCCTTGTTCTGTGTTTATTTCGCTGCTCTTATTATACCTTTACCGCTTCTTTTCGTCAATGGCAAAATCTATGCGGCGGGTCGCTCGGCTGGTAGAGAGCACGCGAATGTCAATGGGGTCGCCCAGCCGGTAGATTTTCCGGCTGCGCTCGCCCACCAGCAGACAGCTTTTTTCGATAAACTGGTAAAAATCATCATCCAGCCGGGAAATGTGAATAAGGCCTTCCACGGTGTTTTCAAGCTGCACAAACAGCCCGAAGGAGGTCACGGAGGAAATGATGCCGCTGAACTTTTTCCCCACGAAGCGGCTCATGTACCACGCCTTTTCGTAGTCGTCCGCGTCGCGCTCGGCCTCCATGGCAGATCGTTCCATTTCGCTGGTGTGCGTGGCATATTCATCCACACAGGCTGTGTATTTCGACAAATCCTCGCTGTCCAAATAAGCGTGGAGCACCCGATGGGTGAACAGGTCGGGGTAGCGGCGAATGGGGGAGGTGAAGTGGCAGTAATCCTTCGCGGCAAGGCCGAAGTGCCCCAAGGGCTGGGAAGTGTACCGCGCCTTTTGCAGAGAGCGCAGCATCTGGAAGGAAATGACGGTCTCCTCTTTGGTGCCGAAGGCCTGCTCCACGATGGTTTGCAGGGATTTGGGATGAATCTTCCCCTTTACGCCCTTTAATCTGTACCCAAGCCCCTGCACGAACTCCGCAAAGGTCTCCATTTTCTCCGGGTCGGGCTCTTCGTGAACGCGGTAGAGGATGGGCAGCTCCTGCGACTTGGTAAACTCCGCCACGCACTCGTTGGCTTTGAGCATAAATTCCTCAATGATATGGTTTGCAAGCCCCACCTCCGCCCGGGTGATCTCGATGGGTTCTCCGGATTCGTTCACTTTGATGTTGGCTTCCGGCACGTTCAGGTCCAGCGCGCCGCGCTCATAGCGGATCGCACCCAGCTTTTCCGCAAGCTCTGCCATGATGGAAAGATCGCGCTTGACTTCGGGGGAGAAAGCGCCTTCGCCGGTCTCCAAGAAACTCGTCACATCCTCATAAACCAGCCGCGCATGGGAATGTATCACCGCAGGGACGATGGAATAGCCCAGTGTGTGCCCGTCCGCGTTCAGCTCGATCATGCAGGAGAGCGTCAGCCTGTCCACATTGGGATTTAAGGAGCAAAGCCCGTTGGAGAGCTTTTCCGGCAGCATGGGCAGCACCCGGTCGGGGAGGTAGACTGAAGTGGCTCTTGCGTAGGCTTCCTCGTCCAGCGGATTTCCCGGCGTGACATAGTGGCTCACGTCCGCGATGTGAACGCCCAACAGATAGCCGGCCTGTGTTCGCTCCACGGAAACCGCATCGTCAAAGTCTTTCGCCGTTGCGCCGTCTATGGTGAAGGTATTGAGCGCACGCAGGTCTTTCCGCCCGGTAAGCTCCTCTGCGGTCACTTCGTCCGGCAGTTTGTCCGCAAATTTCAGCACTTCTTCGGGAAATTTCGTGCGCAGACGCTTGCTTTTCAGAATGGACTGAATGTCGGTCTCCGGGTCACCGGGCTTGCCTAAAATTTCCGTCACTTCGCCTTGCGGGTTGCGCCCGGCTCTGCCCCATTGGAACACATGGGCAAACACCTTGTCCCCGTCCTGTGCGCCTCCGCGCTTATCGGAGGGCACATAAATGTCCATGGAAATGCGGGAATCGTCCGGGACAATGTAGGACGCCTCGCCGTCCAGCTCGAATTTGCCCACAAGCGTGTCGTTGGCATGAATCAGCACCCGCACGATCTCGCCCTCGCGCTTGTCCGCGTTTGTGAGCCGTGCCAGCACTGTGTCGCCGTGCAGCGCGTTTGCCGTCATGTCGGCGGGGATGTAGATGTCCTGCGCTCCGTTTTCGGGGAGGAAGAAGCCAAAGCCCTTCTGGTTGCCCTGAAATTTGCCTTTCAGAAAACCTAAGGTCTCCGGCAGAGCATATTTGTTCTTCTTTGTGCGAAAGACCCGCCCTTCGTTGCCCATCACATGAAGCACCGTCGTCACGGTTTCCTCCGACCACGAGAGCAGTTCCATCAGTTCCTCCGCCGAGCGCGTCCCGCCGGACAAGACTTCTTCCGCTAACTCAATCTGTTTTTCAATTTCAATCATAATCTGTATTCTGTCCTTTTTCCCAAAGAAAAAGCAGAGCAAAATTCAATCTGCTCTGCCTCTTTTGCATCTGAACTTGTCCGATCAGGATTTTACGCACCGAAGCGCTGGATGACCAGCAGAACGATGGCCAGAACCATGAAGACGGCACCGGTGATCTTGGTCAGATTTTCCATTTTGCCCTCATAGCTGGCAGCCTTTTTCTTGCCGAAGAAGGTTTCCGCGCCGCCGCCGATGGCACCGGAGAGACCGGCAGACTTGCTCTGCTGCATGAGCACCAGGACGATTAAGGCGATGCAGTCCAACGCCAGAACGATGCTGAGGATGATTCTTAAAGCTTCCATGATTTTCAAAACCTCCAAGTAAACTCATGCAACGGAATTTTTCCGGCACAAATCACAATCTTAGCGTATTATACCACGCCACGCCCCATTGCGCAATACTTTTTTTCTCATTCCCCGTTAATTCTCGTCGTTTCTTATTCCTTAACGCGCCGCAGCGCATATCACATGGGTGCAGCCCATATATAACGCCCCATCGGGGCATATCACATCCTCCATTTATGGGGGATATTGAACTCAACATAAAAAGGATGCGACCTGTCGCATCCTTTTATGTTGAATGTGTTTATGCCCACCACATAGCGCCCTTGTCCTCAAACATCATAACGTCCTTGAGGAAGGAGATGGCCTTCTGCAAGCCCTCGTTGGGGGTCATCAAGGAATCTTCGTGCTCAATGGAGATGGCGTCGTCGTAGCCCACCATGCGCAGGGCACTCATCATGTCCTTCCAGAGCTGGTAGTCGTGACCGTAGCCCACGGAGCGGAAGATCCAGGAACGGTGAATTTCGTCGGAATAGTGCTTGGTGTCCAGCACGCCTTGGGTCTTGGAGTTGATGTCGTCGATCTTGGTGTCCTTGGCGTGGAAGAAATAGATGGCATCGCCCAAATAGCGGATGGCGTACACGGGGTCGATTCCCTGCCAGAACAGGTGAGAGGGGTCAAAGTTCGCGCCGATCAGGTCGGAACCCACAGCCTTACGCAGCTTCATTATGGTCTCGGGGTTGTAGACGCAGAAGCCGGGGTGCATCTCGAAGGCGATCTTTTTGATGCCGTGAGATTCGGCAAAGGCGGTCATCTTCTTCCAGTAGGGAACCAGAACCTCGTTCCACTGGTATTCCAAGATGTTGGAGAAATCATCCGGCCAGGGGCAGGTGACCCAGTTGGGGGTCTTATCCTCGGGAGAGCCGCCGGGGCAGCCGGAGAAAGCGATGATGCGGTTCACGCCTAGCTTTTCCGCCAGCAGAACGGCGTTCACAAAATCGTCGTGGAAGGATTTGGCGATGGCGGGATCGGGATGCACGGGGTTGCCGTGGGTGGAAAGCGCGGCGATTTCCAGACCGTACTTTTCGATGGTCGCCTTGAATTCGGCAATCTTCTTTTCATCCTTGAGCAGTTCTTCGGGATTGCAGTGCGCCTTGCCGGGGAAGCCGCCGCAGCCGATCTCCACCGCTTGTACGCCGGATTCGGCTAAGTATTTGCAGGCCTCGTCCAGAGACTTGTCTGCCAGCAGAACCGCAAAAACAGATAATTTCATGGGTTGTTCCTCCTCAATGTTTGATTGACAGAAGAAACTGTCAACTTTTGCTGTTCTTATTATACAATCCTTTGCGAAAAAACGCAATGTGTGTTATAATCCTTTTCGGAATGAAAATAAGGAGGTCTGCAATATGGATGTTGCGGCTTTTTTGCAGGAGGTTTGCGCCATGCAGGGTCAGTCCGGCATGGAAGGACGTGTGGCCAAACGGATTGCAGAGGAATTTTCCAAGTATTGTGAAAATGTGCACATCGACACGCTGGGCAATGTGCGCGGCGTGATGGGGGAGGGCACCCCCAATGTGCTGGTCTGCGCCCACATGGATGAGGTCGGCCTCATCGTTACCGCCATCGAGGACAACGGCTTTCTGCGCATTTGGCAGATGGGCGGTGTCGATCCCCGCATCCTGCCCGGTAGCGTTGTGACCGTCTACGGCAAGGAAATTGTTAAGGGCGTCATCGGCCCCAAGCCGGTCAAGCCCGGGGACGATCCCGCCAAGGCCGCAGGGCTGAATGAGCTGGCGGTTGACTTGGGACTGCCCTATGAGGAAGTCGTGAAGATCATCTCCGTGGGCGATCCTGTGTGCTTCACCGTGCCCATGACGCGCCTGATGAACGATCGCGTGGCCTACAAGACCTTTGACGACCGCGCCTGCGTCACCTCGATGATCGTGGCCATGGAAGAACTCTCCCGTGTAAAACTGAACTGCCGCGTGGAGTTCTGCGCCTCCACCCAGGAGGAGGTCGGCTCCCGGGGCGCGAAGGTCGCCACATACGACGTTGACCCCGACCTTGCCATCGCCTTTGACGTGAACCACGCCACTACTCCCGGTGTGGAGCCCTGGAACACCATGCCCATCGACAAGGTGGGCGTCGGCATGGGTCCGACTATTCATCCTGCCATGTTCAAGCGGCTGATGGACACGGCCGATGCCTTGGGCATTGACGTGGGCATTGACCCCTCCGGCGAATACACCTCCACCGATGCGGACGACATTCTGGAAACCCGTCAGGGCGTGCCCGTGGCACTGATTGACCTGCCGCTTTCCTATATGCACACCATGGTGGAGACCATATCCTTAAAGTCCTGTAAAGAGGCGGGCAGACTGCTGGCCGGCTTCTTAAAGGGTGTGGACGAGAATTGGGAGGAATGGTTATGTTTCTGAAAGAACTGACAGAGCTGAACGCCGTTTCCGGCAACGAAAACGCGGTTCGCAATTTCATCAAAGAGAAAGCCGCGCCACTGTGCGACAAGGTGGAGGTTGACCGCTTGGGGTCTGTCATCTGCTGGAAATACGCGAAAGAAGAAAACGCCAAGACCGTGATGCTCTCCGCCCACATGGACGAGGTGGGCTTCATGGTGCAGTGGGTGAAGGATGACGGCATCATCCGCTACATGGAGATCGGGGATGTAAATCCCAAGGTCTGCGTGTCCAAGCGCGTGTGCATCGGGGACAAGAAGGTGCCCGCCGTCATCGGCTGTAAGGCCGTTCACTTACAGGAGCGCGACGAGCGAACAAGAGCGCTGAAGCATGAGCAGCTTTACATGGACATCGGCGCGAAGGACAAGGCGGACGCATCCAAGAAGGTCAAAATCGGCGACTATATCGCCTTTGAGTCCGAATACATGGAGTTCGGCAAGGACAAGATCAAGGCCAAGGCATTGGACAGCCGCATCGGCTGTGATGCGCTGCTGGAACTTATGCAGGACACTTACCCCTGCAAAGTGGCCTTTGTCTTCAATGTGCAGACCGAACTGGGTCTGCGCGGCGCGAAGGGCACGGCCTTTGCGGTGCAGCCCGATGTTGCACTGGTGCTGGAAACCGCCGAGGCCAACGATGTGGCCGGAGCGGAAGCGCATGAGGAAGTGACCGCGCTGGGCAAGGGTGTGGGTGTTGCCTTTATGGACAAGACCGCCATTGCCAACCCGCAGCTCTTTACCCGCATGACTGCGCTTGCGGAGGAAAAGAACATTCCCTGGCAGTTCGTCAAAGGTGCCGTCCATGAAACGGACACCGGCGCGATTCAGCGTGCCCGGGGCGGCTGTGCGGCCGTCACATTGTCTGTGCCGGTTCGGTACCGCCACTCTCCCGTCTGCGTCTGCGACAAGAACGACATTGCAAGTGAAGTAGCCTTGGTCAAGGCATTCTTAAACGATGGAGGTAAATTCTGATGCTGAAAGATACTTTGATTAAACTGGTTTCCATTCCCGGTCCCTCCGGCTTTGAGGATGCCTGTGCCGCCTATATCGCGGAGGAAATCAAGCCTTATGTGGACGAGATCAAAAAAGACGTGATGGGCAACCTCATCTGTGTGAAAAAGGGCAAGGGCGGAAAGCGCATCATGCTTTGCGGGCACATGGATCAGATCGGCTTTATGGTCACGGCGATTGAGAAAGACGGCTTTTTGCGCGTCACCAATTTAGGTGGCGTGAATCCCGTCAATATGCAGGCACAGCACGTTGTCATGAAATCCGGCGCAAAGGGCATCGTCTTCACCGAGACCGGCAACGACAAGGCCATGTTCATCGACATTGGCGCGGAAAATGCCGAGGAAGCAAAGAAGCTGGCTTCCGTTGGCGACTGGGCGGTCATTGACGGCGTTGTCACCGAGATGGGCAACCGTATCTCCGCGCCCTACATGGACGACCGCTGCGGTTGCGCGGTGGTTTTGGAAACCATGAAGAATCTGAAGGAAACCGACAACGAGGTCGTTGCCGTGTTCACCACACAGGAGGAGGTCGGCCTGCGCGGCGCGACCACCGCAGGCTTCACTGTCGATCCCGACATGGCCATCGCGCTGGATGTGACGCTGGCGCAGGACGTGCCCTCCGTGAAGAAGACCGCCTATGTGGTCTCCGAGCTGGGCAAGGGCGCGGCCATCAAGATCATGGACAGAGGCATCATTTCCCATCCTTCCGTGGTTGCCGCCATGAAGGAAGCCGCCGAGAAGGCCGGGATTCCCTACCAGATGGAGGTGCTGACCGCCGGTTCCACCGATGTGGGCGCGATCCACAAGGGCAGAAGCGGTGTGGCCTCCGGCTGCATCTCCATTCCCTGCCGCTATGTCCATGCGCCGTGCGAGACCATCGACCTGCGCGATCTGCAGGGAGCCGTGGATCTGTTGCTGAATCTTTTGTAAAGATAAGAAATGAATACTTGCCCGAAGAACGGTTGCAAAAGACCTGTTTTTCGGGCTTGTTTTTATCACTGTGTCGAAAAATGAAGATTGGAATTGTTTATGAACGTCGAAAAACGGGTAAAAAAACTGTTAAAAAAGGGTTGAAATCTTTTTGCTTTTCGGATATAATGTCAACATAGTTTTTATAGGATAGCAAACGATTGCATCCTGTAAAATTCAGGCATAAGCAACCGTCCGTGTCATGCTACAAGACGGCTGCATGAGGAGGAGTTATATGCCGCGTAAGAAGTCAATCAACAAGGACACCATCGAAGCCGTTGCCACCACGACCTTTGAAATTCTGCCCCTGCTTCGCAAGAAGCTGCTGCGTATGGATGTTGTTCAGGCGGAACATGATATGCCCATGTCGCACGTTCAGGTGCTGGCCATGCTGGGGAACACCGGCGCTATGTCGGTTTCCGACATCAGCAAGAAGCTGGGTATTGCAAAGCCGAACATCACCCCGCTTATTGACAAGCTCATTGAGAGCGGCTATGTGGAGCGCAAGCGCGATGCGGATGACCGCCGTGTGGTGAACGTGGTGCTGCTGCCCGAGGGCGAGAAGAAGCTGGAGGACATCCGCGAAACCATCGTCCGTCAGGTCATGCGTTGGATGGGTACCATTCCCGAGAAGGATTTCTTTGAGTTGGAAAAGGCGCTGGAGACTGTTTCACAAATCCTTTCCGCCGTGCAAATCTAAGGGGGATTTTATACCGATTTTCAGGAAGAGGCTATGTGCTTCTTCCTTTTTTATTCCTGTATAAAGGTTTCTATTCTGTTTCAATGGAAAGTGTATTTGTTTCTGAAATGTAGATAATAGTATAAGAGTACACTGAAAATGGTATCAAATTCGTAAATCATCACTAAAAATGCTCCAAAATGAAGCATAACTCTTGCAAATCACTCGTTTTGTGTTATACTTAGTGCAAAAGGAGGATGGGTTATGTCGATTGAAGTATTTGCG
>DCHO01000081.1:149236-186726 GCA_002315655.1 Christensenella sp. UBA1750
TTGCGGGCAACCTCGGTGATGGCTACGGCGATGGCAAACGGCGCACGGTTCATCGTACCCACAATGGAGGTGGACGAGGCGGTGGACAGAGCGCGGGCATTGGGCAACCAGCGTGTGCTGCTCTGCGGCGAGCGCAACGCACAGCCCATCCCGGAATTTCACCTGTCCAATTCGCCCTTTGAATACACCGAGGAGATGGTCTCCGGCCGCGGGCTTGTCATGACGACCTCCAACGGAACAAGAGCGGTGCTCAAATCCAAGGAAGCTAAATTCATTGTGATGGGCGCTTTTGTCAATGCGACTGCGGCGGCCAAAGCGGCGGCGGAGCAGGGGAACAACATTGCCATTGTCTGCGCGGGCACCCGGAGCAAGTTCACACTGGAAGACATTCTGTGCGCGGGCTGTCTCATCGACCGCATTTTAGCCGTGGACGAGCAGCAGTATATGGACGATCTCGCTCGCACGTCGCTCACGCTTTACGATTCCTACAAGGATAATCTCCGCGCCTCCCTAAACGGCTCTGCGCATACCGAGTGGCTGAAATCGCTGGGATTGGAGAAGGATATTGAATATTGTCTGCAGGAAGACACGCTTTCTTCCGTGCCGGTTTTTGCCGACGGCGTGATTCGTAATTCGAAGGCTTGACAGAAATGAAAATCGGGATATAATAAGGGATGGAAAGGCTGAGAAGAGCAAAGTATCCTGATTGATGATGCCCAACAGAGAGCCGGGGAGGGTGAAAGCCGGTGGCAGATAAACAGGAGAAGATGGGCTTGGAGCCGTGTGGGTGAAGTTTTTAGCCCGCGCCGGGAAATCCCGTTACAGGTTATGTTCTGTGATTGCAGACAATGAGGCTTCCGCAAGCGATTCCGGGAGCAAATCAGGGTGGTAACGCGAAGCACTTCGCCCCTGCGTATGAGGGGTGGAAGGGCTTCTTTTTTGCCTTTTGTACGGTGTAAATTATCATTTTTCGGAGGACAAGAATCATGTGTGAAAAATGCGGAAAGGGTAAGTTCTATGTGACGACGCCCATCTACTATCCCAGCGACAACCTGCACATCGGCCACGCCTACTGCACCACGGCTACCGACACGCTGGCGCGGTTCAAGCGTCTGCAGGGCTACGATGTGTTCTTCTTAACCGGCTTGGATGAGCACGGGCAGAAGATCGAGCGCAAGGCGCAGGCCAAGGGCGTGACCCCGCAGGCCTATGTCGATGAGATCTGCGTGGCGACCAAGGAACTGTGGAAGATCATGGACATCTCCTACGACGACTTCATCCGCACCACCGAGCCCCGGCATCAGGTGGTCGTGCAGAAAATCTTCAAGCAGCTCTACGACCAGGGTGACATCTACAAGAGTGAGTACGAAGGCTGGTACTGCACCCCTTGCGAGAGCTTCTGGACGGAGCATCAGTTAAAGGACGGCAAGTGCCCCGACTGCGGACGTGCCGTTGAAAAGGCGCACGAGGAAAGCTATTTCCTGAAGCTCTCCAAGTATGCTCCGCGCCTGATTGAGTACATCAAGTCCCATCCCGACTTTATTCAGCCCGAATCCCGCACCAACGAGATGCTGAATAACTTCCTCCTGCCCGGTTTGGAAGACCTGTGCGTTTCCCGCACCTCCTTCAACTGGGGCGTGCCCGTCACCTTTGACGACAAGCACGTCATCTATGTCTGGGTGGACGCGCTTTCCAACTACATCACCGCCTTGGGGTATCTTTCCGAGGACGATTCCAAGTTCAAAAAGTATTGGCCAGCGGATGTGCACATCGTTGGCAAGGAGATCGTGCGCTTTCACACCATCATCTGGCCGATCATCTTAATGGCGCTGGGTCTGCCGCTGCCCAAGCAGGTGTTCGGTCACGGCTGGCTGGTCATGGACGGGCAGAAAATGTCCAAGTCCATTGGCAACGTGGTTGACCCCGTTGTGCTGTGCGACCGTTACGGCTCCGATGCCATCCGCTATTTCCTCATGCGCGAGATGCCCTTCGGCGCGGACGGCAACTTCACCAACGAAGCCCTGCTGGTGCGCATCAATTCCGATCTGGCCAACGACTTGGGCAACCTCGTTTCCCGCACCGTCGCCATGATCGAGAAGTATTACGGCGGCGCGGTGCCCAAGATGGGGGAGACGGAGGAAGTCGATAAGAACTTAATCAAGGTTGCGGAAGAGCTGCCCGCCAAGGTCGATGACCTCATCTCCCGGATGCAGTTTTCCACCGCGCTTTCCGAAATCTGGAAGCTGGTGGGCGAGTGCAACCGCTACATTGACTTGACCCAGCCCTGGGTGCTGGGCAAGTCCGAGGAAGGTAAGGCACGGCTGAACACCGTTATGTATTGCCTCGCGGAGTGCTGCCGCATCGTCGGCGTGCTCATCACGCCCTTCATGCCCAAGACCCCCGCCCGTATCTTTGCCCAGCTGGGCATCACCGATGAGAAGCTCTCCTCCTGGGATGCCGTGGAGCACTTTGGGTACCTTGTCCCCGGCACCGTCGTGCACAAGGGCGAGGCGCTGTTCCCCCGCATCGACATTCCCAAGGAAATGGAAGCCTTAGCCGCCCTCAACGCGGCGCAGAAGGCCGCCAAGGAAGCCGCCGCGCCCAAGGCCGAGGAAAAGCCCGCCGAAAAGCCGGAGGAAGCTGCCGAGGACGGCTTTGCCTCCATTGACGATTTTGCCAAGATCAAGCTGAAGGTTGCGCTCATTCAGGCCGCCGAGCCCGTGAAAAAGAGCAACAAGCTGCTAAAGCTCACCGTCAAGTGCGGCGAGGAAGTCAGGACCGTGGTTTCCGGCATTTCGCCCTACTACACCTGTGAGGAGCTGGTGGGCAAGAAGGTCGTGCTGCTGGCGAACCTGAAGCCCGCAAAGCTCAAGGGCATCCTCTCCGAAGGAATGCTGCTGGCGGGTGCGAATGAGGACGATTCCGTGGTGAAGCTGCTCACCGTGGACGGCGATTTGCCCGACGGCGCGGAAATCTCCTAAGTACATACAAAGGGATGGTCAATACGGCCATCCCTTTCAAAAAATGAGGCGAAAAAATGTTTTTTGATACCCATGCGCATCTGGACGATGAACGCTACGACGAAGACCGTGAAGAACTCATTGCCCGGATGCAGGATCAGGGCGTTGACCCCTGCATGACGGTGGGGGCGAATATGCGCATGAACCGCTTTGCTGTTGAACTTGCAAAGAAATACCCCGGCTATCTCTATGCCGCCATCGGCATCCATCCCAACGACTCCGAGGAACTGACGGAGGAAAATTTCGTGTGGCTCATGGAAAATGCCGGCGACCCCGTGGTCAAGGCCTGGGGCGAGATCGGGCTGGACTACCACTATGACGATGTGCCGCGGGAAATGCAGCAGGAGGTTTTCATCCGCCAGCTGGAAGCCGCAAGGGAAGTCGATCTGCCCGTCATTCTCCACATCCGCGAAGCGCACGGCGACGCGCTGGACATTCTGCGGGCGCGGAAGGGCAGCCTACCCAAGGGTGTTGTGCATTGCTATTCCGGCTCCTACGAGAGCGCCGTGGAATACATGGATTTGGGCTTCTTAATCAGCTTCACCGGCTCTGTCACTTTCAACAACGCAAAGAAGCTGGCGGCGGTGTCCGATAAGATTCCGCTGGACAGAATCATGATTGAAACCGACTGCCCCTACATGACACCCGTTCCCCTGCGCGGCAAGCGCAACGACCCGCTCAATGTAAAACTGGTGGGGCAGTTTTTGGCAGATCGTCGCGGTGTTTCCGTGGAGGAGCTGTCCGCCGTGACAAGAGAAAACGGGCTGAAGCTGTTCCGCATCCCGTAAAACCGAGAAGGAGGATTAGCATGATTTACATCCCCTTGAAATACTTAACGAATCAAACCGTGGTGCTGGAAACCGACATCGGCGGCGACGTTGACGATGTGGGCGCGCTGGTGCTGCTGCTGGACGGCGCAAAAAAGTACGGCTACAAAATGGGCGGCGTTTCATTAAACCGCTATGCCCCGGAGATTGTGAAGGGCGTCCGAGCCCTGCTCGCATCAAGAGGCTTTGAGAATTTGCCCATCGCTACCGCCGTGAACGCTCCGGCTTCCGTGTCTTCCTATCTTCACGCGATGGCAAAGCATCTGCCCGAAGAAGCGAATTTGCAGACCAAATCCGCCATGGAGTTTTATGAGGAACTGTTTTCAAAGGCGGAAGACGGCTCTGTGACCATCGTGTCCGTGGGCTTTTTGCAGAACCTGGATGCCGTTTGGCGCAGAAATCCCGCGCTTTTTGAGAAAAAGGTGCGTGCGCTGGTCATCATGGGCGGCAGCTTCTTATATAAGCCGGAATATCAGGAGTATAACTTCAACGCGGAGGGGCACCTGTCCGAGGCAACGGATTTCGTGGGCAATTTCCCCGGTCAGGTGATCTACGCCGGATGGGAGACGGGCGCGGAGGTCTGGACGGACGTTTCCCCCGCAAAGGACGCAAGCGACCCCGTGGTCGATGCGTATTTCGCCTTCGGCAACCGCCCGGGCTGCTTCCCCTACAGACGCGAAAGCTGGGACCCCGTGACGGCGGACTTTGCCGTCATAGGCGAGGGCGAGCACTACCGCTTATCCCCCAACGTGAAGGTGTGGCTGGAGGACGGCAGAACCTGCTTTGCCGAAGACCCTGCCGGCAAAGCCGCCTTTGTCATTCTGAACCGCTCCGGGGAAAAAGTGGCAGAGCACATAAACGGCATCCTGCTTGACAACATAAGGAGAACCCATGAAGAACATCTATGATTGCTGCCCGGTGCTGGAAAATGCCGATTTTCGCCTGCGCCTACTTGAAAAAGCGGACGCGGAAGCCCTCTTTGCCGTCTACAACGATAAAAATGCCGTGCCCTTCTTCAATGCCGATTCCTGCAACGGCGGCTTCTATTTCACCGAAATGCAGACCATGACAGACTGCATCGCCGCATGGCTGAGAGAGTACGACAATCACGGCTTTGTGCGGATGAGCATTGTGGACAAGGCGAAAAACGAAGTCGTGGGCACCATCGAGGCCTATCACCGCGACAGAAACGATTTTTTCACTAATGCTTGTCTCCTGCGTATCGACGTGCGGAGCGATTACGAAAAGGCGGAGGTTATCGAAAGCATTATTTCACTCATCGACCCGCTGTTCTTTGAGGCTTTCGACTGCGACAAGATCGTGACCAAGGCCTTCCCGGAGGGGAAGGAGCGACTGTCTGCGCTGTCCAAATGCGGCTACGCTGTGTCCGATGAGGAGCTGTTTGGCTTTGACAGCAAGTATTACAAAGATTACGCCGTGAGGCTGAAATGAGGGAAACGGATGGAGATCTTGAACAGACAGGACGTATCGCTGCTTCCGCCACACTTTACGACAAAACAGAGCAGAAGATTCTCCTGTGAAAAACGCCTGTGGCAAAGCGCACCCTCTGCCGCCGTCACCAAGGGCGGGCGCACATTTGTGGTGTGCAGCGGGGACAATGACTGTGCGGACGAAAAACCCACCAACTATACGGTGTGTGCATACTTTGACCGGGATGAGAAACCGAAATTAGCCTTTTATGCCTGGCATGACCATGAAGTCCGCATGAGCGAAACGCTGCTTTTTCTGGCACCGAATGGCTGGCTGTATCATTTCTGGACGCAAAGCTATGTCTATTTTGACGGACGCGGCGGTATATGGTGTGCGATTTGCAAAGACCCCGATGCGGTTCAGCCTAAGTTCGGCAGACCGAAACGGCTTTGTGACGGCTTCATGGCGCACAATCCCACAGTGCTGAGGGATGGCTCTCTGCTTTTTCCGGCTTCGGTCTGGACGCACATGAAGTCACCCTTCCATCCGCTGCCCGGGTACGAAAAGCCCTCTGTTTGGAAGTGCGATCCGCAAATGCGCCGCTTTACTTATCTGGGCGGCACATTTGACCCGCAGCCTTCCTTTACGGAGAACGCCGTTTATGAGAAAGCGGATGGCAGTTTTGTCATGCTGTTTCGCAGTGAAACCGGTCTTGCGCGTGCTTTTTCACAGGATGAAGGAGTTACATGGACAGAGAAAATGCCTTTTGTCTTTCCGGGACAGTCGGCGCGGTTCATGGTCTCCCGTCTGCCCTCCGGTGCGCTGCTGCTGGTGACACATTACGATTTTACGGGTCGCAACAATCTGATGGCAATGCTCTCTTACGATGACGGTGAAACCTTCCCATACAAGCTCATGCTGGATGAGCGGGATGATGTTTCTTACCCTTCGGGCAATGTTTCGGCGGATGGGCGCGTAACATTGGCTTATGACCGGGAGCGGGTGGGCGCAAGAGAAATTTTGCTGGCCAGCTTCTGCGGGGAGGATATTCGGAAGGGGAGCTACGGGAAAAACTCATTTACCGGGAAGCTCATCCTGAAAGGCGGCTGCGCCGGAATTTAGACAATGAAAAAAGCGGGTTGAAAGCATGAGAAATGTTTTCAGCCCGCTTTTGCGGTTGGAATTACAGAGCCTCCACAAAGGCCTTTGCGCTGTCGATGGTCTTTTGCACCATCTCGGGCGCGGGTGCGCCGGGAACCTTGCGCAGGGAGACGCAGGTTTCAAGGGAAATGGCGTCGTAAACGTCTTCCTCAAACATGGGGGAGAAGGCTTTGAGCTCGTCCAAAGAAAGGTCGAGCAGGGCTTTGTTCTCCTTGATACAACCAAGTACCATGCGCCCGATGACCTCATGCGCCTCGCGGAAGGGCATTCCTTTTTTGACGAGATAATCCGCCGCGTCGGTGGCATTGGTGAAGCCGCCGCCCGCGCCACGGTGCATGACTTCCTTATTGAACTTGCAGGTGGCAAACATCCCGGTGAATACGCCCAAGCACTTAATCAGCGTGTCTCTGGCATCAAACAGGGCTTCCTTGTCCTCCTGCATATCCTTATTGTAGGCAAGGGGCAGACCTTTCATGAGGGTGAGCAGCGTAACCAAATCGCCGTAAACCCGCCCGGTCTTGCCGCGGGTCAGCTCCGCCATGTCGGGGTTTTTCTTCTGCGGCATGATGGAGGAGCCGGTGGAGAAACGGTCGTCCATCTCCACAAAGCGGAATTCGTTGGTGTTCCAATAGATGAGCTCTTCGCAGAAGCGGGATAAGTGCATCATGGTCATGGAGCAGGCGTAAATGTAGTCGCACACAAAGTCGCGGTCGGCAACGCCGTCCAAGGAGTTTCTCGTGATGGCGGAAAAGCCCAGCAGTTCTGCGACCCGCTCCCGGTTCAGGGGATAGGTGGTGCCCGCCAGTGCGCCGGAGCCCAGCGGCATCACATCGGCGGCTTCCTTTGCATCCTGAAAACGCTTAACATCACGCCGGAACATTTCCATGTATGCGCACAGATGGTGCCCCAGGGTGATGGGCTGCGCCTTCTGCATATGGGTGTAGCCGGGCATGACGGTGGAGAGGTTTTCCTCTGCGGTCTTGATGAGCGCACTTAACAAGTCTTTCAGATGGGCAACTGCCTCGTCACAGGCGTCCTTGACGTACATCCGGCAGTCCAGTGCAACCTGATCGTTGCGGCTGCGTCCGGTGTGGAGCCGCTTTCCCGCCTCGCCGATGCGCTCGGTGAGCAGGGTTTCCATGTTCATGTGAATGTCCTCGGCATCCAGCGCAAACTCGATCCTGCCCGCCTCAATGTCGGCCAGCAGTTCCTTTAAGCCTTTTACGATCTTGTCCGCATCCGCTTTCGGGATGATGCCCTGCTCGCCCAGCATGGTGGCATGGGCAACGGAGCCGGTGATGTCCTGTCTGTATAAACGTCGGTCAAAGGTGATGGAGGAGTGGAAGTCGTCCACCATCATATCGGTAGCCGCCTCAAAGCGTCCGCCCCATAGTTTCATATCGTTTTCCTCCCTGAAATGTTAAAGTAGAACAAATATTCTCTTTCTCTCCCTTTTTCGGAAAATGTGTGCTATAATAACATAGGCTTAAATGGGAGAGAAGGCTTATTCGGGTTTTCCTTCCCTATGATACACGATTTGATCGGAAATTACCATAATGAAACCGTTATTTTGATGCGATTTTAGGAGAAATGTTATGACGATCCTCGGAATCGACCCCGGACTTGCCACAATGGGCTGGGGCGTGATCTCTTTTGACGGCGTGAAACCCAAGCTCATCGACTTCGGTGCGCTCATCACCCCGCCGGATATGCCCATGGCACAGCGGCTTTTGTGCCTGTTTGAAGGGGTGGAAGATTTGTGCTCCCGCTTTGAGCCGGACGACATTGCTATGGAGGAGCTGTTCTTCTGCAAGAACGTGACCACCGCCATAGCCGTCGGCGAAGCAAGAGGCGCAGCCATTGCCGCCATGCGGAAATACACCAAAAACCTCTTTGAATACACCCCGAACCAGATCAAGCAGGCGGTGACGGGCTACGGCAAGGCGGACAAAAAGCAGATTCAGCAGATGGTCAAATTGCTACTCAACATGAACGAGATCGCCAAGCCCGACGATGCGGCGGACGGTCTGGCCATTGCCATCACCCACGCCCATTCGCTTCGGATGCGGGACAGCTTCAGAATGTAGGAGCAGGAAGAGAAACTGCTATTGCAGAGAAAAAGAGACAGCAACGGGAGAGAAATGTATGATTGCCTATTTGGAAGGAAAAGTTACCGAGCGCAGAGCCGATTCCATGGTGATGGACGTAAACGGCATCGGTTTCCTGGTCAGCGCCACGCCCCAGACCATTTCCGCCATGCCGGAAGGGAGAGCCAAGGTTTTTACCAAGGTGGTCGCCAAGCAGGACGACGTGTGGGACATTTACGGCTTTTTATCCCGCGAAGAAATTGATATGTTTGAGAAACTGACCTCGGTGTCCGGCGTGGGTCCCAAGACCGCGCTGGGCGTGCTTTCCGTGCTGCCCGTGCGGGACTTGGCACTGGCCATCGTCTCCGGGGATGTGAAAACCATCCGGCAGGCGCCCGGCATCGGCGCAAAGACCGCCCAGCGGCTCATGCTGGAACTGAAAGACAAAGTGACCGATGAGGAGCTTGTCGGGGAATACGCGGTTTCCGGCAAGGCGACGAACTTTACCCCCGAAACCAACGCCGTACAGGATGCGCTGGCGGCACTGATGGCGCTGGGCTACACGCAGGGCGAGGCGGCATCCGCTCTGTCCAAGGTTAAGAATGAGAGTGATAAGACAGAAGATTTAATCCGGCTTGCGCTTCGTGCCATGTCGCAGAATTAACGGGAGGGAGAGGAACCAATGGCAGAGGACAGAATGATTGATATGGGCTACAACCCCTTTGAAGACGATATTGAAACCTCTCTGCGCCCGAAAACCTTAAATGAGTATTTCGGTCAGGATGCGGTGAAGGAGACCCTTTCCATCTATATGCAGGCGGCATCTCTGCGCCATGAGCCGCTGGATCATATGCTGCTTTACGGCCCTCCCGGCTTGGGCAAGACTACATTGGCGGGCATTGTGGCCTCCGAAATGGGCGCACAGCTGCGCATCACCTCGGGCCCCGCCATCTCCCGTCCGGGCGATCTGGCGGCGATATTGACCGGCCTTAACAACGGGGATGTGCTGTTTGTGGATGAAATTCACCGCCTCTCCCGCGAGGTGGAGGAAGTGCTCTACCCCGCTATGGAGGACTACGCGCTGGACATTATGATCGGCAAAGGCCCCTCGGCGCGTTCCATCCGCATGGACTTGCCCAAGTTCACCCTGATTGGCGCGACCACAAGAGCGGGTATGCTCACCAACCCTCTGCGCGACCGTTTCGGCATCGTGTTCCGTCTGGAGCTTTATTCCCCGGAGCAGCTTTCCACCATCATCAAACGCTCGGCACACATTTTGAAAGTCGGCATGGACGACGACGGCGCACTGGAAATTGCCCGGCGTTCCCGCGGCACGCCCCGTATCGCCAACCGGATGTTAAAGCGCGTGCGGGACTATGCCATGGTCAAAGCAGGAGGAATGATTTCCGGCGAGGTTGCACGGGAAGGGCTTGACCTGCTGGCGGTGGACAAGCTGGGACTTGACCACATTGACCGCATGATGCTGAAATCCATGATTGAAAAGTTCGGCGGCGGCCCTGTGGGTCTGGACACGCTGGCGGCCTCCACGGGCGAGGACACGGGCACCATTGAGGATGTGTACGAACCGTATCTTTTGCAGCTGGGCTTCATCATGCGCACCCCGCGTGGGCGCGTGGTCACACCCCTTGGCTATGAGCACATGGGCTACCCGGCGGGAACCATGAGCGGATTGCAGAACCAGCTGCGGATGCAGTTGGAGGAAGAAGATTTTGACGATGAATAAGAGCGATTTTTACTATGATCTGCCGCAGGAGCTGATCGCGCAGACCCCCATGGAGCCGAGAGACCATTCGAGGCTGCTGGTGTATCACAAAAACGAAAACCTGATTGAACATAAGCATTTCTATGATATAATCGACTATCTGAATCCCGGCGACTGCCTTGTGGTCAATGAGACAAAGGTGCTGCCCGCCCGCCTCATCGGGCAGCGGGAGGACACCGGCGGAGCGATGGAGTTTCTGCTGCTGAAACGCAATTCCGTCGATACTTGGGAAACGCTGGTCAAGCCCGGAAAACGGGCGAAGCAGGGCGTAATCTTCTCCTTCGGCGACGGCAAATTAAAAGCCGAAGTCATCGGCAACTGCGAGGACGGCGGGCGCGTGGTGCGGTTCATCTACGACGGCGTTTTTGAGGAAATTTTGGACGAATTAGGACAGATGCCCCTGCCGCCGTATATCACGCAGCGGCTGGAAAACAAGGAGCGGTATCAGACGGTTTACGCCAAGGAGGAAGGCTCCGCCGCCGCGCCCACGGCGGGACTGCACTTTACGCCGGAGCTGATGGGGCGCATCCGCGACAAGGGCATCGACATTGTGCCGGTGCTGCTGCACGTCGGCCTTGGCACCTTCCGCCCCGTCAAGGAAGAAAACGTGGAAGACCACCATATGCACTCGGAATACTATATGGTAACGGAGGAAGCGGCGCAGCGCATCAATGCCGCAAGGGCGCGCGGCGGCAGAATCGTCTGCACGGGCACGACCTCGGTGCGCACGCTGGAATCCGTGGCCACGGAGGATGGTCTTGTCCACGCGGGCAGCGGCTGGACGCAGATTTTCATTATGCCCGGCTATAAATACAAGGCAGTGGACGCGCTCATCACCAACTTCCACCTGCCGGAATCCACGCTGCTCATGCTGGTTTCCGCGCTCATCGGGCGGGAAAACGCGCTGTCGGTCTATAAAACCGCCGTGGAGGAACGGTACAGGTTCTTCTCCTTCGGGGATGCCTGTTTCTTCTGTTGATTTTCGGGCGGGGTGTTTTGCTTGTATGACACATCAATGCAAAATAATAGACAAATAATTGACAAATACGGGAATACTGATATAAAATAAAGCAGAAAGGTGGTGTAAGGATGGCACAAGTCAATGTGAACATTCGTATGGATGAAGAAACCAAAGTAGCTTTCGACTCTTTCTGTGAAAATATTGGTCTTTCTGTCAGTGCGGCATTCAATGTCTATGCAAAAACTGTAGTGCGGGAACAGAGGATTCCTTTTGAAATCAGAATGGAAGTGCCGAATGCGGAAACTTTGCGTGCCATGGAGAATGTAAGAAAACGAGAGAATTTGAGTAAACCGTTCCATTCGGTAGAGGAACTGATGGAGGACTTGAATGCTGACGATTCGTTATGAAGCGACCTTCAAAAAAGATTACAAACGGGTTGTCAAGCGGGGATATGACCCCTCTTTGCTCATGAAGGTAATTGAGATGCTGTCTTCCCGAACGGATTTACCTGCAAAATATAGAGATCATTCTTTATCCGGTGATTATGCAGGGTATCGAGAATGTCATGTTTCTGCTGATTGGCTGCTCATTTACCAGATTTTGGAGGATGAGCTTGTTCTTGTGTTGACAAGAACAGGAACACACAGCGATTTATTTTGAATAGGAAGTTTGAAGGAGAAAAACACATGATCGAATACAAAGCAAAAAACATCCGAGAATTTTCCGAACTGAATTACACCCGACTGCTGGGGTATCAGGGAAAGCTGGCAGACAAATTCTTTGAGAACCGCATTTTCACGCAGGAGGCCAAGGACACCGCCTTTGCGGAAGCCGAGTCCGCCTTCCGCACGCAGAACGACGATGAGACCATCGTGGGCTACTGGCGCGGCGAGTTTTGGGGCAAGTGGATTATTTCTGCCTGCCGCGTGTGTAAGTATTCCGGCAACGGGGAATTGAAGAAGTTCCTGCACGAAGCCGCGCTCAATCTGCTGACCTTCCAGCGGGAGGACGGCTACCTTGGCACCTACAGGGATGCCGACCGCATTTTTGCCGCGGACAAGGCAGTGACCGCGCCCGTGATGGGCTGGGGCTGTGACTGGTGCTGGAACATCTGGTGCCGCAAGTACACCTTCTGGGGTCTGCTGGAAGCCTATGACCTGACGGGCGACCCGGCAATCCTGAACGGCGCGGTAAAGATGGCGGATCACTTGATCGGGCAGCTGAAAAAGCTTCATGTGACGCTGCGGGACACCGGCACCTTTTCCGGCTTGCCCTCCTGCTCTATTATGAAGCCCATGCTGGTGCTCTACCGCATTACCGGGGAGCAAAAATACCTTGACCTGTGCCTGGAGACCGCCGACAACTGGGAGCGCGAGGACGGCGGCGTGCCGAACCTCATCAAAAACAGTTTGGAAAATCGCCCGGTGCATACCTGGCGCGAGGGCGACAACTGGGCGAAGGCCTACGAAATGATGAGCTGTGTGGACGGCATCATCGAGCTTTATCGCGTGACGGGTGTGGAAAAATACTTAACCGCCGCGCAGAACCTCTGGCAAAATCTCTTTGATTACGAACAGAACGTGCTGTTCTCCGTGGGCTATAACGACCTGTTTGCCCAAGGCGGTCAGGAGATCAACGCCATCACCGAGCCCTGTGACGTGGTACACTGGCTGCGCATTTCCTCCGAGCTTTACGCGCTGACGGGCGAGAATAAGTATCTGGACGCCTTCGAGCGCGCCTATCTGAACCCCTTCTTAGCCAGCGTGTTCACCGACGGCAAGTGGGGCTCCCGCGGTGTGCGCTCCGCCGGACGGCACACCGTTGCCCGGCAGATGGACTACATCTATAACCATTGCTGTGTCAACAATCTGCCCAGAGGCTTCATGAATGCCGCACAGGTTTCCGTCATGCGCGGGGACGATGGGCTGTATGTGAACCTCTACACCGATTTTGACTATCGGGATGAGAAAGACACACTGACCCTGCGCGGCAGCTACACCGAGAATTGCAGAACCACGCTGACTCTGACCCACAAGGGGGAGGAGGAAAAGCTGTTCCTGCGCATCCCGGCTTGGAGCAAAAAGAACACGATTATCTGTAACGGCGTGGAATATCATCCCGAAGCAGGGGAGAGGTTCTGCCTCACAGTTCCCGAAGACGGACAGCTCACTGTGGAAATCGCGCTGGACAATACCCCCGTTGTACGGGAGTTTGACAAGCCCATCATCAAGCGGATTCCCGGGGAGAACGGCGAATGGAAGATCAAGCGCTGGATGAACCTTGACAACCGCCCCTTCCAGAAGAAGGGCGAAGCGCCGCTGGATGCCATGGTGTTTGAGCCGAAATGCACGATTCTCATGGGTCCCATGCTGCTGGCGCGGGCAAACCGCATCGGCTGCACCAAGGAGGAAATGTTTGATTCCCCTTCCGTCTGGGGCAAAAAGGCAGAGTGCGCCCTTGCCGAAAGGGACGGCATCGGGCAGAGCGAGTTTGTAGCGACCCTCACAACCGAAACCGGCGAAAAGGTGGAGACGAAGCTCTGTGACTACGCTTCCGCCGCGAACTTCATTTCCGATAATCCCTATGAGTTCAGCATCTGGCTGTAAGGAGCGCGTATGAACGTTGAGATCCGCATTCCCACGGACAGGGAAATTGACGGGTTGTGGGAATACAATGTGTCTTCCCATCCGGACGATGCGCGGTGGGTGCGCTGGGCGAGGGAATACAGGGACTATTACAAAAACGGCTGGGCGCAGCCCTTTGCGGTCATCATCGACGGCGTGCCCGTGGGCGAGGTGTCCATTCTGCTGGACGGCAGGGTAAAGGCCGCGCAGAACGATGTTCGGCTGGTGGAAATGCCGACCAGAGCGAACCTCAACGCCCTGCGCATCCGCAAGGAATATGAAGGGAAGGGCTATGTGTCCCGCATGGTGAAGTTTGCCGAAAATTGGTGCGTACAGCGGGGCATTACGACCATGACCATCGGCGTGGACGAGTGCGAAGAACGCAACCGCGCCATTTACGCCCACTGGAAGTACACGCAGTTCCTCTTTGACGAATACGACGAGGACGGGCGCGTGCTGTTCTATGCGAAAAATTTACTTGAACAAAAGGGATAAGTTCGGTATCATGACAAAAGATTACCTGTATCGGAGATTTTGCTGATTATGTCTGATATGTATCGAGCCAAGTTTGAGGTTCATAAGGAAGACCCGCGTTCTCGGGCGCGGCTGGGCACGTTGCATCTGCCCCACGGGGATGTGCAGACCCCCATCTTTATGCCCGTGGGCACGCAGGCGACGGTGAAGGCCATGAGCCCCTTTGAGATGGAGGAATTGGGCACGCAGATTCTGCTGTCCAACACCTATCACCTCTATCTGCGCCCCGGCCATGAGCTGATTAAAAATCAGGGCGGGCTGCACAAGTTCATGCACTGGGACAAGCCGATCTTAACCGATTCCGGCGGGTTCCAGGTGTTTTCGCTGGCGACCCTGCGCAAGATCAAGGAGGAGGGCGTGGAGTTCCACTCCCACTTGGACGGCTCCAAGTGCTTCATCACCCCGGAATACGACATGGAGATTCAGGAGGCACTGGGTGCGGACATCGCCATGGCCTTTGACGAGTGCTCTCCCTATCCCTGCGACTATGACCGGGCGAAGGCCGCCATGGGCAGAACCCACAGATGGGCAAAGCGCTGCATCCAAGCGCACACAAAGGAAGACCAGTCCGTGTTCGGCATCGTGCAGGGCGCGTTTTACAAGGATTTGCGCATCGAATCCGCAAAGACGTTGGCGGACATGGATTTCCCGGGCTACGGCATCGGCGGGCTTTCCGTTGGCGAGCCCAAGCCCGTGATGTACGAAATGCTGGAGGAAATCGAAGGGTATATGCCGCGAGAGAAGCCCCGTTATTTGATGGGCGTCGGCTCTCCCGACTGTCTGCTGGAGGGCGTGGAGCGCGGCATTGATATGTTCGACTGCGTGCTGGCGACGAGAATCGCCCGAAATGGCACTTGCTTCACCAAGTACGGGCGGCTGGTCATCCGCAACCAGAAGTATGCCAACGACCCCGGCCCCTTGGATGAGCACTGCGACTGCCCCACCTGCCGCAACTACTCCCGCGCCTACATCCGCCATCTGATCAAGGCGGGCGAAATCTTAGGGGCGCGGCTGACCTCCACCCACAATCTGTATTTCCTCATCAATATGATGACGGAGATTCGCCAGGCCATCGCGGAGGATCGCTTTTTGGAGTACAAAAAAGAATTTTTGGAAAACTATAACCAGAATCCCTAAATCTGACTTGCCCGAAAGCGGAATGTTTGCTATAATCGGAATAACAATGCTTTTGTATTTCACAAAAGACAAATTACGGAGGATATTTCAATATGCCTGAAAATGTTTCCACCATTCTTGTGCAGATTCTGCCCCTGCTTCTGCTCGTCGTCGTGTTCTACTTCCTGCTCATCCGTCCTCAGCGCAAAAAGGACAAGCAGGTTAAGGATATGCTCGCCAATCTGAAGGTCGGCGACCGTATCACCACCATCGGCGGCTTCTACGCCACCATCGCCGGCATCAAGGACGATGTCATCACCATTAAGTTCGGCCCCGACTCCACCGTGGCCATGATCGCCCGCTGGGCCATCCGCTCTCTGGAAGAGACCCCCAAGGATGCCGAAAACGATCTGATCTAATCAGGTAAGTATGCTTTATCCTCCCGGTGCATAGGCTTTAAGCAAAAGCTATCAATGTGCCGGGAGGATTTTTTATGTCGAAAGGATATGCTTTTCATCTGGGAAGCGGGATTCTTGTCGCCGTGTTAGTCACAGTCATACTCACGCTTGCCCTGTCTGCCTGTGTGCTGCTTCTTTCCGTGCCGGTTTCTTATGTCACGGTTGCCAATCAGCTCATCAAGGTGCTGTCCGTCTTTTGCGCGGTGCTTTTTCTGCGTAAACGGGAGGAGGGGAGATGTCTTTCCTTTGGGATCATGGTGGGAGGGGGCTACATCGCACTGGGCATTTTCATCTATTGTGCGGTGTCGGGACGGCTTCTGCCGTTGTTTTCGATAGCGGCAGAGCTGGCGCTGGGGGTGATTTCCGGACTTCTGTCGGGAATCGCGGTCAGCCACCTTCCGGAAAAAGCGCTAAATAAAAGGAAAAGAAGGAGAAACTGAGACATGAAATCATGGCCAGGTAAAAAATGACGTAATTTGACAGAAAACATTTGACGGAAAGAGAAAAAAACGCTATAATTTATGATTAGTGACATACGCGGCAAAGCCGGTTCTTTGGTTTTGCGGCTTTGCCAAATCATTTAGGAGGTCCATGCCACATGAAGACTAAAAGTGCTGTCAGACTGATCGTCGTGATCCTTCTGATCGCAGCCTTTGGCGCATTGGCAATCTGCGGCCTTTCCATCGGTGCCTTTGAGATCAAGCCCATTGCGGAGGGTATCTCCCAGGGTCTTGACCTGCGCGGCGGCGTTTCTGCTGTCTATGAGGCTAAGGATGAAGGCCAAGATGATTTTGCCAGTCTGCTCTCCGGTACCATGGAGGTTCTTCGCAACCGCCTGACCAATCAGGGCTACACCGAGGCTACCGTGACCCAGCAGGGCACCAACCGTATCCGCATCGAGATTCCCGATGTGAACGACCCCAATGAAATCCTCAACATCATCGGCCAGCCCGCAAAGCTTGAGTTTGTGGACGAGGAAGGTAATGTGATTATGGATGGTTCCTGCGTGAAGAAGGCAGAAGCCGGCACGCTGGAAGGCGCTTACGTTGTGCAGTTTGAACTGAATGACGAAGGCACCGACCTCTTTGCCGAAGCCACTGCCAACAACATCGGCAAGATCATCTACATTAACTTGGATGGTGAAACCATCTCCAACCCCACCGTCAACTCCGCCATTCCCGGCGGCTCCGGCTACATCGAAGGTCAGTTTGACTACGATTATGCCAACCAGCTGGCCATGCTGATTCAGTCCGGCGCTCTGCCTCTGGACATCGAACAGCTCGAAGTGCGCACCATCTCCGCCACCTTGGGCGAGGATGCGCTGTCCACCTCCGTCACCGCCTCCATTATCGGCGTTGCGCTGGTGCTGCTGTTCATGCTCATCATGTACCGTCTGCCCGGCATCGTGGCTGACCTGGCACTGCTCATCTACATCCTGATCGACCTGTTCCTGCTGGCCATCATCCCCGGCGTGCAGCTGACGCTTCCCGGCATTGCCGGTATCGTGCTGTCCATCGGTATGGCTGTGGATGCCAACTGCATCATCTTTGAGCGCGTCAAGGAAGAGCTGAAAGCCGGCAAGACCACCAGAGCGGCTGTAGAGAGCGGCTTTAAGCGCGCCTTCTCCGCCATCTTGGACTCCAACATCACCACCATCATTGCCGGTGTGGTCCTGATGCTCTTCGGCGCGGGCTCCATCAAGGGCTTTGCCATCACCTTAACCATCGGCGTTGTGGTGTCCATGTTCACCGCAATCGTCATCACCCGCTTCCTGATGCGTACCTTCGTGGGTCTGAACATCACCAAGCGCAGCCTGTACGGCGTGAAGGAGGTTGAAAAGTAATGAAATTCACTAAGAATTTTAAGTTCACCGTCCTTGTTCCCGCCGTCATCATCGTAGCCGGTATCATCGTCGGCCTCATCTGCGGCGGCATGAATCTGGGTATTGACTTTACCGGCGGTACCTTAATGACCATTGATATGGGCGAGAATTTCGATTCCGCCAAGGTCGCTTCCGTCTTTGTGGATCAGGGCTTCTCCGCGCAGGACGTCACCGTCACCGTTTCCGGCGAGGGTGAGGATGCGCAGGCGCTGGTTCGCTTCCCCGACACCGAGGATGCGGAGAAGGAAAACACCATTCGCGCCAACGTGGAGGACGAATTGCAGGCCGTTTACGCCAATGCCACCGTCGCTTCCATCGAGCGCGTCGGCGCCGTTGCCGGTAAGGAACTGGTTTGGAACGCGGTTTCCTCCGTCCTCATCGCCTGCGTGCTGATGCTCATCTACATCTGGTTCCGCTTCGAGCTGCACTTCGGCATCACCGCCGTGTGCGCACTGGCTCTTGATGTGGCGGTAATGATGTCTATGGTCACCATTCTGCGGATTCAGGTCAATTCCTCCTTCATCGCAGCGGTGCTGACCATCGTGGGCTACGCCATCAACGATACCATCGTCATCTTCGACCGTATCCGCGAGAACCGCAAGAAGTACACCCGCAAGGATATGCCTTCTTCCGGCCTGGCTGATCTCTCCGTCAAGGAGACTCTGCCCCGTACCATCAACACCACCATCACCACCTTGCTTACCATCGTGACCCTCTACATCCTGGGCGTCACCTCTATCAAGGAGTTCGCGCTGCCCATCATCGTGGGTCTGCTGGCCGGCAACTTCACCTCCATCTTCATCGCGCCTTCCCTGTGGGGTCTGTGGCAGGATAAGACTGACGCAGCCAAAGCGGCAGCGCAGAAGGGCAAAAAGGCGAAAAAGGCTTAATTTCCGATTCGGGAATTTAAGCGGTAGCAAGTGAAAAAGACTGCCGTGGGAACTTTTTTCCATGGCAGTCTATTGCTTTTTTGATTGGATGCTGTAATTTCTATTGATTATAAGGAGAGAAGACAATGCTTGAATTCCGCAGACGTGCCGAAACCGATGAAAAGGCCGTGCTTGAGCTCTGCGGGATGGGTCTGCCTCAAAAGGTAGCGGAGCTTCTCGTCCTGCGCGGCATCACCAATCAAGAATCTGCCGAAAAGTATCTGCACCCGAGCCTTGACCAACTCTATGATCCCTATTTGCTGGGAGACATGGCTCCTGCGGTGAAGAGAATCAACGAAGCGAAAGAAAAAAAGGAGCGGGTCGTCATTTACGGCGACTACGACACGGACGGCGTGACATCCACATCGCTCCTGCTGCTCTATTTCCGCTCCATCGGCATCAACTGCGGCTATTATATTCCCGACCGCCACGAGGAAGGCTACGGCCTCAATGTTGCGGCGGTGAAAGAGTTGGCCAAGCACTATGACCTCATGGTCACGGTGGACTGCGGCGTGACTGCCGTAGAGGAGGTCAGGCTGGCCAAATCGCTGGGGTTGGATGTGGTGGTCACGGATCACCACCATGCGGACTCCGTGCTGCCGGACTGTCTCATCATCGACCCGCGGCTACACAAATACCCCTTCCCGTATCTGGCAGGGGTCGGCGTTGCGGCCAAGCTCGTTCAGGCGATGGGCGGCCTTGATGCCTTAAAGCCCTATTTGGATATTGTGGCCATTGGCACCGTCGCGGACATTGTTTCGCTCACGGATGAAAACCGTGCTCTTGTGCAGGAAGGCTTGCGGATGATTAACCGGTCCGTGCGCCCGGGGCTGCTGGCGCTCATGGAAACGGCGGGGCTGCGGGGAAAAGAGCTCAATTCTTCTTCCATCGGCTTTGCATTAGGACCGCGCATCAATGCGGGCGGGCGCATCGGCCATTCCTCGCGCTCCGTCGAGATGATCTGCACAAACAACATGGATCTGGCGCGGGAGATCGCATCCGAGCTGGAAAACCACAACCAGATCCGGCAGGCACAGGAATCGGCCATCATGCAGGAGGCACTTGCCCAGATCGAAAGCACAGCCGATTTCATACACGACCGCGCCCTCATCGTTTCCGGGGAAAACTGGAACGCCGGAGTGATCGGCATTGTGGCCTCCCGGCTGGTGGAGCGGTATCACCGCCCGGTGTTCGTGCTGGCGCGGGAGAAGGAAACCTATGTGGGTTCCGCCCGCTCGATTAAGGGCGTGCCGCTGTTTGACCTCATGCAGAGGATTTCCGATGTGTTCCTCCGCTACGGCGGGCACGACATGGCGGCGGGGCTGACCGTCGAGGCGGTGCGGCTGGAAGAGTTTTCGCGGCGCATCAACGACCAGATGCTCTCCATGGAGGATGAATGTTGGATTCCCACGCAGGAATACGACATGGAAATCCGGCTGCCGGAGCTTACGATGGAGTTTTTTGACAGCTTATCCTGTATGCAGCCCACCGGGCAGGGCAACGGTTCGCCGGTGTTCCTGCTGCGCGGGGTGCAGGTCTCCGGTGCCCGCACCATGGGCGCAAACGGTGCGCATCTCAAAATGCAGATCGCGCAGGATCGTGTCGTCACCGACGCGGCCGCCTTCAAAATGGGCTGGTGCGAGGAACAGGCGGATGGGCTTATGGATATGCTCATCACCATCGACAAGAACGAATGGATGGGAAAATCCTCTCTGCGCATTTATGTCAAGGCCTTCCGCCCCTCCGATGAGCATTATGAAGAAAATCTCATGCGGACGGAGGAAAAGCATCTAGCAGGGATTTTGCCCGATGTGCTCCGCGTGGAGGACAAGCCGCGGTTCCGCAGGTATCTGCCGCTCAAGGAGGAGAATGCGGAAGCCCGCATATCCTTCCTGCTCAAAGGCAATCTGTCCGGGACGCTGTTGCTCTACACGGCAACGGAAACCGCACTTGTCTGGGAGAAGAAGCTCCGGGAATTGGGGCTATATAGCCGCATCGGCTGCGGCGTGGGCACCGAGCCCAATGACCGCTGCGCCTACAACCTGATGACGGGGCTGCCGAACCTAAATGACACCATGCTTTCCCTGTATAAGAACATTGTGTTTTTAGACGGCGTGCTGTCCGATGCGCAGGTGGAGCACGTTCTGAACGCTTCCCCCGGAACGGTGATTCAGGCGCTGCCGAAAACAAAGGCGGCGATCAAGGCGATTGCGGACTGTATGCCGCCTGTGGAATTGACCCGGGAGGTCTACAAGGCGCTGCGTGCATCCAGCAATTACCTAAACGCCATCGGCTCTCTGCAAAGCACCCAGAGCGTGGTCGGACGTGCCTTCCCGGTGCCGTTGCCTCAGCTCTATTTGAGTCTGTGTGCGCTGCGCGACATGGAACTTGTAGAATTTGATGAAAAGCCTTTCCGCATCCGGCTCTGCCGGGTCAACGGGAAAAAGGATTTTTATACAACAGTAACTTATTTAGCAATTCAAAAGCTGATAGGCTGAAAGGACACACCATGAAACTTGAAGACAAGATTCGCAGCATTCCCGATTTCCCCAAGGAAGGCATTCTCTTCCGCGATGTGACCACTCTGTTCAAGGATCCGGACGCCTTCCATTATCTGATTGATCTGTTCGTGACCACGCTGCAGGGAGAGCATATTGACGTTGTTGTGGGACCCGAATCCCGAGGGTTCATTCTCGGCACGGCTCTTGCCTATGCGCTGCACGCGGGCTTTGTTCCGTTGCGCAAGCCCGGCAAACTGCCCTGCGAGGTGGTTTCCGCTTCCTATGACCTGGAATATGGCACAGACTCTTTGGAGATGCACAAAGATGCCATCAAACCCGGACAGAAGGTCGTTTTCGTGGATGACCTGATTGCCACCGGCGGCACCGCCGAGGCCGGCTGCAGGATCATTGAGGAACTGGGCGGCGAAGTCGTTTCCGTGATGTTCGGCATTGAGTTGGAGGGGCTGGACGGAAAAGACAAGCTCAAAAAGTACAACGTCTTCTCCGCCATGAAAATGCCGGATCATACCTAAAAAAGAAGTAAAAATGACCTTGCGATAAGGAGGTGTACCGCATGACCGAAAGGATTTACGACCAGGCTTTTTTTGACGGACAGGTAAACGAGCTTGTCAAACGCATGAAAAAATACGCCCCCGCAACCGACGGCGATGCGGTGCGCGAGGCTTACAATTTCGCCCTGCAGATGCACGGGGTTCAGATTCGGGAATCCGGCGAACCCTACATCATGCACCCCTTCCAGGTGGCCATGATTCTTGCCGATATGGAAATGGATCAGACCACCATCATCGCCTCGCTCCTTCACGACTGCATAGAGGACACCAAGGCTTCCTTTGAGACCATCGAGGAAAAGTTCGGCTCTGCCGTTGCGCATCTTGTGGACGGCGTGACCAAGCTGGACGGCATCGAGTTCCGCACTAAGGATGAGCAGAAGGCGGAATCCCTGCGCAAAATGTTCTTCGCCATGGCCAAGGACATCCGCGTGGTCATCATCAAACTGGCCGACCGTTTGCACAATATGCGGACGCTGAAATTCTGCAAGGAAGAAAAGAGAAAGCGCGTGGCGCAGGAGACCATCGAGGTCTATGCACCGCTGGCGAACCGTTTGGGTATCAACTCCATCAAGTGGGAGTTGGAAGATTTGTGTTTGCGCTACCTCGACCCCGAGGCCTACTATGACCTTGTGGATCGCGTTTCCATGAAGCGCGAGGAGCGGGAAGCGGCCATCGAGAAGATCATTTCGACCCTGAAAGCGGCGTTGCGGGAGGAAGGCATACACGCGGACATCACCGGGAGACCGAAGCACTTCTACTCTATCTACCGCAAGATGGAGAAGAAGAACCTCTCCTTTGACCAAATTTACGACCTGATCGCCGTGCGGGTTCTCGTGGACACCCAGCAGGACTGCTATGCGACGTTAGGAATCATTCACAACCTGTGGCGACCCATTCAGGGACGCTTCAAGGACTATATCGCCGTGCCGAAGGCCAATGGCTATAAATCCCTGCACAACACCATGCTGGGGGAGAACGGCATCCCCTTTGAGGTGCAGATTCGCACCTTCGATATGCACCGCATTGCGGAATACGGCGTTGCGGCGCATTACAAGTACAAAAACGACGGCAAATCCTCCCAGTTCGATGAGACACTGAACTTTGTCCGGCAGCTCATGAACATTGATAATGAGGTGGACGACACCAAGGAGTTCATGGACACGCTCAAAAAGGAGCTGTTCTCCGATGATGAAGTGTTCGTCTTCACCCCGCGAGGTGACGCCATTGACCTGCCCAAGGACTCCACGCCGCTGGACTTTGCCTACCGCATCCACTCCGCCGTGGGCAACAAGTGCGTGGGCGCAAAGGTCAATCAGCGCATTGTGACGCTGGACACGAAATTAAAGACAGGCGACATTGTGGAGATCATCACCTCCGCGTCCTCCAAAGGCCCGTCGATGGACTGGCTGAAAATCGTTAAGACCACTGAGGCAAAATCGAAGATTCGGGCGTATCTGAAAGCGTCCCTGCGTGACGAAAATATTCTGATCGGGCGGGACATGATCGAAAAGGAAGCCCGGCGGCAGAACTTTGACCCGAACAGGCTCATCAAGCAGGAATTTATGGAGCCCATCATGCGCAAGCAGGGCTTCCAGAACGCCGACGACGTGTTTGCCGCCGTGGGCTTCGGAGGCCTGACCGCCAACCAGGTGGTACTGCGGCTCCATGACGAATACAAAAAGACCGAAGCCCCCGTTGTTCCCGTGCCGGAGGTCAAGCCGGAGCGTCCCTCCGTCACCAAGCGGAAGAATCGGGAACAGGCGGTGTTCGTCAAGGGCGAGGACGGGATGCTGGTGCGCTTTGCCCACTGTTGCAACCCTGTGCCGGGAGACGACATTGTGGGCTATATCACGAGAGGCCGCGGCGTTTCCATTCACCGAGCGGACTGCATGAGCCTGCACGACCCCTCGATGGAGGGGGTGCGCATGGTGGAGGTGAGCTGGAACACCGGCGCGTCCTCCGCGTTCAATGCCGATGTGCAGCTCATTGCCTACGACCGATCAGGGCTCATTGCCAACGTGACCACCATGCTGGCGGGCATGAATATCCCGCTGATGGCGATTTCCGCCCGCTCCACTAAGAACAAAACAACGGTCATCAACCTGACGGTGGAGGTCAAGGACAAGGAGCAGCTGGCCACGGTGCTGAAAAGTTTTGAAAAGAATCCCGACATCATTGAAACCTATCGCGCCGCAACATAGTTTATAGAATAAAGGTCGCCGTTTGACGGCCTTTTTCTGTAAGCGACAAGGAGGGAATCTGTATGGCATCATGGGTCACGCATCTGTGGATTGCGGATGAAGTGCTGAAAAACATTCCCGAACTGGACAGGGTGGGCTTTTGCGTCGGCTCCATTGCGCCGGACTGCAACGTGGAGAATGCCGACTGGACGGCTTTCACACCGCCCCGGGAAATGACGCACTTCATGTCGGGAAAGCGGAAATGCCTTGCGGACAGCGAACGCTTCTTTGAAGAATACCTTGCGGGAAAATCCTATGCGGACAGGCAGGAGGAAGCCTTTTATTGGGGCTATTATGCGCATCTTGTGGCCGACGCTTTGCAGCAGACCATGCTGCGGGATGAGGAACGGGTAAAAGCCATGTTCCGAAGGATGGAGGAAATTCCCGACCTCAAAGAGAAGCTGGGACAGATGAAACACACCTTCGATAACATGAAAAAGCTGCTGCCCCGGGAAGACAGGATGCAGGATTACGAGAACATGGAAGCGGAATATTTGGATGCACACCCGGAAAGCGGGTACAATCAGGTAATTCTGCCGCTGAAAAGTTACCCGGATTATCCGGACTTTCTGCCCAAAGGGGCAATCGTCCGCAAAATCGGCGTGATGGGAACCCTGCCCGAGCATAATTCCACGAAATATCCGTATATCGCCGTGAGCAAACAGGAATACATTGATTATATTGCGTGCGCCGCAAAGTACATCATCAATGCTTGGCGCACAAGGAGATAAGTATGAGAATCGTTGTCCAGCGCGTCACCCGCGCTTCCGTAACTGTCAATAACGAGCTGATTTCCGCCATCGGCAAGGGCTTTATGGTGCTCATCGGCGTGCAGGAGGGCGACACCGAAAAGGACGCGCTTTTGGCGGCGGATAAAATCTGCGGTCTGCGCGTGTTTGAGGATGCGGAGGGCAAAATGAACCTCGGCATCACGGACATCGGCGGGCAGGTGCTGGCGGTGTCGCAGTTCACCCTTTTGGGGGATGCCCGCAAGGGCAAGCGCCCGTCCTTCATCGCGGCAGCGCGCCCCGAAATTGCCGACCCGCTCTATGAAAAGTGCGTATCTCGCATCCGGGAGAACGGCGTGCCCTGCAAAACGGGCATTTTTCAGACCGATATGCAGGTGGAGCTGGTCAATGACGGCCCTGTGACCATCCTTTACGACACGGGGAGGCTGTTTTGATGCTTGAAATCGTTGCGGTTCCCGTGGGCTATCTGCAGACCAACTGCTATCTTGTCCACTGGGACGGAAAAACGCTGGTGCTCGACCCCGGTGCGCACCCCACCACCATCAAAGACGCTTTGACGGAAAAAGGCTGGACGTGCGACCTTGTGGCTGTCACCCACGGGCATTTTGACCACATTTCCAATGTGGATTCCTTCAATATGGATAAGGTTTATGTTTCCGAGGGCGATTTCCCCGCCCTTTCCGACCCGAAGGTCAACATGACGGCGAACTGGACACATCCCGTTGCGGTCAAGACCCCGGGCGAAAAGCTGCACGGCGGGGAGGATTTCTTCGGCTTTGAGGTCATTGAAACGCCGGGACATTCCGTAGGCTCCATTTGCCTGTATGATGCGCGGGAAAACGTGCTGCTCTCGGGCGATACGCTGTTTTTAGGCGGCGTTGGCAGAACCGATCTTTATGGTGGGAACACCGAGCAGCTCAAAGAATCCGTGATGAAGCTGCTGGGGCTGCCGGGGGAGACGAGGGTTTATCCCGGACACGGACAATCCACCACCATCGAGGCCGAAAGACGGAGGTTCTTTTAGCGTGAAAACCGTGACCATCAAGTGCGCCCTGCCGGAATACGAAAACGACCTGTGCGACATCATCCGGCTGTTTTTCGGGGACTGCGCCTTTCTCCATGAGGATGGCGGGGAGATCACCGTCGTTCATGCCATGAACGAGAAACAGCACATCCTGTCTGTGAACGGCATCGTGGAGACTGCACCGCTGACGCAGGTTTCCGAAGACCCGCTGGAAACCAAACGCGCCTTAAAACGCGCCATCAAAAACGCCCTGTATGATGCGCTTATCCTTTTGACAGGCAAGCACATTCCGTGGGGGAGCTTAACCGGCATCCGCCCGACGAGGCTTTATGACAGACAGATCAAAAAGGGCATGACCGAGGACGAGGTGGTTCATTACCTTCACGACACCTATCATGTGGATACGGATAAGGCGATATTGCTGCGGGACATTGCCCGCCAGCAGGCAACCGTTGAATTTCCCAAGCCGGGCGAGATTGACGTGTACGCGGGCATTCCATTCTGCCGAACCCGCTGCTCCTACTGCTCCTTTGCAGCGGTGGACTTAAAGCACGGGCAGAAGTGGACAGAGGATTATGTCACCGCGATTTGCAAGGAAATGAAGCTGGTGCAGGACGACTTGGCTAAATACAAGGTGCGCGGCCTCTACATCGGCGGCGGCACGCCCACAGCCCTTTCCTGCGGCCAATTACAGAGGGTTATAGAATGTGCGCTGGACTGTTATCCCGGCGCGCAGGAATTTACTGTGGAGGCGGGGAGACCCGACACCATTGATGCGGAAAAGCTGAAAATGCTGCAAGATCACGGGGTCAACCGCATTTCTCTGAACCCCCAGACAATGTGCGACAAAACGCTGAAAGCCGTCGGGCGCGACCACACCGCGCAGGATATTATCCGGGTATATCACGAACTTCGGGACATGAATTTTGCCGTGATCAACATGGACTTGATCATGGGCTTGCCCGGGGAAACCGTGGACGATGTGCGCTACACGTTAGATGAAGTTTCCAAGCTCGCCCCGGACAATCTGACCGTTCACACCCTTGCCATCAAACGGGCGGCGGAGCTTCGGCAGACGGGTTACACCGCCGACGACGGCGCGGCGATGCAGATGGTGGCTTTGGGCAAGGAAACCGCGGAAAACATGGGTCTGCACCCGTACTACCTGTACCGACAGAAATACATGGCGGACAATCTGGAAAATGTGGGCTACTGCAAGCCCGGCACGGTTTCGATTTACAACGTGGACATTATGGAGGAAATTGCCCCCATTGTGGCCTTCGGCGCGGGTGCCATCTCCAAGTGGCTCTACCCGGCGGCAAAGCACATTGACCGTGCACCGAACATCAAGAACATTGAACAGTACATCGCCCGTGTGGAGGAAATGGCACAGCGCAAGCGGACGTTATGGGAGGAAAAGGCATGAAAAAGGCAAACAAAATCCGGGTGCGGGACGAGGCTCGCAAGGCGCGGGACAAGAAGTTCAAAAAGCATGGCTATACCTGCATGCTCATCGAGCTTGTCGCGTTCCTCATCATCCTGGCTTCCACCCAGCTTTTCACAACACAGATCGTGACCTGGGTGTCCGTCATCTGCGGCATCATCATCGTGGTCACGTTCATCCATTCCATTTACTATGCCTCCCTTTATTACAAGAAAATCCGTGAGGAAGATCGGGTTCAGCGTTGACGAACCGGGAGTTTTCGGGTAAACTATCCGTAAAGGTTGACCCTTTTTGAAAGGGGGATTTTGTATGCCGGATTCGGTTAAGGTCTGCGCCAACAACAAAAAGGCGTGGCATGATTATTTTATTGAGGATAGATTGGAGTGCGGCGTGGAGCTCTTCGGCACGGAGGTCAAGTCCATCCGCGGATCGCGCTGCAACCTCAAAGACTCCTTTGTGGAGATCAAGAACGGGGAAGCCTTTGTGCAGGGGATGCACATTTCTCCATACGAACAGGGGAACATCTTCAACCGCGACCCCATGCGCCCGAAGAAGCTGCTGATGCACAAGAGCGAGATTCGCAAGTTCTACGAAAAAGTGATGCAGAAGGGCTATTCCATCGTGCCGCTGTCGGTGTATCTCAAAAACGGCAGGGTCAAGGTGGAGATCGCCTTGGCACGGGGCAAAAAGCTCTACGACAAACGGGATGATATGGCCAGGCGCGATGCCGAGCGCGACATTGAGCGGGCCTTTGCACGACAGAACAAATACGAACAGTAAAGGAGCGAAAGAAATGTATAAGTTTGACCGGGAAGCTTACAAAAAGCGTGTGGAATGGTACCAGCACGACCGTTTCGGAATGTTCATTCATTGGGGCATCTATGCCGTCCCCGCGCGGGGTGAATGGGTGCGTTCCACGGAGCGCATCTCCGTGGAGGACTACGAACCCTTCTTCAAAGAGTTCAATCCCGTGGACTATGACCCCAAGGAATGGGCGAGACTGGCGAAAAAGGCCGGCATGAAGTATGCCGTGCTCACCGCCAAGCACCATGACGGCTTCTGCCTCTTTGACAGCAAGCTCACCGATTACAAGTCCACCAACACGTTATGCGGTCGCGACCTTGTGCGCGAGTACTTAGATGCCTTCCGCGCCGAGGGGCTCAAGGTCGGTCTGTATTATTCTCTGCTGGACTGGCACCATCCCGATTATCCGCACTACGGGGACAGAAATCACCCCATGCGCGACAACGAGGCCTTCAAGGATTACCAGTACAATTTCGACAATTACTTGGAGTATCTGCACGGGCAGGTGCGCGAGCTGTGCACCAACTACGGCAAGCTCGATGTGATGTGGTTCGACTTCTCCTATGAGCAGATGGAGGGTGAAAAGTGGAAGGCCACCGAGCTTGTGCGCATGATCCGCTCCCTGCAGCCCACCGTCATCATCGACAACCGTTTGGAGGTCTCCGGCACAGGCTTCGGCACGCTGCTGACCGAAAATCCCTCCGAATACTGCGGCGATTTCGTGTCCCCCGAGCAGATCATCCCGCCCAAGGGCATCGTGGACTACAAGGGCGACCCGGCTGTGTGGGAAGCCTGCTTCACCATGAACAACAACTGGGGCTACTGCGCCGCCGACAAGAACTTTAAGCCCGCCTCCCTGCTCATTCACAAGCTGGTGGAGTGCGTCTCCAAGGGCGGCAATATGCTGCTCAACGTGGGTCCTGATGCCCGCGGCAACATCCCCGAGGAATCCAAGCAGATCTTAACCGAAATGGGCAAGTGGATGGACAAGAACGGCGAATCCATCTACGGCTGCACCTTCTCCGACATCGAAAAGCCCGAAAACGGACGCATCACGAAGAAGGGCAACAAGCTCTATTATCACCTCTACGAGGGCGCGATCTACGAGATTCCCCTTATCGGCATTCCCCGCGAGAAGGTGGAAAAGGTGCGCCTGCTTTGCGACGGCAGCGAGGTGAAGATTTCAACCAACTGGACGGCGATGAACTATCCCGACACTGTGTTTGTCAAGTTCTCGGACAGCCCCATTCTGCCCGATGCCACAGACACCGTGCTGGAAGTGACCTTGAAGGACTAAAACATGGCGACATTTGATCTGCTGCTCGGTATCGGCGTGATATTGGGCATCACCTATTGCTTTGTTTCGTGGAACAAAAGCAAAGAGTTACCAAAAAATCTGCGTGTCAAGAACCTGCGCATGACCATTTCGCTGATGGTGATTGTCGTGATGTTCGTGATCCTGCTGGGGTATAAGTGCGGCTGGAACAGTGCCCTGTTGGGATTGTTCAAATAAAGAAAGGGTAAATGTATGGTGCTTGAAAACAAGCTGAACATTCGGGACGAATATGAGCTTGCGCGAGAAGAAGAACGCATCAGCAAGATAAAGGCATTGTTCCTCTACGATACAGGAGTGCTTGAAACGCTGCCAGTGGGTACATTCCAAGGCCTTTCTGCAATCCATCGCGTTCTTTTCGAGGACATTTATCCCTTTGCGGGAAAAATGCGGGAACTCAACATCGCCAAGGGGAATTTCCGCTTTGCTTCGGCACTGTACCTGGAAGATGCGCTTCGCAGCATCGACAAAATGCCGCAAAGTACGTTCGATGAAATCATCAGCAAGTATGTGGAAATGAACGTGGCGCATCCCTTCTTAGAGGGCAACGGCAGAAGCACAAGGATATGGCTGGACATGATGCTGAAAAGCGCACTGCATCAGGTGGTGGACTGGGAGCAGGTGGACAAGGAGGATTATCTTCTTGCCATGGAGCGCAGCCCGGTCAAGGACACGGAGATCAGGTTGCTGCTGAAAAACGCTTTGACCGATCAAATCCGTGATCGAACCGTGTTCATGAAGGGCATTGACGCGAGCTACCACTATGAGGGCTACGCCGTCTACAAAACAGAGGACTTGCAGAAATAATTAAACTCCCCGGCGAGAATTGCTTCTTGTCGGGGAGTTTTCTTTTTGCCGTCCCTATATCGTGAAGGTAATCATTGGACTGGTCGATCAACAAATGCTCGTTGTGGCATCATTCTTCCTTTCCGATGGGAAAGAGCAGGAATTGTTTCCCAGTGGCGGGCTCATTCTTTTCCTGAATGGCATAAACCAGTTCCATGCCCTGCGATGATAAGTCCTTGTAGGTTTCAAACAGTGCGGGAATGCCCTTGTTTTCCGTGATGACGCAATCAAAGGCGGGGAGCACCCATTTCGTCCAGCCGGTCGGGGCTTCCGCATCCAAAGGGCACTCAACGCCCGCCATGTAAAGGCCTTCGGAAAGATTGTTTTCCCCAGGACGGAAGGAGAGCGAAAAATCGCTCATGGCGCCGTAGACCGCTTTGGGGGTACCGTTTGCATCCTTAATGGCGAGAGGGTAAACCTCGGAAAAGTGGTTATCTGCCTCCTGCCAGAGCTTTGCAATGAAGTTATCTCCGTCCCTCGTACTGCCCATTTTGCCGATGATGCAGGTTTCCGGGTGGTGAATGACGGTATATTCCATAACAGTACCTCCTGACGATTGCGTTTACAGGATGAAGTATAGATGCGGCTTGCGTATTTGTCAAGGCTGTGTTAAGATAGAGAAAAACGATGAGGAGGAAGATTTATGCCGAAAATTCTGGTGATCGGCTCCATCAACATGGACATGGTGGCGCGCATTGACCACATCCCGAAGCAGGGCGAATCGGTGATCGGGGAGGGATATTCCTTCAACCCCGGCGGAAAGGGCGCAAATGCGGCTGTGGCGGCGAGAAGACTGGGCGGCGAGATCGTGTTTGCGGGCTGCGTGGGGGACGACGATTACGGAAAAGCCCTGCGCAAGGTGCTGACGGACGAGGGCATTGACGATTCGTGCCTCCAAGTGACCCAGGAAGCACCATCGGGCTATGCGCCTATCTTGGTGCAGAAGGACGGGCAGAACGGCATTGTGGTGTTCCCCGGTGCGAATATGTGCATAAAGGAAGAAGACATTCCTTCCATGTTCGTGAACGGCGTGGACGCTGTGATGATGCAGCTGGAAATCCCGAAAAATGTGGTGCTGGCGGCCTCCCGTGAGGCGGAGAAGCGCGGGATTCCCGTTGTGCTGGATGCGGGTCCGGCGCAGGCGTTCCCGGTGGAGGATGTGAAGTCTCTGCTGGTGCTCTCGCCCAATGAGACCGAGACCGAGGCATTGACCGGGATGCCGGTGGAGACTATCGAGCAGACAAGAGCCGCGGCGCAGGTGCTGTTGGAAAGAAGTCACGCGAAATTCGTTGTCATCAAGATGGGTGCGCGGGGCGCATACCTTCTGGGCGGCGGCTATGACGAGATGGTGCCGGCATTCAAAGTGCAGGCCGTTGACCCTACGGCGGCGGGAGACACTTTCACGGGAGCCATGACGCTGGAATATCTGCGCAGCGGGGATATGAAGAAAGCGGTTGTTTACGGCTGCGGAGCCGGGGCGTTGGCGGCAACAAAAATGGGCGCACAGCCTTCTCTGCCCACGAGGGCGGAGGTGGAGCAATTTCTGGCAGAGCGTTCCAAATAGCGGTTCACAAATCGGCACGGTTTTATAATTGGATTCCGGATTATGAAACCTACTGAATTTGAGTAGCAATGCACAAAAAATCGGTGATATTTTGTAAAAAATAACAGTGGCGTAAATTTGCATTTCCCTTTATAATAGATTCATCAATTACAGTTGTCTGACTTCATGGAAGAGGACAGCTGAAAATAGGAGGATAACATATATGGCAAGCCTTTCTTTGCAGCACATCTATAAGGTTTACGCCGGTGGTGTGACCGCTGTTTCCGACTTCAACCTGGAAATCGAAGATAAGGAATTCATCGTTCTCGTCGGCCCCTCCGGCTGCGGCAAGACCACTACCCTGCGTATGGTCGCCGGTCTGGAAGAGATCTCTGACGGCGAACTTTACATCGGCGACAAGCTCGTCAACGACGTCGCCCCCAAGGATCGCGACATCGCCATGGTTTTCCAGAGCTACGCTCTGTATCCCCACATGACCATCTACGACAACATGGCTTTCGGCCTGAAGCTTCGCAAGACCCCCAAGGCTGAAATCGACCGTCGCGTCAAGGAAGCCGCCAAGATCCTGGACATCGAGCACCTGCTCAACCGTAAGCCCAAGGCTTTGTCCGGCGGTCAGCGCCAGCGTGTTGCCTTAGGTCGTGCCATCGTTCGTGAGCCCAAGGTCTTCCTGATGGACGAACCTCTGTCCAACTTGGACGCCAAGCTCCGTGTTCAGATGAGAACCGAGATCACCAAGCTGCACCGTCGTCTGCAGACCACCTTCATCTACGTCACCCACGACCAGACCGAAGCTCTGACCATGGGCTCCCGTATCGTCGTTATGAAGGATGGCTTCATCCAGCAGTGCGATACTCCCCAGAACGTGTTCGACTATCCCTCCAACCTGTTCGTCGCCGGTTTCATCGGATCTCCTCAGATGAACTTCTTCGATGTTCAGCTGGTCAAGAAGGACAACGGCGTTTATGCACAGTGGGGCAAGAACGAGATCAAGGTTCCCGACGAGAAGGTTGCCAAGCTGGTCTCTCAGGATTACATCGGCAAGACCGTCAAGATGGGCATCCGTCCCGAAAACCTGCACGACGAAGCCGGTTTCGTTGCCGCTCACGCTGATGCTGTGATCGACGCTGACGTTGAAGTCGTCGAGTTGATGGGCTCCGAGACCTACCTGTATCTGAAGACTGTCGATTCCGGAATCAACTTCATCGCTCGCGTTGAAGCCCGCACTCCCTCCAGAGCCGGTGACAAGGTGAAGATCGCTCTTGAGAGCAATCTGCTCCACTTCTTCGATATTGATACCGAAGCCACCATCCTCAACAGATAAATTCGCTTATTTCCATCGCCATGGCAGCTTCGTCTGTCATGGCGATTTTTGTAAAAGACCCAAAAGGGAAAAATCATGAGAATTGATAAACGTTACTACAAGCTGATCGAGAAGGCTTTTACCGGCATTGCGGTGCCTATCACGGTGTATGACCCAAGCGGGGAGCAGATCTATCCCGTGTCCCTGAACAGCAGCGTCAACGCGGAGATTCCGAGCCTGAATTGGGAGAACAACAGCGCCGTGTCCGCAGCCATGCAGTATGTGAAGGTGCCTCTGCTGATGGGCCACGTTCTCGGATGCCCCGGAAGCTGTGCAAACGGGGAAAGCCTGTTACAGATGGCTTCCCTGCTGCTGACCTCGCTGGTCAAGTCGCTGGATCGGGACGTGGACAAGGACGAGGTGCTGCGCAAGATCCTGCTGGACGGGCTTTACGGCACTGAGTTGGAAACCCTCGCCATGGAACACGGGCTGGAAATGCAGAAGAACCGCTGTGCCATTTTGTTCCAGTGTGACGGGGAAGTGTCCGACACGGTTTCCGGGACGCTCAAGGAAGCCTTTTCCAGCACCGGCGGCAGCGATCTGGTCACGGCCATCTCCCGCAACTCCGTGGTGCTGCTGCGCTGCATGGACGATTGCCGGGAGGATGAATTGACCGAGCTCGTTCAGGCGCTGATGGACACTGTGGTGGAGGAAACAGGTCTTTCCATGAAGGTGGGCATCGGGGAGACCAAGCCGGAACTGAACCAGATGGCCAAGTCTTTGAGCGAGGCTCGAAAAGCCATCGAGATCGGTCGGGTGTTCCGCCGGGAGGACAGCATTTTTTCCTTCCGCTCGCTGCTCATGGAGCGTTTCATGTGCGAGGTGCCGGAGGAGCTGGCACGGAAATACTATGAGGTGCTCTTCAACAAGAAGAACAGCCGCATCTTCAACGAGGAAATGATCGTCACCATTGACCGCTTCTTTGACTGCCACCTAAATGTTTCCGAGGCGGCGCGGCAGCTGTATATCCACAGAAATACGCTGGTGTATCGGCTGGATAAAGTCCAGCGCGCAACCGGGCTTGACCTGCGCTCCTTTGAGGACGCCATCACCTTTAAGCTGTTGTGGATGTTGGGGCGCACAAAGGATGGACAAAAATAAAAAAATGCGGTAAAATATGGAAAGTGGGAAAGAAGTCCTTTTCTGCTTTCCTTTTTTGCAATGAAGGGAGCGAAGCGACAGAAGGGCGAGCGTTTCTTGGAAAAACACTAATAGGAGTGTTTTCAGAAATAAGCCGCCCGAAACACCGAAATTTGCACAGCACATTTCGGTGCGCACATTTTGTGGAGGCTGTTTTTATATGAAAAAAGTATTGTCTGTTGTGATCTATACGCTGGTGATCGTGCTGGTGACGGCGCTTGTCGCTTCCGGCGCAACGCTGCTTATTTCCTCTTCCGTGGATGACGGCAGGAGCGACAAAGTGACGATTTCCCGGGAGGAATACGAGACGCTGAAAAAGTACGGGAAGCTGTCCAACATTATGACGCTTGTGGAGAACAAGTTCGTTGAGGATGTGACCGAGGACGACCTGATCGAATATGCCGCCTACGGCATGGTGGCCATGCTGGGCGATCCGTATTCCTATTACCTCGATACCGAGGCCATGAACACCATGCAGGAGGAGGACTCCGGCAACTATGTTGGCATCGGCGCGGTGTTCACAACTGACCCCGACAACGGAAACATGGTCGTTACGCGCATTTATGCCGACAGCCCCGCCAGCGAGGGCGGCATCCAGATCGGGGATATTCTCTATAAGGTGGACGGGGAATCCATCGTCGGCGTGGATACAACGACAGTCACGGCCATGGTGCGCGGTGAAGAGGGCACGGACATTGTGATGACCGTGCTTCGGGACGGCGAAGAAGTGGACATACCCATGACCCGCCGCCAGGTTGAAAAGGTAGAGCTGGATTATAAGCTGCTGGAGGATGGCGTGTTGCACATCACCCTGTCTTCCTTCTCCACGAATGCCGATACCGGCTTTGAGGAAGCGGTCAAATACGGCAAGGAGAACGGCATGACCGGAATTTTGCTGGATCTGCGCGGTAATCCCGGCGGCGCGGACACAATTCTCAACCCCATTGCCGATCTGCTGCTGCCGGAAGGCGTGGTTTACTACACCGAAGACAGCGAGGGCAACCGCGTGGAGTCCAAATCGGATGCGTATAATCTGGGGCTGCCCGTGGTGGTGCTATGCGATGAGAACTCCGCCAGCGCAGCCGAGGTGCTGATCGCCTCCCTGCAGGATTATAAGATGGCCACCGTCGTGGGCACCACCACCTTCGGCAAAGCCATCGGCCAGAGTACCTACACCGTGGGGGAGGACGGCTCCGGTTTGCACTTAACCACTGTCAAGGTCTATTCGCCCCTTGGACGCAACTGGCATGGCGAGGGTCTGGAGCCCGATGTTGTGGTGGAGCAGCCCGAGGAACTGAAACACAATCCGCTGCTGCGCAACGAGGAAAACGATACGCAGTATATCGAGGGCTTGAAGATTCTGCGGGAGCAGATCGCAGCGAAATAACATAAAATCAGGCATAACAAAAGGAGACGACAGAGCATCGTCTCCTTTGCTATTTGGCGGAAAGAGGGAACAGGAACGGCGCGCCCTCGACGGGCGCGCCGTGGGGCGCTGCGGGAAGTGCGGTGGTCATCCAAGTGCGGTGGTCGCGCCAGTCCGGGGGAAGCGGTTGTCCAACAGGAACGGCTTGACGGGCGGCTGTTGTGTTCTAACGGTTTGCACAGTATTCTTCGAGTGTCCAGCCGTGCTCGCGGATGACGGAGGCGATCTCCTTGCCGACGTAGCGGTAATGCCAGCTTTCGTAGGGGAAGCCGGTGATTTCCTCCTTGCCCTCTGGGTAGCGGAGGATGAAGCCGTAGTCCCAGCAGTGCTCGATGAGCCACGCAAACTGCGGGGTGTCGGCAAAGGTTCCGGACTCGCGGCGGGCGGTGACGTCGAAGGCCAGACCGGTTTGGTGTTCGCTCTGCCCGGGAAGCGCAGCGGTGCCGTCTTCCGTGGCATCATAGATCTCCTGCTGCTTTTCCGTGGTGCGGAAGGCGCTGGTCACGGTAAAGCCCTCCACGCCGTCCTGCGCGGCGGCTGTGAACATTTCGTTGGCCGCCAGATAGGTTTCCTCAGTCAGCGACATTTCCGCATAGGAGAGCTTAAACACGCGATCCTCGCGCCCGTAGAGGTCAATGAGAGCATCAGGCACATAGTTATCCGGCAGCGGATTGTCCTTGTTCACCAGCAGCACTTCCGGCATCGGAGTAGGCGTTGGAGTTGGGGTCGGAGTTGGCGTCGGGGTCGGCGTGGGGGAAACGGTCGGAGTAGGGGTCGCGGTTGGGGAAAGCGTGACGGGGGAGCTTATGGTCTGTACGGGGTTCAATGTGACCGTCGGCTTGCTGCCAATCAGGAATTTCCCTAATGCAAATATGGCGGCGATCAGCAAAATCAACAGGATCAGCCACAGAAGGCATCCTTTTCTCTTTCTTTTCATGCGTGTTCTCCTAAGTGTTCTACTTGTACCAAGACGAAGTATAGCCTGCTTTTGTTCCTTTGGCAAGAGAAATGTCGAAACAGGAATCGGGCGAGGCTCGTATTCTTTGCAAAGAGGGGGGAGTAAGCATGAAATGGTTTTGGAAGCTGTTGTTGTGGCTTGGTGGGATTCTGGGAGGAATCCTGCTGCTTGCAGGTGTGCTGCTCGGCTGTCTGACGTATGAGATGCGATACAAAAAAGAAGTGCGGGCGCAGAGCGTTTCGCCGAATGGATGCCATACGCTAAATCTGGTGGCTGTGGGAGAAGCGGCATGGCCTTTCGGCCCGGCGGACGGGAAGCTGGTTCTGAAAGAAAATGGCAAAACGATTGCGGAGGATACGTTTACCCTATTTGATGATGGAGGCAGTATCCGAGAGGAAAACTGGGAAGTGACATGGGAAGAAGACATGGTCAGGGTTGTGATCCGTGGGGAAGAACAGTATCCTGAGGAATTTGTGGTGGGATTTGATGGGAGGGTGGAGAGCAGACAAATCATGGACTGATGCGGAAATGCCGAGAAGTACGGGATTTTCGGGAAGACGGATAAGAAAATCCAAAAACTTCAAAAAATGGTATTGACAAAAATGATGCGCTGCGATATAATAACCATTGTCGCCGGCAAACGAGAGGTGCGAATCCTTCTCGCGGAGGCCTTGGGAGCATAGCTCAGCTGGGAGAGCATCTGCCTTACAAGC
>DCHO01000081.1:186748-198163 GCA_002315655.1 Christensenella sp. UBA1750
TTCGAGCCCTGTTGTTCCCACCAAACAAATGGCGCGGTAGCTCAGTTGGTTAGAGCGCCAGCCTGTCACGCTGGAGGTCGAGGGTTCGAGCCCCTTTCGCGTCGCCATTTATGCCTGGGTAGCTCAGCTGGTAGAGCAGCAGACTGAAAATCTGCGTGTCGGTGGTTCAACTCCGCCCCCCGGCACCAATGCGGTAGTAGCTCAGTGGTAGAGTGCCACCTTGCCAAGGTGGATGTCGCGGGTCCGAATCCCGTCTACCGCTCCACTGAAAAAGAATTGTGCCCATGCTTTGTGCGTGGGCACAGGTCTATGGTGCCATAGCCAAGCGGTAAGGCGCGGGTCTGCAAAACCCTTATCCCCAGTTCGATTCTGGGTGGCACCTCCAGAAAAAATCCTCATCCAAAAGGATGAGGATTTTTTCAATGAAGTCGCCCTTGCGGGCTGATGAAGGAATGAAGACGCTTCGCTAATGAAGAAATTAACGAGGAAGAATGAGAGAATGGGGGCGACTTCGCTTCACTAGGCGCATTGCGCCGTCTTCGTGTTTGCGAAGCAAACGCTTCATTTTTTCACTGGTTTTATTGCAAATGAAAACAAGGAGAACATCAATGAAGGAAAACGATTATAGCGTTTCTCATTACATCTTCGACTTTGACGGCACACTGGTCGATTCCATGCCCTACTGGGGAAAAACGATGGTGAAGCTGCTTGACGAAAACGGGGTCAAGTACCCGGACAATATTATCAACATCATCACGCCGATGGGGCTGAAAAATTCCTGCCGGTATCTGGCGGAGGAATTTCAACTGCCGGGCGGGGAGAAGGCGGTTCTGCAAACTGTTTTTGCGGACATGACGGTGCTGTATCGGGAGGTCATTCGGGCAAAGAAGGGTGTGGCGGACAAGCTCAAAGAACTGAAAGAGCAGGGGAAGGGACTGCACGTTCTGACCGCAAGCCCGCATATATGGGTAGATGCCTGTTTGAAAAACAACGGAATATTGGATTTGTTTGACGACGTTTGGACATTTGAGGACTTTGACACGCCGAAGACCGACCCGGAGACATACAAAGACGCGGTGAAGCGGATCAGGACGACCTTGAACGAGGTTGCCTTCTTGGACGATAACATTGGGGCGTGCAGGGCGGCGAAGGAATCCGGGATCGTCACCATCGGTGTGTTTGATGAAACCAGCAAAAATGATAGGCCGCTGTTTATGAAAACCTGCGATGCGTACATTGACGGGTTTGACGAATTGTGAGGGAAAGCACTCTACACGGGTGCTTTTTCTATGTTTTGGGGTGGGAGTGTGGTATAATGGGGTCAATAAAGATGAATGGCGGTGACGAAAAATGAAGATACAGGACGGAATGGAACAGAAGAAACAGCCCATTATCAGCTTTCTGATGGTGGGGCAGAGCAACATGGCGGGGCGGGGAAATCTCCATGAGGTGGCGGAAATCGTGAACCCCGACTGCTTCATGCTGCGGATGGGGCGTTGGCAGCCCATGCGGGAGCCGATCAACCCGGACAGAGCGATTTACGGTGCGGAATTTTGCAGCGGCGTGTCGCTGGCGGCGAGCTTTGCAGATGAATTTGCGAAAGGGCAGGGAAGAAAGGTTGGGCTGATTCCCTGCGCAGACGGCGGAACGAGAATCGAACAGTGGCTGCCCGGAGAAGTGCTGTATGACCATGCCGTGATGATGGCAAAGCTGGCCATGCGTTCCTCAACCTTCGGCGGGATTTTGTGGCATCAGGGCGAGAGCAACTGCGGAGAGGACATGGCGGAATACGAGCGCAAGCTGCTTTGTGTGCTGAACGCTTTCCGCAAGGAGCTTCACGCGGAGGAGCTGCCCATCGTCATGGGAGAAATTTCCGAAAGCATCACGGATCGCTGGGTGCGAAGCGGCGAAGCACAGGCGGTGAACAGGGCAATTCATGCGGCGGCGGAAAAGCTGGAACTTTGCGATGTAGCCTCCGCAAAAGGGCTGGAATTAAAGAAAGACGGCATTCATTTTTCCTCTATATCTGCCCGGGAGATGGGGAAAAGATACTATGAAATCTACCGTAAACTGATAAATGCACGCATTTGAGCCTCCGAAATCCGCATCTTGGCGGTGAAAAACATCCACTTGGGGGAAGAATCTTGTCAAAAATAGCCTCTTACACTATAATGACCGTGTCATGACAAGGAAGGGGGAAACGCCATGCCGACCGTTCGCATCGAGATCGTGCCGGAGCAGGAGGAGGACATTGTTCTGCGGTGCAGGGCTGTGACCCCACAGATTCTGAGATTGCAGGAAGCACTGGAAAAAGGCGGGGCGGCGCACTGGGAAATGCTGGTGACGCTGGGCGGCGTGGAGTACATTCTGCCCTACGACGACATTCTCTTTTTCGAGAGCCGCGACGAAAAAACTGCGGTGCACACGAAGACAAGGATGTATTACACGGAAGAAACGCTGGCGAAGCTGTCGCAGATCATACCAGGCGAGTTCTTCCGGGGTTCCAAATCGTGCATCGTGAATGTCAGGAAGATTTCCTCTCTGAAACGGGAGCTGACGGGCGTTTGCGAGGCGCGTTTTTCCGGGTGTGACAAGAATGTTTTCATTTCCAGAATGTATTACAAGGCCTTCCGCGAAAAGTTGGACGAAGTGCGGCTGGGAAGTTAAAAGGAGGACAACATGAAAAACAAAAAATCGTTGGTGTTCGGCATTGCGCTGATTTTAGCGGCGCTGGGGCTGCTGTGCATGGGCTTCTTCCCGGAGCTCAACATTCTCTCGGGACTGCCCGTGTGGAAAATTATCTTAGGGATTCTGCTGCTGCTGGGCTGTGTGGATCGCATTTTCTTTGCGGAGCATCCGGCGGAGCACTTCGACTGCATCTTTTTGCTGGGACTTATGTTCATTCTCTTTGAAAAGGAAATCGGCACGGCATTGGGTAAGGGCGAGGATTTCGTGAACAACTGGCTGGTGATCGGCGCTTCGCTGCTGCTCACCTTCGGGATTCATGCGCTGCTGCCGAACGATCATAAGCACAAGTTTGAATTTGAGTTCAATTCGGATGATGAAAAGCATGGCGTTGTGACCGGCAGCGATTATTCCGGCAGTCTATCCGAAAATTCGGTCTACTTCGACCTTTCCGAAAAGCAGCAGTTCACGGCGGAAAACAAACTGGGGCAGTTGACCATTCACTTTCAGAACGAGGACATGGGCGACTTTGACAGACCTGTGGAGCTGAACGTCCGAAATGAGCTTGGGGAGATGGACATTGTGATTCCCGACGACTGGAACATTGACTGCCGCATCAACAACAGCATGGGCAGCTGCAATGTGAAAAACAACGATTCGGAAAAGCTGCGCAAGGTGATTATTTCCGGCAGCAACCGCATGGGCGAAGTCAATATCAGGCAGTAAAAGGATATAAAAATGAAGAAGATCGAAAACTTCAAACAGCGCAGCATTCAGGCACTCATTTCGGCGGTGTGCTCGATTCTCATCGGGGTGTGCCTGTACCCGCTCCTTTTCGGAATGCCCTTGACCGGGATGCCCGCAAAGGGCGATGTGAAGGAAATCAGGCTGGAATATGCCGGGAAGACCGTGACGCTCACGGATGCGGAGCAGGTTTCACTGGCACTGAATATGACGGCATACCTTAAATACAAGCCCTTTAAGGAAGCGACCATGGGTGAAAAGTCAGTGAGCATGACCCTTTTTACCGAAGACGGCGAAGAAATCGCGCTGACAGGGTCGGAAAATGAAGTGACCTACAAGGATAAAACGCACCCCTTGAAGCAAGACGGTTTGTTTATGAAGGGAATCACTGCCCTGTACTTTGGCGAATAGAGGAGAAGAATCATGTTTGAGTTTTACACCGATGCGGACAAAAAGCTGTCCTCCCTGCTGGAACAGAAAAAGCTGCTGTGCGATTCCGTTGACCCGTTTCATCTGCCGCCCTGCCCGGGCATCGCGACCTATCCTGTGGAAATGCCGGATGAGCAGTACAGTTTCCTGCACGAAGCAGCGGTGATCCGCTTCCATGGGGTGCTGTATGCTTCGTGGTACAACAACCCCAAGGATGAATTGCAGGGCTTCACGCCCATCCGCGGGTGCAAGTCCTTTGACGAGGGCAAGACATGGACGGATATCGAGACGCTGGCGGAGGACAGGAGCGGGAAGATTCTCTACTGCCCGCCGGTCTATGCCATCTGGGAGGACAGGCTCTATCTGCTGATGAACGAAATGGTCTCCGCCGACCACATTCACGGCATCGACCTGTATCGGCTCAACGAGGAAACGGGGAAGTTCGAGCTTCTGTGGCACCGCCCCATTCCGTTCAAGCTCAACACCAACGCCGTGTGGCTCGAAAACGGCAAAATGATGCTGCCCGGACGGGTGACGGAATTGGATCAATTCCCGCGCCCCCCCGCCGTGATTTTGGCGGACAACCCGGAAAGCGAATACCGCATCGTATATATTCAGAAGGACGGCGAGCTGCCGGACGGAACGCTGCTGGTGCACCCGGAAATCTCCTGCATTGCGGACGGCGCAAGCATCACCATGTTCTGCCGCAACGATGACAGGCAGGTGCCGCTCATCTACGAATCGGCGGATTTCGGGGAAATGTGGAGCAAGGTTAAGGAGCACAACATCCCCTTTTCAAGCAGCAAAATCTATGCGGGCACGCTGTCTGACGGGCGAAATTACGTCATCGGCAATCTGGATGTGCAGCGGAAGCGGCTGGCACTGTTCGTGAGCAAAAAGGGCACGTTGGAATTTAACAGGGGCTATATGGTGCAGGACGGCGTTTCCGCGCAGTTCGGCTTCGGGTCGATGTGGCATTATCCTGTCTGCCACGAGGAAAACGGGAAGCTCTACATCATTTACACGGTGAATGTGGATGAATCGAACCGCCGGGGCGCGGTGCTGTCGGTGATTGACATAGAGAAGCTGTAACGAGCGTTGGGGAGAACATGAAAAAGATGATTGAGACCGCCAACGGCGCATTGCTCTTTACGCTGATCTGCACCCTTAGCAACGGCATTTTCTACCTTACAGGTTCAGACTATCGCTTCTTCTACGCGGTGAAGCTGCCCGCCTTTTTGGGCAAATGGGGCTTGCCGGTTTATCTGCTTGCGTTCCTGCTTTCGATTGTGCTCTACGGCGGGGCGTGGGTTCTGTCGTCGAAAAGGAAGGCATTTCTGCTCATTGGGGCGCTGCTGCTGGGCGCGGATTTCTGCCTGTGCGGAATTGCCCTTGCGACAGACGGGCTGACGGTTTTAAGCGGCTGTGACCTGCTGTTTCATGCGCTGCTTATCGTGCTGCTGGTGAAGGGCTATATTGCCGCAAAGAAGCTGGCGGAACAGGAAAAGGCGGAGCAGGCCACGCTGGAAATGCTGAACAGCATGATGGGAAACGGAGATAAAACGGATGAAGAACATCGTTGACAAGGCGGCGGAATACGCAAAAAAGTGCTTTGAGCAGGACTTTTCCGGACACGACTTCGACCACACCCAACGGGTTTTCCGTATGGCGACCCGCTTGGCAGAGGAAGAAGGCGCGAACCTTCTGACCGTGCAGTTTGCGGCGCTTCTGCATGACGTGGATGACAGAAAATTGTCTCCCGAAACGGCGGCGCACAAGGACAACGCCGTCAGGTTTTTGCGGGAAAACGGCCTTACGGAAGAAAAGATACGGGAAATCGTGGAAATCATCGGGGAAATCTCCTTCGCGGGAACCGACAGCGTGATCCCGCGCACATTAGAAGGAAAGTGTGTGCAGGACGCAGACCGGCTGGACGCGCTGGGCGCCATCGGCATTGCGCGAACCTTTGCTTACGGCGGCAGCCACGGGCGGCCGCTGCACACGCCTAAGGATGCGCCGCAGACAGGCATGAACCGGGAGCAGTACGAATCCCGGCAGTCCGGCAGCCTCAACCATTTTTATGAAAAACTGTTTCTGTTGAAAGATATGATGAACACCGAAACCGCGAAACGTATTGCAAAAGAGAGGGATGCCTTCATGCGGGAGTTTGCGGAGAGATTCCTTGCGGAATGGGACGGACAAACTTAATAATTAACCGAAATGCGGGGGCGTGCGATTGACAAACGCCCCCGCAAAATACTATAATTCATTCATAAGTTTCCGAAAGGATGGAGCTAAGTATGAGTTTAGAATACGCACAACGCTTTGACGGCATCACAGGAAGTGCCATTCGTGATATTTTCAAGCTGCTTAAAAGACCTGACATCATCTCCTTTGCCGGCGGCAATCCCGCAAACTCCGCGCTGGAAAGCGACGTGATTTCCGAGTTTGTCGTGCGCGTGCTGAAACAGAACGGCACCGCGATTTTGCAGTACGGGCAGACCGAGGGTTATACGCCCTTCCGGGAATCCGCGGCGAAATTCTTTGAACACAACGGTGTTTTTGCCACGGCAGAACAGGTGCTGCCCGTGACCGGCTCCCAGCAGGCGCTGGATTTGATTTGCAAAGTCCTGCTGAACCCCGGCGATGCCATGCTGGTGGAAAGCCCCACCTTCTTGGGTGCGATTCAGACCTTCAAGCTGTTTCAGGCGAAGCTTTACGCGGTGGACACCGACGAGGACGGCGCAATCCCTGAGCTGCTGGAGGAGAAGATCAAAAAATATCATCCCAAGCTCATCTATCTGATCCCCACCTTCCAGAACCCCACCGGGCGCACGCTGTCTTTGGAGCGCAGAAAAGCCATTGCAAAGCTTATGGAAAAGTATGATGACGTGGTGCTCATCGAGGACGACCCCTACCGCGACCTGCGCTACAACGGAGAGCCGCTGCCCGCCATCAAATCCTTTGACACCACGGATCGTGTTGTCTATTGCAACTCCTTCTCCAAGATCATTTCTCCGGGTATGCGCGTGGCGGCGGTGGTCTGCACCGAGCCTACCTTAATGCGCAAGCTCGTGATCGGCAAGCAGTTTGCCGATGTGCACACCCCCAACCTCAATCAGGCCGTTATGGACGCTTATTTGCGCGAAGGCACCCTGATGGAGCACATCCGCATCATTTCCGAGAGCTACGGCAGACAGATGGCGAAAATGCAGGAAATGCTTTCCACCTTCCCCAAGTCCGTCTCCTATACCAAGCCTGACGGCGGCATCTTCCTCTGGTGCGAGCTGCCCGAAGCCTTCAATGCAACCGACCTTTTTCAAAATGCCCTCGAGCGCAATGTGGCGTACATCCCCGGCACGAACTTCTACTGCGAACCCGACACACACCACAACACCATGCGCCTCAATTTCTCCAACGCTACGCTGGAGAATATCGAGATCGGTATGGGCAAGCTGCGTGACCTGTTTATCGAAGCAGGGCTGAAATAATCACGGTGAAACGGGCGAAAGAGCCGGATGTATGAAAAGCCGGGTGTGTGCGGATAGGGGGAGCTACGCCCAGCAACGGACGGCATGACCCCCTTGAAATTCATCGAAAATAATCAGAAAAGGCCGGATTTTCCGGCCTTTTTGAAGGAGCAGAAATGTCAGAACAGAACAGCAGCGGGATGAGCCGGCATGAAATGCTGCAAAGCATCATTTGGCCGCACCGCAAGCGCAACATGGTGACCTCCACCACGGAGGGCATACTGGATGCCATCGCCATGGGCATGATCCCCATGAGCACCGTCATCACCTATTTCATTTCGGATTACGTCAAAAACGCCTTTTTGATCGGTCTGCTGCCCACATTGCAGGCCATCTGTTCCATCCTGATTCAGCTCATGGTGGGCGACAGACTGCGGGGCAAGGAGCGCTTCAAGCCGCTCATGTCGGTGTGCGTGTTCGCATACCGCTGCGCGTGGCTGCTGCTTTCCTTACTCATCTTCTTTAACAACCGCGTCAGCCCCATTCTGTTCGTCTGCATCTTCTACGGCGTGTTCTGCTTCAACGGGATGTGGTCGGGCATCATGATGCTGAACTATACCCAGCTCATCAACAAGATCATCCCGGAGACCTCCAAGGGGCGCTTTTTCGGCATTCGCGGGGCGTTCACCTCGGCAGGCTCCATCATCGGCGCCCAGCTCGGTGGTGCGATTCTGGCCGCGGGCGGGGATGCCAAACGATTTGCCCTGCTGTTCGGCATTGCCTTTGTCATTGACATTGTTTCCGCCGCCATTCAGGCAACGCTGTGGGAGCCGAAGTTCCGGCTGGACGACCCTGTTCCAAAGGACTCCGGCAAGCACGAAAACTTTTTCAGCATTTTCTGGAAGGTCATGTCTCATGACCGCAACATGGCGGCCTACATCGTGGGCGTGTTCCTGCTCACCATCGGTTTATCCTTTTTCACCTTCCAAACTTCCCACGCCAAGGCCGCACTTGCCATGAACGAAAGCCAGCTTGCCATCGTCACCACGATTCTCTACATCACGGAAATGGGCGGGATGCTGTTTTTCGGCTGGCTGTGCGACAAAACGGGCTATAAAAAGACCTTCATCATCGGCACGGCGTTCTATATCGTGTATCTGATGCTGGCGGTGAAGGTGTCCTCCGCCCGCATGACCTTTGCGATGACGGGCTTTTACGGCATCACGCAGGCGGCAAACGGATTGTGTGTCCGCAACATGGTGTTCAGAATGTGTTCCTATGAGCAGCGGGTCAATTACTACGCGGTACTCAGCATGACGCTCTCGCTGGCTTCGGCATTTGCGTCCAGCCTGACAGGTGCGCTCATCGACTGGATCGGCTATTCGCTGACCGCCGTGATCTGCCTGTGCATCACCATTCCCGGGCTTGTCCTGCTCATCGGCGTGAAGGAGAAATCCGCGGATCAGTTATCGACCTAAGGAGACAGTATGGAATCAGCCTACAAAACCGTCCGGGAGGAAGGGTCTTTCCAGTTCATCATCAATAAGTCCCGCTTCATCGGCTATGCCGCCCCCTGCAAAACGGAGGAGGAGGCGCTCGCCTTCCTTAAAAAGATTCGGGAAAAGCACAAGGACGCTTCCCACAACTGCTACGCTTATGTGATCGGGCAAAACGCCGGCATCGCCCGGTATTCCGACGACGGCGAGCCCTCCGGCACGGCGGGAATGCCCATCATTGAGGTCATCAAAGCCCGGAACGTGGTGGATGTGTGCGTGGTGGTGACGCGCTATTTCGGCGGGATTCTGCTCGGCGCGGGTGGTTTGGTGCGCGCTTACGCGGAAGGGTCAAAGGTTGCCTTGGATGCCGCGCAGGTGGTCGTGATGCATGAAACCCACCGCTTCGCCTTCGATGCGGAATATTCTTCCGTAGGAAAAATTGACTATTGGCTGAAAAGCCAGCCCGTGCAGGTCAATGACCGGGAGTTCGGCGCGGATGTGACCTACGATGTATCGGTCAAACAGGGCGACGCAGAAGGCTTCCTGCAAGGGCTGACCGAGGTTTCCATGGGAAAAATCGAGCCGATCCTGCTGGAAAAGGGCTATCAGCCGTGGACGGAAACAGAAAACTGAATAAAGTGTAAACCATGCCCGCCGCACCTTGAAAGATGCGGCGGTTTTTGCTACAATAGACAAAACAAATCGTATCATGGAGGACTTTTTGATGAAACGCGAGCTTCTGCCCATCACCAAGGCTGCTTATAAAGCAAATCTCCACACCCATACCACACTATCCGACGGTTCCCAGGACATAAAGACCGTAAAGCAGCAGTATAAGGAACACGGCTATTCCGTGGTCGCCTTCTCCGATCATGAAGGGCTGTTACCCCATACAGATCTCAAAGACCCCGATTTCCTGCCGCTGACCTCCTATGAAGTTGCCGTCAACGACAATTCCCGCAGAACCGATGATTATTCCTTCATCAAGTCCTGCCACATGAACTTAATCGCACCGGAGGAGGATTGCTCCGTAAGCCCCATTTTCAACATTGACCAGATCTGGCCGCGCATCGAGCACATCAAGAATTATATTTCTGAGGAGCAGAAGCAGGTTGCCTTCCATCTGGATTATACCACGGAAGACTTCAACAACATGATTGCCGCGGCAAACGAGAAGGGCTTCCTTGTGACCTTCAATCATCCCGTGTGGTCAACGATGAACTATGTGGATTACGGCGGGTTCAGGGGGCTGTGGGGCGTGGAGTGCTACAACACAGGCGCTGCCCGCGAAGGCTATGTGGACACCATGCAGCCCATCGACGACCTGCTAATGCAGGGGGAGAAGGTATTTCCTGTGGCTGCGGACGATTCCCATTCCTTGAAGGATTGTTTCGGCGGCTGGGTGATGATCCGCGCCGATGAACTCAACCATAAGTCCATCTATATTGCCCTTAAAAACGGCGATTTCTATGCTTCCACCGGCCCCGATTTTGAGGCCATCACTTTGGAAAATAACATCGTGACCGTGAAATGCTCTCCCGCCGTGAAGGTTTTCGTGTCCTCCGAGCGCCGTTTTGCCCATGCCGTCAAGGCGGAAGAAGGCAGCACTATTACCGAAGCGAAATTCGATCTGACGAATTATCTGAAATTTTCGCCGTTTGAGAATGGCTATATTCGCTTCACTGTTGTGGATGCGGCGGGCAAGGAAGCCCACAGCCGTCCCTATTTCCTGAATGAGCTTATCTAAACCTTCGGAGGAACTATGCTGCGCACAAAAATCAACGGGGAAACCGTAAAGCATCATCTGAGATATTCCTGCTGGATTTATCTCGTCTTATTTATGCTGGTCTGCTGCGGGTGGAGCATGATGTACAATGCCACCGCGTATGTGCCGCCGGAGGAGAAGACCATCGAGGTCACCATTGTGGGCGACTATGTGCCGGAATCCACTTTGGAATATCTGGAGGAACAGTCGTATGGCTTCCTTCCTGAAATGGAGAAAATCAGCTATACCAACATCGTGCTGGATCTGACGGGCGAAGAAGGCGACTATTCCGGGTATCAGAAGCTGCAGGTCGTCATTGCAGTTGGCGAGGGGGATATTTACCTTCTGACCCGAGAACAGATGAAGAGCTACGCGGAATACGGCGCATTCCTGTCGCTGGATGATGCGCTCTCCGAGGACGGTGTGCTCCATGGTCTCTTTACAGAGGAGGAGATTGCACAGGGTACGTTTTCGGTGGAAGAATACGAGGATGATGCGCCGCATTGCTTTGGCTTGCCTCTAACCCGTATGAAGGGACTGACTTCGCAGGGGATCAATACGGATGATCTGTATATGTGTTTAATGACGATGTCTTATAACCAGGATAATTCATTGAAGCTCATGTCCTGGATGGCAAATCAGACCGAAAGCACGAATCCGTCCTGGTTGGAACCGACAGAAAATACGGAAGAAGAGAATGTGGAAAAAGCCGAAAATCAGGCACTTCCAGAGATCGGCTGAAAGAAATGAAAAAAAGTTCCAAAAAAGATGAAAAAAGGTGTTGACAAAGGAAGAAGAAGGTGGTATCTTATAGAAGCTGTCGCGA
>DCHO01000081.1:198227-198383 GCA_002315655.1 Christensenella sp. UBA1750
ATACATAGAGAAAAGACAAGGCAAAGATGAAGGGTGCAGAGATGCACCAAGAATTGAAGCGAAGTTAATTCCAAAATACGGACAAATAGCTGAAAAGCTAAAAAAAGCGCAAAGCGAAAAGCTTGAGCTTGAAAGATCAAATATGAGAGTTTGATC
>DCHO01000064.1 GCA_002315655.1 Christensenella sp. UBA1750
CACTGAGGGAAAATGTATCGAGGCAAGGGAACTGATTATCGCCCTGCCGGAGAATTACACCCAATATAATCCCGATGAGGTACTGAAAGAGTTTACCGAGAAATTCAAAGGGCAGTACAGTGTGGAATGTACTTCCGCACTCCACTACAACAAGGCAAAAACCAACTACCACATCCATCTGATCTTTTCCGAGCGGCGGCTTTTGGAAACGCCGGATAACAAGATCGCTACCCGCGCCGTGTACTTTGATGAAACCGGAAAACGGGTACGTACGAAGAAAGAGATCACGGGAGAAGATGGAACGATCCGAAAGGGCTGCACGGTGATCCCCAAAGGGGAAATCTACGAGCAGCACATGTTTACGACTAAGGACACCTTTTTCAAAAGCAAGGGCTTTCTGGCAGAGGTAAAGGAGATGCTGACTGGGCAGATCAACCTTCATGTCAGAGAGGAAGAAAAGCTCGCTGTATTCGATCAAAGCAGCGTGTATCTGCCCACAAAGAAGATCGGCAAGAACAATCCTCTGGCAGAAGAAATACGGGCTGACAATGAAGCACGCCAGGACTGGAATCGCACAGCTGATCTTCGAGGACATATTCACACTGGCGGATCGGGCGACGGTGTTCCGCGATGCCCGCTACATCGGCACATGGGATTTGGAGGAATTGGATGAAAACACTCTTGTGCGCTATATGGTGGGGCATGAGATCGGGGATTATTACCCCAAACGCGAGCCGGTGATCGGCAAAGAGGTGCTGCGGGTGGAGAATCTGACGAAACGGGGCAGCTTTTCGGACATCAGCTTCACGCTTCACGCCGGGGAGATCGTGTCACTCACCGGGCTTATGGGCGCGGGGCGCACGGAGATCGTGGAAGCAATCTTCGGTATGACAAGAGCGGACTCCGGCTCGGTCTATGTGAAGGAAGAAAAGGTCAGTGTCAGGCGTTCGCCTCGGAGCATGATGGACAAAGGCCTGGGCTGGCTGCCGGAGGATCGCCTGACGCAGGGGCTGCACCTCAAATGGTCGATGAAGCACAATCTGTCACTGCCCATTTTGGATAAGTGTAAAAAGCTGCTGTTTATCTCCGGTGCAAAGGAATACGAGAACGCCGCACGGATGAAGCAGCTGCTCTCCATCAAAGCAGGAAGCGTCGAGACGCCCCCAATCGCCCTCTCCGGCGGCAACCAGCAGAAGGTTGTGATCGGTAAGATTCTGTCGGCAAATTGCAGCATCGTTGTGCTGGATGAGCCGACCATGGGCGTGGATGTGGCCTCCAAGGCACAAATATATCGCCTGATGAACGAACTGACAAAACAGGGCATCGGCATTCTGATGATTTCCTCCGAAATGCCGGAGGTCATGAATCTTTCGGATCGCATTTATGTACTCTGTGAAGGCCGCATCACCGGGGAATTTTCGGCGCAGGATGTTACGCAGGAGCGCATCATGAACGCCGCCATGAACCGGAAGCAAGCGTAAGGGAGGGAAAGGCAATGGAAAAAAAAGAAGACCTCGCTGCTGAACTTTTTCCTGGAGCATCGGGAAACGCCCATGTTTCTCATCCTGATCCTCTTTCTTGCGGGGGTCAGCCTTCGGGTTCCGGGCTACTTGGATAACAATTCCGTCAACATCCTGAAAAACTGTTCCCTCAATCTGGTGATGGGCGCGGGAATGCTGTGTGTGCTGCTGGTCGGCTCGATTGATATTTCGGTAGCCGCCGTGATGGAGCTTTCCGCCGCCATTGCGGGCGTGCTCATGCGGGACGGGCACATTCAGTCCATCGGAATGATGTTCGTTGTAGGCACCCTTGTGGGCGCGGTCATAGGCTGTGTGACGGGTCTGCTGACTTCCTACGGGAAGGTTCTTCCCATCATTGTGACTTTGGGCATGATGTACGTTTGCCGTGCGCTGATCCCCATGGACTTTATTCTGGGCATGAACAAGATCGCCCGCGTAGACTTGACCGACGCATTCAAGGATTTCATTCTGGTTCGCTTCTTAGGCATCCCGGTCATTGCCTACATCACGGTTGCCGTGGTGCTGCTGTTTGGAATTTTCCTCAAATATACAAGGATTGGCCGCCGATTCTATGCCGTGGGCTCCAATCCCGAGGCCGCAAGGATGCGCGGCGTGCCGGTGAACGGAACGAAGATACTGGCGCACATTCTTTGCGGCGCGACGGCGGGAATGGCCGGCATCATGCGCCTTGCCGAATACAACGCCATTGAGAAGGGCGCGTGCAGCGGCATGGAGATGTTCGTCATTGCGGCCTGCGTGTTGGGCGGCGTGTCGGTAATGGGCGGCTATGGCAAGATGATCGGCGTGGTCATCGGCGCAATCCTTATCGCCACGATTGACAGTGCCATTCCGCAGCTGTTTATCAATGCCACCATGATGAGCGAGTTCTTTAAGGGCATTTTGATCCTTGCCGCCATTTTGCTCAATGTTTTTTTACGGCGATGGGCTGAAAAACGCAGAAAAATGAGGGGGAATGCACGATGAAAAAAGGAAAGATACGGGATTTTGCATGGGAACTCATTCTGCTTGCCTTACTTCTCATTTTGTGGATTGTGTTTGAATGGAAGGACACCGTGCGGGACGCCGTTTTGGTGGCACTGGGCAGAAAGGCCAAGAATGTGTTCAGCTTCTCCAAGATGGTCAGCGGGATGCAGGTCTATATGCTGTATTCCTTCATGGCACTCGGCATGGCGCTGATCCTTGGCATGGGCGACATTGACATTTCCGTCGGGGCTTCGGCTACGCTCTCTGCCGCGGTGATGGGCGTACTCTATCGCACACTGCTTTCCTGCGGCATGAATCCCGGGTTGGCATTCGCGTTTGCCATCTGCGCCTGTCTTGTTACGGGCGCGCTGTGCGGGCTTTTCAACGGCTATCTGATCACCCGTTTTAGGGAGCTGTTCCCCATGATCGTCACGCTGGGCACAATGCTGTTCTACCGCGGTCTTTGCTATCTGGTGCTGGGCGGCAACACGCTCCGCTTTGAGGACGATGCCACTTGGGCGCAGCTCAAAGCCCTCTATAACAATAAAGTCCTCATCGGCGGTCTGAACGTGCCGACGATCATCTTCTGGTTTCTGGGCTTCGCCGTTGTTTTCTATGTGTTTCTGCACAAGAGCACCGCAGGGCGCAGACTTTTTGCCATCGGTGAAAACCGCGTTGCGGCGCGGTATTCCGGAATCCGCGTGGACAGATTGGAGCTTGCCATGTTTGTGGTCTGCGGATTCATGGCTGCCGTTTCCTCGCTGTTCTATGTGGGCAGCGCTTCGGCAACGGTTCGTGCGGACGCCATGACGGGCTATGAAATGTACGCCATTGCGGTGGCGGTGCTGGGCGGGTTTTCCACGGGCGGAGGAAAAGGCAACATTCTTGGGGTTGTGCTTTCGGTCGTCCTTTTCGGTGTGCTGAAAAAGGGGCTGGGCACGCTGTTTGGTTTCCCGGACAGCGTGATCAATCTGGCTGTCGGCATCGTGCTCATCTTATCTTCCCTGCTGCCGAACCTGTGCGAAATGCTGGCGGCAAAAATCAGGATGGACAGGCAGAAAAAGAGCGGGAAGGAAGGCGCGGAAAATGACTAAGCGAACTTTTAGCAGAATCAGAAAAGCAGTGGCCTTGCTGCTGGTGCTCCTGCTGCCTCTTGCGGCTACGGGGTGCGTGAAGCGGGCGGTGGCCAAAGCACTTGCGGAGCAGGCCTCCGGCGAAAGGCTACCGGGGGAGGGCATCTCCATCGGCGTGGTCATCAAGCAGTCCGACAATGCCTATTTCCACGCGGCGGTGGAGGGCTTCCGAAAGGCTTCGGAGGAGCTGGGCTTCGAGTTCGTGTTTGACGGCCCCGACGATGCTTCCAACGACGGGCAGGAGCGCATCATCCGCAATTACATTGATCAGGGTGTGGATGTGCTGTGCGTGGCGACCAATGACGCTTCCGGGCTTGTGGATGTGTGCAATGAGGCGCGGGAGGCGGGCATCCTTGTGCTTTCCTTCGATTCCAAGGTGAACCCAGAGGGCAGAGACCTGGATGTCATGCCCGCCTCCTTTAAGACCATCGCGCTCACACAGCTGGAATTTATCGCGGAGCAGATGAACTATGAAGGGCAGCTTGCGTTGGTCACGGGCGCGGCTACCATGCCCAACATGAATATGATCAATGCCTATGTGACCGAAGCCATGGAGACTGACCCGCAGTATGCGAACATGGAGTTCCTTGGGGTGTTTTACGGCGACGATGATTACACCAAGTCTTACGACACCTGCAAGGCCATCATCGACCAGTACCCGGACGTGAAGGGGATGATCGCACCGACCACCAATGCCGGCCCCGCCGTGGCCAAGTGCATCATGGATGAGGGCAAGCAGGGGCAGATCATTATGACCGGGCTCACGCTGGCGCATGACATGGCGGAATATATCCACAGCGGAATTGCCCCGGCGACCTTTTTGTGGAACCCCATCAATTTGGGCTACGCCACGGCCTATGTCGCGGTGGCGGCGGTCAATGGGGAAATCGCCTTCCGGGAGGGACAAACTGTCACGATTCCCGGCTATGAAGGCCTTGTCATGGAACGCGCAGACGACGGCGGACTCATTCTCTACCTGAATGAAATGAACAGGTTTGATGATTCCACCGTGGATCAATGGATTGACATCCTCTGATCGGAAGACGGCGCATTTTGCTTGAAAATGCGCAGGGTTGTTGCTACAATATGTGGGAGAACCATTTCTCGGAAAGAAGGATTGGACACATGAAAAAGAGTTTTGCGAATCTGAAAGCCCCCGTGCTGGTCACGGTCATCAAGGAAAAAACGCCGGAGGACGCTATTGCCGCCATCAAAAAATCGGAGGAACACGGCGCTGCGGCCTTTGACCTGCACCTGTCCTGTCTGGATGAGCAATATCAGACAGTGGAGGCCATCCGTTCTATCGTGGAGGCCACGGACAAGCCCATGCTGGGGCTGAACTACAATCTGAAAATCGACACGGGAATCTACGAATGCTCCGAGGAGGAGCGGGTGGAGCTGCTGAAAAAGGCTTCTCTTGCGGGCATTGCCGGGGTGGACTTGCAAAGCAACACGTTCAATACCGCCGTAAAATCCGGCTATATCGGCGACCCTTCCTATTCTTTTGCCTCCGCAAATCCTAAGGATGTCGTGACGGACGAGGAAACCATCAACAAACAGAAGGCGCTGATCGACTGGTTCCACGGAAACGGCACCGAGGTGCTGCTCTCCAACCATCCCCTTGTACCCATGACCGCCGAGCAGATCTTAGACCTTGCCAAGTTTGTGGCGCAGCGGAACCCCGATGTGATCAAGATGGTGACCTGGGCGAACAACGAGCAGGACGTGGCGGAGTGCTTAAAGGCCATGGCGCTGCTGCCCACCGTTATCAAGGGCATCAAGGTGCACCTGCACGCCTCCGGCCCTTATGGGCGCATCACCCGCCTTATCAATCCCATGCTGGGCTCCTACATCATTTTCTGTGTGGATGAATACAAGCAGGGACACGACCCGAACCAGCTTCCGCTTCAGGATACCCATGACATCATCGAATTGTCCCGGCAGTTCATGTACTGCGCCAAAGAGGAGGAGAAGGCAGAGTGAGCAAAATTTTAGTGCTGGGCGGCACGGGCGCTATGGGGCGATACCTTGTACCGAACCTGATTGAAAGAGGCGATTCCGTAGAGGTGATTGCGCTGGATCAGATGAAGGACAGCGAAAATCTACACTACACCGTCGGCAATGCCATGGACGATGATTTTCTTGCCGAGGTGCTGAAAAACGGCAAGTTTGACGCTGTTGTGGACTTCATGAACTACAATCTGCCGCGCTTCACCAAGAGGATGCCCATGCTGCTTGACCACACCGGGCAATACCTGTATCTGTCCACCTGCCGGGTCTATGCCAACGAGGAAATTCCCGTGAAGGAATCTTCGCCCCGGCTGCTGGACGTGGCCACCGACCCGGTGTATCTGGCACGGCGCGAGGTGGAGTATTCCCTGTATAAAGCCATCGAGGAAAATATGCTGTGGGATTCCGGGAAGAGCAACTTCACCATCATCCGCCCTGCCACGACCTATTCCACAGGCCGCGCCCAGCTGGTGACGCTGGAAGCGGAATCCTTTGTCTACCGCGCCCTGCAGGGGAAAAAGGTCGTTGTGCCGCGGGAGGCTATGGACTGCGAAGCCACGCTGTCCTGGGGCGGCGATGTGGGCAAAATGATCGCCTCTCTGGTGCTCAATGAGAAGGCCATGGGGGATGATTTCATCGTCGCCACAGCCGAGCACCACACATGGAGAGAGATTGCCAAATATTATGAGCAGCTTATCGGCTTGCAGTATGAGGAGACCGACAAGGAGACCTATCTGCGCTGCATCGCGGATGAGGACTGGTACCCGCACGCCTATTACCAGCTCACTGTGGCGCGGATGTTCACGCGCATCACGGACAATTCCAAAATCTTACGCTTATCCGGCATGAAGCAGGAGGAGCTGATGCCGCTGTATGACGGACTGAAAATGGAGCTTTCCCGCGCCACGCTGGATAACATCCGCCCTAATGCGTTCATCAATAAGCAAATGGACAATTTCTTTGCCGGAAGGTAGTTATTTATGAAAGCGATTCTGATTGATAAAGAGACAAGAGAACTTAACTGGTGTGAGGTGGAAAAGCCCACGCCGAAGGATGACGAAATCCTTATTGAAATTCACGCTTCCGCCTTGAACCGCGCCGATTTGCTGCAAAGAAAGGGCACTTATCCTTCACCCAAGGGCTGGCCGGAATGGATGGGTCTGGAAGTGGCGGGCGTAATAGCCGATATGGGGCAGGAAGCCGCCGAAAAATCCGGCTTTGCGGTGGGGGACAAGGTTTGCGCACTGCTGGGCGGCGGCGGATATGCGCAGTTCGTCTGCGTGCCTTACGGCATGGTGATGCCCAAGCCGCACTGTCTTTCCTTTGCGGAGGCTGCCACCATCCCCGAAGCCTACGCAACCTCTTATCTGAACCTGTTCTGGGAAGGCCATCTGCAAGCGGGACAGACCGCCTTCATTCCCGCCGGCGCCTCCGGGCTGGCCTCGGTCGCCATCCCCATGGCAAAGGCCTTCGGGGCGCGGGTGATCACCTCCGTGCGTTCGGACGAAATTGCGGAAAAGATTGCGCCGCTTCACGCCGATGTGGTCATCAATTCCGAGACCACGGACGTGGCTTCCGTTTTGCAGCAGGAGGAAGCAAACGGCCATCCCGTGAACATGGCGATGGACTGCCTCTGCGGGGAGACCTTAGGAAAATCCCTGCCTTACATGGCCGAGGGCGGCTATTGGGTGGTCATTTCCACACTTGCGGGTGTCACAACGGAGGTGCCGCTGCGCCCGGTGCTCACCAAAGGACTGCACATCGTTGGCAGTATGCTGCGCAAGCGTTCCTCGGAGGAAAAGGCATATCTTTTGCGTGAATTGGTTGAAAAGGTCTTCCCGAAGATCGAAAACGGCGAAATGAAGCCCAGCGTGTATAAGGTGTTCCCCATCGAACAGGCTGCGGAGGCGCATCAAGTTCTGGAACGAAACGAAAACATCGGAAAAGTCGTGCTGGCGGTGCTGCCGGACGCGATGGAAAAATAATGAAGCGTTATCAATGCAACTGAAAAAGAGTGTCCGTTTTCAGCCGGATTCAGCCGAAAACGGACACTCTTTTGTGTGATTTTCTTTTTGTCAATCGTGAAGCCCGAAGCGCTCCTGATTGTACTGTGCAAGCACCTCTATGAGAATCGGCTCGACGTGCGGGTAAATGCTGCCCAGACTGCCGTAGGTGAGGCCGGGGATGAAGTGCGGTAAGGTTCCGTATTCGGTCAGCACACGGCGCATTTCCACCCGAATTTCTGTTTCCGTCGCATCCGCCCGGTCGATGCCGGAATCCACGCCGCCCATCAGCGCCATGCGGCCGTCCAGCGCCTTTGAAATCTTCACAATGTTGTTGGTGGGCAGCACGCCCTGCCACACATCCACACCGATTTGGGCCATATCCAAAGCAATCGGCTCGCAGTAGGAATCCGCGTGGTGAATGACAAGCACGCCGTTTTCATGGAGGTAAGAATAAAGCCTTCTGTACGGCTCCTTGAAGAACTCGCGCCAGATTTCCTCCGAGAAGAACATCCCGGTCTTGTAGCCCCAGTCGTCGTGCGACAGCACCGCATCCGGGTGCAGATTCTCCACAAGCAGCTTCATGTAGGTGAGGCGATATTCCGTGATGACTTCGACCAGTTCGTGCATTTCATCGGGGTACATGAGAAAATTGCAAAGGGTGTCTTCAAAGGTCATCAGCATATGCAGCTGCTCGAAAATGCCGGTGCCCAGAAAGGATAAGGACAGTTGTTGATTTGTATCAATTTCCGCTTTTTTCTGCCGAATATCTTCCCAGCCGGTCAGGCAATGGGCTTTAAGGTCGGGCACTGTGAGCTGTTCCCGCCAGTGCTCCATATCCTTTATGATCTGGTTTTCCTTCGTGACGATGGGAACGGGGCCGGGAGCATCCTCGGGGAAGGCCGTAAGCGTCCCCCAGGGATCGCAGCTGATTTTGCCCCTGACGCGGTTTCCGCGAAGATACTTGAAAACCGGGTCGCCCATCAGCAGACGGAAGGCGGAAAAGTTATTGCACAGCCGATCCGGGTGTCCGTCCCTTTTGATGGTTTCAAGAAAGTTCTGTTTGGGGCTCAACATGACAATCCTCCCTTGCGGCAAACAAAACCGCGTTTACACACATACTGTATAGACAGCATACTATTCCTTTTCCGTATAGTCAAGAACTATGGAACATTCATCCTGGATTTCCGATGGATATGCTTTTTATTTGAGTTGCTCATGCCTTTTTGCCGAAGGCGGTGCCCATTTTCTCCACCAGCTCCTGCTTGCTGTGAACGCCCAGTTCACAGTATATGTCGTTGTATTTCTTGGACACGGTGCGCTCGGACACGCTGCACATATTTGCCACCTGCTTGTTTGAGAAGCCCTCGATCGCATAGAAAACATAGCGGTAATCGCTCTTGGACAGCCTTTCATAAACATTTGTCCGGAAGGTTTTTTCGGCAAATCGGGCGAAATTGTCGTATATTTTCCGGCTGATTTTATGGATCCGTTCGGCGAAGGAAGCAGGATATTCGCGCAGGATTGCGTTGACCGCATCGGCGTAATAGCTTTCGGCGTCCGCAAGTGCAAAAAGCAGATCGTGCGCATACGCCAATTCTACGACCTTCCGCAGATGGTATTCTATCGCTTCCTTGTTGTTTGCGCTGTAATGGTAAATCAGCAGGATTATGTGCAGTTCCTGCGCCTCAACACAGTAGCCGTCCCGCTCCATGAGTTTGCACAGCGTTCCGAAGGGCTCGGTGCATTTGGCGTTTGCGTTATCCTCGATCTTCCGTTCATAATTGAAAACCGACACAAAGGCGTTCAGATACCACGCCGAGGGATGATATTCTAGGCGGGATCGGTGTTCAGCTTTTCCGGAATCTTTCTGAACTGACCGATGATGAAATCGAGCCAGGGGAGAAGCAATTCCATCTCTTTTTTGTGCGGGAAATCCGTGGACAGCAGAAGATTCAGCCCGCAATAGTATTTGTCCCAGCTGATATTCAGGTCGTAAATCGAGGAGAGGATGCACATGAAAAACTGCGCACAGATCTTCACATAAATGCTTTCGGCATTTTCGGAAAGCGCCTCAAACACCGCTTTGGATTTCTGAAATTCGCAGGCATAGAAATCTGTCTGCGCCTGACGTAAAGCGGCTTCCTCTTTTGTGAGCGGCGGAACAAAGCTGTCCTCGGGGAAATTGACGTACAGAGGAAAGCGAAAAACGGCTGCGTTCGGGTTGCCTTTTGCCTGTTTTGTTCTGCCGTCTATGGGTTTTTGGGCGCTTTTCGGGATGAGCCAGCTTTTGCCCACTAACTTTGCACCCTCGATTTTGCCTTTTCGGCAGAGCTTGCCGATGTTCGAGGTGTCGATTCCCCAATTTTCGGATGCTTCCTTCACAGAAATATATTCCAATTAACTGTTTCTCCTTTGCTTGCATTTGCCTTTCATAAGGGTACTGTAAAATCGCAAAAAAGTCAAGAAAAAAGGCAAAAATCAAGCGATCAACCATTTTACTTTCCTAAAATACAGGCTTTTCAGACGATTTACGGGCTGAAAATTGCACAAAAAATCATCGGAATTACCATTACATTGATTAACAAAACCGTGTATAATCTATAATGTGTATATTTACACAAAATCTGTATTGAAGAGGTGCGAAAAAATGAAAAAGCTGTTTACAAACGACAAGTTCTTCCTCGCCATGGTGCTGTGCGCTGTGGTTTGCGAGCTGGCGTATGCCTTATGCAACATTACGTTGGGCGATTATGCGGTTCAATCGCAGCTTGTGCTGCTGTTCCGCATCCTCTGCGTTCTCGTTCTGTATTCTTCGTACAAAAAGCACTCGAAGAACGTGATGAAGGGCATGATGGGCTCTTTGCTGGCTGCGCAGCTGATCACGGCTGTCCTTCTTCTTCCCGAAATCTATGTGCCGATTGACAAGGTCTGCGGGCCGCTGTTCGCGCTCCTTTCCGCGCTCCTGTTCATCAGCCATTACCTCATCAATTCCGAGCATCATTCCAGCCCGGCATGGGTGCGGTTCAACCAGATCCTCGTCCTTTTGCTGTTCCTCAATAACGCCGTGTGGGCGGTGGTCTGGCTGATTCTCGATCCCGTGCCGATCCACATTGTGCTGGGAATCGCGGACATCATCGGCTTCCTCGGCATGGTCGCCGTCGTTGTCTGCATTGAATCCCGGCTGGATGCCTACCGCCTCGACCGCGAGGCGGCGGGCTGGACGGAGGAAAAGGGCTATCCCGAAGGGTATGTTCACGAATACGAAAAGAAAGACAACAAATAAGGAGGAAAAGAAAATGAAGAAGCTCTTTACGAATGACAGATTTTTCTTGGCGATGGTGCTCTTTGCTGTGATCGGCGAAGGTCTGTACTCTCTTCTGACCCTCATCGGCAAACCATATCTGATCGTTTCTTTAATTTCCATTATATTCAGTGCTGTCTGCGTCGCGGCTCTGTATTCCACCTACCGCAAGCACAGCAAGAATGTGACAAAGGCGCTCATGGGGGCTCTTTTGATGTCACAGCTCAATATCGGAATTTCGCTGCTGAACAGTGCCATCAGTGTCGGAAACACCGTTGCGATTATCCTCGATACCGTTTTTTCCTTGGCTGCAACCGTACTCTTCATCAACCATATGCTGATTAACTCCGATCATCATTCCAGCCCTGCCATGATTTCCATGAACCAGGTGTTGGCGATCATCATTGCTGTTGTGAATACGGTGAGTTCTGCATATTGGCTGCTTTCCGTGCGAGATGCGTTGACCATTACTGCAAGCATTTTCGATATTATCGGCTTCATCGGAACTGCATTGGTGGTGGTCTGCGTGGAATCCCGGCTGGACGCCTACCGTCTTGACCGCGAGGCGGCGGGATGGACGGAGGAGAAGGGCTACCCGGAGGGGTATGTTCACGAATACGAAAAGAAGGACAATTAACAATTTTAGAGGAAAATAAAAATGAAAAAACTTTTTACGAGCGACAAGTTCTTCTTGGTTGCTATGCTTCTTGCTGTTGTTGGTCAATCATTATTAGCCATACATTTTCTGATTGATGGCAAGCAGTATCTGTTATCGAGTGCTTTCTCAATATTGGCTGCCGTTGGATGCTGCATCACTTTATTTGTCTCATATCAGAAACACGCAAAAAATGTAATGAAAGGAGCTATAGGTGCGCTGCTCATGGCAATTCTTTTGGATTCGTTTTCCTATATCAGTTCCATGGGCAACAGTGTCATTAATAGTATTTCCACGCCAATATATATTTTTCTTGCCCTTGCCCTACTGGTTAATCATTTTCTTATCAACGAAAAACATACCGCAAGCCCTAGGAATGTTGCAATAAACAGAATACTGGTATGCGGAATAGCGATTATCCAGTTTATCTGGACTGCAACGTTTCTTGCTAATTCATCCGAAGTACTTTATTCAATCTTTCAAATTGGCTATATGATTGGATTCCCGTCTATGTGTGCCGTTATCGTCTGCGTGGAATCCCGCTTGGATGCGTATCGTCTTGACCGCGAGGCGGCGGGCTGGACGGAGGAAAAGGGCTATCCCGAAAATTACGTTCACGAATACGAAAAGAAGGACGATAGATAATTCAGGAGAAAATGAAAATGGAAAAGAAGTCAAAGCACATTGTCGGCAGCATCGTCTGCGGAATCCTGACCGCGTTTGGCATCGTGGCAAGCGTGATTTCCATCATCGGCGGCAGCGGGTCGATCCTTTTCTTTGATCTGTTCTCCCTTGTGCTGTCCGTGCTGATTGGCTACTATGCCCTTTGGGGCTACAAAAAGCCGCACGGAAACCTGCTGAAATTCATTTTACTGGCATACGCGGCGTTCGTTTTGGCCGGGATTCCGACGATCATACAGGCGAGAACGACCTGGTGGGTCATTCTCAATGGCATTGTTATGGGAAGTCTTTGCTTCATGTCCGGAAGACTGGACAGAATCAAACAAAACGCTTGCATCCTGGCGTTTGTGACCGCGGCAATGGCTGTGGCCGTGTCGGTTGACATTTCCGGGGGTAATGCAACCATCGGAATCGTCACGGGAATTTTTGTCTGGCTCGACATCTGCGTGGCCTACTTCCTGCGCTACAAGGAGCACAGGGAAGCGGGGCTTGCCGATGCGCCGAAGAAATAAGGAGGAAATGAAAGTGGAAAAGAAAACATCGAAAAACATTCTGCTTATCATCATGGGCGTGCTGATCCTGGCATCCATAGCAATTACGATATGTTCAATAACTTGGTCACCTGTACTCTGTGGCCTTGCTTTGGTGGTTCTTGTTTTTGTTGCTTTATATGGGTTTGTGCTCTATAAGAAGCCGCACGGAAATATGTTGAAATATGCCATGCTCCTGTTTGCTGCGGTATATATTATTTCAGCAATTATCATTGCATCACAGGGGGATGGAATTGTGGCATTTAGTATTATCGGAACATTAGCAGCGTCAGCGATTTTTTATGGAGCAGGTAGACTGAACAGAATTGAGCAGAACAAGTTCGTCTTTGTTATTGCGGACATTATCTTCTTTGTTTTGGAATTATTTACAGCAATTACTTGTCCTACCGGAAGTTTTACCGGCACATTTGTCCTTTTTAACTATTTCATTATCTTTACCACTCTTATAATCGCCTACTTTGTCCGCTACAAGGAGCACAGGGAAGCGGGACTAAACGATGCGCCGAAGAAAAAATAAAGGAAGGAAATCCCATGAATAACCTGAATCTGTTTGAAAATCTGCCTGAAGGCTTTCGGCTTGTCGAAAACGAGATTGACCACAAATTGGCCTCGCTGACCGTGACGCAGGCCTTTGCCGATTACAAATACCCCGTTCCGGCGGTTCCCGCGTCTCATTCCTCCTTCATGAAGATCTTTCATGATTTCTCGGAGGCGTGGATCGACAATGCGGAGAAGGTCGGCCTTGTTCTGACGAACGAGGACTATTCCGCGGTCATGGTGCTGACCCCGGTTGACCGCTCGGCGGAGGTTGATGTGGTTGCACTGGGAGACAAGCTCGCCGCTCTGGAAACAAGGGCTGTGGGCGATAACTTAACGCAGATCATGCAGTACATCGGCAAGGACGAAGAAGAACTGAAATTCCGGGAAGGAACGGTGTATATCGAGGCGCTGGCGGTTCAGACGCCCCGACAGGGACAGAAGCTCGGTTCAAAGCTCATGCGCCAGTTGTTCAAAGAGATGGACGAGCAGGACAGAGATGTTTTCCTGTTTACCAACACGGAGCGCAATGCCGCCATTTACACCCACTTCGGCTTTGAAACCATTAAAAAGCACACCGTCGAGGAGCTTCATTCGACGACCTGGTTCATGCTCAGAAAAGCCGAGAAAAAGGCATAATGAGAGTATTACAGCGCAAACTGCATCCAACAAAAAGAGAAAGTCCGTTTTCCGCCACTTGCAGCCGAAAACGGGCTTTCTTCATACTTTTATGTTGAGTCGTTAATCCACAACGGGAACCCACACGCGCATATCGGTCTTGCCGCGGTTCTCCATCGCAAAGAAGGGGATGAAGCGCAACACCGTTTCTTCCTTTTCTCCCGCATAGGGGCGATAGAGCCAATTTCCTTCTGCGGCCATCCTGCGGATGCCCTTGGCGGAAATGCACGGCACGCCAAACTCGCTGTTATCGGTTTCGGTAAAGTCCGTGTCCGCATGAATGACCAGATTGTGCAGCGCTCCGCCGTTGTCAACGCCCTCTAAGCAATAGATCACGGGGCCGCGCTGCAGGGCAACCTTGCCCGCATCGTCGATGATGCTCGGATTGGCCTCCATGAGCTGCGGCTGCATGGAAAGGGTCAGCACCATGTCCGCCGCATCCTTCCCGGCAACATAAGCATACCCGTTTTGCAGGGAGTAGGGGACGCTTAATTCAAATTCTCTGCACCATGCGGGGATGCGCAGCGCGATTTTTCGTCCGTTCAGCCCGGTGGTGCGGATGCTGATGATGCCCGACACGGGATAATCGGTTGTGATGTTCACCATCGCGCCGGAGATTAAGGCCTTGCAGTCCATGTACTGCTGCACGAACACGGTGCTTTCATCCTCGGTGAAGCAGTAATCGCCCACGGAGGCCACGAAGCGGGTGATATTCGGCGGGCAGCAGGAGCAGGAGAAGACCTCCACGCGCTCCACGGCGGGCAGCCATGCGGTTTCCGAACTTGCCGGGTGAATGTCGCGCCGGCCTATATTGTATTCTGTCGGGTTGGAATAGTAGAACCGTTTGCCGTCTAATGAGGTGCTGGACAAAAAGCCGTTGTAAAGGATGCGTTCGATCACATCGGCATACTTCGCGTCTGCGTGGAGCAGCAGCATCCGCCGGGCAAAATATGCAAGGGCGATGGAGGCGCAGGTCTCGGTGTAGGCGGTCTCGTTGGGCAGATCGTAGTCCACGGTGTAGGCCTCGTTATAGCGCGTGGAGCCGACACCGCCGGTGATATACATTCTGCGCTCTGCGATGTTGTCAAAGAGCTTTTCGCAGGCGGAAAGGAGTTCTTTGTCATCACATTCCCGGGCGATGTCCGCCATGGCGGAGTAGAAATAGCCCGCACGGACGGAGTGGCCTTCCGCCGTCACCTGCTCCCTTGCGGGAAGGTGGCTCTGGCTGGAAACCCGATCCCATGCTTCCGGCATCCCCAAGTTGTCTTTTTCGTTGTTTCCGCGCTTGTCCACAAAGAATTTACTGAGTTGCAGATACTTTTCGTTCCCGGTTGCCTGATAGAGCTTCACCAGCGCCAGCTCGATCTCCTCATGTCCGGGGGTCACAAAGGCGGCACTGTCCTCCTCCACAAACACGCGGTAAATGTAATCCGCGTAGCGGCACATGATTTTGAGGAATCTGTCGCGCCCCGTGGCGTGGTTCCAGGCGATGGCGGCCTCCATTAAGTGTCCCGCGCAGTAGAGCTCATGCCAGCGGCGGTTGCTCCAACGCATCGACGGCTCCACGGTGGTGAAATAGCTGTTCACATAGCCGGTTTCGTCCTGATGCTTCTCAATCTCGTCAATGGTTTCTTCCACGACCTTTTCCAAATCCGGCATCTCCTGCTTTTCCAAAAGATAGGCCACGGCTTCCATCCATTTGGCAATGTCGGAGTCCCAGAAAATGTGGGGCTTGTTGGGCTGTCCCTCCCGCCAGTCACAGCGGAAGGCCGCAAAGCGCCCGGTTTCCATGAATCGGTTCATCACGGCATAGATCGTGACCTCGGCATTGCGTTTTTGCTGCTTCTGCCAGAAACCGCCGGTGATCTCCACATCGGTAAAGGGAACAGGCCTGCAGGTCTTCATCAAATCGCCTCCGTTTGTTTGCTGCTTATCTGTAAGATACCATATCACCTGCGCTTATGCAATATGGATAAGGGAGAATTGTTTCCGTTCAAATGAACTTTTTTGTATTTTTTGTTGTCAAGGCCGGATGGTTTGTGATATAATAACCACTGAAACCATAACAGGAGAGAGGAGAAAAGTTTTGAACATCTCGTCGCCTTTTTTGAAAAGAGGAACCTTTACCCGCAGAAAGTTTGACCGCATTTTACTTGTCGCAACACTGACCTGGCTCGTGTCTCTTGTTGACACCTGCGCCGATACGGTGCTTGCCGGCGTTTTGCTGGATGATACGGCGGTGTCCGCAGTCTCTTTGGTAGAACCCGTTTTCTCCGTTGTCTGTTTTCTGTCGTATCTGGTCGCAATCGGAACCGTGGCGGTGTTTTCGCGGGAATCCGGTGCGCTGCATCAGGAAAAGGCCTATCAGGCCGTAGGGCAGGGAATCATCTGCTCGATCATTTTCGGCGCGATTCTCACGACCTCTATGCTGCTTCTGCGGGATCCATACCTTGCCTATTATCGGGCCTCGGAGGAAGTCACGGCGCTTGCAAAGGAATACTTTTCCTGCGAAGTCTTTTTTGCCGCAGTCTTTCCGTTTTACTGCGTCATTTTCCAGCTTGTTGCTATTGACGGGGACGAAGTGTGCGGCTTTGTTTCGTCCGCCTTATGCGCTGTTGCGAATGTTGTCTTTTCCATCCTGCTGGCGGGTCCTTACGGTGTAAAGGGTCTGGCTTACGGCTCCATCATCGGGACGGCCATTGCCATTTTGTCATACAGCACCCATTATCTGCGCAAGACCAACTCCGTTCATGTCAGATGGTATTTCAGTTTCCGGGACGTGGGCGAGGTTCTCAAGACCGGCTCCGCATCCTCCATGACCTTCTTGTATCTTGCCGTCATTGACATTGTCGTGAACCGCTTTGTCATTGCACAGTTCGGAGAAGAATATCTGCCCGCTTATGCGGTGGTCAATTTCCTTCTGAACATGGCGGCGATCTTCGGCGGTGTTTTCGACGGCTGCTCAGGCTTTATCGGCGTGGCTTACGGAGAGAAGAACCCCGCAAGCATCAGACAGACAATGCGCATCGCCTATCGCGGGGCGTTTGCCGTGGCTGCGGTGTTCTTTATCATCATAGAGCTGGCTGCCCCCTCGATTCCGGAGCTTTTCGCCGCCACGGCGCCCGAAGTGTACGCCGTCTCCATCTTTGCGGCGCGGGTGCTTCCGCTGGCCTTCCCCGCGATGGCGATGTACTATCTGTTCGCCTCCTACTATCCGCTCATCAATCATGTGTGGTTGAGCCACATTTTAAGCGGTGTTTATATGTTCGTCGCGCCTCTTGTTCTGGCTGTTCCGCTCGGCATTTTCTTCGGCTTCAACGGAATGAGCGTGGGCTTTTTGCTGACCTGCTTTGCGGCACTTCTCGTGACGGTGATCACCGTGCGTTTGAAATACGGCAAATCGGCCGTGCCGCTGATCTTAGAGGAGACGGATGAGGAAGCCATTTTCCATGAACTGCTCCTGACGAAAGCAAACATCGCCGCGCTGTGCGAGACGGTGCAGAAGGAATTGAGCGAGCGCGGTGTCCGCTCGTCCGTCATCAACGAGGTGCAGCTGATTCTGGAAGAGAGCTACATGACCGTTCTGGAAAAGAATCCCGGCAAGAAGGTCATTTCGGAATGCGATCTGCTGGTTTCCGACAAAGCCCTGCGCCTCATCACCCGCGACAACGGCAAAATTTTCAATGTCACCGACGCAGACGCCGAAGTGCGGGACTTGCGCAGCTATGTGCTGGCGCAGCTCATGAGGTGCAATCCCGGGCGCACCAACACAACGGCGGTCTCCTTCAACCGCAACAGCTATGTCTGGAAGCTGGAGGAGTAAGCCGGAAATCTCCGGCTGCCTCTTCTGCATCGTTGCGGCGCAAAAGACCGGAAACAAATAGATGTATCGTCCGATACTATATCAGGAGCAAATATAGTATGAACAGAGAATTGGAGCTATCGTCCTGGAAGCTGATCTACGACCGCGTACATTCCAAATGCTACGTCAATCCCGAACAGACCCTGTTTCTGAAGGTGATCCGCACCTTCGGGGGCTATGATGCGGAGCGGGAGTTCGCAAAGGCGCGGGCGGCGGCCGCATCCGGCATACGGACTGCCAAGGCGTATGAGATCGTCTCCGTTGACGGGCATCAGGGCATTTTATATGAATATATAAGAGATAATGTGCCGATCGGCGACGCTCTTGCGAAGGATCGGGCGCATCTTGAGACCTATATGCGGCGCTGGGGGAAGGCCTCCCGTGCGCTGCACGACACGCCCTGCAAAGACAGCCTGTTTCCCAATATGCAGGCGCTTTATCTGCAAAAGCTGAGGGAAACCAAGCTGCTGCCGAGGAAAAAACGGCAGTTTCTTTTGGACGCCTTTGAAAAGATGCCCCAACCCGAAACCTTTCTGCTCAAGGACATCAACCCTTCCAACTTTCTGATGGTGGGAGAGATGGACTATATCATTGATGTGGGCGACATGGCAAAGGGACATCCGTATCTGGATGTGGCACAGTGGTACGGGCTGATCTTCGGCATCGGCTTTTTCGGCAAGCTCTATCTGCACAAGCTGCACATTGATTTCGATGCGTTGAAAGAAGGCTGGGACTGGTTCATGAAGGCGTATCTGGACACGGAAGACGAGGAAACGGTCAGGCGGGAGAACGAAAAGCTGAAAGCCTTTGCGGTGTTTACGCAGTATGGCGCGACCACGCGGATGCCCTGGTACTTAGACCCGCTGAAAAGACTGACCATAAACAGCATCTACAATAAAATGTTGGGGGGAAGGGTATGAACGTTTACGATTTTGACGGCACGATCTTTTATCCGGCCAGTTCCCTTCTGTTTGCCAGGTTCTGCATGAAGCGGCATCCCAAGCTCCTGTTTACCTACCTGCCGAACTTCATCAGAGCCGCGAGACTGTATGCGACGGGGAAGATCGACAGGAAAAGGATCTCCGCGGCGCTGCATTGTGTGGTACGGTACCTCAAAAATCCCGATCAGGACATTGCCGATTTTTGGAAGAAGTACGAGAAAAACATATCGCCTTGGTATCTGGAACAGAAGAAAAGCGACGACCTCATCATCAGCGGCTCGCCGGAGTATCTGCTGGAACCCATCACGAAAAAGCTGGGAGTCAATCTTTGCGCCACGGTGGTGGACAAGGAGAGCGGCGTGATGATCGGGAACGTGCGCGTGGCGAAGGAGAAGGCAAAATACATCATTGATCTGGATATGCCGGTCATTGACAATTTTTATTCCGATTCCCTCTCGGACACGCCCGTTGCGCTGCTGTCGGAAAATGCCTTTTTTGTGAAGAACAAGGCGCAGACCCCGGAGCCCTGGCCGCACATGACCCCGGAATTTTTCGAGGAAGTGCGAAAGAAGATCAACATGGGCCCCCGGAAGCTCATTTAGTCCGCAGGGGACGACATACGCAAAAGCCGGCTGTCAGATGTGATGGGCGGCTTTTGTGCGGAAGGGTTCGCTTGGGTGCGATAAGAGCAAATGAAACAACAGGAAAGGAAGCGGAATATGGAACTCCCTTTTTTCGGTCATGCACCGATCGACATTCACAGCCATTTCAACCATGGGTCTCTTCTGGACTGCGAGGAAACGGATGTTCATCTGCGGAGCTACGAATTTGTGATGAGCGAATATGCCCGTTTCGGCGTTCATGCCGTGGGCTTTTCCACCTACGCTTCGGTGCTTCACGGTGAATGTGCTGCGGAGGAAAACGATTATCTGTCCGGGCTTGCGGAACGGGTGCCTGCCGTTTATCAGTGGGTCGTGATTGACCCGCGGCAGAAAATGACCTTTGAACAGGCGGAAAAGCGCCTTGCAGATCACAAGTGTTTGGGAATCAAGATTCATCCTGACGGGCACGGGTACGACATTGACGAGTACGGCGACGCGATTTTCTCTTTTGCCCATGAGCACAAGGCAGCGGTGCTCATGCACCCGCAGAAATATGAGCGAATGCCCTTCTTTGCGGATAAATACAGAGACATGAAACTGATCCTTGCGCACCTTGGCGGGGAAAGCCACATTGACGCGATGAAAAGAGCGAAATACGGGAACATCTACACCGATACCTCCGGCATCGCTTCGGGGCTCAACAACGTTGCGGAAACGGCGGTGAAGCGGGTGGGCGCGGAAAAGATCCTTTTCGGCACGGACACCTATGCGTTCGGGTTCCAGTTCGGGCGCATCGCGTTTTCCTCTTTGGCGGAGGAAGACAAACGGCTCATCCTGTATAAAAATGCAGAACGGCTGTTTCCGCAGCTTGCGGGACAATAGGCAAAATGCGGTGTACTTTGTCTCTTTTTCGGAGACGGACGCATAAAGCGTGATTTTCTGCTGATTCTTTGAGATAACGTTAATGCTGTGTTCTACCACTTTACAACGCTAAAACGATGCTGTATAATAGCGGAGTGATCGAAGGATTACAAAAAATACCCGATTCGTGCAACAGGATCGGAAAGAGGAGATTCACATGAAAAAAATTCTTGCCGTTGTTTTGGCTCTTGCCATGCTGCTGAGCCTTACCGCCTGCTCTTCCAAGGAAAGCGCTTCCGCTTCCCGTCTTGACCAGATCAAGAAGGCCGGCGTTCTGCAGGTCGCTACCGAGCCCTACTTCGCTCCCTACGAATTCATCGACCCCTCCAAGGATGGCCAGGAGAGCTTCCTTGGTGCGGACATCAAGATCATGCAGGCGATTGCCGATGAAATCGGCGTCAAGCTGGAGATCATTCCGCTGGACTTCACCGCCGTGCTGACCGGCATCACCACCGCCAAGTATGACATGGCTGTTTCCGCCATTTCCTACTCTCTGGAACGTTCCGAAAACATGAACCTTTCCAAGGTCTACAAGGCCTCTGACACCGGCTACGGCTTCATCGTCCGCGCTGAGGATGCCGAGAAGTACACCAGCATCGAATCCTTGAAGGACGCCGTTGTGGCCACCCAGTCCGGCTCCGTGCAGGAAGGCATCTTCCGCTCTCAGGTGACTGAAAAGGGCTGCAAGGAAATAAAGCTCTTCGCCCAGATGACCGACTGCTATCTGGCCGTGCAGGAAGGCCGCGCCGATGTGTGCATCTGCTCCACCATGTCCGCCCAGCTCTATGCCGAGGCAAATGACAACGTTCTGTGCGTTCCCGAATTCCAGTTTGAAGTTGACCCCAACATGAACGGTACCGTTGTGGCCTGCCCCAAGGAAGGCACCGACGAACTGATGGAAGTCGTCAACAAGGTCATCGACAAGCTGAAGGCCGACGGCAGCATCGACCAGTGGTTCACGGAAGCCGAAGCACAGGCCAAGGAGCTTGGCATCGAATAATTCTGACATTAGTTTCCGCAATCACTCTTCGACTAAAAGAGAGACAGTATGGAAGACATCATCAAGATTTTAGATAAGTATGGCCTAGTCTTTGTAAAAGGACTAGGCGGTACTTTATGGATGAGCTTTGTAACCGTGGCCTTCGGCACGGTCTTGGGCATCCTGATTGCGCTGATGCGCATGGGAAAAGTGAAGATTCTGCGCGCAGTGGCGGACGCTTTTGTGGAAATTATCCGCGGCATTCCGGCGCTGATGCAGCTTTACTTTTTCTGGCTCGTTTTCCCGAAGCTCGTTCCCTTTGAGGTTTCGGACACGTTCAGCATCGTGGTGGCCTTCATCATCAACGCCTCCGCGTACATTTCCGAGATCATCCGTGCGGGCATTCAGGCTGTGGATAAGGGACAGTGGGAAGCGGCGCGGTCTTTGGGTTTGTCCGAAAGAAATATGTATATGAAGATCATTCTGCCGCAGGCCATCAAGAACATACTGCCCGCGCTGTGCAACGAGTTCATTTCCACCATCAAGGGCACATCACTGGCTTCGGTCTTCTTCATCAATGAACTGACCACCGGGTACAAAACGGTTGCCTCCGCCACTTTCCTGGCGCTGGAATCCCTGTGCATTTCCGGCGTGATCTATCTGGTTCTCAATGTTTCTCTTTCCAAGCTGGTAGCACTTTTTGAAAGGAGACTGAAGCAAAGTGACCGATGAGATTCTGCGCACGGAAAACTTAGTAAAAAATTTCGGCAAGCTGGAAGTGCTCAAAGGCATTTCCACCTCCATTCGCAGGGGCGAGGTCGTCTCCGTCATCGGCCCCTCCGGCGGCGGCAAATCCACCTTCCTGCGGTGCCTGAACCTCTTGGAAGAACCCACCTCCGGCAGGGTCTTCTTTGAGGGAAACTGCATCAATGAAGGGAAGCTGGACATTCAGTCCTACCGGCAGAAGATCGGCATGGTGTTCCAGAACTTCAATGTGTTTCCCCACATTTCGGTGCTGGACAACATCACACTGACCCCGATGCTGGAAAAGAAGGTTCCGAGAAAGGCCGCGGAGGAGGAAGCCATGGAGCTGCTCCGCTCGGTCGGTCTGGAAGATAAGGTCAGGGAATATCCCGGAAAGCTCTCCGGCGGGCAGAAGCAGCGCCTGTCCATCGTGCGTGCGCTGGCCATGCACCCGGATGTGATGCTCTTTGACGAGCCCACCTC
>DCHO01000020.1:0-36000 GCA_002315655.1 Christensenella sp. UBA1750
TTTTTACGTTCCTTCATACGAGGATCGCGTGTGAGGAAACCGGCCTTCTTGAGAGAGCCGCGGAGTTCCTCATCGGCCTTGCACAGAGCGCGGGCAACGCCGTGACGGATGGCGCCGGCCTGGCCGGAAACGCCGCCGCCGTAGACGTTGACGATCACGTCGAAGCGGGAGAGGGTGTCGGTCAGAACGAGGGGCTGACGGACGGTCATCTTTAAGGTCTCCAGACCGAAGTAGTTGTCGATGTCACGACGGTTGATGATGATCTTGCCTTCGCCGGGAACGAGACGGACGCGGGCGACGGACTTCTTACGACGGCCAACGGCCTGATAAGCTAATGCTGCCATTTATGGTAATCTCCTTTCCTCTTACTTTTCCAGAACCAGCACTTCGGGGTTCTGCGCCTGCTGTTCGTGCTCGGCACCCTTGTAAACGCGGAGCTTGGTCAGCATCTGACGACCCAGAGCGTTCTTGGGGAGCATACCGCGAACGGCTTCCTTGACGGCCAGATCGGACTTCTTGGCCATCATATCCTTGTAAGAGGTCTCTTTGAGGCCACCCGGATAACCGGAGTGACGACGGTAGAACTTCTGATTGAGCTTGTCACCGGTTAAGATCACCTTATCGGAATTGAGGATGATCACATGATCGCCGGTATCCACATTGGGCGTGTAAGTGGGCTTATTCTTGCCGCGGAGGATGGATGCGACCTGGGATGCCAGGCGGCCTAACACCATGCCCTCAGCGTCCACAACGTACCACTTTCTCTGTACGGTTTCAGCCTTAGCCATATACGATTTCACAGGGTTTTCCCTCCAAATAATGAAGTTATTCTGTTGACCTGCGCGGGTTGGTCGGGCTCCGCAGATCGGTCGTTTCGGCAACCGGGGCTATTGGTCGCACATCAACGCAACCTATATTATAGAGCTTTCCTCCCGGATAGTCAAGGAGAAAAGCTCTTTTCTTTGCTTTTTTGATGTAAACTTTTCGCTTATCCCCGGGAAATCCGGGCTTTTGAGGGAGCGTGACCGTTACTTTTCCACGCTTTTGACTTCCCCGCAGTGGATGCAGTGATAATCGTCCACATCGTACCCGTCCCATGGATTTCCGGAGTTCATATCCGGGTCGCCTCCCTCCTTATGGGTTCCGTCATAGACCCACTCATGGGTGCAGCGGCTCGGGGAAACAAGGCCGCAGGAAACACAGCGGCAGCCCTTCCACTGATGGAGATCCATATATTCGGGTGCAGTCTCCCCACAGCGGGCGCAGCGGCATTTGTTCCATTTGTGACCTTTGATGCGGCAGATGAGATTCATGGTTTGTCCCTTCTTTCGGAATCAGGAGAAGAGGAATTTGGAGGACAGAATGGCTTTTGCTTCGTCTTCCTGCCCAGGGTAGAGCACGCGCATTAAGGTTAAGCCCTGCGGCTCTGCGGTGACGCCCAAATCGAGACGGTTTCCGCTTGCAATGGCGCGGGAAAAGGCATCCTCGGGGAGCTTGTCCTGCCCGATGAGAATGAGGGTTCCCGCCATGATGCGCACCATATTATAGAGAAACCCGGTGCCCCAGATCATAAAGCAGATCTGGCTGCCGGACACGTTGACCTGCGCCGCTTTCATCTCCCGCACAAAGTCCTTTGAGGTGCCGCCGGAGGCCATGAAGGCGGAAAAATCGTGCTTCCCCACCACGTCCTGCACGGCGCGGTGCATCTTTTCCGCGTCAAGCGGCACGGGAACGTGCATGGCATAGCGGCTCATCAGGGGAGATGCGTGGGGAGCGTTCCGGATGGTGTAGGCGTAAACCTTGCCCGCCGTGGAAAAGCGGGCGTGGAAGTCGGGCGCGACCTCCATGGACTGCTGAATGCGGATGTCCGGCGGAAGCAGGGTGTTTAAGGCATAGGAATATTTCTCCGCAGGGATGCGGGAATCGGTGTCAAAGTGCGCCGTCTGCCCCAGCGCGTGCACGCCCGCATCGGTGCGGGATGCGCCGGTGAGATTGACCTTGCCTTCCGCTTTTTCCAGCTTTTGCAAGGCCTTTTCCACAACCTCCTGCACAGCTGTCGCGTTGCTCTGGGTCTGCCAGCCGGCATAATTTGTCCCATCGTAGGCGATGCGCAGGGCAATGCGGCGGCTCACAGGAATATCCTTTCCGCGACGATGCCCAAGGTCGCAAGCAGGGTAAGTGCGGCGGCGATGCCGTCGATTTTTGCGTAGTGCAGTTCCTTCATGCGGGTGCGCCTGTCGCCGCCGTGATAGCATCTTGCTTCCATGGCAAGGGCGAGATCGTCCGCTCTGCGGAAGGCGCTGACGAACAGCGGCACCAGCAGCGGCAGCATGGCCTTGGCCTTGTCGATGAGGTTTCCCGTGTCAAAGTCCGCGCCTCTTGCGGCCTGCGCCTTCATGATCTTGTCGGTCTCCTCCATCAAGGTGGGGATGAAGCGCAGGGCAATGGTCATCATCATGGACAGCTCATGCACCGGGAAATGCAGCTTATTGAGCGGTTTCAGCAGCCGTTCCAGCGCATCGGTCAGTGCCATGGGCGAGGTGGTCAGGGTGAGCAGCGAGGTGCCCATGAGCAGGAAGATGAGGCGCAGCGCCATCATCACGGCAAAGCGGACGCCCTCGGGATAGATTTTGACGGGGCCTAAGGAAAGCCACGGCGTTTCGCCCTCGGTGAAGAACAGATTGAGCACAAAGGTGATGAACACAATGACGATGATGGGCTTGATGGTTTTGAGCAGATAGCCGATCTTCACCTTTGCGGACAGGCAAGCCGCCAGCAGGAACACCGCCAGCACGCCATAGCCCACAAAGCCCTTGACTAAGAACACAAGGACGATGTACGCCAGCATGATGAGCAGCTTGGTGCGGGGGTCTAAACGGTGCACAAAGGAGGTGCCGGGGAAAAACTGCCCGATGGTCATTTCTCTCATACGTGCTTCCCCCCTTTCAGGGCGTGGAGCAATGCCTGTTCCATGTCCTCCATGCGGTAAAGGTTGGAAGGCAGGGCGAAGCCCAGCGCATTTAAGCGCATGGCAAGGGCGGTGACGGCGGGAACGCCGAGGCCGATCTCCTGCAAACGCTGCCCTTTGGAGAAAATCTCCTCCGGGGTGCCCTCCATCTCCAATTTGCCGTGGTTCATGACTAAGATGTGCTGCGCCAAGTCCGCCACATCGTCCATGGAGTGCGAGACCATGATGATGGTTTTCCCGCTCTCATGCCACTTTTTGATGAGGGACAGTATGTTGTCCCGCCCGGCGGGGTCAAGCCCGGCGGCGGGCTCGTCCAGGATGAGAATGTCCGGCTCCATGGCTAAGACCCCCGCGATGGCCACGCGGCGCTTCTGCCCGCCGGAAAGCTCGAAGGGGGACTTTTCCGCAAGCTCGGCATAATCAAGCTCGGTCAGCTCCATAGCTTCCCGCACCCGGTCATTGATCTCCTCCGCGTCCAGTCCCAGATTCTTGGGGCCAAAGCCGATGTCCGCCTTGACGGTTTCCTCAAAGAGCTGGTATTCGGGGTATTGGAAAACAAGCCCGACTTTCTTACGGACTTCTTTAAGCGAAGTGTTTTTATCGGATAAATTGAGATTTCCCACAAAAACCGTGCCGGAGGTGGGCTTGGACAGGCCGTTCAGGTGCTGCACAAGGGTGGACTTGCCGCTGCCGGTGTGCCCGATGACGGCGACAAACTCCCCGTCCGCAATGCGGAAGGAAACATCCTCCAAGGCCCTGAACGCAAAAGGCCCGCCGGCATCGTAGATGTGGCTTAGATTTCTGACTTCAACCGGCATAGCTCCTGCGCCATCTCCTCTATTGTCATGGGATCGCCGCGAACGGCAATCCCGTCATTCTTAAGTCTTTCGGAAAGCTCCAGCATGGGCGGCACGTCCAGCCCCAGTGCCTTTACGGTCTCCGTCTGCGCAAAGACCTCCCGGGGCGTGCCCTCCAGCACGATGCTTCCCTTTTCCATCACGCACAGCCTGTCTGCGCGCATGGCTTCCTCCATAAAGTGCGTCACCAGCACCACGGTCAAGCCCTTTTCGCGGTTGAGCTGCTCCACGGTGTCCATGACCTCCTTCCGCCCGGAAGGATCCAACATAGCAGTCGGCTCGTCCATCAGCAGCACATCGGGCTTCATGGCCAGCACCCCCGCAATGGCGACGCGCTGCTTCTGCCCGCCGGACAGGCGCGAAGGGGATTGCTTGGCGTACTCGGTCATATTGACGGTGGAAAGCGCCTTGTCCACTCTCCTGCGAATCTCGGCAGGCTCCACGCCCATGTTTTCCAGCCCGAAGGCCACATCCTCCTCCACCACCGTGGCGACGATCTGGTTGTCCGGGTTCTGAAAGATCATGCCGACCTTCTGCCGGATGTCCCAGGTGTGGCTTTCGTCCGTGGTGTCCCAAACACCCACGGTGACCGACCCGGATTTGGGCAGATACAGGCCGTTGAGCAGTTTGATGAAGGTAGACTTTCCGCTGCCGTTATGCCCCAAAATACAGAGAAATTCGCCCTGCTGCACGGACAAAGACACATTCTTCACCGCTTTTACGGCAGGTTTCCCCTCCTCCGGGGCATCGTATTCAAAAGATACATCGTTTGCACGAAGAATTTCCATGATTTGACAGTTCCTTTATTTCATCCCGCGCACAAAGGTGCGCATGATTGCGATAAGCTCCAATTCGTTCGCCATCACGGCAAACTGCCCCAGCCGCCCGATGGAATGTACCTCCGGGTTCGGATAGAGCTTTTTGAGCAGCTCACGCTCGGTCTCCCCGTAATACTGGTCGCCGTCGGATTCCAAAATGAGGGTCTTGCCCGTCCAGCCGTCCATGTCGCCGATTTCAAAGGGCAAACGCTTGTAAATGTCCGGCAGGGCAACGCAGTTTAGGTTGATGAACTGCTTCTTATAGACCATGACCTCGTAGGTCTCGGAAATATACGAACGCCAGAAGGCCATGCCCTCCTGCAATTCCTCGGGGCACATATTGTGGAACGCCTGATAGCCCAGCTGCCGCCGCATGGCGTCAAAGGGGGAGAACTTGTAGCGCAGCGCAAGCTTTGTGCGCCCCGTCCAGCGAGCGGTAATGTCGGAGGAAAGCCCTTTCACGGGTGCGCCGCAGGTGAGCAGGATTTGGCCTATGACCTCGTCTTTATACATTCTCACATAGGTCTGTCCGATGAGCCCGCCGATGCCGTTGCAGACCAGCAGAACCTTTTTTAAGTCCAGATTTTCCGTGAGAATCCTGTGTATCTGCCGCGCAAAGTCCTCCATCCTCTTGCACTCGGGCAGAGAGAAGGCGATGCAGCGCATATCCAGCGACAGGTCATTTAAGTACGGAAACCACATTTCGCCGTTGCCCATGCCGCCGGGGAGAAAGACCATGGCGGTATCGCCCTCGCCCAAATCCCACACGCGATAGAGCATTTTTTCCTTGGCAATGGTGCGGGCGGGGTGCGCGTCCCGAAAGCCGCGCAGCCGTGCGGTGGAAGACTCCGGCGCCAGTGCGTAAATGTCGTCAAAGCTGCGAATCATTTTGCTCCTTCACCCTTTCCCTTATCGGTTCCGCTCGTAGAGCAGACGCAGACCCTTCAGCGTCAGCAGACCGTCGATGATGTCGATGGTGGAGGTCTCGGAGGCGATCATGCGGGAGAGGCCGCCGGTGGCAATGACCTTGATGTGCTCCTGTCCGCCGATTTCCGCCTTCATTTTGCGCACGATGTAATCCACCTGTCCCACATAGCCATACACGATGCCCGCCTGCATATTGGAAATGGTGTTGCGGGTGATCACGGTGTCAGGCTTCACAAGCTCCACCTTGGGGAGCTGTGCCGCCCGCTCGGTTAAGGCTTCGGAGGACAGTTTCAGACCGGGGCAGATGGCACCGCCCAAGAACTCGCCCTTTTTCGACAGCACGCCGAAGGTGGTGGCGGTGCCGAAATCAATGAAGATGCAGGGTCCGCCGTAATCGTGCTGGGCGGCCACGGCGTTGCAGATGCGGTCTGCGCCCAGCATCTGCGGGTTGTCGTAGCGGATGTTGATGCCGGTCTTGATGCCCGGCGCGACCCAGACGGGGGCGATCTCAAAATAATCATCCAGCATATGCTCGATGGTGTAATTGATGGTGGGCACAACGGACGACACCACAATGCCCTCAATGTCGCTCTTTTTGTAGCCGGAGTTGGTAAGGAACATGGTGAGCAGCACGCCGTATTCGTCGTGGGTCTTGTGGCGGTTGGTCTCCATGCGCCACGCCTTTTTCAGCTCCTGATCCTTAAAGAGCGCGCATTTGATGTTGGTGTTGCCGATGTCAAGCGTGAGTATCATTTGGAAGTACCTCGAACAATTCTATATTAGTGTTTAATCTTCTTAATTGCCGTCACGATGGGCGGAACCAGCAGCCCCGCCGCCACAGCCTCGGGAATGCCGCCGTAGAGCACCACGCCGCCGACAACGGTGAGGATGCCCGCAAAGCCCTTTTCATTGATGCCGGAATAGGTGGAAATGAGCAGGGCGTAGGAGAGCAGCAGGATTCCCAAATACAGCACGGTATTGGTGAGCGACCCTAAAACCGCGCCCACCGTCATGCCGACATAAGGCTTCTTTTTGCCGAAGGTCTTGGAAGCAAAGTGCACCGCAAGGGGCACCAGCAGCCGCGGCACAAAGGACATAAGGAAGCAGGCAGCAACGCCCACCCCGCCTAACTGGATAATAGGCAGCACCAGCCCGGAGGGGGCGGAGAGTGCCTTCCAGAAGGAGATGGCGGCAAAAACAAACGCCATCACAAGGCCGGGCACGAGGCCGATGGACAGGGTGCCGATGGCAATCAGGGTGCAATAGAACGTAATGTTGATGATTCCCAGATTGATCAGTCCCAAGCCCGTCAGCTGCAGAGCCAGCATGATGGCGATAAACAGCGCAGTCATTATGAGGGTGCGCAGGGTAGTCTTGTTCCTATTCATTTTTCATGCCTCCGTTCAGGTTCGCGTGTCTTTCGATACCCGACAGTGTAGATTTTTCATCCCGATCCATGTTTTTCCTTGATGCGGGTCGCCCCGTCACCAGCATTTTCAGGATTGTTTCTCATTTTAGAGCATTTCTTCTGTTTTTGCAACAGATTTCAGTTCAAAAAACGTTTCCGTTGTGTTATAATTACCGGGAAAGAAGCCGCAACCGCTTCACATACAGACAAAATCACAGGAGGAAATCATTTATGACCGCAAAGCTGACCGGGCTTGCCCACATCGGCATCTTCACCCCCGACTTTGATAAGTCCGTCGCCTTCTACAAGGAGCTGGGCTTCACGCTGGACAACGAGTGCGACATCGGCACCCACTTAGGCTTTATGTCCTTAGGCACCTGCTTACTTGAAATCATCGCCCCGCAGGACAAGGAACGCGCCAACCGCCCCGCCAACGGCATCATCGGCCACGTCTGCATCGAAGTCAAGGGCATTGATGAGTTCGTCGCAGAATACAAGAAGAAGGGCATCATCCCCGAGGATGCCAAGGTCATGTTTAACGAGAAAATCTTAGGCGGCATCAAGAACATCTTCTTCGACGGCCCCTCCGGCGAGTCCATCGAGCTGTTCGACTATTTGAAGTGATTCCATTACACATTAAAATGACCTCCGCGATTCATTTGCGGGGGTCATTTCTTATCTATCGGTAAGAGCACTTCTGTAGGGGCGGGGTCTCCCCGCTCTCCTCATTTCAGCAGCTTTTTGAGCCATTGCCCGGTGTAGCTTTCCTGCACCTGCGCGACCTGCTCCGGGGTGCCCTGCGCAACCAGCGTGCCGCCGCCGTCGCCGCCCTCGGGGCCTAAGTCGATCAGGTGGTCGGCGCACTTGATGACGTCTAAATTGTGCTCGATAACGAGAACCGTGTTGCCCGCATCGGTGAGCTGTTGGAGCATGGAAATCAGGCATTTCACGTCCGCCATGTGCAGACCCGTGGTGGGCTCGTCCAAGATGTAGAGGGTTCTGCCCGTGGCAACGCGGGCAAGCTCGGTGGCGAGCTTGATGCGCTGGGCTTCGCCGCCGGAGAGCTGCGTGGAGGGCTGTCCCAATTTGATGTAGCCCAAGCCCACATCGTAGAGGGTTTTCAGTTTGCGGTAGATCTGCCGGTGGTTCTCGAAGAAGGGCATGGCCTGTTCCACCGTCATGTCCAGCACGTCGAAAATGCTCTTGCCCTTGTAGCGCACCTCCAGCGTTTCGCGGTTGTAGCGTTTGCCGCAGCAGACCTCGCAGGGAACATAAACATCGGGGAGGAAGTGCATTTCGATTTTGAGGATGCCGTCGCCGGAGCAGGCCTCGCAGCGCCCGCCCTTGACGTTGAAGGAGAAGCGGTTCGCCTTGTAGCCACGCGCCTTGGCCTCGGGGGTCTCGGCAAACACATTGCGGATAAGGTCGAACATTCCGGTGTAGGTGGCGGGATTGGAGCGCGGCGTGCGGCCGATGGGCGACTGGTCAATGTCAATCACCTTGTCGAGCTGTTCCACGCCCTCGATGCCGTCATGCGCGCCGGGGCGGGTCTTGGCGCGGTTTAAGTCGCGGGAAAGAACCTTGCGCACGATCTCGTTGACCAGCGTGGACTTGCCCGAGCCGGAAACGCCCGTCACCACGGAAAACACGCCCAAGGGAATGTCCACATTGATATTCTTTAAGTTGTGTTCCCGCGCTCCCTTGACCAGCAGGTGCCCCGTGGGCATTCTCCTTGCGGAAGGGATGGGAATGGACAGCTTGCCGGATAAATATTGCCCGGTTAAGGAAGCGGGGTTCGCCATGACCTCCTTTGGCGTGCCGCAGGCCACGACCTGCCCGCCGTGAACGCCCGCGCCGGGGCCGATGTCGATGAGATAATCCGCCGCCAGCATGGTTTCCTCGTCGTGCTCCACCACGATCACGGTGTTGCCCAGATCGCGGAGGTGCTGCAGGGTTGCCAGCAGCCGGGCGTTGTCCCGCTGGTGCAGGCCGATGGACGGTTCATCCAAAATATACAGAACGCCCATTAAGGAGGAACCGATTTGCGTAGCCAGCCGGATGCGCTGGGCTTCGCCGCCGGAGAGGGTGCCCGCCGCACGGGAGAGGGTCAAATATTCCAGACCCACATCGCAGAGGAATCCCAAACGGTTGTCAATCTCTTTCAATATCTGCCGCCCAATTATGGCCTGTTTTTCGCTTAAAACAAGGGATTTGAGGAAGTCCCGCGCCTTTTTAATAGAGAGGTCGGAAAGCTGCGCGATGTTCAGCCCGCCAACGGTGACGGCAAGCACGATGGGCTTAAGCCTTTGCCCGTGACAGTCCGGGCAGGGAATGTCCGCCATGAAGGATTCATATTCCTCGCGCATGGCGGGAGAGTTGGTCTCCTCGTACCGCCGCTGCAGGGCGGGGATGATGCCCTCAAAGGCACTCTGATACTCGCTCACATGGTCGTTGCGCTCGATGCGTAGACGCACCTTCTCTCCCTTTGTGCCGTACAGAATGGCGTTCAGTGCTTCCTCGCCGATCTCGGAGACCGGAGCATCGGGGGAAAAGTTGTATTTTTCGGCAAGACCCGCAATGAAGGCGGCAAAGGTGGAGGTGTCCGCGCCGGAATCCATGCCGGGCACGCGGATCGCGCCCTGATTGAGCGGTTTTGTGCCGTCCGGGATGATGAGTGCCGGGTCGATGCGCAGCAGAGACCCCAAGCCGGAGCAGGTGGGGCACGCGCCGTAGGGGGCGTTGAAGGAGAACATACGCGGGGTCATTTCCTCCATGGAGATGCCGCAGTCCGGGCAGGCGTAGTTCTGGGAAAAGAGCAAATCGGGCGCGTCCTGCACAGAAACCACCACCACGCCGCCGGAGAGCTTCATGGCGGTCTCGACGGAGTCGGTCAGTCGCTTTCCTATACCCTCGCGCACAACCAATCGGTCAATGACCGCCTCGATGGTGTGCTTTTTGTTCTTTTCGAGCTTGATTTCTTCTTCCAAATCGAGAACAACACCGTCCACGCGCACACGCACATAGCCGTCCCGCTTCAAGTCCTCAAAGACCTTGCTATGCTCGCCTTTGCGTCCGCGAATGACGGGCGCAAGCACCTGAATCCTTGTACGCTCCGGCAGAGATACCACCTGATCCACCATCTGATCGACGGTCTGCTGCTTGATCTCCTTGCCACACTTGGGACAATGGGGCGTGCCGATGCGGGCATAGAGCAGACGCAGATAGTCGTTGACCTCGGTGACGGTGCCCACGGTGGAGCGGGGGTTCTTGGAGGTGGTCTTCTGGTCGATGGAGATGGCGGGGGAAAGCCCCTCTATGGTGTCCACATCGGGCTTGTCCATCTGCCCTAAGAACTGCCGGGCATAGGCGGACAGCGATTCCACATACCGCCTCTGCCCCTCGGCATAGAGGGTGTCAAAGGCCAAAGAGGACTTGCCGGAGCCGGAAAGTCCCGTGATGACAACCAATTTGTTGCGCGGCAGGGTCACATCCACATTTTTGAGATTGTGCTCCCGCGCCCCTTTTATAATGATCTGATCGTTCATAATAGATAAATACTCCTTGATACCGTAAAGGCTCGCCCGCGTGCGGGAGAGCTGTCGCGCAGCGACTGAGAGGGTTATTTGCTGACCTTTCCTCTGCGCTTCCGTCCCGCTCTGCGCCCACTTGGCGTATTGTCGGTCACGGGCTTTTCGCCGCGCAGCTCCATGATCTTGTCGCGCAGCCGGGCGGCCTTCTCAAATTCCAGATGCCCGGCGGCTTCCAGCATCTGTTCCTCCAAATGCTGAATCGCAAGCTGTTTTTCCTCGTCGGAGAGCACGCTTTCGCTCTCCCCTTCCGCGGCGCGGGACACAACCAGCAGATCGGCCACGGCCTTGCGGATGGTCTGCGGAGTGATGCCGTGCTCCTCGTTGTAGGCCATCTGAATGCCCCGGCGGCGGTTGGTCTCGTTGATGGCGTAGCGCATGGAATCGGTGATGCCGTCCGCGTACATGACGACCTTGCCGTTCACATTTCTCGCGGCGCGTCCGATGGTCTGAATGAGCGACGTTTCGGAGCGCAGGAAGCCTTCCTTGTCCGCGTCCAGTATCGCAACCATCTCCACTTCCGGCAGGTCAAGCCCTTCGCGCAGCAGGTTGATGCCCACCAGCACGTCAAACTTGCCCAAGCGCAGGTCGCGGATGATCTCGATGCGCTCCAGCGTTTCCACATCGGAATGCAGATAATTGACCTTAATGCCCAGTTCCTTCAGATAATCGGTGAGCGATTCCGCCATGCGCTTGGTCAGGGTGGTGACAAGCACGCGCAAGCCTCGGCTCGTCACGTCGCGGATGCGCCCCACCAGATCGTCCACCTGCCCCTCTGCCGGAACCAGCACAATCTCCGGGTCAAGCAGCCCGGTCGGGCGGATGATCTGCTCCACCACCTGCCCGGCGCAGGAGAGCTCGTAAGGCCCCGGCGTGGCGGAGACGAAGATGCGCTGCCCGATGCGGTCAATAAATTCCTCAAACCGCAAGGGGCGGTTGTCAAAGGCGGAGGGCAGACGGAAGCCGTACTCCACCAGCGCCTTTTTGCGGGAGAGATCACCCGCGTACATGGCGCGAACCTGCGGGATGGTGACGTGGGACTCGTCCACCAGCAGCAGGAAATCCTTGGGGAAATAATCCAGCAGGGTAAAGGGCGCCTGTCCGGGAGAACGCCCGTCAAAATAGCGGGAATAGTTCTCGATGCCGGAGCAGAAGCCGATCTCCCGCAGCATTTCAATGTCATAGTTCGTGCGCTGCTCGATGCGCTGGGCTTCGATGAGCTTGTCCTGTGAGCGGAAAAAGTCAATCTGCGCAGCCAAATCTTCCTCGATGCAGGAAATCTGCTTGTCCATCGTCTCCCGGGATACGGCATAATGGGTGGCGGGGAAGATGAGAATGTGCTTAAAATGCGCGTGTACCACGCCCGTTGTGGGATCAAACTCGGAAATGCGCTCAATCTCGTCCCCGAAAAATTCCAGACGAATGGCCTTATTTTCCTGCGCCACGGGAAAAATCTCCAGCACATCGCCCCGCACGCGGAAGGTGCCGCGGGCAAAGTCGATGTCGTTGCGGTCATACTGGTTCTCCACCAACAGGGAGATCACCTCATCCCTGTCCTTCTGCATCCCCTCGCGCAGGGAAAGGGTCATGTTTTCGTACTCGGAGGGGTCGCCGATGGAATAAATGCAGGAGACCGACGCCACCACAATCACGTCCCGCCGCTCGGACAGCGCGGCGGTGGCACTATGGCGCAAACGGTCAATCTCGTCATTGACGGAGGAATCCTTGGCAATATAGGAATCCGTGGAGGCAATGTAGGCCTCGGGCTGATAGTAATCGTAATAGGAGACGAAATATTCCACGGCATTGTCCGGGAAAAGCTCCCTGAACTCGGAGCAGAGCTGGGCGGCCAGCGTCTTGTTGTGCGCCAGCACCAGCGTCGGGCGGTTGATCTTTTCGATCACGTTGGCCATGGTATAGGTTTTGCCGGAGCCCGTGACGCCCAGAAGCACCTGCGTAGTGAGACCGTCGTGCAGCCCTTCCACCAGCTTCTCGATGGCCTGCGGCTGGTCGCCGGTGGGCTGATAAGGCGATACGATCTTAAAATCCATGGTACTTCCCTCCCGAAAACGTAAATGAACATCCGTTCTTCATTATACCACGACGCGGCAAAAAGTTGTGGTTCTTTCGACATTCTTAATGGTATGTTCGGTCATTGAGCCGGGAAAAGTAAGGCGGAAAGGATGGTGAGCACAATGATTCCGAAACGCAAGGACAACATGGAGCAATTCGTTCACGAAATCGGGGAGGAAGGCGCGGCAAACGCCGTGGCCTCCGTGCAGGAATGCACCGGGCTGCTGGTCAACAGGCCGGAGAGCGCGGAAGCCGACAAAACCGTGATGAACCTCTACCAGACCGAAATCAGCAACACCGAGCCTAACAAAAGCAAGCAGAAGTAGCAGAACATGAAAAAGGACAGCCCTCGAATAGAGAGCTGCCCTTTTGAAATAACGCTTACAGTTCCGGAATCTTGACCTCGATCTCGTGACCGACCTCGGCGGACTTCACAATGTGGTCGATGATGGCCTGGTTGTAAAGGATCTGAGAGGTGGGGACGGGAGCGGTGCCGTTTTCCTTGATGGCATCCAGGAAGGAGCGGATCTTGCGGTCGAAGAGGCCGGGGCCCTTGGACTGGATGACGGGGATGACGGTCTGGGTCTGCTGGCCGCAGACATCGTGATAGATGGTCATGGGGCCGCCGACGGTGCCGTTCCAGCAATCGGTGGAGGGGATGCGCAGGGAGCCCTTGGTGCCCATGATGATGGAGTCACCGGGAGTATCTAAGTGCATGGCCCAGGCGATACGGAAGTCCAGGATGATGCCGCCTTCCAGACGGACGAAGGCTGCGGCGAAGTCGTCCACGTTGAAGCGGGCGGCGTCTTCGGGCTTTTCGTAGTCGGTGGAGGTACCGAAGAAGTTGGAGGTGTAGCCGGTGACGGTCAGGGGCTTGGGATAGCCGATGGCGTTCAGCACGCAGTCCAAAGAATAGCAGCCGATGTCGCCCATGGCGCCGATGCCGGCGGTCTTCTTCTCAATGAAGGTGGAGTTGGGGATGCCGCGACGACGGCCGCCGCCGGTCTGGATGTAGTAGATCTTGCCTAAGACGCCGGACTCAACGATCTTCTTGATCATCTGCATATTTTCGTCCAGACGGGGCTGGAAGCCGATGGAGAGGATCTTGCCGGACTTCTTCTCGGCGCGCATGATCTCGATGGCTTCTTCGGTGGTGACGCACATTGGCTTCTCCAGCAGCACGTTCACGCCCTTTTCCAGAGCGTAAATGGCGCAGGGAGCGTGCTGCACGTTGTAGGTGCAGACGGAAACGGCGTCCAGCTTGAGATCGGGATCGTCCAGCATTTCCTTGTGGGAGCCGTAGAACTTGACGCCTTCAACGCCCCAGGTCTTTGCGAACTTCTCCGCCTTGCCGGGAATCAGGTCGGCCATAGCCACGACCTTGACGTCCTTCATGCGCTTGTAGGACTGGATGTGGGATTCGGCGATCCAACCGGTGCCGATGATACCGACGCGAAGCATATCCTTTTCGGAAATTTCCGCTTCCTCTTCCACGACGGTCTGGGTAAACTGGTTCAGAACTTCATCGCCCTTAACTGCCATAGTGATGTTCCTCCATAAATTTTTTAGGTGCGGGAAAACCCGCATAATCTGAAACCATTATAGCACGCTTTTCTTAACAAAAAAAGCACTAAATCCTATAAAGATAAAAAATATTTTTCGTTGTCCTGGGAATGCTTCATCCACGAGACTCCGAAAGCAGCTCGATCTTGTCCAGTTTTGCCGAAACTTCGGCAAATTCCACCCGCGCCGCCGTGGTCTTTTCCGCATTGACCGCTGCAGCCGCCGAGCCCCAGCGGACGCACTCCGCAAAGGGCAGGCCTTTTGATAAGCCATAAACCGTGCCGCCGATGAAGGAATCCCCGCAGCCAACGGCGGAAACAAGGCGCGTGTCGTGGGTAATAGCGTGGACTTCCGTGTCGCCGGAGAGGAAGGAAACCCCGTTGCCCCCTCGGGAGATGAGCGGATGGGCAATGCCGAAATCCCACAGATGATGCAGCGCCTTTGAAATGCCGTTTTCGCCGGAGATCACGCCGAAAACCTCGCCGTACTCCTCCTCGTTGGGCTTCACATAGTCGGGTTTAGCCTCCCAGCCCAAACGCATCGCCTCGCCGTCGCAGTCAAAAAACACGGGAATGTTCCGCTTTTTCGCCTCCGTGATGGCAAAGGGATAAAAGGAAAGGAGCGAATCGCAGACGATGGTGTCCGAAATGCAGAGAAAGTCGATGCTCTGTTTATCCAAGAAACGGGGGAAGCCCTGACGGATGGTTTCGGCTTCCGCTTCCGTGACAGACGGGCCTTTCTCCTTGACGGCAATCTGATTACCGTTTTCCTCCATAAAGGTCAGGTACATCCGGGTCTGCCCGTTCACGAAAACCGCCTCATTGTTCAGCCCTTCTTCGTCAAGGAGCGTCTGCACATAGCGCCCCTGCTCCCCCGCCAGCATGGTGAAAAGGCGTGTTTCCGCGCCGAGGCTGCCCAGCACCCGGGCGACATTGATGCCCTTGCCGCCGGCTTGCACAAAGGTGCGGTTCACCTTCGTCACGGCGTTTTTTGCAAAGGCGGGCGCGTAGAAGGTCTTATCCAAGCAGGAATTGAGAGAAACAATGCCGATCATCTTAAATCCTCATCATTTCCAGACACTTTTTGCAGTTGTCCTCGATCAGCGTCCAGTTTTCCGCCTCGATCTCCGCCTTGGGCGCCATGTAGGAGCCGCCGCAGGCGAGGATGTTCCTGCAGGTCGCATAATCGGCCAAATTGTCCATGAACACGCCGCCGGTGGGCACGAACAGCACCTTGGGGAAAGGCCCTGCCAGCAATTTCAGTGCCACCGTGCCGCCCATGGAGACGGACGGGAAGAATTTGAGGTTATACAGCCCTTTTTCCATGGCGTGCGAGATTTCCGCGCCGGTGACGCAGGTGGGTACATAAGGGATGCCCTGCGCGTTGCAGAAATCCGCCAGCGCATCGGAATAGCCGGGGGAAACGATGTACTTCGCACCCGCTTCGATGGCGGCTTTGGCGGTGTCAATGCCCAGCACCGTGCCCGCGCCGAAGGAAATGTTCGGGAACTGAGCGGAAAATTCGCGCAGCACCTCCAGCGCAATGCCGTTGCGCAGGGTCAGCTCCACATGAGCGATGCCCACCTTTGTGAAAATGTCACCCAGAGGTTTAATATATTTTTTGTCGGACAGCGACAAAACGGGCAGAATGCGGTTGCGTTTCAGAGCTTCAAACTGTTCCATGATTTTCTCCTATTTCTCAAGGTCGATGAGCCACATGATGGTGTTGGTGCGGTTCTCCCAGTAAGCATGGGAGGTCTGAATCATGAACCGCTCGGGCTTGCCGGGGCGGTGGATGGTCACATTGTTAGAATACGCCCCCGCGCCCTGCGTGGCATAGCGCATGATTGTGCCCTCGTCCCAGTTCATCCCGTCCTCGGAAAAGTAAATGACGAAATGGCTGGAATCCCTGCCGAAGCAGCCGGTGCGCCCGTGGCAGATCCATGTGCCGTCAAACTGCTTGATCTGGGGATTGCGAATTTTCTTGGCAAAGAAGCAGCGGCGGTTGTCCGTCCAGGTGAAGCCGTCGTCGTAGCTTACGACATATTTCAGATTGAACTCGTCCCGCTCGTCGTAAACGTAGGCGATCAGCGAACCGTCCTCGCGGAAGGCCATGGTGCCGTAATAGCAGTAAATGGTGCTCTGGAAGTTGAGGATAGAGCGCTCCTCGAAGGACGCGCCGCCGTTGTGGCTGACGAACAGCTTGTAGGGATGCTCCTGCAAATGCGCGATTCCGGGCAGCTCGGCGTTGGCGAGGAACAGAAGGTAGATGGTGCCATCTTTATACAGAACATCGTACACGCGCCCCGCCTCGTGGACCAGCAGCTCGTCCTTGCTCCATGTGCGCCCTTCGTCGTCGGAATAGGCAATGCGCGGCTCAAAGTAAGGCTCCCAGATGTGCCCGTCCGTCACCATGTCGCAGGTCAAATAGAACAGAAGGATGCGCCCGGTGTCGGTGCAAACGGCCTTTTCAATCATCATGGTGCGGCCGATGTGCTGATCGAACAGCGCCTTGGAGTTGGGCTCGATGACAGCCTCCGACCAGGTATCGCCGCCGTCCTCGGAACGCTTGTATTCCATCCAGCCAAAGCCGGAGTGCCCCTTCATGCGCTTGTCCTCATCGGAGCAGTTGGGGTAGAAGGCCAGCACTTTGCCCGGGGCGTATTCCACAAGGGCGTGCCCCATGTGGCCGGAGCGGTGGTTGGGTTCGTGGTTGGCAAAGAGGATGCCGTCGTTGGGCAGCCCGTCGGGAATTACATGAAAACGGGAAGGAATCATGGGTGTCTCCTTTTTTTATTTACTGAATGAATCACTATGCGTTCCTGTTCGCATTAAGCCAAGAATCAATCTGTCTTCGCAAATTCGATAGATCAACAACCAATCCGGCTGAATATGGCACTCCCGATAACCAAGATAATTCCCGATTAAGGGATGATCATGGTATAGATCGGGAAGCGATTCACCATCTGCCAGAAGTTCGACGACTTCTTGAAGAAGGGCGGTGTTTTTTCCCCTCTTTTTGATGCTTTTGTAGTCCTTCTTAAACTTTGAAGATAACTCAATCGTATACTTCATGCGTCTAAGTCCTGAAAGAGTTCTTTTGTACTGGTGTACTTTTTCGTTTGGATTTTGCCGGATATAATGTCTTCCATTTCCTGCATTGCCGCCAGCGTTTCTGCATTCGGAACATCCGTTGCAATCTCAAAGGGAATTCTCCCCTGCCTAACGACCTGTCGCAAAAACATGGTAATGGCTGTGGTTGTGTTCAAACCCATATCCTTAAACATTAGGTCAGCCTGTTTTTTCAAATCCGCATCCATGCGAATACTCATGTTTACTGTAGACATATCGTTTCCCTCCTTTATAAACTAACAATAGCATACCGCATTGCACATACATTGTCAATACATTACATTGTCAACGCCCGTAAACATTAACTTCTACATTTTCTATTGGACAAATACAATGATTCCGTGTAAAATATAAGTGAAGAGACACGGAAAGCGAGGACGAAATCATGCTGGTGCTGTCAACGCTATGCAAAACGACCATCTGGGGCGGAACCCGCCTGCAGCCCTTCGGCGCGGATGCGGACAACCCTTCCGTGGGTTCTCTCTATACCGTGGCGGGAAATGAGGACATGACCTGCACCGTTCTGAACGGGCAGTTTGCCGGACAGACGCTCTATCAGGTTTACCGCGACCACCGGGAGCTGTTCGGCTACGACAAATACGAGCCTTTCCCGCTGCTCATCGGCCTTGTGGATGCCAGTGACGACCTTTCCATCCAGCTCCATCCCTCGGACGAATACGCAAAGCAGCACGAAAACGCACCCTTCGGCAAGACCGAAAGCTGGATTTTTCTGGAAGCCCCCGCTTCCGGCGCGATCGTCAACGGCTGCAAGTGCGCAAGCCTTTCCGAATTGGAGGAAAAGATCGAAAAGGGCAAGTGGAATGAGGTCTACGACCATCTGCCGGTTCAGCAAAACGACTATGTTTTTGTTGAGACCGGCACGCTGCACGCGCTGTGCGCAGGGTCGCTGGTGTATGAAATTCAGCAGTCCACTGATGTGACCTACCGCTTTTACGACTATGACCGCGTGGGCAAGGACGGGAAAAAGCGCCCCCTGCAACTGGAAAAAGCGCTGGAAAACGTAAATGTCGCGGGCAAATCCGCGTCCGTGCCCTGCGAGATGGGAAAAGTCTTTACGCATCCCTACTATTCCGTGCAGAGGAACGCATTTTCCGGCAGCTTCACCAACGAAAGGGACACCTTTGCGACCTTCACCCTGCTGTCCGGGGAAATGCGTGCAGACGGTCTGACCGTTTCTCCCGGCACCTCGCTCATCCTTTTCCCCCATGAAACCGTAACCTTTGGCGGCGCGGTGAACGCCGTAGTCGCCTATCCTCAATAAAGTCAAAGGAGAACAGAACAAATGCCTTATCTGCACATCAAGATCGGCAAGAACCCCACCGAAGCGGAGCTTACCGCCCTGCGCGTCGCCTGCGAAAACAACATTTCCATTCTGCCCACCAAGACCCGCGACAACTGCATGATCCACTTAGAGCCCGGCTGCCAAATGTTCATGCGCGGCAAGCCCGAGGAATGCGTCTTTGTGGAGTTGCGGCTTTATAAGGCTTCCCCGGCGGACAAGGAGCAGGAGTTTACCGTTGCGCTGTCCAAGGCCATTCAGGAAACGATTCATGTGGAGAAGCAGAACATCTACATGAACATTCTCGAATTGGAGCACTGGATCGGCGGAGACGGCACCATCAAATAGAAAAATATCGAATAAGGAGCATAACACCATGATTTTAGAAGGAAAAACCATTGATCTTCGTCCCTTAGAAGTGAAGGACGCGGAAGCCCTGCTTGCTTTCTGCAAGGAACCCGGCATCGTGCGCTACAACCCCTTCTGGGCGGACAGGGACACCGTGGAGGACTACGCCAAGCTCATCGGGGAGACAAAGGACGCTTACGCCATCGTGCTCAAAGGGCAGGACAAGCCCATCGGCGTGGTGGGTTACGAACCCAATGTCGATCTCAACGAGACCGCGCTGTACTTCTTCCTCTCCGATGCCTACAAGGGCATGGGCTACACCAAGGAAGCCGTCGCGCTGCTGTCCGACTGGTGCTTAAAAGAGACCGACAACAAGTACCTGATTCTGGTCGTGCCCGCCTCCCACGCCTCCGAAGGGCGCATGGCGGAAAAGTGCGGCTTCATGCTCTACGAAAAGCGCACGACCATCGGGCACAATCTGGCGGGACTTTCCGAAGATACCTATTACTATTACAGAAAGTTTTAATGCTCTACGATAAGTAGGTTGCAAAACTCAATCACCTTCCTTTATGCTGAACCGTAAAGGAAGGTGATTTTTGTGTTCCACGAAATCGACATGACAAGCTGGCCGCGGGCGCAGGTGTTCGGGTATTTTTCCCGCATGGCACCGACGGGCTACTCCCTTTCGGTGCGGGTGGATGTGACGCACCTGCTGAAAGTCAAAGCAGAGCAGGCCTTTCACTTTTTCCCGGCGTATCTGTGGCTGGTGACGAAGAACTTATGTAAGCAGAAAGAGTTCACCACGGCGGTCAAGGACGGGAAAGTGGGCTACTATGATACCTTAACGCCCTTTTACGCCCAGTTTCACGAGGACACCCACACCTTTTCGATGATGTGGACGGAATATAAGGCGGATTTCCGCGCATTTGAGGCGGATTATCTCGAAAATCAGGCAAAATTCGGGGACAATCACGGCTTTCTGTGCCAACCGGGAACGCCGCCGGAGAACGCCTACACCGTCTCCTGCATCCCCTGGCTGGACTTTGCGCATTTCGCCGTCCATTCCTACGAAAAGCAGCCCTATTTCTTCCCCTCCGTGGAGGCGGGAAGCATCACCAAGGAAGCAGACGGGCGCAGCACCATGGCACTGTCCCTGACCTGCCACCACGCCGCAACGGACGGGTATCATGTCAAGGTCTTTCTGGACGACCTGCAATGCGACATGAATGAATTTGAGAAATTCGTATAAAAGTAAGTGAGCCGCCATTCGCTTAGGAATGACTGCTCACTTTCACTTTATCCGCGCAGAATGGCTTCAATCATTTCGTCCCGCGCATCCAACAGACGCTGTTGTTCGTCCTTTTTACATTCCGCACGGAGGAAAACATGGAAGCTGCCGTCCTCCCCGCAGGCGGCGCGGAGAAGGCTTTCGGAAAGATTCGGCAGACCGTTTCCTGTGGAAACATAGCACTTTTTGTTCCGAATCAGCTCCGGCAGCAGGGTTTCAAAGTCGTAACGCTCGGGGTTGCCCAGATTGAGGCCAATAACGGTTTCGCCAAACCCGACGACCTCCGGCAGCAGGTGGGGATTGCTGCCGCAGAAGTGGATGTACCCGCCGCCCAAGCGATTGAGAAGCTGCTCCGTGTAGGGACGCATATATTCCTTAATGTGCGCTTGGGAAAGCAGGGTCGAGGTGTCCTCGCTGATCTTCACGGGCTTATCCAGCGGTAGCACAAGGCAGTTGTAGTGCGCCAGATGACCCTTTGGCTGAATGATTTCCAGACATTTGCGGAAGGCGTATTCGTCGCAGTCCACCGCCAGCTGCAAGGCATGATGCACCAGCTCCGGGTCGTCGTAAAGGTCGTAGAAGAAATCGTCTCCCAGCCAAAGATGCGCCATGTCAATGGGTCCCTGAATGTCCATGGGATAGACCTCAATGCCGGTGCCCTCCAGCTTCTCCTTCATAAAGCGCATACACTCAAGCCCGAATTTGAACTCCTTAGATTCCTCAATATCGTCCTTCGTCATGGCCATAAGCCTTTCGGGCTCAATGCGTTCCTGCAGCCAAGGCATTTTGTCCCTGAAAAAGAGCTGTTTGATGCCGCCCAAGAGCGTGCTTACGCACCCGCAGCCCACGTTCGCCCGAACGGAGGGCACGCCGTCGCCCTTCGATAAGGCAACGGACAGCGCACTGCGCAGCTCGGAAACGAACATTTTCTCCACATCATAGTGGATTTCTTCCAGATCATACTGCGGCAGGTAGCGCAAATGCGGGTTATCCTCCGCAGGAAGGCTCAACATGAGCGAGCAGACCCCGGGCTTTCCCGCCCACTGGTCAAGCTGGCGTTTTGCGGCTGATTCCCTTTCCTTTTTCCTTTCCCGAAGCAGGGGAAGCAGCTCCTCGTCTATATATTTCATTTCTTCAAGCATAAGTGTGTCTCCTTGGATTGTTAATTCACTTAACATTATAGCTGTGGGCGGGTGTCCTGTCAACGGTTCAAAAAATCGGATTTTTACGGTGTGGATGCGGATTTGCTCTTGAAGAATGGAAAAGAATTTGATACACTGAACATGAAATCTTAACGATTCGGGAGGATGATTGAAGATGAAACGAGCTTCCGGCATCTTAATGCCCATCACAGCGCTGCCTTCGCCCTACGGGATCGGTACCATCGGCAAGGCGGCCTACGAATTTGCGGATTTTCTGAAAGCCTCCGGGCAGAGCTATTGGCAGATTTTGCCGGCCGGCCCCACCTCCTACGGCGATTCGCCCTACCAGTCCTTCTCGACCTACGCGGGCAACCCGTACATGATCGACTTAGACGAGCTGTGCAGGGAGGGCTTGCTGGAAAAGAAGGATTACCGCAACCTGCACTGGGGCGACGACCCGGAAAAGGTGGATTACGCCACCATCTACGAGCAGCGGTTCAAGGTACTGCGCATCGCCTTCAAAAACGCGCAAAAAGGCGACATGACCGAATTTGACAGGTTCGTCCGGGAAAACGACTTCTGGGTGGAGAACTACGCCCTTTACATGGCGGTGAAGGCCTCCTTCGGGATGCGCGCATGGACGGAGTGGGAGGACGAGGGCATTCGCCTGCGCGACCCGGATTCCGTTTCGGAATACCGCGAAAAGTACGACGAGGACGTGCGCTTCTGGGAATTTGTGCAGTACCTTTTCTACAAACAGTGGAAGGCCTTCAAGGGCTATGTGAACGCCCTTGGCATTTCCATTTTCGGGGACATTCCCATCTACGTCGCCATGGACAGCGCGGACACCTGGGCAAATCCCGAGGTCTTCTGGCTGGACGGCGAGCGGCTGCCCGTGCGCGTGGCGGGCGTGCCGCCGGACTACTTCTCCGCTACGGGTCAGCTCTGGGGCAACCCGCTTTATAACTGGGATTATCTCAAAGAAACCGGCTACAAGTGGTGGATCGACCGCATTGCCACCGTCTCCAAGCTCTATGACGTGACGAGAATCGACCATTTCCGCGGCTTTGACGAATACTATTCCATCCCCTACCCCGCAGAAAACGCCATCATCGGCGACTGGCTGCCGGGCCCGGGCGTTGCGCTGTTTGACGCCATCAAGGAAAAGCTGGGCAACATCAACATCATTGCGGAGGATCTGGGCTTAATCACCCCCGGCGTGGCCAAGCTGCTCAAAGCCGTTGGCTACCCCGGCATGAAGATTCTGCAGTTCGCCTTTGACGCCACCGGCGGGGAGAGCGTTTTCCTGCCCCACAATTTCAGCAACAATTATGTGGTCTACACCGGCACTCATGACAACGACACCACCTTGGGCTGGCTCACCAAGGCCTCCGAGGCCGAGCGGCAGTACGCCATCGACTACTGCAAGCTGGACGAAAAAGAAGGCTATGTGTGGGGCATGATCCGCACCATCACAGCTTCCACCGCTGATCTGTGCATCACCCCCATGCAGGATGTGCTGAACTTGGGCACCGAGGCGCGTATGAATATGCCCTCCACGCTGGGCGGCAACTGGCAGTGGCGCATGAAGCCCGGCACCGATCTTTCCGAACAAGCGAAGAAGCTTTATAAGCTTTGCAGGCTCTATGGCCGTCTGCCCGAGGAGTCCAAGGAGAAAGACCCGCTGGAGGAGGACATGAAGACCCTTGCCAAAGCGGAATACGGCAAAAAGCTGTCCGAATTGACCTCAGCCGAAGCCCACAACGTGCTGGGCAAGGCCGTGATGGGACAGAAGGCCGAGCAATGGGACAAGTGCCAAAAGCAGGAGGCCAAAGGCCGCAGAGCCTACTACCTCTCCGCAGAATACTTAATGGGACGGCTGGTTTACAACAACCTCAATTCCTTAAATCTCACCGGGAAGGTCAGGGCGATCTTTGCCAAGAACGGGCTTGACTTAAACGATTTTGAGGACATTGAGGATGCCGCCTTGGGCAACGGCGGCTTAGGACGGCTTGCCGCCTGTTTCTTGGACTCCGCCGCGACCTTGAAAGTGCCGCTTATGGGCTACGGCATCAAGTACAAGTACGGGCTGTTCAAGCAGGCCATCGAAAACGGCTTCCAGAAGGAATACGCGGACGACTGGACGAAGCTCGGCGACCCGTGGTGCATCCGCCGAGAGAGCGAAAAGCAGCTGGTGGAATACGCCGATCAGAAGGTCTGGGCGGTACCCTACGACATGGCGGTGTTCGGCTATCGCAATGACAACATCGGCACCCTGCGTCTGTGGCAGGCCGAGGCCGTCAAGCCCTTTGACTTTACCGCCTTCAACGATCTGAAATTTGACGAGGCAGTCTCCGACGCCACACGCGCCGAAGACATTTCCTCCGTGCTCTATCCCAACGACAACGGCGCGGAAGGGCTGAAGCTGCGCATCCGTCAGGAATACTTCTTCTCCTCCGCCTCCTTAAAGGACATTATCGCCAAATACAAAGCGGCACACGGAAAGGACTTTGCGGACTTTGCCGCCCATGCCGCCATCCAGCTCAACGACACCCATCCCGTAGTGGCGATTCCCGAGCTGATTCGGTTGCTGCAAAAGGAAGGGCTGTCCTTCGGCGAGGCCTTCGAGATCGCCCGCCGCACCTTCGCCTACACCAATCACACCATCATGGCCGAGGCCATGGAAAAGTGGAACATCAAAATGTTTGCCGCGATTCTCCCCGAAGTCTTTGAGATCATCGAGAAGATCGACGAGCGGGAAAAGATCGAGCTTTCCGTCGAGGATGGCATGGACGAGATCGTGCAGATCAAACAGGTGCCCGACACCGCCGCCATCGAAAAAATGAAGGCGGAAAAAGCGAAAAAGGCGGAAGAACAGGAAGACGAGGACGAGGAAGCAGCGGAGGAAGAGCCCGAAATCCCCATGAAGACCATCCGCCGCACGAAGCTGGACACCATGCGTATCTTGGATGAAGGGCAGATTCACATGGCGCGGCTGGCCATTTACGCTTCCGCCTACACAAACGGCGTGGCGGAAATCCACACAAAAATTCTCAAGGAAGACACCCTGAAAGACTGGTTCGCGCTCTACCCCGAAAAGTTCCAGAACAAGACCAACGGCATCACCCAGCGGCGCTGGCTGGGGCTATGCAACCCCGAGCTGTGCGGACTGCTGGACGATATGGTTGGCGAAGGGTACTTAACCGACCTCGACAAGCTGGAAGGCATTAACGATGTGCTGACCGAAACGGACGTGGAGCGGTTCAACGCCATAAAGCACGAAAAGAAGCAGCAGCTCTGCGCCTACATTGAGGAACATGAGGGCATCTCCCTCAACCCGGAATTTGTCTTTGATGTGCAAATCAAGCGGCTGCACGAATACAAGCGGCAGCTGCTCCACGCCTTTGCCATCTTAGACATTTACAAGAAGCTCAAAAAGGGCGAAATTAAGGACTTCACGCCCACGGCATTCATCTTCGGCGCAAAGGCCGCGCCGGGCTATTTCCGCGCCAAGGGCATCATCAAGTACTGCAACGAGGTCGCCAAGCTCGTCAACTCCGACCCCGAAATGGCGGATAAGATGCAGGTGGTGTTCATTGCCAACTACAACGTGTCCTACGCCGAGAAGCTGATTCCCGCCGCGGACATTTCCGAGCAGATCTCCACCGCGGGCACCGAGGCCTCCGGCACCTCCAATATGAAGCTGATGCTCAACGGCGCGGTGACCTTGGGCACCTACGACGGCGCGAACATCGAGATTGCGGAGCAGGCCGGCGAGGAAAACAACTACATTTTCGGTGCACGGGTGGACGAGATTAACGAGATGAAGCCCGTCTACAATCCCAACGCCTACTTAGGGGAGGACAGCGGCCTCCGCGCCATCGTGGAGACCCTCATCGACGATACCTTTGACGACGGCGGCACCGGGATGTTCAGGGAGCTTTACACCTCGCTCACCGAGGGCGCATCGTGGCACAAGCCGGACAACTACTTCCTCATCTACGATGAGCCGGAGTATGTCAAGACCAAGCTGCAGGCGATTGCGGACTACAAGGACAGAATCACCTTTGGCAGAAAGTGTCTGCTGAACATCGCAGGAGCGGGCAAGTTCTCCTCCGACAGAACGATTCAGCAGTACGCAACCGAGCTTTGGAAGTTGTAAATTCATACACAGGTGTGCTATACTAAGGGAAATGAAGCGGAATCTTCGTTTCCCTTAGTTTTTTAACTTGTGAGGTTATCTAAATGAGCAATATTTTTGAATTGGGCCCGATTCGCCCCACCTCCGAGGGCGCGTCCCTGCTGATCCGCGTCACCCGCGGCTGTGCGTGGAACCAGTGCAAATTCTGCAACAACTACCGCACCATCCCCTTCTCCACCCGCCCTTTGGAGGAGATTCAGAAGGAAATCGACACCATGGCGCACTACCGCGACAGGATTCAGTCGCATTTCACCGCAAACGGCCCCGATCTGGACGCCATCAACGCGGAATACGCCCTGCTGCCCGATGAGGAAAAGCACTGCTATTATCACCTCTACAACTGGATCGCCCGGGGCGAATACACCGTGTTTTTGCAGGATGCCGACGCCATGTGCTTATCCGAGGAACGGCTGATGCCCATTCTCCGCTACATCCGCAAGGTGCTGCCCGAGACCACCCGCATCACCTCCTACGCCCGCCCGGACTCGCTGGCGCGGAAATCCGTGGAGGAATTAAAGGAAATTCGCGGCTACGGGCTTGACCGCGTGCACGCCGGATTTGAGACGGGGAGTGACAAGGTGCTACAGCTCATCACCAAGGGCTGCACCTCCGAGCAGGAAATTTCCGGCGGACAAAAGACCATGGAGGCGGGCATCGAGTTGTCCCTGTTCCTCATGGCGGGGCTCGGCGGGCGCAGGCTCTCCGATGAAAACGCCGACGAAACCGCACGGGTGGTCAGCGCGGTGAATCCCTCCTTCGTGCGCCTGCGCTCCACCACCGTCATTGACGGCACACCGCTTTCCATGATGCAGAAGGTGGGCGTGTTTGAAGAGCTTTCCGAAATCGAGCAGGTGCAGGAAATGCGCCGGTTCCTCTCCAAGCTGGAGAACTGCACCGGCGAGGTCTTCACCGACCATATTGTGAACCTTTTAGGCTCCTGGCAGGGAAGCCTCACCGACATTCCCGCGCTGCTGGCCTACGCAGACGAATTCCTCGCCCTGCCCCGCGAGCAGCAGAGACGCTACCAGATGGCGCGGCGCATGGGCTTTGGCGGCGACTGGACGCAGATGCACTACATTCCCGCCGGGGACATGGCCAAGGTGGACAAGATGTGCGCCGCCGTGCCCGACGGCCCCGAATGGGAAAAGCTCATGAAGGACTACATGAGAAGATATATTTAAGGCAGACAGACAAAAGAGGCAGCCCGATGCTTTGGGCGTGCCTCTTTTCCGTTTGCCCTCAGTGGGTTAAAAGATAGTCGGAAATCAGCGTCTGCATTTGCTTTTTGCCCGTCACTTCCCGGGCGCGGTCGATCATTTCCTGCCGCTTTCCGTCCTCCATGGCGGAAAAGGCCTTGAGGGTTTCCGGCTTTTTCGCCATCGCCATCATCAGACCCTGCGGGATTTCCCCGGATTCTCTGCGCATCAAATCGCCTCCTTTGCATTTTTTATTGTGCAAAAGAGGCGCAAAAAAATACGCAGAAAGGTTTTCCAGACTGCGTATCTGTTCTATAATCTCATTTCCATTCGGTCATTTTCTTTTGCTTCAAACCCGAAGTCCGTCAAAAGCTCCCGCAAGTCCCGGTTCTCCTTCGGCACAAAAGCGCACAGCGTTTCCGCCCGGAGCACCTGACGGGCATAGTCCGCGATCTTTTCCAAAGCAGGAAAGCCGTAATCCTGCTCCCCGGTGCAATCTATCGAGAAATCCGCAATGCGGCATACGGTTCCTTCTGTCTGCAGGCATACCTTCCCGACAGATACGTTTTCGCACAAAATTGCATATTCCGCAGAATCGCTGTTTTCCAGCCTTCGCAGCGTGATTTTCGGCACCTGCAAGACATTTTCGCACACCATGATGTACGCATCCTCGCCTGAATCGGGATAATAGCCTTGCTCCACGCCCGCGAAACGGAAGCCGAACTGCCGATAAAGGCTCTGGGCGATTGCGTTGTGCTCGCGCACCTCCAGATAGACCAGCCGCATGGAGAGCTCCTGCGCCCTTTGAAGCAGCTCGCGCACCAGCATTTTGCCCAAGCCCTGACGGCGGAATTCCGGGTGCACGGCGATGTTGGTGATGTGCCCCGCAAAGGGCAGCAGCCACATCCCGCCGTAAGCCGCGATGCGCCCACCTGTTTTGAGCACCACATAATACGCCGCCGGGTTGTTCACCTCATGCTCGAAGTCCTCCCGCCGCCACGGGGTCGGAAAGCAGAGCCGTTCGATGGAAAGCAGCTCGTCAATATCACCGGCCAACATCGGGCATTTTGCAAACTCAGCCATGGAGCTTGCCCTCTTTGGCACGCTGGGCAGAGGGCGCACGCAGATACAGCGGGCGCAGTTCCTCCGCAGATACGGCCTTGTCGGCGTTTTGCAGCAGCAGCGGCAATGCGGATGAGGCGTGCAGTCCCCACAGGGAGGACGGCGCAAGGCGGGCAAAGTCCTCTTTGAGCAAGCGTTCCTTTTGCACGGGCACGCCGTCGCCCAAGAACAGCACCTTTTTCCCCGTTTTCCGCAATTCGTCCAGCAGTTCTTCCAGTTTGACGGGCTGATCCTCGCTCACCCGCGCCCCGTTTTCAAACAGCGCGGCATAGACCTGCCCGGCTCTCGCGTCCAGAATGGGGCACACAAGCCCGTCAAAATCCCCAGCCTGCAGGGCAAGGGCGTGAAGGCCGTCCAGCTCCACGCACTTTTTGTCGCCCATCAAGCCCTTCACCGTCGCCACGCCGATGCGCACGCCGGTAAACGACCCCGGTCCCACGATACAGCCGAATAGGTCAATGTCGGCTATGTCCAGCCCGGCATAGCTCATGGCATCCTCCACCAGCGGCATCAGGTGAGACGAGTGCGTCAGCCCGTTGCTTAAATACCCTTCGTAAAGCAGCTTTTCATCCTCCGCACAGGCCACCGAAGCGGAGGACGAGGAAGCATCCAGAATCAGCGTTTTCATGTTCAATCCTCCACGGTGATGGTGCGCTCTTCGCCCTGCCCTAAGAGGGTGATGCGGATGCAGGGATAATCCGGCCAGAACTCCTCGCCCGCCACCGAGAACCACTCCACAGCGCAGACCTCGCGCCCACCCCGAAAAATCTCGTCAAAGCCCAAATCGTAAACCTCATCCTCGCCGGATAGGCGGTACAGGTCGAAATGGTTGACGGGAATTTTCGCTTCGTAGCGGTTCATCAGGGCAAAGGTGGGGCTGGAAACCTCGTTGCTATCGCCGCCCAACCCCCGCACAAGCCCCCGCACAAAGGCGGTCTTGCCCGCGCCCAAATCGCCGCCCAGCAGCAGCACCTCGCCGCCGCGCAGGTTCTTTGCAAATTCCGCGGCAAAGTTTTCCGTATCTGTCGTGGAATGGGATTCAAAAACTTTCATTACAGTTCAACCTTCTTGGCGCCAACAGGACGAATGCCGAGCACCGTGCAGGCGCCCTCCCCGAACACGCTGTTCATGGCAGAAACATAGGTTTCAAGGGATTTTTCGGGCACAAAGGCTAAAATGGTTCCGGCAAAGCCGCCGCCGTGAACACGCCACGCGCCGCCGCAGGAAGCCAGCAGCTCTTCGGACAGCGCACAGGCCAGCGCCAGCGACTGGGAGGTTCTGCCGCCCACATAGAGGTTCTGCAGAAGCTTCCAGGAGGATTCGCCGGAGGCAATCACGCCGGCAAGGAAGGCACTAAGGTCGCCTTTGTCGATGGCGTCATAGAGCTTGATCACGCGCTCGTTCTCGTCAAAATAGTGCAGGGCGCGCATCACGGCGCGATCGGAGGTCTGCTCGCGGACGGCGGGGAGGTTGCCCATCAGTTCTTCCTTGGAGGTCTCGCGGAGCACCTTTTTTCCCAACGCCGCAGCCACCGCCTTCATTTCGGCGGGAATGGCGGCGTATTCGTCGGTGAGGTCAGCGTGGGAGGACTTGGCGGCCATGACCACGACCTTGTACCCCGCCTTCTCAAAGTCGAAGGCGTGCGCCTTGACGACGGGCGCGGTGTTGTCCGCAAAATCAATGCCGACCAGACCGCCGATGGAGGACGCGGACTGATCCATGAGGCCGGAGGGCTTGCCGAAATAGACGTTTTCCACCCACTGTCCGACCTTGGCGCGGGTCACGCCGTCCATCTGTCCGCCGCCGAAAAGGCCGTCCACAACCGTAATTAGCAGCACTTCAAAGGCTGCAGAGGAGGAAAGGCCGGAGCCGCCCAGAACAAGAGAGGTCACATCGGCATTGAAGCCTTTTACGGGAATGCCCATTTCCCTGCACTTATAGCACACCCCGCGCAAGATGGCGTCAGTGGTGTTGATCTCGCTGTCCTTCTTTTCCAGATCGTGTAAGTCAATGACAAATTCCTTGTCGTAGCCCGCGGAGTACAGCCGCACCGTGTCGGTGCCGTTGGGCGCGGCGGCTGCCAGGGTGTCCAGCGTCACGGCGGCAGCCAGCACACAGCCGTTGTTGTGGTCAGTGTGATTGCCCACAATCTCCGTGCGCCCGGGCGCGGAGAAGAAGGCGGGGGCTTCGCCCTTGTCGCCGAAATGGGCAATGTAGGAATCCACCAGCCTCTCATAGCGGGCGGACTGCTTGGCAAACATTTCCTCACCCGCGCCGTAGAGCAGGGCAAATTCCTTTTTCGCGGCAACGGAGGACACGATCTTCTTCATTTCGTCTTTGGTAAACATAAAAGTATTCTCCTTCACAAAAGCGCATCTGCGCATCATTTTCCTATTTTATTATGCGCTTTTTAGTGCTTTTTCGTCAAGCGGTTTTTGGTGAAAATTCATCCTGCAACGCGGCAATTCTGTATCTTGCCTAATTGTCCATATTTTGCTACAATGTATGCAACTACTTCACTCTCCGCTGATGTGATTAAGAGTTTGCGTTGTGGAAGATTAACCTTAGAACTCTCGTACACTTGGGAAATGATGAATAATCCTGATTACTAAGTGGTCGAATTTGACCACTTTATGGTAGAAGCAGGTATTCCGATATTTACGCTAAGTGCAAAAGAATTTATTGAAAAAACGCTTTATAGAGCATTGCAGAAGATCAAATAGGCGTACTGAATGAAGCAAACATCATCCAATCCTTACCAGAAGATACAACAAAGAAGGAGCCAAATTGAAAGAAAACATTCTGTCTGACGAAATCCGGGAGCTGACGCAACGCGGACTGTGGGAGACCGAAAACCTCATCGCCTGTGTGCCGGATGAACTGTGGAGCAAGCGCTACGACGGGCTGCCCATGTGGAAATACATCTACCACACCCTGTTTTCCATGGACAGGTGGTTCATCAACCCCGCCGACCTTACTTACGCCCCGCCGCCCTTTCATCAGGAGGATTTGGCGAATCTGAATGCCGTGCCGGAGGATTCTCTCACCGTCACCCGCGAGCAGATGAACGGCTATTTTTCCGCCATCAAAGAGAAACTCACGCCCTTCTGCGACAAATTGACCGATGAAATGCTTACTCAGACCCCGAATGGCTGTGACATGAATCAATTTCGCCTGATCTTGGGGCAATTCCGCCACTGGCACCGCCACATGGGACTGATCTACGGCTTTCTTGTTGAGGATACCGGCAAATGGCCGTTTGTGCTCAACCAGTTGGGGAAAATCCCCTCCGAACCCATGCCGAATTATTATGAATAAATAACAACAAAGGAGCAAACCACCATGAACGAATACGCACAGAACTGCATTTCCTCCGTCGCCGCATCCCTTTCCACCATCATGGGCATCGAGCCGCCCAAGGATGCCGGAGCCGCCAACCCTGCCTTTGTGAACATGGCTGAAAGGGCCTTCGCCGGGCGCAAGGCCGACCGCGTGCTCATGTATAACCCCGACGCCATCGCCCACTACATTTTCGCCAGATACACCGACCTTTTCCAGCCCGTGCTAAGCAACACCTCCCTTGCCCTGCCCATGCAGAGCGTGATGCCCTCCGTGACCCCGGTGTGCTTCGCCTCCATGTATTCCGGCGCCATGCCAGACATTCACGGCATCAAGGCCTATGTGAAGCCCGTGCTCACCGTGGAAACCATCTTTGACGCCTGCATCCGTTCCGGCAAAAAGCCTGCCATCGTCTCCACAAAGGGCGATTCCATCTCCATGATCTTCTTGGAGCGCGACATGGATTATTTCCTCTTTGACAATTCGGATGAAGTGAACATCAAGGCAAAGGAACTGATCCAAGAGGACAAATACGACATCATCGTGGTCTACAACGGCAATTTCGACTCCACCATGCACCGCTGCGGCCCCGAAGCCCCGGAATCTCTGGAAGCCCTGAAAAAGAACGCGCGGGTCTTTGACGAACTGTGCACGCTGGTGAAGGAAAACTGGAAGGAGCACGACACCGTTGTAGCCTTCGCCCCCGACCACGGCTGCCACTTAATCGACGGCGGCGCGGGCAGCCACGGCCTCGATCAGGTCGAGGATATGCTCATCCCCCACTTCTACGGCGCGTTCCCCAAGGCGTGAGCATGAAAGACTACACCTATCGGATGCTTTCCCGTATCAACCGGGAGGAAGCGGACACCTACGAAAAATGCCGGAAGGACGGCACCATCATTAAGCACGAAGTCTATGACAACGGCGTGTTTCTTGTGGAGGATTTTGACAATACCTATTATGCCCTTCTTTCCTTTGAGGGCGATGTGCAGAGTTATACGCTGGTGCACCATCTCTGTCAGGAGCTGGAATGGGTCATTGCCAACAAAGGGCAGCGTAAACATACGCTGATTATAAACGGCGAAAACCGCTGGCTTATGCACTTTGTCGCCTTCGCCCACTATAATCTGCACAATATCGGCTACGAATACCGCATTTCCCGCGAAAATGCCAAGGAGGACGCGGTGTTTCCCGCCGGAATCGTCTGCAAGGGCTATGAGGAAGACAAGGTTCCCCTTTATGCCCGCTGCCTTGACGAGGCCTTTGAGGAGCAGGACAAAATCTCCGGCGAGTGCAACGAAGGTATGGCAGAGAAAACCCAGAATTACTGTAAAGAGGTCTGTCCCAAGGCCGATGCAAGGGGCGATTTCTACGCCTTCTGGCAGGGAGAAAACCTAATCGGCCTGTGCCTGTGCGAAGGCGATCTGCTGGATTCCTTCGTTATATCACCTGCGCATCAGGGCAAAGGCATCGGAAAAACTCTGCTGACCTACTGCCTTTCCAAACGCTTTGAAAACGATTCTCGGCAGGAAGTTTTCCTCTACACCTATTATTCCAACATCCGGGCGCAGAATCTCTATGCCAAGTCCGGCATGGAGCGCACCGGCTTTTACGCGATTTTCCGCGAAAAAGGCTGACCCGAAAATCCTACGATTCGTCCTTTTTCCACCGTTTGTCCCCGCAATTCCACAGACAAATCCACAGCCACAAAAAGTTATCCACAGCTCTGTGCAAGAACTGTGGATAACTTTTGCAATTTGCAGGACAAAATGTAGGATGCACGCAAACCTTTATGAAGCGCAGGCACTCCCGGCAACCGCAAACCGTACCTGTTGGAGAACCGCCTCACCACTGAATGGCGCGACCACCGCAGCCGGACAGCCACCGCACTTTCCGCAGCGCTCCCGCGCCCGTCGAGGGCGCGTAAGGCTCGCCCGCGTGCGGGAGAGCTGTCAAATCTGTGAAACAGATTTGACTGAGAGGGTGCTCTACTTATGATACGGCTCCTTCGCCTGAATCTTCATCGCCCGATAAAGCTGCTCTAAGAAAATCACCCGCATCATCTGGTGCGGAAAAGTCAGTGTGGAAAAGGAAATCCGCTCATTCGCCCGCTGGTAGACCTTCTCCGAAAGTCCCAGCGACCCGCCGATGACGAACACCAGCCGCCCCTTCTGCATCACCTGCTCCACATGGGCGGAAAATTCCTCCGAGGTGTAGGTCTTTCCCTGCACCGCCAGCGCGATCACCACATCGTCCGGGCGAATCTTGGAGAGGATTCGCTCCCCCTCCGATTCCATCACCTGCCTGTTCGCCCCCTCGGAAGGGTGCGCAGGCTCCGGCGCGTCCGGCACCTCGCAAAGCTCCACCTGCCCATAGCGGGACAGCCGTTTCAGATATTCCTCGCAGGCGTCTCTCCAATACTTTTCTTTCAGTCTGCCCACGCACAGCAGCATTGCCCGCATAAAATACCTCCAAATTTACCCGATGTACGCTTCCGCCGCATGGTCGGGGAAGGTCATGTGCAGTTTCACATCCTGCCCCAGCTTTGCGCCGTAATCCCGCAGGATTTCCGCCACCGTGGAATACGCCAGCTCCGGCACGTTGTTTTCCTCGGAAAGATGTCCCAAATACACATGAGGATTGCTGCTGTTCAGCAGCTGGCACAGCGCCTCCCCGCTGGACACGTTGGACAGGTGCCCTTTGTTCGACAAAATCCGCCGTTTCAGCCGGTCGGGGTACGCCCCGTCCCTAAGCATCTGCACATCATGGTTCGCTTCCAGCACCATCGCCTCCACGCCGCAGAGGTAGGAAAGCGTCTCCTTTGTCGCGTGTCCCAGATCTGTCAACAGTCCCGCCTTGTGCCCGTCGCATTCCAGCGCGTAGCCTGTGGGTTCAAAGGCGTCATGGGGAATGGGAAAGGGCAGCACGTCCACCCGGTCAATGTAGAAATCCTGCCCGGGAACAAATTCACAGTGCTGCGCGGCGGGAATCTCCCCCACCTTTCCCTCCATGCCCGCCCAGGTTCCGGGCGAAGCGTAAACCTCCATGCCGTACTTGCGTGCCAGCACGCCAACCCCCTTGATGTGGTCGATGTGCTCATGGGTGAGCAGGATCGCCCGCACGTCCTTCATGGCATAGCCCTGGGCGCAGACCGCTTCTTCCAGCATTTTCCCCGTGCGCCCGGCGTCCACAAGCAGCAGCGTATCCTTAAAGCGCACCAGCGTCGCATTTCCCGTGGAGCCGGAAAACAGCGACCGAAACTCAAAATCCATCGAAAAATCCCCTTGATTTCTCTTATATTTCAACAGAAAACGGCTTTCATCGGCTCGTTTCCCCACAAAATCGCTATTGTATTATACCCCATATATAGGGCTTTCGCAAGGCTTGTACCCCCACAGACAGGGGATAACAAAAAGATAACCGCCCATCCGAAAATCCGGACAGGCGGGAAATCAAATACTTTCTTATGAGGCGTACATCGAGCGGAACTCCGAGGGGGTCATTTCCTCCAACCGCTTGAAATTATAGCAGAAATAGCTGCTGTTCTCCATGCCGACCTTCTTGCCGATGTCGGAAATGCGCTCGTTGGTTTCCAGCAGCAGCCGCTTGGCCACCTGGATTCTGCGTTTGAGGATGTACTGGAACGGACGCTCGCCAACGCCCTCCTTGAACACGCGGCAGAAATGCTGCGGGGTTAAGGAAACCAGGTCGGAAAGCTCTTCCAGCGTGATCACCTTGTCCAGATGCACGTCGATGTAGTCCAGCACAGGCTTTAATTTCGAGGTGCGCTGGCTCTGCTGCGTCTGCTGCTCCCGGCGCAGGAGAATGAACTCCGCCACAATGCGGTAAACGTAGGGCGAGGCGCGGAGCTGGCCGTTGATGGCATCGGTTCTAAGCTCGGTGAAAATGTTGTGGAACAGCGCATCGAAGCGGGTCGGGTCGGGCAGCGTGGTGACGCAGGCCTTCTGCAAACCCATGCCTTCCAGCGTTTCCTTCAAATGCAACCCGTCAAAGCACAGCCAGCTGGTTTCCCAATGGTCGCCCGTCGGCCAATAGTCGTGGGGCACGCCCGCCGGCAGATAAAAGCAGATGCCGGGGCCGATCTCATAGGTGCGGCCGTCCACGTTCAGGCGGCCTTCGCCCTCCACGCCGTAGATGATCTGCGCGACGGCGCTGCCTTCCTCACGGGTGCGGCGGCATTGCGGCTGGCTCACGCCGATGGCATGAATAATAAACGGAAGATCCAATGTCGTGTGATTGGGGAACATGGCTTCTGGTTTCAATGGAAGTTCCTCCTTGATGGGGCGAGTAATCGTTTTTCCTGATAATTATACCGTTTTATTTCTGTTCTTGCAAGTAAATTTTCAACAATTTATCTGAAAAGCATTGATGAAATCCCGTTTTTATGCTACTATATTTGCAGAATATTTTAATATTCATCAAAATACTGAAAGGAGAATATTCTGATATGGCACTCGATGTAAAGGCATCTATTGAAAAAGCTGTCACAAAAATCACCTCCGACAAGGCTCTGCAGGAGCAGTTCAAAAAGGATCCTGTCAAGGCCGTGGAATCGGTGCTGGGCGTTGACCTCCCCGATGACGTGGTGGACAAGGTCGTGGACGCGGTCAAGGTCAAGCTCGCCGCCGGAAAGATCAGCGACACCTTGGGAGGTCTCTTCGGCAAAAAGTAGTCCCCCTCCACCTCCTCTTCCCGCGCCGCAGCGCGTAGG
>DCHO01000020.1:36026-36255 GCA_002315655.1 Christensenella sp. UBA1750
TCCCCCACTTGTGGGGGAGCTGTCGCGTAGCGACTGAGAGGGTTTCCCCGGGCTCCTCCATTTATGGGGCTGCGAAGCAGTGCCCGGTAGTGAATGACAGTCCGGTGGACTGTCAGAGCCGGGCTGACCGAGCCCGCAGGCGAGACGCTGTCAGCCGTCGAGGCTGACTGAGGGAGTCCCCGGGGCCCGTCGAGAGCCCCCGCGACCAGAGACCCCCACCGTCCATGCG
>DCHO01000020.1:36285-59417 GCA_002315655.1 Christensenella sp. UBA1750
CGCATGGACGGTGGGGGTCTCTGGTTAGCGCCCGTACCTGTTTCTTTTTTACAATAGCCCTTCCATGAAGGCGATTTCTTCCTTCCACAGCGTTTCCCTGTGCTCCGGCTCATTATGAATCTCATGGTAGGAGCCGGGGAATTCCCGCACGGAAACTCCGGCGTTCTTCGCAAATGCCCGGCTGCCCTCCACGTCGCAGATGGGGTCGCTGTCCCCGTGGCACAGCAGCAGCGGCACGGACAACATCTTAGCATTGTCCAGCACCCATTTTGCGGCTTCGGAAGCCTCCCCGAACAGCACAAGCCCGATTTTCCCATGGTTGTTGGGGTCAATCAGGTATTCCCTGCACACCTTTTCGTCATGGCACAGATTGTCCGCCGCCAGCCCGTTGTCCAAGGCAGCATTGGGCAGCAGCTTTCCCAAGCCCTGCAGCATCCCGGGCAGAAATCCCGGCAGCTTCCGTTTGAGCACCAGCCACGGGCTTGTTATGATCGCGCCCTTTATTTCCGGCTGCCCGTGCAGCAGGGTGTATAGCCCGATGAGCCCGCCCAAGGAGTGTCCGAACAGGAACACCGGCAGCCCTGTCTCCCGCTTTGCCACATCAATCAGGGTCAGAAGGTCGCTTTCCAAATCAGGTATCCGGGCAATGCCCTTTTCTTTCGGGCTTCCGATGCTCTTTCCGTGCCCGCGCTGGTCGTGGATATACACCGTGAACCCGTTTTCGTTCCAGACCCTGATGCAGTCCTCATACCGCCCACCGTGCTCACCCAACCCGTGGGACACGCACAGCACGCCCTTTGGCTGCTCCGCCTCATACACACAGGCATAGAGCTTTTTTCCGTCTTTCCCGGTCAGCGTGAACTCCCGCTTCACAGTCTCCCGCCTTTCTGCAATCTCTGTGCAATCTCTTCCAGCTTTTTCAATCTATGGTTCACCGCGCTCTTGGACAGCGGCGGGGAAACCATCTCGCCCAATTCTTTAAGCGGCGTTTCGGGGTTTTCCAGCCGAATCCGCGCCATTTCCCCTAAGTGTCCGGGCAAGGCCGACAGCCCGACTTTTGCCTGAATATAAGCAATCGCCTCCACCTGCCGGGTGCTGGCGTTCATGGTTTTCTCTAAGTTCGCCGTGTCGCAGTTTGCGGCACGGTTGGCATTGTTCTTCACGTTCTTGGTGATGCGCACATTTTCCATTTCCAGAAGTGCCTTGTGCGCCCCGATGCGCCCCAAAACCTCCACGATGGCCTCGGAATCCTTCAAATACACGACAAAACCTTCCCTGCGCGGCGCAACCTTCGCCGGAAGCTCCATTTTCTGTACCAAGGCGCACAGCGATTTTGCATATTCTTCCTCTGGGCAGTTGACCTCCATGTGATAGCTCTTGCCGGGGTCGGAAAGGGTGCCGGTGGCAAGGAATGCCCCTCGCATATACGCATGGCGGCAGCAGCTCTTTCGCACCAGAAAAAGCGGCACGGTGCGGTTGATGCGGATGCCTTCTTCGGTCTCCTTGAACAGCCCGGTTTCCAGCAGAATCGTCTGCGCGTTTTCGGGCTTAATGACCACATGATAGATGTTCTTTTTGCCAAGCTGCTTGCGAATCTGCGTGCGCACCTCGGGGGTCACGGCAAAGCAGCTCTTGCAGAGGGAGAAAATGCGCCGCGCCACCGCGGGAATTTCGGTGGTCATATAAACCGACGACCCGCCGCGCCCGATGCGCAGGCTGCCGATGCCGTGGATGAACGCCGCCAGCTCCGCCTTTTTGCAGCAGTCCTTCTCCACAATGACCTGGCACAATTCCTGCTTGGTTTCCGATGAAAACGACACTCATTTTCCCTCCTTTCGCCTGTCTGCTATCCCGGGCGGGGAAACCCCGCCCCTACCTTCTACCGAATGTCCCGGTGCGTCACAGTACAACGGAATCCCTTGCTTTTCAGCATTTTGCCGATCTCGTCCGCCAGCGCAACCGAGCGGTGCTGGCCGCCCGTGCAGCCGATCCCGATCACCAGTCTGTCCTTACCCTCGGAGGCATAATGCGGGATTAAGAAGGTGAGCATATCCTCCGTTTTCGCAAGGAACTCTTTTGCCGCGTCAAACTGCATGACGTAATCGTGCACTTCCTTATCCAGCCCGGTCAGCGGACGCATTTCGGGGATATAGAAGGGGTTCGGGATGAACCGCACATCAATGACCAGATCGGCGTCCTGCGGGATGCCGTGCTTGAAGCCGAAGGACAGCACATTGACGTTGAGCATCTGCTCCGGGGCTTCCCCTCCGTACATCCGCAGCATGGTTTCCCGTAAGAATCGCGGCTGCATGGTGGTGGTGTCAAACACCCGGGTCGCCCGGTTTTTCATGGCTTCCAGCATGGCTTTTTCCTTGCGGATGTTGTCAACCAGCATGGAATCGTTGCCCATAGGGTGCGAGCGGCGCGTTTCCTTGTAGCGGCGCACCAACTCCTCCTCGGAAGCGTCCAGAAACAGAATTTCATAGGGAATGCCCATGCGGGAGAGCTCGTCCAGTGCCTTGTCTGCCTGGTCGAAAAACAGCCCCGAACGCACATCCACGCCCAGCGCAAGCTGCTGCACCTCGCCGCTGCCCTGCGCCAGCTCCGCCATGTTCGGCAGCAGCGCAGGGGGCAGGTTGTCCACGCAGTAAAAGCCCATATCTTCCAGCATATGCAGTGCCTGGGTCTTGCCCGCGCCGGAAAGTCCCGTGACCACGATCAGTTTCATTTGTATATCCTTCTTTTTGTTAGTCTCTGCCCACAATGCGCACTTCCGGCTCCAAACAAACGCCGAAATCTGCCTGCACCTTGTCCTGCACCTGTTTCATTAGGGTCAAAATATCCCCTGCGGTGGCGTTTCCCGTGTTGATGAGGAAGCCCGCGTGCAGGGTGGAGATCTGTGCCCCGCCAACGCTTGCGCCCTTCAGCCCCGCATCCTCGATGAGCTTTCCGGCAAAATGCCCTTCCGGGCGCTTGAAAAAGCTGCCGCAGGAGGGATATTGCAGCGGTTGTTTCTCGCGCCGCTTCTGCGCCAATTCCGCCATAGCAGCGGAAATGGCCTCTTTTTCGCCCTTTTGCAGACGGAAGACAGCAAAAAGCACAATGCCGCCGTTTTCCATCAATACGGAATGGCGGTAGGAAAGTTTCAGTTCCTCCACAGTGTATTCCCGAACGATGCCGTCCTTTTCCAGAATCGTGGCGGAAACCAGCACGTTTTTCAGCTCCCCGCCGTAGGCTCCGGCGTTCATGAACACGCCGCCACCCACCGATCCCGGAATCCCCGCCGCAAATTCAAAGCCGGTCAGGGCGTTTTCCTGCGCTTTTAAGGCAACCGCCGTCAGTGTCGCCCCGGCCTGTGCCGTGATGCACTCTCCTTCAACCTCGATGCGGCCAAAGTCCTTGCCCAGCACAAGCACAACGCCTTCGACGCCGCCGTCCTTCACCAGCAGATTGCTCCCGCGCCCCACGACCAGCAGCGGCAGGTTCTTTTCCTTGCAGAACGCCACGCACTCCGCAATGTCCCCCGCGCTTTTCGCAAAGCACACAAGGTCGGCTTTCCCGCCGACCTTCATGGTGGTTAAGGTCTTCATCTCGATATTCTGCACAAAATCCGGCATAACGGCACCTCATTTTCACGCTTTTCTTAATTTTACCCTAAACCTATCTTTTTTTCAAGATAAAGCATCTTCCATTTGCGCCATTTGCGTACCCGGTTCATAAATCTGCAAGCCTTCCATGACCGGGAACAGCGCGGCCTTGCCGATGGTGCTCTGGATTTCCTCCGAGCAAAGATGCTCCACAAGCCTTTCGCATACGCTCTTCCTGCCTTCGCTCTCCCCCTTCTGTGTGAGATTCTGCCGCACAATGCCCAACATCAGCACCTGATCCGTCCACGGAATCGGCACCAGCACCGTTTCAATGCCTTTTCCGGCGGCGCACAGGGTCTCCATGCGCATGATTTCCCGCTGGGTCGCCACATAAAAGGCGTATTCGTCCTCCAGCGCGAAGCCTGACCAGACCTTCGCGTGGGGCTGATCGGAAATCACGGACACGGCTGAAAAGTCGCCGTAACGATTCAGCGCCTCCAGCGTGGAGACATAAAGCAGCAGCGGCGCGGCGACGGACAGCTTGTGTTCCGCCAGCAGGTTCGTATTCTCCTGCGGGGAAAGGTTCGGCGACCAGCCGATGCCATCCAGCAGCTTCACATTACCCAGCAGCCCGTAGCCGCCCTTCGCCACGGGCACCGCGCTGTCCGGCAGACAATAAGATTCCATCGTATCTTGCAGAGTGACCCCGAAAAACAGAATGTCCGGCAGGGTTCCCGCATCGGCGGCGGCCCTGATGCCCGCTTCCGTCATCTCTTTGAGCGACACCAGCACCCCGTCGTTTTCCTTCTCAAAGGATGCAAACGCACTGTTCAGCCAACCGTTTAGGTTCACCGTGGGAAAGGACGGCACCACGGCGCAGGTCAGAATCCCCTCCCACTTTTCCTCCGGCAGATTCAGTTTATCTTCCCGCATCCGCTCCGCAACCTTCGGCAGCGCCGCCACCACCAAAACCAGCACCAGCAGCAGCATAAACCGCACCCATTTTGCCATACTCACGCCCCCTTGCTCTATGAATATGACAGAAAAGATGCCGGAAACCGTATTTCAGGTTCCCGGCATCACATTTTATGGCTTGTCCTGCAGCTTTTTCCATTCAAGGGCGCATTTCAGGGTCTCGATCTCGGCCTGGCTTTTGAGCAGCTCATCGGCCAGATTCAGGGCGGTTAAGGTCATCAGGCGTTCCTGCGATAAGTATCGCCCGGAAAAGGACAGCTCATTAAGTTTATTATTGACACAATCCGCAATGCTTTCCATGTGCTCCACGGTTTCGGGGCTGACAAGCGTGTATTCCCGCCCCAGCACCTTCACAACGGCCTTGTTTTTCGCCATACTTTTCGCCTCCCTGCCTGTTTTCTCTGAAAATTCGCCTTACGAACGGAGCTTTGCGTCAAACTTTTCCGAAACCTCGGAAATGATTCTGTCGGTAACGGCGGAAATTTCTTCCTCGGTCAGCGTGTGCTCACGGTTGCGCAGAATGATGGAGATGGCCACGGACTTCTGACCGGGCAGAATGGGCACACCGCGATAAATGTCGAACAGCTTGACTTCCTCGGTGAGCTTCCCGCCGATCTTCTCCATCAGCTTCATCACATCGCCAACGGGGGTTTCCTCGGTCATGACGAAGGCGAAATCGCGCTGCACGGAAGGATATTTCGGCATATCCTGCACGTCGCAGACCCCGGCGGTCAGCTCGTCCATGACCTTGATGTTCAGTTCGGCCACATAGCCTCTGCCGCGGAAACGGAAGTTGTCCGCCACGTCGGGATGCACCTCGCCAAACAAGCCGATGTAGGTGTCCCCCGCATAGACCTCGGCAGAACGGCCGGGATGCAGATAGGGCACGGCGGCACGCTTGAAGGTCAAGTCGGAAATGCCCATCTTCTTTAAGGTTTCCTCGACCATGCCCTTGATGAAGTAGAAGTCGTATTCCTCGCCGTAGAGACCGATGCACAGGGCGGGGCGCTCCTCGGGCAGCTCCGTCATGGGAAGCTCCTTGGGCAGGAAAACCTTGCTGATCTCATAGAACGCCGCAGCAGCATTTCCACGGTTCATGTTGGTGGAAAGGGTATTCAGCATGGAGGGGATCAGCGTAGTTCTCATATAGGAGTAGTCTTCGCCAAGGGGATTGAGCAGCTTGGCGGACTTGCGTAAGGGGTCTCCTTCCGGCAGCAGCAGCGCGTCATACCACTTGGGGGTGATGAAGGAATAGGTCACGGTCTCATACGCGCCCATGCCGCAGAGCACTTTGCGCAGCAGCTTGTCGCGGATGTTGGCGGCGGAGTCGCGCCCGGTCATGGTCTCGCCCTGCATGAGCTTGGAGGGGATGTAATCATAGCCGTAAATGCGCAGCACTTCCTCGGCAATGTCCGCGCCCATCCTGATGTCCTGCCGCCAAATGGGAGCCTTGGAGATAAGCTTGTTGCCTTCAACCTTGGTTTCGATGCCAAGGGAATCCAGGATTTCGCACATCTTCTCGGCGGGAACGTCGATGCCCATCAGCGTATGCACATAGTCAATGTCGCTCTCCACAACGGGGAGCTCTTCTTCACCCGGATAGATGTCGATGATGCCGTCCACGACCTCGCCCGCGTGAAGCTCGTCAATCAGGGCAAGCGCGCGCTGCAAGGCCTGTTTGCACAGGCGCACGTTGACCCCGCGCTCGAAGCGACCCTGCGCCTCAGTGCGCATCCCTAAGTATCTGCCGCTCTGGCGGATGTTGGGACCGTCAAAGCACGCAGACTCAAAGAGCACAAGATCGGTATTGTCGGTGATTTCGCTATCCTCGCCGCCCATGATGCCGGCTAATCCCGTTGCGCCCTCCGCGTCGGCAATGACCAGCATATTGGGGGTCAGCTTTCTGTCCTTGCTGTCCAGAGTCTGCATTTCCTCGCCTTCGTGGGCGCGGCGCACGATGATCTGCCGTCCGCGCACGGAGTTCAGGTCGAAGGCGTGCATGGGCTGACCCATTTCCAGCATGACAAAGTTGGTGATGTCCACGATGTTGTTGATGGGGCGCACGCCGGCCTTGTGGAGGAACTGCCGCATCCACAGGGGCGAAGGCTCGATCTTAATGTTTTTGACCACGGCGGCGCAGTAGCGCTTGCACAGGTCGTTATCCTCCACGCGGACGGAAACCAGCTCGTTCACGTCGCCGCCGCAGGTCTTATATTCATAGGAAGGCTCGGTTACCGGGTTGCCCGCCGCCACGGAGGCCTCGTGCGCCAGACCCAGCACGGACAGGCAATCGGGGCGGTTGGCCAGAATGTCAAAGTCAATGATCACATCATCAAGTCCCAACACGGGCTTGATGTCCTGACCGGGGGTCAAGTCGCCCTGCAAAATCAGCAGTCCGTGGTCGGTGTTGGAGGGGTACACATCGGAGGGCACGCCCAGCTCCTCGCCGGAGCACATCATGCCGTTGGAGACCTCGCCGCGCAGCTTGCCCTTTTCGATATGCACGCCGCCGGGGAGATAGGAATTGTGCAGGGCAACGGGAACCAAATCGCCCACCTTCATGTTGTCCGCGCCGGTGACAATCTGTGTGGGGCTTCCCGCGCCCACATCCACCTGACAGATGTGCAGATGGTCGGAATTGGGATGGTCAACGATTTCCAGTAGCTTTCCGACCACGACATTGGAAACTTCCTTGCCGCAGTCCTCATAGCCCTCCACGGCGGTGCCGCTCATGACCATTCTTTTGGTAAATTCTTCTATGCTAAGGTCGATTTTTACATAATTTTTGAGCCAAGAATAGGGTACAAGCATTTCTTAGATCCTCCCTTTTCCGAACTGCATGAGGAAACGCAGGTCATTTTCAAACAGCAAACGCATATCGGGCACGTTGAATTTTAAGTCGGTGACGCGCTCCAAGCCGATGCCGAACGCCAGCCCGGTGTATTCGTTGGGGTCAATGCCGCACATGGACAGCACGTTGGGATTGACCATGCCCGCGCCTAAGATTTCGATCCAGCCGGTGCCCTTGCATATACGGCAGCCCTCGCCGTGACAGGCGGCGCAGGTTACATCGACCTCTGCGGAAGGCTCCGTGAAGGGGAAGAAGGAGGGGCGGAAGCGGGTCTTAATGCCCTCGCCGTACATTTCGCGGGCGAACTGGTCTAAGATGCCCTTCAAATCCGCCATGGTGATGCCCTTGTCGATGACCAGACCTTCGCACTGGGAGAAAACCGGGCTGTGGGTGGCGTCCACCTCATCGGCGCGGTACACGCGGCCGGGAGAAATGATGCGGATGGGCGGCTTCTGGGAGAGCATGACGCGGCTCTGCACGGCAGAGGTCTGTGTGCGCAGCAGCAGATTGTCGTTGAAATAGAAGGTGTCCTGCGCGTCTCTTGCGGGGTGTCCCTTGGGCACGTTCAGCAACTCGAAGTTGTGATGATCGTCCTCGATCTCGGGGCCGTCCACAACGGTAAAGCCCATGCCCACGAAAATCTCCACCAGATGCTCCATGGTGGCGGTCAGAGGATGCTGGTTGCCCTGCTGCATTTCTTTTCCGGGAATGGAAATGTCCAGGGTCTCCTTGGCCAGACGGGCAGCCTTTTCCTTGTCCTGCAATTCACGGGTCTTCTGATCCAGCCAGCCTTCGATCTCGGCACGGAGCTGGTTGCTCATCTGACCGATGACGGGGCGCTCCTCGGCTGAGAGCTTGCCCATACCCTTGAGCAGCTGAGTCAGTTCGCCCTTGCGTCCCAGCACGTTTACGCGGATTTCCTCAATGTGCGAGGATTCCACCGCTTTTTCCAGCCGAGCCCTGACGGACTCGCGGATCTCGTTGAGTTTCTGTTGCATATCCGATTTTCAACCTCCTTGAAAGGAATAAAATTACTGAAAGAATCAAAAAAATCTGCGCCCAAACACATTTGGGACGCAGAGCATGATTGTCTCTTCGTGGTACCACCCAAGTTCGTCTTTCCCGTCCGACAACGGTACTTTTGACCTCTTGCACGCGATAAAGGGCGCACCCTTGTGGCTCCCGGGTGAACTTCGGCGCATCTTCCGTTCTCGGTCTGCTTTCAGCCGGTGGCAGACCTCTCTTTTGAAAACGGCGGCAAGACGGCTTACTCAAAATTCCATTCATCACCACAACATGATATTTTATAGCACAGGCGGCGAAAAAAGTCAACCTTTCTCCAATGCTTTTCCCCGTCTGTACCGTATTTTTACACACGCCGCATCGGATATCAATTCTCCGTGTTGCGGGTATAGTATTCCTGATAGTATTCGCCTTCCTGCTCGCCTTCCAGGATGAACTCATCGTCGCCATAGAAGGTGATAGTGTAGGTTTCCACCAGTTCGTCAGAGTAAGCGATGGTGAGCTGGTCGCCCTCCAGCGTGTAGGTCACTTCCAGCGGGAAGCCGTACATGGTGGCCACAACGGTGCCATCCTTGAGAAATTCGTATTCTATGTTGCCCGAGGTGTCCTTCCAGTCGCCGATCAGCAGCTTGGCCGGCCCACAGGCAGAAAGCGTCATCATCAGCACAAGAAGAAGTGAAACGGCAATCGCCTTGATCCCAAACTTTTTCATAAAGGTTTCTCCTTTTCGAAACATCCTTTTTCCTCATTTATCCTACCACATTTTGCCGCTTTGGTCAAATGCTTCCGGGTGATGTTCATCATTTGTTTGCTTTTTCCTGCCCTTTGCAAAAAATCTCGCTGCAAATGTTGCCTTTTTCCCGGTTTCGCGGTATGCTTGAAGACAAAGACAGGTAAAGAAGGGATTTTTTATGGAACAGAATATGGAATTTTTCACTCTCTATCAGAAGGTGATGAGCAAATACTCGCGGTTGCTCGGCTCCGGCAGCCCATCCTTCATCCTCCCGGAAAATATCGACCTTAAACAAATGGTCGTTTCCTCGCTGACAAATCCCGGGGATAAGGTTCTAATTCTGGAAAACGGCACGGAAGGGCACGCCTTTTACGATCTTGTGAAGGCCGTAGGCGGCAAGCCCGTGAAGTTCGCTCTCGATGCGCACCTGGCTCTGCCCGCAGAGCCCCTGCGCAACTTCCTCAAAAAAGAGACCGGCTTTAAGTTTGCCACCCTCGTCCACTGCGAAAAAGCATCGGGAATGCTCAACGATGTGCAGACCCTCTGCCCCATCTTAAAGGAAAACGGCATTCTGCCCGTAGTGGATTCCGCATTCGCCCTGTTCGGCAACCCGCTGGACGTGCGCCGCGCCCGCATCGACATTCTGCTGGGTGAAACCTCCGGCGTGCTTTCCTGCACAAATCATTTGCCGCTCGTCACGGTTTCCCACGAAGCCTTTCACAAAATGGAGGGCACATCTTCCCACGATTCCCTGCTCTGCTTCAAAAACTGGCAGAAGGAGCGGGCTTTCCCCTACGACATTCCCACGGAAACCGTAAATGAAATCGGGAGCACGCTGGATGCCATCGACGCAGACAAGGCTCTGCTCCTGCGCCACACCCGCGTTTCCGCCGCCGTCCGCGCCGCCCTCATCGCCGGCGGGCTTGCCCTCTACGGCAAGGACGGCTTCTCCGGCACTTTCTCCGCCTTCCGTGTGCCAAGGGAAACCACCGCCTCCGCTCTGCTCCAAGCTCTGCAAAATACGCCCGATCTGCCGATTTTCGATTCCTCCGCGCTCCTGCAAAGCCCGATGCTCACCATCGACCACACCGGCACAAACGGCACGGAAGAAAAAATGCTTCTCCTGCTCAACACCCTGTCGCAGGTTCTTCCCTCCTTAGGCTTCCCCCTGAAGGGCGATATGCTCAAAGCCTTCCGCTACCACATCACCGACCCCAGGAATTAGAAATAGCCATCACGTATGATTCGTGATGGCTCTATTTGTCAGTTTACTAAAAGCACAATGATTAGCAGCAGAAATATGCCAACCCCTACGCAGGCCATTATTTTGTACATTTTCTTATCGTGTTCTTTTTTCTCGGATTGACGTCTTTCAATTTCTTTCTTCTTAGCCAGATATAGTGAAGTAAACTTTTCAAAGTCCGAATCGCTATTACTATATAACATTGTTTTCTGGTATATTTGCTCCATCTTATTATACCAAGCAACGGCTAATTCATGCTTCACATCTACGCCAGTCAAGTAGTCTTCAACGTTGAAGTTGGAAATAGCAAACATACCAAACTCATGAATATTTTGTCTATCACTGGGAACTGGAAAATTTGCAATTAAGGCAACTTTTTCCCTTTCAATCTTATCTTCGTAATTACTATCGACCTTATTAGCAACACTTGTAGCAATCGTTCCAAAGAATGTCGTTGGATGCTTCTTTTGTTCAATCGTATTCATTTGGAGAAAAAAATCTCTCATTACATTATCCCTGTGTTGAGTCTGAATCTCTGCTCCACACCAAGGACAGACAAGTTCAAGAGAACTTAATGGCCCATTACAGTTAGGGCATCTCCGAACACTTTCCTCTTGTTGCTTTGTTTCTTTAGGAATAGTGTTTTCTTCCTTGCGGTAAGGTATATTTGTATTTTTTGAAAATCTACTGTTTTGAAAGTTCTGTTGAACTTGTTCCCATTTTCTATTCTTATCCGGTGGTGTGAAAGAAGAAGTTGGTGCTACATACTGTCCGTACACATCGCCAGCCTGTTCTCCTTTGTATTGATAATTGCCATTTTGTCTATTTTCAGAAACAGGAATCTTATTTCCACAGTATTGGCAAAATGCAGCATCTTCTTTTATTTGTTTCCCACATTTAGTACAAAACGCCATATATTCATCCTCCTTTTTGATAAGTATATATCGTAATCATACCTAAGTCAACAAAATTTAATCACTATTTTACAGATATTTTCATTTCATCCTCGCTAACGGTACAGGGCATAAACCAAACTTCCACGCCGCCCTCCTTCGCTTCCTGCAAAGCAGCAGCAAAGGCCGGGTCTGTTTTCGTGTTCGGGCGCACCTCAAACACCTTTTCCATCTGAATCACAAAGGCCACGGCACAGCGATAGCCCATTTTCACCGCCCTTGTCAACTCGTGCAGGTGCTTCACCGCCCGTTCGGAGGGCGCATCGGGAAAATATCCCACGCCATCCACTTCCAGTGTGCATCCCTTGACCTCCAGCAGCCACATTTCCCCGTTTTTCTCCATGGAAAAGTCCAGCCTCGATTGTCCGAACACAGTTTCCGGCCTCACATTTTCAAGCCGCCCTTGCAGCCACTCTTTCACCGCGACATTGGGCGCCTGGCTGTCGATGTTTACCCAGCCTAAGTTTGGTTTTTTCACGGCAATTAGGTCATACCGCGTCTTTCGGTTCGGATTGTCGGATTTTGTCAGCACAACCTCTGCCCCCGGAATCAGCAATTCCCGGCACCGCCCGGTGTTCTTCACATGAACGGTCAGTGTCTCGCCGTTTCGTTCCACCCTTGCAATGAATCGGTTCGGACGCTCCACAAAACGGGCAACACAGGTGTTTGCATACTTCATCTGGTATAATGCCTTTCGCGGAAAATGTCGTAAATGAGGATGCCCGCCGCCACGGAGGCGTTGAGGGATTCCGCGCCGCCCGCCATGGGCAGCTTAAATCTGTGGGTCGCGGTCTCCATCACCGCATCGCTGACGCCGCGCCCTTCGCTGCCGATGACCAAAATCATTTTCTCCGGCAGCCTTTCCCGGGCATAGAAATCCTGCCCGTGCAATTCCGACACCAGCACGGCATAGCCCTCCTGCTTCTTTTCATTCAGCAGCGCGGCCAAGTCGTTGGTCTGCACAATGGGCGTGCGGAACAGCGAACCCATCGTGGCACGCACCCCTTTGGGCGAATAAGGGTCGGCACAGCCCGCGCCCATCAGCACGCCGCCAAAGCCCGCCGCGTCGCAGGTGCGCAAAATCGTCCCGCAGTTGCCGGGATCCTGCACGCCGTCCAGTGCCACAAGCGGCCCCTCTTTCAGCTGCAGAGCCGGAATTTTCGCGGAAAGCACCACATCCTGCGGGGTTTTGGCCTCCGAAGCCGCCTCAATGATGTGCGCCGTCACGGGAAACACATTGGCTCCCTGCGCTTCGCACAAATCCACAAGATCGCGGTATTCGGTCAGCTTTTCTTCATCCACAAAAAGAGTGTCCACGTTCAGCTCCCTTGCCGCCTCATAGCACATTTTGCGCCCTTCCACCCGCATAAGCCCCGTGCTTTTGCGCACTTTCCCCTCGGACAGTGCTTTCATGGCGCGTACCTTTTCATTGGATGTGGAGGTCAATGTTGTGAACATGGCAAAACCCCTTTCAGATAAATAGGAAAAACCCTCCGAAGGAAACCTGCGGAGGGTCATTTTGCGTTTCTCTTACGCCAGCTTGCTCTTGGCAAGCTCCACGACCTTGGCAAAAGCGGCGGGGTCGGAGATGGCGAGCTCGGAGAGCATCTTGCGATTGATGTCCACGTTGGCGAGCTTCAGACCGTTGATGAAGCGGCTGTAAGACAGACCATAGGGACGGACAGCCGCGTTGATACGGGCGATCCAGAGCTTGCGGAAGTCGCGCTTGCGCAGACGACGACCGACATAAGCATAACGCAGAGAGCGGGCGACCTGCTCGCTGGCTGCACGGAACTGCTTGGACTTTCCACCAAAATAGCCCTTGGCAAGCTTGAAAATCTTCCTGCGGCGCTTCTTGGCGTTGACCGACATTTTAATTCTGGCCATTTTAATTTGCCTCCTTTAGTTTACCACAACAAGATTACTTACTTGTAGGGAATCAGCTTCTTGATGGTGTTGCCCTCGGTCACGGTGGTGAAACCAGCCTGACGGAGGTTGCGCTTACGCTTGGTGCTCTTCTTGTTGAGGATGTGGCTCTTGAAAGCCTTCTGGTGCTTGACCAGACCATTCTTCGTTAAGGAAAAACGCTTGGCAGCGCCTCTGTGCGATTTCTGCTTAGGCATAGGAAATATCCTCCTCTCGTAAGGGTAATATATGAGAATTACTTGTCCTGCTTGGGGGAAAGCATCATCGTCATGGTTCTGCCCTCGGTGGCAGGCTTCTTATCCATGTTGGCGTAATCCTTGACCCTGCTGTAGAACTCGTTCATCACATCGAGGCCGACATCGGAGTGGGTAATCATGCGTCCGCGGAAGCGGATGCTGACCTTCACCTTGTTGCCCGCCTGGAGGAACCTGATGCACTCGCGCTCGCGCACGGCGATGTCATGCTCCTCGATGGTGGCAGAAAGCTGGACACCCTTGACCTCAATGACCTTCTGGTTCTTCCGCGCTTCCTTCTCCCGTTTTGCCTGTTCAAAGCGATATTTGCCGTAGTCCATGATCTTGCAGACCGGGGGCTTGGCGGTGGGGGCGATCTTCACCAGGTCGAGCTCGGCTTCCTCTGCCAGCTCCATGGCCTTCGCCGTGGGCATCACGCCCAACTGCTCGCCGTCCTGACCGATCACTCTGACCTCTCTGTCGCGGATCTCTTCATTGATCATCATGTCCATACTTTCCGAAATACACCTCCGACAATTCATCGTCTTGTTCCTGTGAAACGCTCTCTCCGGCTCGTGTACGGCAATTCCCGTTTACACATAAAACAAGCGGGCAGACAGAATCCACCCGCTTGGTAAACACAACATATTCCTGCATGTGCTTGCATTTTGACCCGACCGCGTGGCGGTGTGCGGGTGAGAAGCGGGGGCTTCTTCTTCAACACTGGATATTATAGCAACATCCGAAAATCTTGTCAACGGTTTTTCCCGCAATTAACAGGATTCTCTGCGAAATTTTCGAAATTTTCCGCATCACCTGTCGCGCAGATACTGGCCGTGTCCGTCCATGACCTCGTCCAAGGTGGCAAGGCCTTTCCCGACCACAATGTTCAGATATTTGGCGCCCAGCTCCGCATATTCCTGCTCGGAGCAATCGGCATCGGCGGGATATGCAAACAGACCGTACTTTTCAATGTCCGCCCGCAGCCGTTCAGGGTCGGCGGTCAGCCCTTCATTAAAGGAATACAGGTTCAGCATATAAATAACGTCATCCGGCACCGTCAGCATTCCGTCTGCAATGCAGTTGAACGTATATTTCGTATAGGGGCAGAAGAACTCCACTGGCTCGGTTTCATGCGTCACAGAGAGCAGCTCCACAAATTTGCCCGTCTCCGCGTGATAGAAGTGCCTGCCGATGAACTGCTCGGCTTCCCCTTCATAAATGCAGACATACTTTCCGCTTTCCTGTTCATACAGACAGTGTTCGCCGACGATGGACAAACGGTTGTCCCCTTCAAAGTGCAGAGTGAAGGCGGTCTTTCTGCCCTCTCTTTTGTAAGCAAGGCTGACTTCCTGCGCCGTCAATCTCCCTGCCTCATGGTCAAAGGACAGCACTCTGTCGCCCACAACCACATCCTCAATGTTCTTTTTTGTTCCGTCCGCCATGGTGATTTGTGTTCCCTTTGGAAAACACACTTGCCCACTTGTGGCAATCACATCATTGTCGTCAATCTGTATGACCGTAATCTCAGGATCTTCCATCGGTTTTTTTTGGGGGGGTTCATTTTCAGCTGTCCTTGTTATGCTCATGCGTTTCCTCCAAAGGAATAATATATTTTAGATTATAAACGAAGCCTCAATATTCAGTCAAGTGTTTTCTCTGATATATAACAAATATATAATCAACGAAAAATGACTGTCGATTACGCAGCGGCTTCTTCCTTATCCACGATGTTGTTGACCCAAACGCCGGATTTGAGCAGGATGTAGCCCACAATGTCCTTGATGAAATCGCACAGGGACACGATAAGATAGATGGTCAGGATGGGGATCGCGGTGAAATGCACCAAAATGTACGCCACGGCAAAGGAGATAACCCAGGTGAACACGCAGTCGAAGAAGAAGGTCACGATGGTCTTGCCGCCGGCGCGGAGGGTGAAATAGCAGCAGTGGGCAAAGGCATGGATGGGCATACACAGCCCGACGATACGCAGGAAGGAGGTGGCCAGCGCACGCACCTCCGCCTCGGTGTTGTAGATGTTGGGGATGGCCACGGCACAGAGCTGCAGGGCACCTTCGGTGATGAGGGACAGGCCGACCGTCAGCACGATCAGGCGGGATGCGGTCCTGCGGGCTTCCGTGAACTGTCCCGCGCCCAAGGCCGTGCCCACCATGACCGCCACGGCGGTGCCCATGGACATAAAGACCACATTGAACAGGTTAGCAATGGTGGAGGAAATGTTGGTGGCGGCCACCACGTCCAGCCCGCGCACGGAATAGCACTGAGAGAGCATTGCCATGCCGGCAGACCAAAGGAACTCGTTAAAGAGCAGCGGGCTGCCCTTCTTGGCGATTTTCAACACCAAGTCCTGCGGAATGTGCATACTCTTATACGCGCCCTGAATGAACACGAAACGCTTGGCCTTCACATGGGTATAAATGACCACAATGGCAGTCTCCACATAGCGGGATATAACGGTGGCAATCGCCGCGCCGACCACGCCCAATTCGGGGCAGCCCAAGTTGCCGAAGATCAGCAGCCAGTTGCCGCATAGGTTGACCAAAATGGCGGTGACGGAGGCGATCATGGGAAGCCTCGTCTCCCCCAGAGAGCGCAGGGTGGAAACATACATCTGCGTCACGGTGAAGGGCAGAAGCCCGATGAGCATCACATTGAGGTACTGCCGCGCATAACCCAAGGTCGCGGCGGCATCGGCGGCATCCGTGCCCTCCGCCAGATACATGGAGATCAGCGGCGTGGGGGCAATGAGAAAGACCAGCAAGGCCGCAGCCACAAGGAAAATGCCCAACAGAAAGTTAAAGCGGAAGCAATGCCGGATTCCGTCATCATCCTTTGCGCCCACAAACTGGGTGGCAAAGATGCCCGCGCCGGACATTCCGCCGAAATTGCACAGGTAAAACACAAACATGAGCTGGTTGACAATGGCCACGGCGGACATCTGTAAAGTTCCCACCTGCCCCACCATCACATTGTCCAGCAGCGACACCACATTGGAAATGGTGTTCTGGATGAGCATGGGCAGCACCAGCAGCACCACCTGCTTATAGAAAGCTCTGTCTCCGAAATAGCGCTCCCTTGCCGGAATGCGCACTTTTTTCTCCATGGGATTCCCCTCCTAACGATTGGTAGCTTCATCGAGCGTCATAATAGTACCAGTATATAGAAAGTTCGTTTTCCAATCAAGTCCCCTTGTGTTAATTCTCCTTCGGGTCAGGGATGTCCAGAACGTAGCGCTCGCAGGCGTTGATGAACACGGTGCCGTCCCTTTCAATGACCCGCTGCGGGTTCGCTCCGTAGCTTTTGTGGGTGTGCCCGTAGACCCAATACTTAGGCTTATACTTGCGTATCAGCGGCCAGAAGGCCTCAAAGCCCCTGTGCGCCTGTGTGTCCATGTCCCCGCACCCGGCGGCGGGCGCATGGGAGACCACCACATCCACGCCCTTGTGCCACAGCAGCTGGATTTTCAGCTTGCGGATGCGCTTTTCCATCTCTTTTTCGGTGTACTGGTAAGGGCCGTGGTTGTAAGCGCGGCTGCCGCCAAGCCCTAAGACACGCAGATTTCCCACCTTTATAATCTTGTCCTCCAAAGAGATGCAGCCCTCCGGCGGCTCCTTGTCATAATAGCCGTCGTGGTTGCCGTGGATGTAATACACGGGGGCTTTTCCCATGGTCACAAGAAAGGAAAGATAGCTGGCCTTCAAATCCCCGGCAGAGAGGATGGCGTCGTACCCATCCAGCCGCCCCGGAACATAGTAATCCCACAGATAGGCGGATTCTTCATCCGAAACAAGCAGCAGTCTCACAGCAGCAAGTCCTCCATTTCCATGGGAATGTCTTCCTTATGAATGCCCAGCAGCCGCACAAGCTGCTTTGATGCGGGCAGCACCTCGTCATAGGTGGGAATGCGCCCCTCCACGTTGTCGCACAGCCAGTCCATGCCCATAATCTCCTCCGGCGTGAAGATCTGCATCCCGTCGTTCCGCAGGATTTTCTTCTGATCGACGATCTTTGTCAGGAAGGGATCCAGCGTGCCTTCCATAATGTCGTGTTTCAGAATCCCCGCCAAGTGCTTTAAGCCCTCCGGCAGCGTGGGCGAGAGCTCCACGTCAATCACGTCGCTGCTCATGCCCCACCAGTAGTTCATGGCACGCTCATTTTCGCTGCCGTTTGTCTCCTCCCAGCCGCCGCTGAACACGGATTCCACCACCTGCTCATAGAACTTTCCCCAGTTCCAGCAGGGCGATGCCAGCGGCATCAGCTCCTTGTCCGCATGGTCGATAAAGTAGGTACCCCACTCCCACGCGGCGTAGGGAGAAACGTTGCCGGATTCCTTGTTGGAAATGACCGACACGCCCTCTGACACCAATTCCTGTACGGGATTGCCCGCAACGCAGCTCCATTTTAAGGAGACTGCGGCTCTGGGGTTGGTGAGCCGTGCACCCAGCGCAAAGGCGTTGATGGACGCGGGCACACCCAAAATGGGATAGGAAGCCACATAGCCGATGCGGTCTTCGGTGGTCATGGCTCCGGCGATCGCGCCCGCAATGAACTTCGCCTCGTAAATGCGCCCGTAATAGGTGCGCAGACCCGCATAAGGCATGGACAGCGAGCAGTTGAGCACCCGCAATCCGGGGTGCCGCGCCGCCACGGCGCGGGAGGCGGAAATCAGCGGCGGCACGGTGGCAATGAGCAGCTGTGCGCCGCTTGACACGGCCTTCTCCATCACGTCCTGCGCATCCTCCATGCTGCAAACGTAGGTGCTGACCGAAACCCTGTCGCCCAGCTTTTCCTCCATCTCTTTTCGGCCTAAGTCATGCGCTTTTGTCCACCCGCTTGTCTCCGGCGGGAAGGCGTAAATGAAGGCAATATTCAGATGATTGATCTTTCCGATGCCAAAGAGCTGGGAAAAGACGCTTCTGTCCGCTTCCTCCGGCTCGGTGGAAACCTCAATGGGGTCGTCCTCGGATTCCAGCACCAGATCCGGCCAGATGGTTTCCAGCGTTTCCGCAATGCGCTGCTCGTCCCACAAATCTTCTTTCGGATAAATCTGCAGCCATTGCAGCAGCGCGTCCGCCGTGCGGGGCTTCAATTTATCGCCGCCCATGCGCATGAACACGTTTTTGAAGTGGACGAACGCGCCGAAAACATCAGAACGCTCCTCCTTTGTCCACACATGATCGGGGGCAAAGCCCAGAAGCGACAGGAACAGGGAATAAGCGCCTTTTTTCGAGAATTTGATGCCGTAAAGCCCACTGACCTTGTAGAAATCCAGAAACTCATAGTAAATCTGCACCTCTGGGTCGTCGCTCATCACGGGCAGAATCCGGGTGACGATGGCGGGAATGGTCACAGCGTCGTAGCTTTTGAGCACCGACACGCGCTTGTTGCCCTCAGTTACATAAAACCGACCCATGTACTCATAACAAACGATAGGGTCGCGGATGCCCGTAGGACCCAAATGCGCCTCGCAGAGATTGATCCACTTGATCGCAAACTCGGTGTTCTGGGACAAAAGCGGCATAAAGTTCCCCGCAAAGGCGGACTTGCGCCCGGCGGTGGTGGTACCCACGATTTTATCCGCCGGGATGTCCACAAGCCCGACCCGGACGTGCCCCACCGACATGAACTCCGAAAACACCTCCGAGAGCACCTGCGGGTAAGGGTATTCGCCGCGAACCACCGCGGCATTGTAGTATTTCTGCCCCATTTTCAGGCTTTTCTTGTATTGGTCAATGGCATCCTGGCGCATACTTGTCATATCCTTCACACCTCCTAAAAAACGCTTGCTTTCCCGCGCCGCAGCGCGGCTGGCGTCCCCACCGCAGTGGGGAAGCCGGCATTTTCGGGCTTGTCCCGAAAATGACTGAAGGGGCTCCTCCCGGAAGCCGTCGAGGCTTCCCGCGGCCTGCACCCCACCCCCTTGCGGGGTGGGGTGCAGGTTAGCGCCCGTACCCGTTTCCCTCTGTGCAGTTCTTCCGATAGAACCCTTTCACTTCCCGGTTGCCGCCGTCCCTGTTGTCATAAACCAGCCCGTCCGCAACCGTGACCAGATGCTCCTGCAATCCGGCTCTGCACAGCAGAATGTATATTCCATCCTCATGCTGCGCGGCAAAGCGGTTCACCGTGCACCGTTTATCCTTTTCCAGTCCCCAATATTCATACCCGTGCTTTTTCAGTATCGTTTCAAACACCTCGCGGCTTGTGGGCAGATGATACTGCTCCCTCGCCGCATCCGTCAGCTCGTCAAACACTTCAAGCCATGTTCTGTCAAACGCCCTGCACAGTGCCCGGATCACGCAATCCTCCGCACCGCCGCTGCTGTTTTTCTCATTGGGCTGAAAATACACAAATCGTTTCATGGTTTCCTCCGCACTTCTCTATCATGCAGAATACTCCCTTTTTAGTCATAAGTCAACGAAAGCAAAAAGGAAGCCGCAAGAATCGCTTCTCACGGCTTCCGATATTAAATCAGGTTAGTTCTTGCTGGGCATATACTTGCCGAGCAACTGTGCCAGCGACGCGGCAGACATGGTTTGCAGGCAGACCTTGCCGGGGCCGGTGACAACGGTATCAAACAATCCTTCGCCGCCCAGCAGCTTGTTTTTGAGACCCGGCACCTGCTGAATGTCCAGCGTGCAGGTGGCGTCCATCACGGCAACCACGCCTGTATCGCAGACGATCTGCTCACCGGGAGCCAGCGTGTATTCGGGCGCATAGCCGTCAATTTCCATGAACGCCAGACCGGGGCCGGTAATCTTCTGCATGATGAAGCCTTCGCCGCCAAGCAGCCCTGCGCCGATCTTCTTCTGGAAGAAGGTGGACAGCTCCACGCCGGAGGTGGCGCACAGGAACGCGCTCTTCTGGCAGATGATGGATTCGCCGGGCTGCAACTCCCGCGCCACAATGCGTCCGGGGAAGGAGGAGGTAAAGGCGATTTCACAGGGAGACTGCGCGGTATAAACGGACATGAACAGGCTCTCGCCGGTGAAGATGCGGCCTAATGCCTTGCCTGCGCCGCCTAATGCCTTGGTTTCGGTCTGCACGTTGCCGCGCATCCAGGTTCTTCCGCCCACCTCGGAAACGATGGATTCACCGGGATTTAGGTTGATGATGACCGCGGGAAGATTCCCGCCTTCAATACGATACTGCATACATTTTCTCCTTAGCTTTTATTTAATTTTTTCATAGGCTTGATATGCCGCGTTTCCGACGGTTACAGTGCCCATGGTCACAACAATCTCGCCGTCTGCATTGAGCTCAAAGTTCGCGGCGAAATAGCCGGAACCGGCGGCGTCCGTCCACCAGAGGTGCAATTCCTCAGGGGTGGTGGAATCATAGAAGAGTTTGCCCTTGCCGCCTAACTTTTCGCAGAAATCGTCGTAGGTCAGCGCGGCGGATTCGTCATAGCTTAAACCCATATACCATTTGTAGACCTCCGCCATCTTCTTCAAATCATAGGTGGCGTTCTCGTCGCACAGTTTCTTGTCCCAGTCCGCGTAAAGGTCGTCCGCGCCTCCGTCGTCGCCGATGGGCGCACCCTCGGTGGCAATGCCAAGCCCGTTTTCGCCCACATGGGTCAGTTCCGGCACATTGCTCCAATCCAGCCCGTACAATTCAACCATATCCTCAAAGGAATAATCGCCAAACTCGCTGGGCTCAAAGCCATCGGGCAGGGTCACATAGTATTCCGTGGACCAGTCATCCCCGAACAGACGCAGCGTTCCGTAGAAGCTCATGGCATCATCGCCCTGCGCGCAGGTGACGTAGTAATTGATGGATTGATCGCTCTCGTCATAGTAGAACCATGCGGGATAGACAAAGGGCTTTTTAACCAGTTGACCGTTCAGCACAATCGCTTTTGCATCGTAATCCACATAGCAGGACTCGTCCAGCTCGAAGTTTTCGTCCTCGGATGCCGAAATGTAGGCACGCAGATACGGCACCAACGTCCCGTCCTCTTGGAAGGTGAAGCGGGCAATCAGCTGCATATAGGTATCGTTGAGCCCCTCATACTTGCCGGTGCAGCTCTCAAATCGGGCAATGCCATGCCAGTCGTTTTCCAGCGCCCAGATAAGGTCGTAATCCAGCTCAGTGGAGGCACCATCCCCTGTGTCGAAGTCATTCCAGCCGGGCAGGTTGAGAGAATAGGTCATCGTCGTGCCGCCGGTGAAGTCCACGGTAATGTCGTCCCCGTTTCTGGTGTAGACAAGATCCTTGTCGAAGTAGTGGATGATGCCCTCTTCCCAGGTGATCTCCACAGGCTCGGTAGCCGCGGCAAGCTGAATCTCGCCGGTACCGTCGGAGAGCAGCCACAGGTAAGCGTCCGTCATTTCGCCCGCCAGCAGCTGATCGTAATCGAGGGTCACGCCCGCGGTCTCCATGGATTTGATGTAGTAGTAGCCTGCATCGCCTTCCCGGATGTCCCAATCGCTCATGTCGGTAATATCAAATTCCGCACCGGGCGCTTTGAAGTCAGCGGGAAGCTCCGCACCTTCCTTTAAGAAGACCATGGTGTAGTCGCCGTAGGTCACGGTCAGCAGGTTGTTTTCCAGCGTGCCGTCCATGTCCTCCTCAATGCCCAAGAAGGAGACGGTGCCGTCAAACGCATTGTCCGTAAGTTTCCATTTGAGCTTAAATTCATAGCCGTAGAAGAAGGTGCCCTTTCCGCCCTTTTTCAGCTCGACCCACTCGCCGTCGGTGTCGGCTGTATAGCCATACGCGGCAGAGGCCACAATGTCATACTTCCCGTAAACGTTCTTGTCCACCTTGCCGCCGCCCAGCAGCACAACAAGCAGCACGATGATGCCCACCAGCACCACGCCCGCGATGGGCAGGATGATGGCCAGCGGTTTCACCTTTTTCTTTGCCTTTGGCGGTTTTCCGCCCTGGGGCGCCTGATAATTCTGCTGGGGTGTCTGGTAATTCTGCTGCGGGGGCTGATATTCCTGCACGGGAGCCTGATAGCTCTGCTGTGGCGCTTGGTATTCCTGCACGGGAGCCTGATAGCTCTGCTGCGGTGCCTGATACTCCTGCACGGGAGCCTGATAACTCTGCTGCGGGGGCTGATATTCCTGTACGGGCGCCTGATAGTTCTGCTGCGGTGCCTGATACTCCTGTACGGGCGTCTGGTATTCCTGCACGGGAGCCTGTACGGTTGCAGGTTCCTCCTGCACGACGGGCTGAACCGGCACGACAGGCGTCTGGGGTGTGCCGCAGTTCGTGCAGAACTTGGCACCGTCATTGAGCTTTGTGCCGCAATTCGGGCAAAATGCCATACAAATTCTCTCCCCTCTGAAATGGCGTAAAAAGGAACAAACGAATCAGCGCTTATATCCGATAACTTTCAGACAGGCTAACTATACAATGCTGTTATATCATATTAGCCGCATTTTTGTCAATAGAAATTTAACAAACATTCTCCAAAAAACGATGGAAAATAACAGAGAATCCGTTTTTCAGGATTCTCTCAGGCTGTCAAAAAAGGTAAATAAATGCATAACAAGACTTGAGATAATGCACAAAAAAAACGGGATAGATTTCACGGAGGGCGCGGGAGACCCGTAGGTCTCCCGCATAAAGCGAGCCGG
>DCHO01000029.1:0-21526 GCA_002315655.1 Christensenella sp. UBA1750
GAACAGGGCTTGCAATTCTGTGTCAAAGAACTTCGTTCTTTGACACACTGAGAGGGCGGGGCTTCCTCGCCCTCTTGTTCAAACAAAAAGGGAGGATGGGCAAAATGAAGAAAACTTTGCTTGGCATCGACATCGGCACCTCCGGCACCAAGACCATACTGTGTGACGCAGAAGGCAAGGTCATAGCCTCCAAGACCGTGGAATATCCGCTGGAAACGCCGAATCCCGGCTGGACGCAGCAGAACCCTGCCGACTGGTGGAATGCCACGGTAGAAACCATCCGTGCGGTCATAGAAAAAGCACAAGTAGACGTTCACGACATTGCCGCCATCGGCCTGTCCGGGCAGATGCACGGCATGGTCGCGTTGGATGAAAACAACAACGTGATCCGTCCCGCGATTCTCTGGAACGACCAGCGCACCGAAAAGCAGTGTGCGGAAATCACGGAGCTGGTGGGCGGCGAGGAAGCTCTGCTGAAGCTCACCAACAACAAAATGCTCACTGGCTACACCGGCGGGAAAATACTCTGGATGAAGGAGAACGAGCCGGAAAACTTCGCCAAGACGAAAATCATTTTCAATCCCAAGGACTACATCCGCTTCATGCTCACGGGTGTCATTGCCACCGAGTTCTCCGACGCTTCCGGCACCGGGCTATTCAATGTGGAAAAGCGGGCGTTCAGCGAGGAACTGCTCGAAAAGATCGGCATTTCCCGCACTCTGTTCCCGGAAAAGGTGTACGAATCCTCCGAGGTTGCGGGTTATGTCACCAAGGAAGTTGCGGAAATGACCGGGCTTTACGAAGGCCTGCCCGTCACGGCGGGCGGCGGTGATGCCGTCATTCAGACCACGGGCTCCGGCCTTGTCCGTCAGGGGGTCTTAGGCGTGGTCATCGGCACCTCCGGTGTTGTCGCCATGGGACTGGACGGCTACAAGGAAAACCGCGGCGGCGCGCTGCAGGTCTTCTGTAACAATGCCCCCGATCTGTGGCACTCCATGGGCGTGACGCTCTCCGCCGGCGGCTCCTTCCGCTGGTACAAGGACACCCTCTGCAAGGACGAAACAGCCGAAGCAGAGCGCACGGGCAAGAACGTGTATGCCATCTTAGATGAAGAAGCGGAGCAGGCCAAGCCCGGCTGCGGCGGCTTGCAGTTCCTGCCGTACTTATCCGGCGAACGCTGCCCCCACGCGGACGCCAACGCCAGAGGCGTGTTCTTCGGTATCGGCTTGGAGCACGGAAAGGGCGACATGACCCGTTCCGTTATGGAAGGCGTGACCTATTCCCTGCGGGACGTTTACGAACGCATTCGCGGCATGGATGAAACCATCGTCACCGACAAGATCATCGTCTCCGGCGGCGGCGCGACCTCAAAGCTTTGGCGGCAGATTGTCGCTGACGTGTTCAACCTGCCCGTGGTCACGGTCTCCGGCGCATCCGAGGGCGGTGCATACGGCGCGGTGCTGGTGGCAGGTGTCGGCGTGGGCGTTTGGAAGGACTTAAACGAAGCTGCAAAGGTGCTGAAAGAGGAGACAAAGACCCTCCCGAACCCCGAAAACGCGGCTGCATACGAAAAGCACTTCCGCCTGTATCAGAAGCTCTACGGCGCATTGAAGGGCAGCTTTGACGCTCTGGCTGAAACCAGATAACTTGACAGCAAAATCAGACAAAAACCGATCATGGGAACCCTCCCGTGGTCGGTTTTTCCTACATAAAGTAGGAAAATAAAGGAAAAATTTACGAAAATGAGACAGGATGTGGGTTGTAAGAAGCAAAATAAAGGTGTAAACTTGGAAATTGGGTTTATAGCATCAAAATGTTCGGTATCGAATTTATGGAGGAATGAGCAAGTGAGCAGTTATAACGCGGGAGATTTACAGGTGTTGAAAGGGCTGGACGCGGTTCGGATGCGCCCGGGTATGTATATCGGCACCACAGGCACAAAGGGGCTGCATCATTTGCTGTGGGAGATCGTCGATAACTCCATCGACGAGGCCGCAAACAAATTCGGCGACACCGTGAAGGTCACGCTGCACAAGGACGGCAGTGCCACCGTGGAGGACAACGGCCGCGGCATTCCCCCGGACATTCATCCGCAGTTGGGCATTTCCGGCGTGGAGGTCGTCTATACCCAGCTTCACGCGGGCGGCAAGTTCAACGGAAAGAACTATAACTATTCCGGCGGTCTGCATGGCGTGGGCGCGTCTGTCGTAAACGCCCTGTCCGAGTGGCTCGTCTGCGAGGTTTATGTCAACTATACCGCCTACCGGCAGGAGTTTGCCTCCGTCTGGGACGAGAGCGAAAAGAAAATCGTTTCCGGCAAGCCCATGACCGAGCTTGTCAAGATCGGCAATACCCGCAAAAAGGGCTCGAAGACCACCTTCCTGCCGGACAAGCGCGTCTTTGAGGACACTGTTTTTAACTATGAGACCGTTTCCCGGAGACTTCGGGAGCTTGCGTACCTAAACCGCGGTGTGCACATCCTTCTGACCGATGAACGTCTGCCCGCCGACCAGCGGGAAGTGGAGTTCTGCTATGAGGGCGGCATCGCGGATTATGTGAAATACTTAAACGCGGAAAAGAACCCTTTGCATGAGGACATCGTTTATTTGGAGGGCGAGAAGGACGATTACCGCTTCTGCGCAGCCTTTCAGGTGACGGACTCCTACACCGAGAGCGTCTTCTCCTACGTCAATTCCATCCCGACCCCCGAGGGCGGCACCCACGAGACGGGCTTCAAGTCCGCCTACACCAGAGCCATGAACGAATACGCCCGCCGGGTGGGAATTCTGAAGGAAAAGGACAACAACCTAAACGGCGAGGACTACCGCGAGGGCATGACCGCCGTGATCACCTGCTTTGTGAAAAATCCCCAGTTTGAAGGGCAGACCAAGGGGCGACTGGGCAACAGTGAGGTGCGCCCGCTTATGGAGCAGTTGGTCTATGAGCAGTTCTGTGTGTGGCTGGAACACTTAAACCATCAGGAAACCGCCGCGCACTTAATGGAAAAGGCCTGTGCCGCCGCCAATGTCCGCGAGGCCGCGCGGAAGGCCAAGGATATTGCCCGCCAGAAATCCTCCATTGAAGCCACGCCCTTGATCGGCAAGCTTTCCGCCTGCACCGGGCGCAAGGCGGAGGAAAACGAGCTGTTCATCGTGGAGGGCGACTCCGCTGGCGGCTCCGCCAAGCAGGGCAGAGACAGAAGGTTCCAGGCCATTCTTCCCCTGCGCGGAAAGCCCTTAAACGCCGAAAAGAAGCGTCTGGATCAGGTGCTGATGAACGAGGAATTCCGCTCCATCATCACCGCCTTGGGCACGGGCATCGGGGAGGAATTTAAGCTCTCCGCCTTAAAATACAACCGCATCATCATACTTGCCGACGCCGACCAGGACGGGGCGCACATCCGCGCCATCCTGCTTACCTTCTTCTACCGCTACATGAAGGAGCTTGTGCGCGAAGGGCACATCTATATCGGAACCCCGCCGCTCTATCTGGTCAAAAAAGGGAACAACTCCGAATATGTATATGACGACAAGGCGCTGCCGAAAGCCTTAGCCCGCATCGGTAAGGGCTATTCTATCCAGCGCTACAAGGGCTTGGGCGAGATGAACCCCGAACAGCTTTGGGAAACCACCATGAACCCCGCCAACCGCACACTTGTGCAGGTGACGCTGGAGGATGCCGCCGAGGCCGAGCACATGGTCACGGTCTTAATGGGCGATAAGGTGGAGCCACGCCGCATCTACATTTCCACCCACGCGGATTTCAACAAACAGGACAGCTTTGAAGGGAGGGTGAACGAATAATGGCGCGTAAGAAAAAGGACGAAGCCCCTATTGTCTACAACGAAACCATCCTGCAAAAGCCGATGGAGGAGATCATGCACGACAGCATGATTCCTTACGCCGAGCACGTTATTCTGGAACGCGCCCTGCCCAGAGTGGAGGACGGCTTAAAACCCGTGCAGCGCAGAATCCTCTACACCATGCTGGAGCTCTCCAACACCCCCGACAAGCCCCACAGAAAGTGCGCAAGAATCGTGGGCGATTGCTTGGGTAAATATCATCCCCACGGCGACACTTCGGTTTATGACGCGATGGTGCGCATGGCGCAGGACTTCTCCATGCGCGGACTGCTTGTGGACGGCCACGGAAATTTCGGCTCCGTGGACGGCGATTCCGCCGCCGCCATGCGTTACACCGAAGCGAGAATGGCGCCTCTTGCCACGGAGCTGCTGCGGGACTTGGACAAGGACACGGTTTCCTTCTCCCTAAACTTTGACGATACCTTAAAAGAACCCGATATGCTCCCCGGCAGATTCCCCAATCTGCTGGTCAACGGCGCGTCGGGCATCGCGGTGGGACTTGCGACCAACATTCCCACGCACAATTTGGGTGAAGCCATTGACGCCTGTGTGGCGATGATGGACGACCCGAAAATCAGTCTGGACGACCTAATGAACATTATCCCCGCGCCGGACTTTCCCACGGGCGGAGAGCTTCTTAATAATGAAGAAATCCGCAAAGGCTATGAGACCGGGCGCAGCAAGCTGACCCTGCGGGCGAAGGTGGACATTGAGGACACCGGAAACGGCAAGTCCGCGCTGGTCATCACGGAAATTCCCTACGGCGTGAACAAGGCCGCCATGCTGGAACGCATCTCCAAGCTGATGGAGGAGAAGAAGGGCGTGCTCTCCGGCATTTCCGACATAAGAGATGAATCCGACAGAACCGGGATGCGTGCCGTCATTGAACTCAAAAGGGATGTGGATGCCGAAAAGGTGCTGTCCTATCTCTATCGCGTGTCCGATTTGCAGGTCACCTTCGGCGTGAACATGGTCGCCATTGCGGACGGCAAGCCCATGCAGCTTTCCTTGCAGGAGCTTCTGCGCCGCTACATCGACCACCAGAAGCGCGTGGTCTATAAGAGAACCGAATACGAACTGGGGCAGGCGAAGGCCAGGGAGCACATCTTGGCGGGCTTGATGATTGCCGTTGATCAGTTGGATGAAATTATAGCCCTGATTCGCGCCTCCAAGAATCCCAAGGAAGCGCGGGAAGGCCTCATGAAGAACTTCGCCCTGTCCGAGATTCAGGCACAGGCCATTCTGGATATGCGCTTGCAGAGACTGACCGGGCTGGAAATCCTCGCTCTGCGCAGGGAATATGCGGAAATCCTGAAAAGCATTGAACGCTTGGAAGGGATTCTCAAATCCGAAAAGAAGCTCATCAAGGTCATCCGCGAGGAAATGCTGGAAATCAAGGAAAAATACGGTGACGAGCGCAGAACCCGGCTCATCGAGGATAAGCCCATGGTTTCCTTTGAGCCGGAAGAAACCGCAGCAGCCGACCCGTGCTACATCTTATCTACAAAGGGCGGCTTCTTAAAGCGCATGAGCCCCAAGGTTTACGGCAAGGCGGAGGAGACCGAGGACAGGGTTACACAGGTACTCGACTGTCTGACCGATTCCAAACTGCTGTTCTTCACCAATTTCGGTAACTGCGTGACCATTCCTGCCGACGCGATTCCCGAGGCCAAGTGGAAGGATCGCGGTATTTCGCCCACGGGCGTTTTGCAGGGCATGGAGCATGAGGAAGAAGTGGTTTCCGTCTATGTCCGCGAGCAGCTTCCCGAATCCATCATGTTTGTCACGGAACGCGGCATGGTCAAGCGCACGCCCATTTCCGAATACGGCGCACGCAAGGGCAGAACCGCCGCCATCAACCTAAAGAACGACGATAAGCTGCTTTCCGTCCTGCCCTATCAGGAGGATAACAATCTGCTGCTGCTCACCGAAAAGGCCATGTCTCTGCGCATGGAGGGCAGCGACATTCCCGTCAACGGCAGGGTTGCCGCCGGGGTCAAGGGCATGGGCATTGATTTGGACGATAAGCTTTATTATGCCGACTTCATCCCCGAAGCGGGGGAGATCGTGCTCATTTCCGACCGCGGCTGCGCCAAGCGGTGCCTGCTCATCGACTTTGATATGCAGAAGCGTGCCGGAAAGGGCGTTAAGTGCTTCGCCTTCAACAAAAACGGCTCCAACGGAACAAGGCTTGCGGGCGCAATGCTTGTGACGGAGCCCTACGATATGATTCTCACCCAGTCCGACAAGACCGAAACCCTCATCAACACCGAGGAAATCCTTATCGAGAACAAGGCCAGCCGGGGTAAGCCCTATGTGCCCGTGTTCTTAGACAACGTCATCGTAGAGTGCAGAAAGGACGACCACAAATGACGGAAGAGCTGCTGAACAAACCCATTCCCGCACCTGTGGAGGAAGGCGCGCCCGCGCCCGATACCGTGGAGAGCGGAGAGGCGATCATCGACATAACGGAGGGCTTCCCGCGCATGGCTTATGCCGCCAGCTACCTTAAAGCCGGGATTCCCGATGCGCTGGACAGATGTTATGTCAGACGCGGCATCTTAGAGCGACTGCAAAAGGCGCTTTCCATGCTGCCGAATGACTATTCCTTCTTGTTTTATGACACCCTGCGCCCCGTCACCGTGCAGAAGGCGCTCTTTGACGAATACTTAGGCAGGATTCAGAAAAAGCACCCGGAATGGTCTCTTGAAAAGCAGGAGGAGGAGACAACCGAGTTTGTCGCCCGCCCTATCGTGGACTATAAACGCCCTTCCTCCCACCAGACCGGCGGCGCGGTGGACTTGACGCTGTGCTATCAAGGCAAAGAGCTTGACATGGGAACCGGCTTTGACGATTTTAGGGAGGTCGCCCACACCGACTACTTTGAACGTGAAGGTATGGACGAGGAAATCCGCAAAAACCGCAGACTGCTTTACAATGTCATGCGTGCCGTGGGCTTTGAAAACTACGAATGTGAATGGTGGCACTACGATTACGGCGACATGAGCTGGGCACGCAAGAACCAATGCACGCCCATCTATTCCTACATCGAGCCGGAAAGAAAGGCATAGATTCAAAAAGCAGGGAACCTGCATAATCTCCTGCAAAACGATGCAGAACGGAATTTGCGGAATCAGCAAAAATGAACGACAAAACGTGCGTTGCGTCAGTTTACGCCGAAATGAAGTCACAAATTGCAAGAAAATGCTGAAAATGCAAGACGATTATGCAAAAGAAAGAAAATTCCTTCGGATAATTTTGCATTTTTATGAATTTAGGTCTTGCAAAATCGGTGAGAATATGGTATCTTTTATACCATCATTTCATAATCGTCCGAAAGATCAATATGGAATGATCCTTCGGATGAAGGAAATTTATTAGGGAGGATACTCAACATGAAGAAACTGCTTGCTCTGCTGCTTTGCGTCTGCATGGTTCTGGCCTTCGCCGGCTGCTCCAAGACCGAAGCTCCCGCTGCATCCGCTTCTGACAACACTGCTTCTACCGACACCGCCAAGGCCGATGATTCCGCCTCTGACGATGCCGCTGCCGAAGCTCCTGCCGCTTCCGAATCCATGGTCTACACCGACCTGTACGTTTCCGAAGTGACCACGCTGAACTACCTGATCGCTTCTCAGGCATGGGATCAGGAATCTGCTGCCAACACCGTTGACTCCCTTGTGGAAAACGACCAGTACGGCAACATCATTCCCGGTCTTGCCGAATCCTGGGAGAACTCCGATGACGGTCTGACCTGGACGTTCCACCTGCGCAAGGGCGTGAAGTGGTACGACTATCAGGGCAACGAGATCGCCGAGCTGACCGCCAACGACTTTGTGGCGGCTGCCAAGTACGTCATGACCTCCGAGAACGAGTCCCTGACCTTTGACCAGATCGCCTGCGTCAAGAACGCCCGCGCTTACTACAATAAGGAAGTCACCGACTTTGCCGAGGTCGGCGTGTCTGCTCCCGATGATTACACCCTGGTTTATACCCTTGAACAGGCCACTCCCTACTTCCTGTCCGGCCTGACCTACACCTGCTGGTTCCCCGCCTACGGCCCCCAGCTTGAAGAGCTCGGCACCTCCTTCGGTACCGACATCGACAAAATCTACTTCTGCGGCGCTTACATCCTGTCCGAGTTCGAGCCCCAGGGTCATCACAAGTATGTGAAGAACGAGAACAACTGGGATGCCGACCGCATCTACATCACCGAGATCAACCGCATCTACAACGCCGAAGCCGAGACTCTGGCTCCCCAGATGGTGCTCCGCGGCGAGGCGGATGCCTGCTCCATCACCACCGACATTGTGGACGACTGGAAGGCCAATTACGCCGATTACCTCTCCAAGGAACGCTCTGACGTGATGTGGAGCTACTTCTACACCTTCAACTTCAACCCCACCTACGATGAATCCTACGCTCCCGCCGATTGGTCCATCGCTGTGAACAACTCCAACTTCCGTCACTCCATCATGAGCGCCTTCAACCGCGCTTACTCCATCACTGCTTATGAACCCGATGATCCCGAGTCCATCATGCAGCAGACCATCACCCCCGCCACCTTCTGCAACGACGGCACCACCGATTTCGCCGCGCAGTCCGTGTTCGCTGACAATGCCAAGCTGTTCTACAATGAAGCCACTGCTCTGGAATACAAGGCCAAGGCTGTTGAAGAGCTGACCGCCGCCGGCGTCACCTTCCCCATCCAGGTCATCATCGGCTATAAGTCCGGCGATACCGACTGGGAAAACGAGTGCATCTTGGTCAAGCAGCAGCTGGAAGGCGTGCTTGGCACCGATTACATCAACTGCGTCCTGTGGGCCGGCCCCTCCGAGAACTTCCTGGCTGAAACCAGAAAGGCCGGTAAGTACTCCATCATGCGTTGCAACTGGGGTGCTGACTACATCGATCCGCAGACCTGGACCGATCCCTTCGACGGCAAGGACAACATCAACGAAGAAACCGGCAAGTGCATCGGCAACACCTACAACCGCATGGATTCTTACCTGTGGGACGAGGACAAGGCCGCTACCGCTCCCGAGACCGCTGCCGCTCTGAAGGAATACTACGACAAGGTTGCCGCTGCCAAGGCGGAAGTCACCAATATGCCCGCCCGTTACGCTGCCTTCGCCGCCGCTGAGGATGTGCTGCTGGAGAATGCCTTCGTCATTCCTTACTACACTTCTCCCTCTTCTTACAGAGCCACCAAGATCAACATCTTTGACGGTCAGTATTGCCCCTCCGGCGTTTCCAACTACCGCTTCAAGTGGCTCAAGGTCGCCGATCACTACATCACCATGGATGAGTTCGAGGCCAATCAGGCTGCCTGGATGGAAGGCTTTGCCAAGTAATTCCTAAGGCAAAACTGAACAACTAAAACCAAGGAGGCTGGGATCCCGGGTTTCCCGGGACCCCGGCACCTTATGTTATTTAAGTAAATCAATTCTATGAATAAAAGGGCTGAACAATCATGCTAAAATATCTTGCAAAGAGACTGGGACGTTCTTTCATCACGCTGATCATCATTTTGACCATCGTGTTTGTTTTGATGCGCCAGATGCCTATCGAGGGATATTTCCCGAACTTTGACAAAATGACGCAGGAGCAGATTCAGAACGGACTGAAGCTCATGGGGATGGATAAGCCCATGATCGTGCAGCTCTTCAACTTCTTTAAGGGGCTTTTCCTCAAAGGAGACTTGGGTACCTCGCGTATCTATCGAAACAATGTGGCTGTCACGGAGATTTTAGGCCCCAAGCTGCCGGTTTCCATAAAACTGGGTTCGCTTGCGTTGATCGTCGCCCTGCTTGTGGGACTTCCCTTGGGCACCGTGATGGCAAAGTACAAGAACAAACTGCCCGACCATTTGGGCACCGCCTTCATCGTTTTCATTGAGGCGGTTCCTGCGGCGGTTTATTATCTGTTCATTCAGCTCTACGGAACGCAGTGGCTGCACATCAAGCTGATTTTTGACATCAACGACTGGAAAGCATGGATTTTGCCCGTGTTCTCCCTGTCCCTTGGCAATATCGCCTACTACGCCATGTGGCTGCGCCGCTACATGGTGGACGAAATGACCAAGGATTATGTCCAGCTTGCCAAGATCAAGGGCGTGTCTTCCACCGGCATCATGTTCAAGCACGTCTTCCGCAACGCCTTCGTTCCCATGGCGCAGTACATCCCCACCTCGTTCCTAAACACCGTTGTCGGTTCCATTTATATCGAGTCCCTGTATTCCGTCCCCGGCATGGGCGGCCTTCTTGTGGACGTTGTCAAAAAGCAGGACAACAACATGGTGCAGGGCATCGTGCTGGTTTTCGCCTGCGTGGGCGTTGTCGGCCTCGTCTTTGGCGATCTGCTGATGGTGCTGCTTGACCCGCGCATCAGCTTAGGCTCGAAGGGAGGACACCGCTAATGGGACTCATTAAACATCCGAAAATCGAACAGCTGGAACAGCACTGTGAAGAAGCCCTGAAAGGCACGTTGGATCGCATGGAGGGGAAGTTTGCCCCCGATGCTTTTGAGTTTGCCGAGTTCAACGAGCAGGAAGCCGAGCATCGCGGCTATTCCGATTATTCCTACTGGGGCAGCACCTTCAAGGTCTTCTGCAAGAACAAGCTGGCCGTCGCGCTGGTTATCGCCGTCATTGTCATTCTGGCCTTCACCTTCATTCAGCCCTATCTGCCCGGGCAGTATGACGCCTTTGTCGTCAACAACGACCCCACCACCGGCGTTCCGCTCCGCAACGAGGCTCCGGGTTCCCTACACTGGCTGGGTACCAACTCCATCGGTCAGGATTTGTGGTCGAGACTTTGGCAGGGCACCAGAACCTCCCTGCTCATCGGTTTGGCGGTTGCCTGCATCGAGGCCATTGTCGGCATCACCGTGGGCGTTCTGTGGGGCTATGTGCGCCAGTTGGACTTCGTTTTCACCGAGCTTTACAACATCCTGGATAACATCCCGTCCACCATCGTGCTGATTCTGGTTTCCTACATGATGAAGCCGGGCGTGGGAACGATTATACTGGCTATGTCCTTAACCGGCTGGATCGGTATGGCGCGTTTCATCCGCAATCAGGTCATCATCATCCGTGACCGGGAATACAATCTGGCTTCCCGTTGCTTGGGCACGCCGGTTTCCCGCATCATCGTGAAGAACCTGCTGCCGTACTTGGTGTCCGTGGTCATGCTGCGCATGGCGCTGTCCATCCCCGCCGCCATCGGCTCCGAAGTGTTCATCACCTACATCGGCTTGGGCTTGCCCGCCACGGTGCCTTCCCTGGGCAACCTCATCAACGAAGGCCGCGCCCTCATGATGAGCCCGAACCTGCGCTATCAGCTCATTTATCCCACCATCGTTCTTTCCGTCGTCACCATTTCCTTCTATGTTGCCGGCAATGCGTTCTCCGATGCTGCCGACCCGAAGAACCACAGATAAGGAGGCGCACAAATGCAAGAAAAGATTCTTTCCATCGAAAATCTGTCTGTGCGCTTCTCCCTGCGCGGCAGAATCCTGCACGCTATCCGTCAGGTATCGCTGGATGTGTATAAGGGCGAAACCTTGGTTATCGTCGGCGAGTCCGGCTGCGGGAAATCCGTGCTCAACAAAAACCTCATAGGTCTATTGGATTCCAACGGCTTCATTGACAACGGCTCCATAAAGTATTACGGCGCAAAGCCGGATGCCAAGAACCCCGACCTTTACGGGGAGGACGAGAAGGGAACCTACGCCGACCTTGCCAAGTTCAAAAAAGAAAAGGACTGGCTGAAAATCCGCGGGCAGGAAATCTGCATGATTTTGCAGGATCCCATGACCTCGCTAAACCCCTTAAAAACCATCGGTGCGCAGATCGCCGAGGCGATTTCGCTGCATCAGGGCAAGAAGGGGAAGGAAGCCAAGGAAGCCGCGCTGCAGATCATGCGGGATGTGCGCATTGACGACCCTGAGCGCCGCTATAAGCAGTACCCTCACGAGTTTTCCGGCGGTATGCGGCAGCGCGTGGTCATCGCCATCGCCATCGCCTGCAACCCCAAGATTCTGATCTGCGACGAGCCCACCACCGCGCTGGATGTGACCATTCAGGCGCAGGTGCTGTCTCTGATCCGTGAATTGAAAGAAAAATACAAACTAACGGTTATCTTCATCACCCACGATCTGGGAGTTGTGGCGAACATTGCCGACCGTGTGGCGGTCATGTATGCCGGGGACATCATCGAGATCGGCATGGTGGAGGAAATCTTCTACCAGCCCAAGCATCCCTACACATGGGCGCTTCTGTCCTCCCTGCCGCAGTTGGGCGTCAAGGGCGAGGATCTGTTCTCCATCAAGGGCACCCCGCCGAACCTCTTTGCCGAGGTCAAGGGCGACGCTTTCGCGCCCCGCAACCCGCAGGCACTCAAAATCGACTTCGAGGAGCTCCCGCCGTACTTCACCGTGTCGCCCACCCACAAGGCCAGAACCTGGCTGCTGGATGAGCGCGCCCCCAAGGTGGAGCCGCCGGAGGTCATCCGTTCCTTAAATTCCGAAGGAGGTGCGGCAAATGGCAAGTAATGAAAAACAGGTGCTGCTGCACGTCGAAGACCTGAAGGTCACCTTCGGCAAGAAAAAGCATGAGTTTACAGCGGTCAAGGGTGTTTCCTTTGACATTTACAAGGGCGAAACCTTCGGCCTTGTCGGCGAGTCCGGCTCCGGCAAAACCACCATCGGCCGCGCCATCATCCGCATCCATCCCACCGCAGGCGGCAAGGTCATTTACGACGGCAAGCAGATCAACGGCAGCATCTCCAAGGAGCTGGACAAGGAAGTCACGCGCAAATTGCAGATGATCTTCCAAGACCCCATGGCTTCCCTGAACGAGCGTGCCAAGGTCGATTACATCGTCTCCGAAGGGCTTTACAACATCCCCGGCATCACGCCCCAGCAGCGCCGCGAGAAGGTCGCAAAGGCGCTTGCGGACGTTGGCCTCCTGCCCGAGTTCGCTTCCCGCTTCCCGCACGAGTTTTCCGGCGGTCAGCGGCAGCGCATCGGCATTGCCCGCGCCCTCATCATGGAGCCGGAGTTCATCATTGCGGACGAACCCATCTCCGCGCTGGACGTATCCATCCGTGCGCAGGTGCTGAACCTGCTGGCCAAATTGCAGAAGGAGAGAAACCTCACTTACCTGTTCATTTCCCACGATCTGTCCGTCATGCGCTTCATCTGTGACCGCATCGCGGTCATTCACAAGGGTCTGCTTGTGGAAATGGCGGACAGCGAACAGCTTTTTGCCCACCCGCTGCACCCCTACACAAGAGCGCTGCTGTCGGCCATTCCGCAGCCCGATCCCTTGAAGGAGCGCAAAAAGGTGTTGGAGGTCTACGATCCTTCCTGCCACGATTATTCCGTTGACAAGCCCGTGTGGACGGAGATCGAACCCGGTCACTTCATCTTGGGCAATCAGAAGGAACTTACCGAATACAGAGAAAAGCTCAAAGCATAAAACACAAAAAGGTCGGTGCTCCGGCCTTTTTTCATAGGAGGTTGAAGATGATAACTCCGAAATTTTTGCACGAAGGCAGCAGGGTCGCGCTGCTCGCACCCTCCGGCCCTCTGCCCGAAGGACGGCTGGATGAGGCGGTTGCCGCCGTGGAAAAGTACGGGCTGAAACCCGTTGTGTACCCTTCCTGCAAGCAGACCCACGGCTATTTTGCCGGGATGGATCAGCAGCGGGCGGCGGATTTCAATGCCGCTTATGCCGACAAGAGCATCGAGGGTATACTGTGTGCCCGAGGCGGCTACGGCGCACAGCGGCTGTATAAGCTGATCGACTGGAAGACCGTTTTTGCCAATCCGAAGCCTCTTTTCGGGTACAGCGACATCACCTTCTTCCACCTGATTTTGGGCTGCTATGCGGACACGGTTTCCTACCACACCCCCATGCCCTCTACCGAATGGTATAAGGGGCTGGACGAATATACAGACCAGTACCTGAAACTTGCACTGTTCGGCGGCAAGTGGGGAGAATTGCCCAACTGCGACAAGGAAAAGCGCGTCACGGTCGTGGGCGGCAAGGCGCAAGGCAAGCTCATCGGCGGAAACCTCTCGCTGGTGTCCTCGGCTGTTGGCACGCCCTTTGCGCCCGTCGCCAAGGACTGCATTATGTTTCTGGAAGACATTGGTGAAGCCCCTTATCGGCTTGACGGGATGCTCAACCACATGGTTCAGGCGGGTTCCTTTGACGGCTGCCGCGGCATCATCTTGGGCTATTACACCGACTGCAAGGGCAAGGACGGGAGCCTTTCCATTCCGCAGGTGTTTGAAGAAGTGCTGGCACCACTGAACATCCCCATCCTCTCCGGCGTAACCTGCGGTCACGACCTGCCCACGCTGTCTTTGCCCCTTGGCATGGACTGCGCACTGGATGCCGACAAAAAGACCATCACGATTCTGCAATAGGAGAAAGTTATGTACGCATACGCAAATTCCACGCTGGTCAAGCTCCACAACGAGAAGAAACGCGACTGTGAGCTGTCCGACGAAGCCCTTTACGGCATGAAGCTGGAAATTCTGGACAACGACGGAGACTGGTATAAGATTCAGACGCCCTACCGCTACACCGGCTGGGTGAACAGGGACGAACTGTTCTTCGGAGACGCTTCCCTGTTTGAGCAGACCGAAAAACAGGTAATGCTGTGGCTCTATGCCGACATTATGGCGGAACCCAAAGTGCAGTCCTTCCCGCTTGCCACCGTGACCCGGGGCGCGATCTTAGGGAAAACCGAGGAGACCTTTGAGGAATCCTGGGTCAAGGTCGTGCTTGTTGACGGCAGATGCGGCTGGACGCACGGCAGCTATTTCGGGAAATACTATTGGAACGACAATCCGGCGGACGAGGCGCATTTAAGAAGGATGCTGACCGAAACCGCCAAATTGTACCTTGGAACCCAGTACCGCTGGGGTGGAAAGTCCCCGTTGGGAATCGACTGCTCCGGGCTGTGCTCCATGTCCTATTTACTCAATGGCATCGCCATTTACCGCGACGCGAAGATTGTGGACGGCTTTCCGATCAAGCCGATTCCCTACGAACAGGCAAAGGAGGGCGATCTGCTGTTCTTCCCGGGACACGTCGCCATGTATTTGGGCAATGGGCGGTTCATCCATTCCACCGCTCATGCGGGCACGGAGGGCGTGTGCTTCAATTCCTTAAACCCCGCAGACCCCGATTTCCGAGCCGATTTGCTGGAACGACTGAAAGGCTGTGGCAGCATCTTTTAGCATAAACACAAAATGCAACGCATAAGGCTTTACCAAACCAAAGACAAAGGGGAGGAAGCCTTATGCGTTTTCGTTTACAGGGGATGATGAGAAAATTCGGGTTCTGGCTGACCCGCAATGTGCAGCCCGTGACCCAGACCTGCCTTGTGCTGTGCCTGTCGCTGGTCACATTGGCCATCATCGGGCTGCTTGTGCCGAACCCGTCCCAGACCGTTTTTTCCGAGAGCGGCAAGCCGCTGCCGGTCTATTCGGTGGACAGAAGCGACAAAAAGATCGCCATTTCCTTTGACGCGGCATGGGGCGAGGAAAAGACCGACGAAATTCTGAAAATTCTGGAAGAACGGAACATCCAAACGACGTTTTTCTTAGTGGGCTATTGGGTGGACAAATATCCAGCCCGCGTCAAACAGATTTTCGAAGCGGGGCATGAGATCGGCAACCATTCCAATACTCACCCGCACATGAGCGAGCTGAACGAGGCCGCCATTGCGCAGGAATTGTCCGCCTTATCCGATAAGGTTACGGCCATCACCGGGGTGCGTCCGACGCTCTTTCGCCCGCCCTACGGCGACTATGACAGCGAAGTGGTGCTGACTGCCCGCACAAACGGCTATGAGGTCGTTCAGTGGAGCGTGGATTCCTTGGACTGGAAGAATTTGGGCGTACAGCCCATGATCGACCGGGTGGTGGGGAAGGTGCAGGACGGCGACATCATCCTGTTCCACAACAATTCGCATTACATTACCGAAGCCCTGCCCACTATATTGGATGCGCTTATCGCGGACGGGTTCACCATCGTTCCGGTGTCCGAGTTGCTGCTGGAAGGCGATACTCTCATCGACAATGCGGGCGTGCAGCGCAACGCGGGAAGCGGGGCAGAGGCATGACCAACAAGGCAATCCTTTGCGGGGAAGTGATCACCCGACCTGAATTTTCCCATGAGAGCCACGGCGTAAAGCTCTACCGCTGTCTGCTGGCGGTGAGGCGGCTTTCGGGAAATATGGATGTGCTGCCGCTGCTGTGCCCGGAGAGCCTCAAAGACGGGCTGCACGGCGGTGTTTCCATTGAAGGGCAGATGCGCGGCTACACCATGCAGGGGCAGGACAGGCGGCACTTGCGCCTGTGCGTGCTGGTCAGGGAAGTGGGGAAGCCAATCGACGGGGCGAACAACCGCATCGAGATCACCGGGGAATTATATAAGGAGCCGTACTACCGCAAAACGCCCTTGGGCAGAGAGATTACCGACTTAATCATTCGGGTCACGCGCCCCATTTCGGGAACCGATTTCATCCCCTGCGTGGTGTGGGGCAAGTGCGCCGCGTTCAGCCGGCATCTGCGAAAAGGGGCATTATTAGAAGTGGCAGGGCGGCTGCAGAGCCGGGACTATGTGAAGGCGACAGAGGACGGGGCAGAGACGAGAACCGCCTACGAGCTGTCCGTCAACCGATTGAGCGTGCTGTCCTATTAGCCTGATTCAGATTCCGTTTTCAGCGGAGTCTGCATTTTTTTGCGCAACCCCTATGAAAAGCCGAGCGGATATGGTACAATAAGAATATAAATAAATGCTGGAGGTATGCCCAAATGAAAATCATCCGTTGCACCAAAGAGAACGAAACCGTTTACGCCGAGCTGATCGGTGAAAAAGTGTACCCCATAAAAGGGCTGCCCTATGAAAATGTCGAGCAGGACGGCAGAGAGTGGGCACTTTCCGAAGTGAAGCTGCTGGCTCCCTGCGAGCCTTCCAAGATCGTTGCCGTGGGCGACAATTACTTAGATCACATCAAGGAAATGAACGACGCCATCCCTGAGGAGCCCGTTATTTTCTTAAAGCCCCCGTCCGCCATTCTCAACCCCGGCGAGACCATCATCTACCCCGCCCGTTCCTCCCGCGTGGATTATGAGGCCGAGCTGGCGTTGGTCATCGGGAAGAAGTGCAAGAACGTGGAGGAGAAGGACGCCGACGAGTACATTTTCGGCTACACCGCACTCAATGACGTGACCGCCCGCGATCTGCAGCCCATTGACGGCCAGTGGATCCGCGCCAAGGGCTTTGACACCTTTGCTCCCTTCGGCCCCTGCATCAATACCGAGATCGACCCCGAGCACACGCCTGTGCAGTCTTTCTTAAACGATGAGATCCGGCAGGACGGCAATTCCGAGACCATGATGCGCGGCGCGAGAAAGATACTGGCCTTCGTGTCCTCCGTCATGACCCTGCTGCCCGGCGATGTTATCTCCCTTGGAACGCCTAAGGGCGTGGGTCCCATGTGCAAGGGCGACAAGATCGAGATTCGCGTGGGCGGCGTGGGCTCCCTCATCAACTATGTCGGCTAATGGTCGCTAAAAAATAAGCCGCTGCGGAGGTTTTCTTATGTATCAATCCAAGCTGGAAAATCAGGAGATCAACCACCTGTTTGAGGCCATCCTGACGCTTGAAACACAGGAAGATTGCTATCGTTTCTTTGAAGACCTGTGCACCATCCATGAATTGCAGTCCCTGGCGCAGCGCATGGAGGTCGCCCGTCAGTTGGACGAAAAGAAAACGTACAGCCATATCGCGGAAGACACCGGCGCATCCACCGCCACCATCTCCCGCGTGTCCCGCTGCCTGATTTACGGCGCGGACGGCTACCGCCGGGTGCTGGATCGCATCAACGAAAAGCACGGCGAAACCACGGATAAGGAAGAATAGAAAAGCATGAACAGTGATCAGGAACTGCGGAGATGTGTGCTGGAAAAAGAGTTCGGCAGAATGAACCCCCAGCAGATGCAGGCAGTCTTTCAGATAAACGGCCCCTTATTGGTGCTGGCGGGCGCAGGCTCCGGCAAAACCTCGGTGCTCACCCAGCGCATCGCCTACATGACAAGGTACGGCAACGCCTACCACAGCAACGGGCACAACTATGCCCTTTCCTCGGAGCAGCGTGCCCATTTGCAGGACTGCCTGCACAAAGGGCTGGACGAGGAAGCAAGGGATTTGCTTGCGGAAGACCCCGTTGACCCCTACAATGTGCTGGCCATCACCTTCACCAACAAGGCTGCCCGGGAAATGCGGGAGCGCATTGAAAAGCTGGTGGGGGACAAGGCGCAAAAATTGTGGGTGGCAACCTTCCACTCCACCTGCTGCCGCATCCTGCGCCGGGACATTGAGAAGATCGGCTACGACAACGGCTTTACCATCTACGACGACGACGATCAGATGTCCGTTCTCAAGGAAATTCTGAAACAGCTCAATCTGTCGGATAAGATTTACGCGCCCAAGGACATCAAGGCCAAGATCGGCGAAGCGAAAATGAATATGCTGTCCCCGGACGAATATTTCGCCCAGAGCAGCAAGGATTTTAGGATGCAGAAGATTTCCGACGTGTATCGGATGTATGAGGAAGCCTTAAAGAAGAACAATGCGCTGGACTTTGACGATCTGTTGCTGAAAACGCTGGAATTGTTCGTCTCCTGCCCGCCGGTGCTGGAACATTACCGCAGACGTTTTAAGTATATCTTGGTGGACGAGTATCAGGACACCAACCATGTGCAGTATGAGTTCATCCACGCCCTAACCGGCGGGGACAACAATCTGTGCGTGGTGGGCGACGACGACCAGTCCATCTACGGCTGGCGCGGTGCAGATATCAGAAATATCCTGGACTTTGAAAGGGATTTCAGAAATGCCAAGGTAATCAAGCTGGAGCAGAACTACCGTTCCACCCGCAACATAGTCTGTGCAGCAAATAGCCTCATCGAGCACAATGAGCACCGACTCAAGAAAGAGTGCTTCTCAGATGCCGGCGACGGGGAGAAAATCAAGATGATCAAGGCATTCACCGATTCCGAGGAGGGTTATCTCGTGGCATCGGCCATTGTGGAGAGAATCTATTCCGACAAGGCCGCATATCAGGATTTTGCCATTCTATACAGGACAAACGCGCAGTCCAGAGCGCTCGAAGAGGCACTCAGGAAGAAGAATATACCATTCAGAATCTACGGCGGGCATTCATTCTACGAAAGGGCCGAGATCAAGGATATGCTCGCCTATTTCAAATTGCTCGTCAATCAGAAAGACAACGAAGCCTTCACAAGGGTCGTAAATGCGCCAGCAAGGGGCATCGGGGCCACCTCACTTGAAAGACTGGGCTCTGCGGCAGCGGCCGAAGGATGCTGCCTGTTCGATGCTGCGCTTATGCCGGCTGAAAAACTCGCAATACATGGATTGAAGGAGGCTTCGGTGCGCAAATTCCACGATTTTGCGGCAATGATATGGTCGATTGCCGAAAAGAGCACCAATTCCGACTGTTACAATCTCGCACTTGAAATCGGTGACAGAAGCGGATATCTTGTCAGTTTGAGAAACGACACTTCTCCCGAGGGAGTGGCCCGCTTCGAAAATGTGGAGGAACTCTTCAACAGCATGAAGGAGTACAGCGAGGAGGAGAACGAGATGAGGGAAGTGCTTGCCGCCGATGAAAACGGCGAAGAATCGGGAGCGGTCACGCTTGGCGACTATCTCGAAAACATCTACCTGATGAGTGAGGTCGAGAAAGATGACGAGCAAGACAGCGACATAGCCAACGGCAACAAAGTGACTCTGATGACAGTCCACTCCTCGAAAGGTCTGGAATTCCCCTACGTGTTCATCACCGGAATGGAAGAGAATCTGTTTCCTTCAGAGAGTATGAACAACAGTCCCGACAAAATAGAGGAAGAACGGCGTCTGTTTTATGTGGCCATCACAAGGGCCGAAAAGAGTGTCACCCTATCGTTTGCCCAGACCAGACGCAAATGGGGAAGCGAAGAGTCCAACAGGCCCAGCAGATTTATCCGTGAGATCGACGACGATTATCTCGAACGGCCATTGTCCACTGATGAGAACAGATATGACAATACACCGAGAACACCATTCACAAAAACACACTTCGAAACACCACGTCCGGCCGTTAAATATCCCACAAGTACAGAATCCAAGCAAAATACGACACAGCACCAACACTCCTATGACTTTTCTCCTTCCCCTGTAGGAGACCTGAGGGAAAATCAGCGCGTCGAACATGACCGCTTCGGGAACGGCACTATATTATCATTTGATGGAGAGGGAGTTAACCGCAAGGCAATCGTCAAATTCGACAATGGCGGGGAAAAGACCCTGTTGTTAAAATTCGCAAAACTTAGAATTATCTGATAAAAAACTGCGAATAATGATAAAATTATTTTGAAAATGATAAATCGTTACTATATTTGCAACGAAGTTTTTCATAGTTTAAGTTTAAGTTTAGGTTAGTGAGAGGCCTGCTACTTCTTGGTGGCAGGTCTTTCTTTATTTAAGATTGCGGATGCGCCGTGGCATCGGAAGAAATGTGTTGGTGCGGCGGCCGAGATTTTTCACAAATCCCAGTGCCAAATTCTGGTAGGTCAGCAGAATAATACCCAACGGAGCGTCAGGAAAAGCCAGAGGTTCTCTGGCAAGAAATTTAAGAGCATCTTCACGCGAAAGATCGATAGTATGGTACTTTTTTCTGTCCAATGCAAGCGACAGAGCACTGTCAGCTTCGGGAAATAATGATTCGTAAATGCGGTAACGATGAACCTGACCCTTTTTCCCCTTCTTTTCCTGATGTGATGGAGCGATGCATTCTCCTTTCTTTCGGATCAACGCCGCAAAGAATCCCTCTCCCCTCTCCTCTCCGGGATAAAAGTGGCGAATCTCCATCACCTCACCGCCAAGGTCGGAACATATCCATTCCACATTATCTTCGTCCTCATACCTGTTGAATGTACAGGTTGAGTATATCATATATCCTCCAGACACAAGAGAGCCCCAGATATCGCTGACAATACGGCGCTGTCGCTGGGCGCACAGATTCACATTGTTCAAAGACCAATTGTTCACTGCATTGTCATCCTTACGGAACATGCCCTCTCCCGAACAAGGGGCATCCACTACGATTACATCGAACAATTCACCCGCAAATGCCGTGGCATCGCTGTTGGTGACAGTCACATTGGTCGACCCCCACCGCGCCACATTCTCCGCCAAAATAGGAACACGCGAACCAATCACTTCATTTGCCAAAAGACAATCCCCCTGAGAAAGATGCGACAGTATCTGGGTGGTCTTACCTCCGGGAGCCGCACATAAATCCAGAATACGGCAACGTCCACGAAGATTGGAAAGATCGAAAACGTCATCCAAAAGCTTGCCTACGTACATGGAACTGGCCTCCTGTACATAATAGGCACCAGCATGGAACAATGGATCCAAAGTGAATGACGGACGTTCATGAAGGTAGAATGCCTCTCCGGATGCCCATTCGACAGGTTCGCCGACAATTTCACCGAAATGCGCCTTCAAACCCTCAAGTGAAATCTTGAAAGGATTGACCCGAACTGACACAGGTGAAGGCGATTCCAGTGCTT
>DCHO01000029.1:21545-21851 GCA_002315655.1 Christensenella sp. UBA1750
CACCGAAGCCGCTCTCTTCTCACCGAGAGAAGACTTCATCATATTGATAAATTGTTCAGGAAACATTACCTTTGCACGGCGACAAAGATAGCAAAAGAATGCCTAATATTTATTTCGAGAGACAGTGCACCGCGATTGATGACGAGCAGTTCGAAGAATTCTGTAAAAAATACTTTCCCATCACTGCCGGAGGCGGACTCGTTAAAAACAAACAGGGCCATTATCTTTTGATCTACAGGCACGAATTGTGGGATCTTCCAAAAGGAAAGATTGAGCCTGGCGAGACCATCTCTCAATGTGCCCTCC
>DCHO01000049.1 GCA_002315655.1 Christensenella sp. UBA1750
CCGGCCGTGAATCGTAGATGAACAGGGCTTGCAATTCTGTGTCAAAGAACGAAGTTCTTTGACACACTGAAGCACGAAATGTGCTTATATAACGAAAAAAGGTGCCCGAAGGCAGTGCACAGCGCATGGCCTTCGGGCGATTTGTGTATGGAGGGTGGTTTAGGAGGGGAGGCCGGAGACGGAGCAGCAGCGGCAGGAAGAACAGCCGCCCGAGCAGGAGGAACATCCGCCGGAGGCGCCGCAGGAGCAGCTGCCCTGGCAGCGGACGCCGGTGGAGGTTACGGTGATGCAGCTGCCGGGGCAGGTGGAGGTGTAGCGGATCTGCCGGATGCCGGATTGGTGGTGCGAGCAGGAGGAACAGGCCATGAAGATGCCACCTTTCTGTGTGCGGTGTGCAGAAAGATTTCTGCCGCTATATCCTATGCAAGAGCGGGACAATTTGCTATAATGAGCGTAAAAGCAAAAGGAGGACAGCGTATGGAGAAACTGATGAAGCTGGCGGAGCAGCTCTCAAAAAGGGATTACAGTGCCGTGTGTTTTGCAACCGCAGAGGAAGCGAAGGCACACATTCTTTCCGAAATCAAGGAAGGAGAGAGCGTCGGCATCGGCGGCAGCATGACGGTGAAGAGCTTGGGATTGGACGCGGCGCTGTCGGAGCGCGGAAACAGTGTTTTCTGGCACTGGAACGCGAAACCGGGTGAAGGCTTTGCCATGCAGAAGCAGGCGGCCTTTGCTGACGTGTACCTGTGCTCCGCCAATGCCGTGACGAAGGACGGCATCCTTGTTAACATCGACCAGTTCGGCAACCGCTTGGCGGGGCTGATGTTCGGCACCGGGCGGGTATATGTGATCGCTGGGAAAAACAAACTGGTGGGGAACATCGAGGAAGCGCTGGATCGCATCAAGAATGTGGTCGCGCCGCAGAATGCCCGGCGGCTGAACCTGAACACCCCTTGTGCCAAACTGGGACAATGCACCGACTGCAACAGCCCCCAGCGGATGTGCCACGCCACCTTACTGTTGGAACGAAAGCCCGGTACGCACCCCATCGAAGTGGTGCTGGTGAACGAGGACTTGGGCTATTGACATGAACATGGATGCAATCGAGTGTTTGGGCATCAAGCGGGTGCTGGACAGAGGCACGGCAGAGGTGCTGTTCCGGGACGAGGGAACAATCCTTGTGAAGGACACGGTTTCCGGCGCGGTGATGCTGGCTTCCGATGATGCGGAGGCGGGCAAAAAGGCTTTGACCGAAAATTACGATCTCATTTCCCCCGAGGAGCTGCGGGAAGTGATTGAAAGAGAAGCTTTGCTCATCGGGGAAAAGGACGGGGATAAAGTGGGCTTTATCGGGGAGCACCTGGAGGGCAGTATGGGACTGCTCTATGTGATCCCGGAGCACAGAAGGAACCATTACGCGCAGGAGCTGGAAAGCATCTATGTTTCAAAAACGCTGGACAAAGGGTTTATCCCCTTCGGACAGGTGAAGGCGGGCAACGAGCCTTCCCTGCGTTTACAGGAGAAATTGGGGTTCACCAGATCGGAAACGTTGATCTATTGGATGTGGAAAGAATAAAAAGGGAGGCAGATAAGATGAACAGACGTTCCTTTTCGGAAAGGGATTATGATGCGGTTTATGCTTTTCTTCTCAAGATGAACCGTGAGAACAAGACCTACATCAACTGGAATTGGGCGCGGTTTGAATGGATGTACTGGCATCGTGACTTTGAAAAGAGCCTGGAAAACAGCATTGGCCTGTGGATGGAAAATGACGAGGTTGCAGGTGTCGCCATCTATGACCAGTACTTTGGTGAAGGCTATGTTGGGGCATTACCTGCCTATCGTTCTTTAATTCCCGAAATTCTGCAATACGCTTATGAACAACTCAAAGATGACAACGGTTTGGGAATCGCAATCAACGATGCGGACGAAGGGATGCAGTCTGCCGCGAAAGAGCAGGGCTTTACGCTTTCGGAGCAGACGGAGAACATTATGCGCATACCGATTGATCATCAATTCTGCGTTCATTTGCCAAAAGGGTTATCCATACGGGAGATTGACCGGGAGAAGGACGGAGAAAAGTATGACGAGGTGCTGTGGAAGGGCTTTGACCACGGGAATGACAGAGAGGAATTCCTGCGCGAGAACACGCTGAAAATCCCTGAACGCAAGCATTACAGACAGGAATTGTGTCTGGCTGTTGCGGATGCGCAGGACAATTTCATTGCACACGCGCAAGGGTGGCTTGCAGATAACACCGACTATCTGTATGTTGAGCCGGTTTGTGTGATTCCGCAGGCACGCGGAAGCGGCATCGGCAACTGTGTGGTGAAGGAACTGTTGAACCGCGCTGCACAACTTGGGGCAAAGCAGGCTTATGTGATCTCCGATAATCCGTTCTATGAAAAAATAGGGTTTGTAAACGATCAGCATTACACCTTCTGGTGGAAAGAATAGGAGTAAAGTATGGCAGTTTGGATCTGGTACCCGCAGGATTTTGAGATTGACCTGTGCGGCAAGGTGGAGTTTCGCCGCCGCGACCACGGCATGACCTATCCGACCGTTTGGCGGTTGGACGCCCCCTCGCGCTCGGTGCATTTTGTGAAGAAATATACGCTGGATGCGCCCGGCACCATCCGCATTTTTGCGCAGGGCGAGCCGTATTGCTGCATTGACAATCTGGTTGTGCCCGACAGATGCGAAACCGTGGAGCTGCCTAAGGGAACCCACGAATTGCGGGTCGGCGTGATGAGCCTTCATTCCCTTCCTGCGCTCTACATTGACGGCGCACTGGAAACCGATGAGAGCTTTGTCACCTCCGATGATTTTGTGCATTTCGTTCCCTGCGGCTACTCGAAGCTGTTCGACGCGCCGGAGAAACGCCCGGAGGACTATCGGCTGCCCACCAGACACCTTGACCCGGTGGGGAAGACCAAGGAAGGCTACTGGGATTTCGGTAAGGAGAGCTTCGGCTTTATTCACTTTGACGCGGCGAAGGACGGCGAGTGCATCGTCTTTTGCGGTGAATCCGTCCCGGAATGTGACGCGGGCATGGGCGCGGAGCTGTGGGACAGGGTGCAGGTGAAAAAGGGACAGCACGTCCGCATCGACACCCGCGCTCTGCGTTACCTGCGCATTGACGGAGATGTGGAGGACGGCAGCGTCTATGTGGAGGAGGAGTACAACGGGCTTCCCTTCCGCGCTTCTTTTAAGAGCAACGATGCGCGGCTGAACAAAATTTATGATGTTTCGGCCTATACGATGGAAATGTGTACCCGCGAGTTTTTCCTGGACGGCTTGAAGCGCGACCGCTGGCTGTGGGCGGGGGATGCGCTGGAATCGGTGATGATGAACCCCTATTCCTATTTTGATTCCGAAACCACAAGAAGAACGCTGGCCGCCCTGCGCGGACGCGAGCCCTTCACCCAGCACATCAACCGCATTCTGGATTATTCCTTCTATTGGGTCATTTCCGTGTGGGAGGACTTCTTTGCCACGGGCGATGCCTCCTTCATCCGCTCCATCTATTCCAAGATGGTCTCCATGATGGAATACACGCTTTCCTGTTGCAACGAGGACGGCTTCATCGTGGGCAGAAAGCAGGACTGGGTGTTTGTGGACTGGGCGGACATGAGCAAGGAAGGCGAGCTGTGCATCGAACAGGTGCTGCTGTGGAAGGCCATGGACATTCTGCACAGGAGCGCGGAATTGCTGGACAAGGAGGAAGATGCGGCACGCTTCGGCGGCATTGCGGACAAGCTGAAAGATAAGATCATGGAGGTCTTCTGGTCGGAGGAAAAGGGTACGTTGCTGCACCAGCGACTGAACGGAAAGGTACAAGGGCACACCCGCTACGCGCCCATGTTTGCGCTGATGTACGGGATGTTGACTCCCGAACAGGAACAGTTGGTGATTGCAAACTCCTTACTGGGCGGCGATGCGCCGAAGATCACCACGCCCTATATGCGCTTTTACGAGATGGACGCCCTCATGCGTTGCGGAAAAGCGGAAGAAGTGCTTTCCGATGTGAAGGCCTACTGGGGCGGGATGCTGGACTTGGGCGCAACGACCATCTGGGAGCAGTTTGACCCGGAGGAAAAGGGCTTGGAGCATTATGCCATGTACGGCAGACCCTTCGGGCGCTCCCTGTGCCACTGCTGGGGCGCGGGCCCGATTTATCTCTGCGGGCGGTATGTGCTGGGCGTAAAGCCCTTAGAGCCGGGGTATGCAAAATACGAAGTCGCACCGCAAACAGGCGGGCTTCATCAGGCTTCTGGCTCCGTGCCGACAACGGACGGTGATATTTCGGTGGAGATTGACGGCGAGCACGTCACGGTGAGCAGCACCTGCGGCGGGGAAGGAACCCTCATCTGGAACGGAGAAACCGTGCAGATTCCTGCCGGAACCAAAGAGAAACCGGCTGTTGTGAAATTATAAACAGTACACCAAAAGAGGCGGAAAACCGCTTCTTTTGGTGCTTTTTGGCGGCTTCTCTTTTGCATCCTTCCGATTCCTGCTAATGTAATTTCAGGGAATTTTCCGGGAAATGAAAGGCAGGAGAGGAACATGGGAGAGGCAATCGTGATCACTTCGGGAAAGGGCGGCGTGGGGAAGACCACGGCAACGCTGAACATCGGCGCGGCGCTGGCACTGAAAGGCGCGCACGTTGTTCTTGTGGACACGGACATCGGACTTAGGAATCTGGATGTGGTCATGGGGCTGGAGGAGAAGGTGACGTATGACTTGATCGACGTGCTGGAGGGCAAGTGCCGCATTCGGCAGGCGCTTGTGGACGATCCGCGCTTTTTCGGCAGGCTGCATCTTCTCCCGGCGGCGCAGACGCGGGACAAGCGGGAGATCGAGGCGGAACAGATGCGGTCTCTGGCCAAGGAACTGAAAGGAATGTTCGATTTTGTGCTCATTGACTGCCCGGCGGGCATCGAAACGGGCTTCGTGAATGCCGTGGCGGGGGCGGATTCCGCCGTGGTCGTGACCATGCCGGAGGTGTCCTCCGTGCGGGACGCGGATAAAGTCATCAGCATTCTGAAAGCTCTATCCATGCCAAAGCCGAAGATCATCGTCAACCGTCTGCGGACGAAGATGGTGCGCCGGGGCGACATGATGGACGAAAACGACATGGCGGAAATGCTTGCCTGTGAATTGCTCGGCATCATCCCGGACGATGAGACGGTGATCCGCGCCGGGAACTTAGGGGAGCCTGTGGTGCGCGGGACAAGCCCGGTGTCGCTGGCTTACCGCAATATTGCGGAGCGTTTGCAGGGGGAAAACGTGCCTTTGCAGGTTCTCCACCGGGAAAAATTCAGCATTTTCCGCAAACTCAAACGGAAACTGGGATGAAGGAGGGGCACATGAGCATTTTTCAGAGCAACAAAACGGGCGCGGCGGCAAAGGCGCGGCTCAATACCTGTCTTCGGGAAGACAGAACGCACCTGACCAACCGGGAGCTGATGCTGATTCGGCTTGATGTGCTCGCCGCGCTTTCCGAATATGTGGAAATGGAGCGGGAGAGCATGAAGGTTTCTCTGGTTCATGGAGGACAAAATGAGCCAAACTCCCTTCTGATCTCGGTTCCGATCTTAGTCCGGAAGGCAAAATGAGGGCAATTCTATCACAATAAGAAGAAATGTCATAAATCTTGCAGGAATTTGTTTGCATTTTTTTCCTGTTTGTGTATAATAGAAGGTGTAAAGAAATTATCCTTTCCGACAGGAGGTTTATTATGAAACTCATTATCGCTATCGTTCAGGATGAAGATACGGCCCGTTTGGTCAGCAATCTGATGAACGGCGGCTTCTCCGTCACCAAGCTCGCCACCACTGGCGGCTTCCTGCGCGCCGGCAACACCACCCTGCTCTTAGGTGTGGACGAATCCAAGTATCAGGCGGCTCTGGACATTATCGAGAAGGTCTGCAAGTCCCGCAAGCAGATCGCCACTTCTCCCTCTCCTGTGGCTGGCACCACCGGCGTTTATGTTCCCTATCCCATCGAGGTCATGGTTGGCGGCGCGATCCTGTTCGTGCTGAATGTGGAACAGTTCATCAAGCTGTAATTCATCGTCAAAATGGCATTGAAATTTAGTGAACTGCATGGGCAGCCGGGCGTGCTGGAGGAACTTAGGCGTTCCTTCACGGCAGGCTCGGTTGTTCATGCCTTTTTTATCCATGGGGATGCGGGCTGCGGCAAAAAAACGCTGGCCGAGACCCTATCTTTGGCGTTGCATTGTGAGCATTCTACGGACAAGCCCTGCATGGAATGCGGGAGCTGCATAAGGATGCTTTCCGGCAGCCATCCTGACCATATCCGGCTGAAATCCGAAAACGCCACCATCAGCGTGAAGGAGACCCGCGACCTCATTGACCGGCTTTCCGACAAGCCCTATGAGGGCGGCAAGCGCACCGTGGTCATTGAGGACTGCGACAAAATGACCGACAGCGCCCAGAACGCCTTCTTAAAAACGCTGGAGGAGCCGGACGGGCAGACGGTCTTCTTTCTGCTGACCGCTCATCCCGAGGCGGTGCTCACAACCATCCGTTCCCGCTGCCGCCCCATTTATATGCCGCGTCTCTCCAAGGACGTGATCTTTGAAGACCTCATTCAAAGAGGCATTGCGCAGGAGAAGGCAACATACTTATCCAACCTGTGCGAAGGGGTGCTGGGGCGTGCGCTGGAATTGCAGAAGGACGACGACCCTTACTATGCCTATCGGGCGGAAGCGGTGCAGATGTTAAAGAACCTTCGGCACAAAGAGGATGTTCCCAAGGTTATGTCGAAAATGGATGATAAGCGCAAAGCGGAGGATTCCTTGCAGTTCTTGTCTGTACTGGAAGCGGTGCTCCGCGATTTGTGGCGCGAAAAAGCAGAACTGCCGCTTATGGATTCTGCGATAGATGAGGAAATCAGTGACTTAGGCAGGCACTTTTCAATAGATGCGGTATCGGTCATTATGCAGGAGCTCATTTTCGTGCGCAAGCGGGTCAACTCCCATGTGCAGTGGAAATCCGCCGTCAATCCGATGCTGCAAAGAATCGTGGAGGAAAGAACTTTATGACAACGGTTATCGGTGTCTCCTTCAAGAGAGCCGGCAAAATGTATTATTTCGACCCCGCGGGACTGGAAATCCATCTGGGCGATCAGGTCATTGTAGAGACCGCCCGGGGCGTTGAGTGCGGGGACGTTGTGACCGATCCCAAGCAGGTGGAGGATGAGGAGGTCGTTCAGCCCCTAAAGACGGTGATCCGTCTGGCCACCGACGAGGACAAAAAGCGCATCCAGATGAACGCCCGCAAGGAAAAGGAAGCCTTTGAGATCGGACAGGCGCGTATAGACTTTCACAAGCTGGAAATGAAGCTGGTGGATGTGGAATACACCTTCGATGTGAGCAAGATCATCTTCTATTTCACCGCCAACGGCCGTGTGGACTTCCGCGAGCTGGTCAAGGACATGGCTTCCATCTTCAAGACCCGCATCGAATTGCGCCAGATCGGCGTGCGCGACGAGGCGAAGATGCTGGGCGGCTTGGGCTCCTGCGGGCGCCCTATTTGCTGCCGCACCTTCTTGGGCGATTTTGAGCCGGTGTCCATCAAAATGGCGAAGGAGCAGAATCTGCTGCTCAACCCCACCAAGATTTCCGGCCTGTGCGGTCGCTTGATGTGCTGCTTAAAGTACGAACAGGACACCTACGATGAGGTCTATCATAAAGTGCCCAAGGTCGGCAAGGAGGTCGTGACCCCCGACGGCAAGGGCATTGTGACGGAAATTGCCGTGATCCGCGAAAAGATCAAGGTTAAGGTCATCGGCAAGGAGGGCAATCCCGAATACAAGGAATACGGCTTCGATCAGGTGGCACTGGTGCCAAAGGACGGAAGCTCCGTGATCTTCCCCGAAGCAAAGCCGGAGGAGGAAGAACCCCTTGACCCCGAAATGACCGCCCTGCTCGGCGCGGAATCCATGAATCTCAATAAGGAAGAAACGGTTGTCACTTCCGAAGCGCCTGACAGTGTCGTGGGTGAGGAAAAGCCCCGGCAGCAGGAGCGTCCCCGCCGCAGCCGCGGAGGCCGCGGGCACGGCGGAAACCGTGACAATGCGCCACGAAGCGACAGAACCGAAGGACAGGCAAACGCGAACAATTCCCAGCAGGGGCAGGACAGGCAGCCCCGCGAGGGCGAGAACCGTCCCCGTCCCAACGGAAACCGCCCGCGCCCCAACAACGGGCAGAAGCAGGGGAACAATGACCGCAAGCCCCAGGAAAACAGGGGAGAGGGCAAGCCTGTCGGGGAGCAGCAGAATCGAGGCAACCGCGACAACCGCCGCCGGAACAACGGCGGAAGACGGGAAAACAACGGCGATCCCAACGCGGTGCGCACCATTCCCAAGCAACCGCAGCAGCCTAAGAACACAAACGAGTAAATACGGAAAAAGCATCGAAGGGTGCTTTTTCCCCTATGGAGGAAAAGTATGAAGCTGTCTTTATCATCCTGCAGTCTCAATGAATACTTAAAAGAAGGCTTGTCCGAGTACGAATCCCTTGCCGCCATCAAGGAGGCGGGCTTCAACTGCACGGACTATGACATTCACCAGTCGCTGTACTGCGACCCTGAGAAGTTCGGCAAGGAAGCCAAGGAGAACCTGGAAAAGCTGGGCATGACCGCGCCTCAGGCGCACGCCCCCGGCATCAACCCCATGGATCCCGCCAGCAAAGAGCGGTTGGGAGAGATTCGTGACGCCATCCGCTTCTGCGGCTACGCGGGCATTCCCGGCATCGTGGTGCACCCCGGCGCCATGGACGGCTTCACCGCAGAGGAATTTTTCGACAAGAACGTGGCTTTCTATAAATCCCTGATTCCCACCTGCGAGGAAGCAAATGTCAAGCTGCTCATTGAGAACATCGGCAACTACGCCGACCCCTACTATCTGTGGGATGGCAAGGCGCTGCGCAATATGGTGGAGGCCGTGGAGAGCGAGCTCGCTCTGGCCTGCTGGGATGTGGGACACTCCAACCACTTTTACCGCAAGGACTGCGACCCGTACCAGTCCATTCTGGATGTGGGCGATAAGCTCTACGCCACCCATGTGCACGACAACTGCGGCTATTTTACCGACCCTATCGAGCATCACCGCATTGATATGCACGCCATGCCTTACGCCTCCGTCTGGTGCAATGTGAACTTTGACGCGGTTGTGAAGGGACTTGTGGACGCGAACTACAAGGGCACCTTCAATCTGGAATCCATTGTCTGCGCACCCCGCATCGTGAACCAGTCCGTGACGGTAAACGGCGAAGTGTTCAACCGTCTGCGCATTCTGCCCCTGCGCGCATGGATCGCCTGTAACCGCGGTTTGTACGAGGTAGGCAAAGCGATGTTGGAAGCCTACGACGCTTTCGAGGAATAATTTTTCGGAAGAAAAGCGGAGAAGTTTTCAAAAACCCTTGCGTAAGAAACGTATATGGTGGTAAAATGAAAACAGAAACGCAGAGATTTTTCTGTGAATAAACTATGGAGGTACACTATCATGGCATTCAAGATTTCTGATGCTTGCATCATGTGCGGTGCCTGCGCCGCTGACTGCCCCGTTTCCGCCATCTCTGAAGGCGACGGCAAGTTCGTCATCGATCCCGACACCTGCATCAGCTGCGGCGCCTGCGCCGGCACCTGCCCCGTTGGTGCTCCCGCTGAGGAGTAATTTTTCGGGTAACATCAAAGACCTTTGCTTTTCGTGTGCGTTCACAAAAAGCAAAGGTCTTATTCTTTTTACAAATTATGGAAAAACAGGAGATAAACCGTCTCCTGATTGTAAATATTTTTTGTCTATTTGTATATCGGGTTTGACCGCATGGGGGAAGTATGGTAAAATAGAAAACAAAATAGGGATTTTCGGAACATTTTTGTCCCTGTATCGTTTACAGTACAAAGTCAGCATACAGATAGAAAAGCTGTGATCAAAGGAGGATTCCCGTGAAGAAAAAAATCGTTTCGTTGTTGTTATCCGTGATTATACTGGTCGTGACGATCGCCATGTGGGTCCCGGGCGTTTCCGCCTCCACAAACGGCATGATTCGCGTCTGGCTCAAATCCATGGATTATGACGGAAGCATTTATTCCACCTCCGTCACCCTTTCGGGCTCCTATTCCGTGCCCTCCAATCAGGACATTCAGTTGACCACAAGAGGAACCTATTCCGTCTCCGTTTCCACCTCGGGCACCCTGCTGCTCTCCGGCACGGGGATCGACACCCCAGTGGACATGGGCACCTCCTTCACCATGAAGACCCACGCCAATGACGACGGCTCCATCGGCACCATTTCTTTATATAACACCAAGTACGGCAACCGCGCCTACCGCGGAGATATGCTCTTTATGGTCAACAACGGTGCGCTGCGTCTCATCAACACCGTCTATATTGAGGATTATCTCTACGGCGTGCTGGCGGGCGAGCTCTCCAACACCTTCCCGCTGGAGACCCTGAAAGCGCAGGCGATCATTGCCCGTTCCTATGCCTACAACAAGATGCAGAACGGTTCCTCGTCCTACGACATTACCGACTGCTCCGACTGTCAGGTGTACAAGGGCTACAATTCCTCCAATGATGTCATCATCAACGCAGTGGATTCCACTGCGGGCATTCTGCTCAAATATGACGGCAGCGTGGTCAACGCCTATTTCAGCGCCTCCAACGGCGGTCAGGTGGAATTGCCCGGCAATGCCTGGTCATCGTCCACTTCTTTGGGTTGCTATGTCATGAAGGACGATTCCTACGACCTGAACAATGTTTCTTCGAGAATCGTCACCTACACCTTCTCGTCCTCTCCCGATTCGTTGGATTCCTCTCTCTATGCGCTGATTCAGGGAAAGGTCTATACCATGCTCGGCTCTTATCCGACCATCCTTTCCATTGACGCGGTAACGCTTTCTGACCCCATCCAGACCGACAAGCGTTCTGTCGGCATTTCCCGCAACTATCAGACCATGAACATGACCCTGACCGTACAGGGAACGCAGACCGTCTTTGACGGAACCCAGAGCAGTAATTACGGGGATGCCCAGCAGGTCAACATTTCATTGAGCCTTCACGATGAGGTCAAATATACCGTTTTCAGCGCCGATTCCGACCTGCGCTTCTTCGCTCTGGAGCAGTCCGGCTCTTACTATTATCTGACCTTAGCCAGATACGGCCACGGCGTCGGGATGTCCCAGCGCGGCGCACAGCAGATGGCCAAAGAAGGCATGACCTACAAGCAGATCATTAACTTCTATTTTAACGATTGCTCGCTGCCCACCGTGTCCTTTACCAAGGATGCCCTGACAAAGTATGTGCCCCTTCCTTCCAGCCCCATCGGAACGGCGGAGATCACCGCCTCGTCCCTGACCGTTCGAGCTGAACCCAGCACTTCCGCTACCAAGCTCGGCTCACTGACCAAGGGCAGCGTTGTGGATGTTTATGCCAATGACGGCTCCTGGCTCACAGTCGTTTACAACGGCACCGTCGCCTATATCAGCGCAAGCTATGCCAACTATACCGATGGTTCCGGTACCGGCTCTTTAGGCGTCGGCACGGAAGGTGTTGCTGCCTCCGCCAGCCCCACAGCCTCCAATTCCGCAGAGCTGCTGGCCTCCGGCGACGGCACGGCTACCGTTACCTTAAAGAGTGCTTCTTCTACCTTGAAGCTCCGCTCCACAGCCTCTTCCTCCGGTTCGGTGATCACCAATGTACCCAACGGCACCGTCGTGACCGTTCTTGCCAAGGGGACGGAGTGGACGCAGGTGATGCTTGCCAACGGCACCAAGGGCTATATGGCGACCTCTTACTTGACCTTCAATTCCTCTACGGCCACGGAGACCGCTTCCGCAACCGCGACTGCGACGGCGACCGCCACGGCTGCTTCCGAGGACACCGTTGTGGCTTACGGCCTTATCACCGGCTCCTCCGTCAACGTGCGCTCCGGCCCTTCCACCAGCGCTTCCAAGGTCGGTTCTCTGCTCAAAGGCTCTGCCGTTGCCATCATTTCCCAGAACAACGGCTTCTATAAGATCAAGTACAACAACGGCACGGCGTATGTTTCTTCCTCCTACGTCAACGTGACAGGAACCGCAAACACCGCAACGCCTGCGCCCTCCGCTTCCGTATCGCCTTCGCCCACACCCACCGCGTTTGTGACTCAGACTCTGATGGTCACGGCGGACTATGTGATCGTGGCGGCGGCACCCGGCGGCAATGTCGGCTATGAACAGTGGCCCAAGGGCACGGTTGCCAATATCTTAGGGGAGAGCGGTGACTATTACATCGTGTATTCCTCCGCCGGACAGTGCAACGGCTATGTGCCCAAATCCGGGTTCGGAACGGTGAGTGCCGAGCCGACCCAGACCATTCCCGCCGGCAGCACCTACATCTCCGCCACATCGGCTTACCTGTATTCCTCTCCCGGAAGCAGTGTGAGAAACGCGGAGTTGTCTTACGGCACCGTTGTCACCATCCAAGGCGAGAGCGGGGATTACTACTATGTGTATGTAGCTTCCGAGAAGGAATATGGCTATGTGATCAAGTCCTCCGTCTCCACCGCATCCGCAGCGCCGACGGCGACGACCAGCCCCTCCGGCACCACTTCCGCAGGAACCATCAAGCTGTCTTCTTCGAGCTCCACGCTCAATATGCGCGCTTCCGCCAGCACTTCTTCCGCCGTTGTGACCACCTTGAAGAACGGCGCTTCCGTCACCATCACAGGGGAGTCCGGCGACTGGTATGCCATCACCTATGGCAATTACAGCGGCTATGTCATGAAGAAGTATGTGACCACCGGGTCTTCCTCCGACACAGGCACGTCTTCTTCCAGCGGGAAATATCCTGCGACCATCAGACTGGCTTCCGCCACCTCCACGGTCAATGTCCGTGCGGGCGCAGGCACCAACACCTCTAAGCTGGGTACGCTGTCCCACGGCGCGGCGGTCAATGTGGTTGCGCAGAACGGCGACTGGTATAAGATTGAGTACGGCACCGGCTACGGCTATGTGTTAAAGAGCTATGTGGTGCTCTCCACCGACAGCGGCTCGTCTTCCTCGTCTTCCACTACCTCAACCACAACGGCCAAGACCACCTCCAACGTCAACCTCCGTTCTTCCGCTTCCACCTCCGGCACCAAGCTCGGAACCTATGTTTCCGGCACGCAGGTGACGGTTCTGGAAAAGGGCAGCACCTGGTCAAAGGTTTCCGTGGACGGAAAGACGGGCTACATGAAAAACGATTACCTTAAATTCTAATTGATCAACAGAAAGGGGCGCGGAAACCACACGCGCTCCTTTTTCTGTGTAACGGAGAAACCATGGAAAACAGGCAACCTCTGCTTTACGAGGGAGAACGGCTGGACGATTTGCAGGTGAACGGTCTGCACATCATCCAGCATCCCGGTAGGTTTCGTTTCGGAACCGACGCCGTGCTGCTGCAAAACTTTGCAGAGCTGAAAAAGAATGCAAAAGCCATTGATCTTGGCACAGGCACGGGGATTTTGCCCATTCTGCTCTGCGCAAGGAACGAAAGCGTTTCCTTTGATGCGGTGGAGATTCAGGCGGACTGCGCGGACATGGCGCGACGGTCTGTGGTGCTGAACCGGATGGAAGACCGCATACACATTTATGAGATGGATTTGAAGGATGCTCCTGAACGCTTGGGCGGCGGTTATGACGCGGTGCTGTGCAACCCGCCCTACGGGAAAAAGGGGAGCGTGCTGCACAATCCCAATGATGCGCTGGCCATTGCCCGGCATGAGATTCTGACAGACCTTGAAACCGTGCTGGGCACCGCAGGGAGACTGCTGAAAACCGGCGGAAGGCTGTTCATGGTGCATCAGGCGGACAGACTGCCCGAGATCATCCGATTGGCGGCAAGGGAGAGCCTGACCCTGAAACGGTTGCGGCTTGTGTTTCCCGCCCCGGGCAAATTCGCCCAGTTGGTGCTCATGGATTTCCTCAAGGACGGGCATGAGGGCTGCCGGGTGCTGCCGCCGCTTACCATGCAGGATGAAAACGGCGATGTTGCCCAAGAGCTTCAGCGGATTTATCGCGGTGAAAAGACCGTTTGAATTGACAAGGACGGGAAACTGGTGTATCGTAAAAAACGATTCTGATTGATGTGAGGAGAAACGCAAAGTGAGCAAGGAAAGTAAGTCCTTTGTGGGCGGCGCGTCCATACTGGCGCTGGCGGGTCTGATCGGCAAGGTCATCGGTATGTTCTACCGCGTTTGGCTGACCGGGCTCATCACGACGGAGGGCATGGCGCTCTATGGCTACCCCTATTCGGTGTATTCCTTTTTGCTGGTGGTGTCCTCGGCGGGTCTGCCGACGGCCATTTCCAAGATGGTCTCCGAGCAGCTGGTCTCGGGGAATACAGTGGGGGCGAACGCCATTTTAAGAAAAACAAGGCGCATCCTGCTGTGCACCGGCGCAGCCTGTACGCTGATTATGGGAGTGCTGGCCAAGCCCATCGCCGCGCAGATGGGAGACGCCGCCTCCGCGCCCGGGTTTGTGGCGCTGGCCCCGTCTATCTTCTTTGTGTGCCTGCTCTCCTCCTATCGCGGCTATTTCCAGGGAATGCAGAATATGACCCCCACGGCCATCTCGCAGCTCATTGAGACCGTCGGCAAGGTTGCCTTCGGCTATTATTTCGTCCACGAATTTTCTTCTTATGGGTTGGTTTGGGGCGCGGTTGGCGCAATCGTCGGTGTGACGCTGGCGGAATTGCTCGCCATGCTCTTTATCATGGTGCGTTTCGGACTGCATAAAGCCACCTTGCCCAAGCGGGGCGACGCGGGAAATCAGGCGATCCCGGACTTCTATATGAGATTATTCGGTATTGCCATCCCCGTCACCATCGGCGCATCCATGATGCCCATTGTGAACCTTGTGGATGCCGCGTTGGTGGTCAATCGGCTCTCCAAGATCGGCTATGCGGTGGAGGAGGCACGCAACGCTTACGGCGTGCTCACCAGCATGGTCAATACTATGGTCAATATGCCTGCCGTGGTCACACTGTCGTTCTCCATGTCGCTGGTGCCCGCTATTTCCATGGCAATCGCCGCGAAGAACAGACGTGCTTTGCAAAGAACCGTGGCAACGGGGTTGAAGCTCGCGCTGATGTTCGGCTCTGCCGCCGCCGTCGGCATGGGCTTGCTCTCCAAACAAATCTTAACCCTGCTCTATTCCTCCCAGTCCGCCCAGTCTCTTGAATTGGGCGGAAAGATGCTCTCCGTCATGTCCGTTGGCATCCTGTTCCTATCCCTTGTGCAGACCACAACCGGGATGTTGCAGGGGTTGGGAAAGCCGGGCTATCCCGTAAAAACTTTAGCTGTGGGCGTGGTGTTCAAGATCGCTCTGAACGCCGTGCTCATCGGCATTCCCTCCGTAAATGTTTTAGGCGCGGCGTATGCCACTGTGGTTTGCTACGGCATCGCGGCAATAGGCAATGTGTTCATGGTCATCAAGCTCTCCAAGACGAAGATTGCACTGGGCGACGGACTTGTGCGCCCCGTGCTGACGGCGGCGGGCATGGCGGCTGTGGTGTGGGCGTTTGTCAGGTTTGCCGGAAATCGGTTCAGCAACACGATCGTCACCGGCGGCGGTGTGGCAATCGGCGTGCTTACCTATGTGATTCTTGCGCTTGTGCTTCGGGCACTTAATGAAAACGACTGGCAGATGATTCCCGGCGGCAGAAAGATACTCAAGCTGTTGCACAGAAAAGGAGGTGCCTCCGCATGATTACCGTTGTCGGACTGGGCATCACCTTGGATAACCTGACTATGGGAGCAATCAGCGCCCTGCAAAGCGGGAAGGCCGTTCTGCTCCGCACCGATGTGACCCCGGTGGCCAAGTGGCTGCAGGAACAGGAGATTGCGTTTTCCTCCATGGATGATCTCTATGAGCAGACGGAAGACTATGACGAGGTGATTTCCTGTATCACCGCCCGCGTGTTGCGTGCGGCGGAACAGAGCGATGTGGTCTATGGCGTGCTGGGCGGCGGAGGACTGATGGACGCCACCGTGCAGGCGGTGACAAAGGCCGCAAAAGAACAGGATATTCCTTATGAAATGATTCCCGGCGTGGGGCTGTACGAACAGGCGGCCATGCAGGTGGGTGGTCTGGACAATGCCGCGGTCATTGCCGCCATTGACTTTCAAAACAGCCGTGTGGACGTTTCCCGCCCGCTGATTCTCTGCGAGCTTAACGACCGCGTGACGGCTTCGGAGTGCAAATTGCAGCTGCTGGAGCAGTATCCCGCAGAATGGGAAATTTATGTGACGAATCAAAGGATAGCTTTGGAAGAGCTGGACAGAATAGAGCATTATGACCACCTGTCCTTTGCCGTCCTGCCCGCGTTGCCCAACGAGAAAGCGGAAATGCTCAATGCGGAACAGCTCATGGAACGCATTGCGCAGGAGGACGAGCAGGAGGAAAGCGTCCTTAAAAACAGGCTCGTTTCCGATGCCATGCAGGTCGGAGAGGATGCGGAGGAGGGATTATCCGCGCTGCTGCTGGACATTTTCCGGCTGTGCAGATATTATACCGACAGGGACGAGTTCACCCTTTATGACCTGCTGACAGACGCTTCTTATCTGATGACGGAAAAGGAAGCTGTGAAGGGCGGCACGGTCACGGACAGCATGAAGGACATTCCCAAGAACTGCTCCGCGCTGCTGCGGGCGGATCGGGTGCAGGCTTTGGCCAAGGCGGTCGGCTTTGACTGGGACGACCCCAAAGACGCGCTGCAAAAGGTGCGGGAGGAAGCGGATGAGACGGAGGAGGTGCTGCACAATGCGGACAAGCTCCCCGGCGAACTGGGCGATCTGCTCTTTGCCGCGGTCAATGTCTGCCGCATGACGGGCATTTCCCCGGAAACGGCACTGAACCTGACCACGGAAAAGTTCATGAGACGGTTTGCTTATATCGAACGCACAGCGTATGCGCAGGGGAAGGATTTGTGCAGCATGACCCTTGAAGAAATGGATGCGCTGTGGAACGAAGCCAAGAAAAAAGAGCAATTTACCTAAAAAACAGGCGAGTTTCATATAAAGTTAATATTTCTTTGAAGGAATATGCGTGGATTTTGGCGAAATCATAGAAGCAAAGCCAATGCGGCTTGCTACCATTACTTTCAGGAGGATATTTTTTCCATGAATAAAGCTGAGTTGATCACCGCCGTTGCTACCAAGAGCGGTATTACCCGTAAGGACGCCGATAAGCTCGTGTCCTCTGTTCTTGACACCATCACCGAGACTTTGGCTGCCGGTGAAAAGGTTTCCCTCGTTGGTTTTGGCACCTTCGATGTCAAGGAACGCGCCGCTCATCGCGGAATCAACCCCTCCACCAAGGAGCCCATGCAGATCTCTTCCAGCAAGAGCGCTGTGTTCAAGTCCGGTAAGCAGCTCAAGGAAGCTGTCAATCCCTAAGACAGAGCAAAGTAAACCGTATCTTGGAGACAAGGTATGGTTTTTATCATTTTGTGAAAAGTTATGAAAAACAGAGTAAGCGCGTGCGTAACAGCGGAATATGAAGGGAAACTGCTCAAGGATTTTGCAAAATCGGTGATGCAGCTTTCTTCCACGCGCTTAAAAAAAGCCAAGCATATTGAAAACGGCATCCTGCTCAACGGGAAAAGCGTTTTCGTAAACGAGGTTCTGCATTCCGGCGATCTCATTGAGATTGCGCTGGAAGAGGATAATGCCGTGTCGGAAAATATTTTGCCGGTTTCGGGCGAGCTTTCGGTGCTCTACCGGGACGAATACTATACCGTGCTGGATAAGCCGCCCAAAATGCCTGTGCATCCCAACGTCTGGCACCCGACAGATGCGTTGGCCAACCGTTACATAGCGCACTTCGGCGGCGTTTTCCGCCCGGTCAATCGGCTGGATGCGGGAACCTCGGGGCTGATGATCGCGGCGGGAAACCCGCAGATTCACACGCTGCTCTCTGCGCAGATGCACACCGATGCGTTTCAAAGGGAATATCTGGCGATAACGGAAGGGATTCCTAAGAAAGCTGAAGGAAACATTGACCTGCCCATCGGGCGCGTGGAGGGCTCCTGCATCAAGCGAAAAGTGGATGCAAACGGACAGAGTGCCGTGACGCAGTACCGTGTGGAAATGGCCGGGAACGGCTTTGCGCTGGTGCGCCTGAAACTGCTCACCGGGCGCACACACCAGATTCGGGTGCACATGGCGGCCATCGGCTGCCCGCTTATCGGGGATTTTCTCTACGGAAGGGAAGATGCAACGCTCATTCCGCGCCCTGCGCTGCATAGCCACAAAATCACCTTGACACATCCCGTCACATCCGAAAAGATGGAGTTTATATCGGAGCTTCCCGAAGATATGCAAAAATTGGTCAGGAGGATGCAGAACCATGTGGATTGAAACCGCACAGCAGATGATGGACGAGATTGAACGCATCGGCTTTTTGCCCTACTGCGGCAGCAAAAAGGGGCTGCTGTTCACGCTGGAAAAGCGCACGCAGAACCCGTGGTTCACGGGAAGGGACAATGACCCGTGGGAGTGGCGGCACGTTGCCGCGCAGAGCGAAAAGGCCGCTTACGGCAAGTTCTTCTTGGGTTCCACAGGCTTTGTCGCAAAGGAGAACATTCCCGCGTTTATCGCCCTTCGTAGGCATAACAAAAGCGCCCGGGAGCTCTTCTCAGAAGGGCTGCTCTCTCGTCGCGCAAAGACAATCTATGATTGCTTCGACCTGTTCCCTTTTCTGGATGCGGTGGAGCTCAAAGAGCGTTCGGGGCTGGAAAAGGGCGACTTTGACGCGGGACTTACCGAATTGCAGATGCTCTTTCTGCTCTGCATCTCCGGCTACACCCGCAAAAAGAACAAAAAAGGCGAGCCTTACGGTTGGTCGATCAACGAATATGCCCGCATGGAGACCGTTTTCGGGGATGAACGGATGGAGGAAGAGGAAGCCGTTTCCACCCTTCTTGCCTGCGGAAAAAGAGCGGGAGAGTTTACCGATAAGGAAATCATGAAGCTGGTAAAAACAGGCAGCGTTTAGGCCGAAAAAACTCTTTTCAAAAAGGGATGTACTGTGTTATACTAAACTGTAAATTTTTCTTCTGCGAGGGGATTTTCCATGAAAGACGTCGTGACGCTCATCGTTCCTGCCAAAGAGAAAGAGCTGCCCGTGGTGCGGCTTACCACAGCGGGCATTGCCTCCCGGTTCAAAATGGATTGGGAGACCATGGAGGATGTGAAAACGGCGGTCTATGAGGCCTGCTACGCCATGACGATGCAGAAATGGAAGCCGGAAGAAATCCGCATCGACTTTTCGCTTGATGGAGCTTTTTCCGCGACCTTGACCTGCATGGGCGAAAAAACAGAGACCTTAGGAAGAGTCCCCGAGCTCAAACTGTGCAAAGCTGTGCTGGAAGCGATGATACCGTTCGTTCAGATCGAGCTTGAAGGCGATTGCATCACCTCCATCCGCCTTTCCCGCTGACGCATGGAGGCGGTAAGATGGAACAGGAACAAAGACAAAGACTGATGGAGCGGTACTGCGCAAGCCGAAGTATTGAGTTGCGAAATGAGCTTGTGACCGCTTATCTGTATCTGGCGGAAGGGATTGCCAGACGATATGCCGGGCGCGGCATCGAATATGAGGACTTGAAGCAGATCGCCTCCGTGGCACTGATCGGCGCGGTGGAGCGGTTTGATTGCAGCAAAGGCATTCGCTTTGAGACCTACGCTGTGCCTACGCTTTCCGGCGTTGTGAAGAACTATTTCCGGGATCGCTCCCGGGTCATCAAGCTTCCCCGCGGCATCGGGGAAAATGTGCAGCGCATCACGCTTGCCGGAGAAAAGCTCTACCAGACCTTAGGGCGTGTGCCAACGGTGCAGGAGATCGCTTCTTCCGCAGGACTTTCCGAGGAAGCCGTCTTGGAGGCCATGGAAGCCACCCAGAGCGTTTCCGTGTCCTCGCTGGATGCGGAAATGGGGGAGGACGAGACCCCGCTGATCGAGCTGCTGCGAGGCGAGGACGGTGCCTTTGAACAGGTGGAAGTTCGTGATCTGCTTGCCAACGTGCTGGAAAAGTGCTCCGATACCGAAAAGCAGATTTTGGAAATGCGGTATCAGGAGGAACTGAGCCAGCGAGAAACCGCCAAACGACTGGGCGTTTCCCAGATGTATATTTCCCGCGTGGAACGAAAACTGCTTACCCGATTCCGGGAAGCGTTCATGGCATAAAAATACAAGCAAAAGGAGGGAAGAAAAGTGTCCAACCGTTACGGAAACAGGCCGACCTATACAAATCTGCAGAACAGAACCAACCAGACGCGCACCGTTTCTTCCGCTCCGAGACAGCAATCCCAGGGGCAGAGAGCTTCTTCCCCCTATGCAAGAAATCCGCAGAGTGCCCCATATAGCACCCGACAAAGTGTTCCCATGCAGCGCCCGGTGCAGAGAACGCAAGTGCCTGAACCGAAGAAAAAGATCAGCATCAAGGATTTTTTGAGTTCCAGAAACATCCGCATCAAACCCCGCTTTTTCGTTTTCCTTGCGGTGGCGTTGCTTCTCATCATCGGCTGCGTTACCGGCATGAAGCTGCTGATCAAATCCCTTTTTAAGTCCGAGGTTGAGATCACCTACGGGCGTATCGAGGATGTGACGCAGGTGGAAGCGCTGCTCATCCGCGAGGAAGAATGTGTCCGTGCGGAGGGCTACGGCAGTATTTCCTATCTCATTGACGACTTATCCTATGTGGAGGCCGGAACGCCCGTCGTCAATGTCTTCGCCTCCGGCTATTCCGAGGACAAGGAAAAGGAACTGGCCAAAGTGGAGGAGGACATCGCCGCCCGCCAGAACGATCAGGTGCTTGGCACCATCGTCAATGTCACTCTGTCCGACTTTGACACCCGTATCAAGGAAATCACCGAAAATCTGCGCGCCGCCATTGAGGACAACAGCACGAACAAGAACGATTACTATGAGCAGCTGGTCGATTTGCAGAAAAACCGCCAGAGCTATATCGAGACCATCGCGGAGGCCAAAGCGGACTCCCTGCTCAACGATTATTACTCCAACAAGACCCAGCTTACCACCCAGATCGAAACGTGGATTACGAGCTTTGCGACCCAGCAGAGCGGTCTCATCAGTTTTTCCTTTGACGGCTTTGAACCGTATCTGAGCCCCGCAACGTTGGATCAGCTCGATGTGCTTTCGGTCTCCACCCTGCTTTCCGAAAACAACCCGACGGTGCCGGAGGAGATCCGCTCCCGTCAGAACCTGTATCGGCTGGTGCAGCCAAATTCCCTGTACTGCGCCTTTGTGGTCAAAGCTTCATCGTGGAAGATCGGCCTCAACGAATCCTGCGCGATCTATTTCGAGGGCTTTGAGGACATCACCTACAACGCAACCGTACATACATTGAGCGGAGACAAGAACGATCTGCTGGTTGTATTGGAAATTAATGAAGACATTTCCCCGCTCATCAATGCAAGAAAATGCAAGGCCGTCATCGGCGGCAGAGTGGAGGGCATGATGGTGCCGCTTTCTGCGCTCAAGACCGAAGGCGGGCAGCAGGGCGTTTACCGCGCCGACACCAACGCCTTTGTTCCCGTCCGGGTGGTGGGGCAGGATACCCGCCACGCCCTTGTGATGCCCGTCGAGGAAGGTGCGCTGACCGGCGGAACCAGGATCATCAAGTAATTCATTTTCGTATAAGAAGGCGTGAAAAATGACAGAGGAAGAAAAAATATTCTGCGATCATGTGCAAAAGGTTCGGGAAAAGCTGGACAGAGCGGCGGGCGGCAGAGCCTACACATTACTGGCTGCCACCAAGACCCAGAGCGCAGAGCGCATAAACCGGCTCCCTTCCTGCGGGATTTTCGACTACGGAGAGAACCGCGTCCAGGAATGGATGGAAAAACAGGATAAAATTGTCGAAAATTTGCGTTATCACCAGATTGGACGGTTGCAAAACAACAAAATAATGTATATAATAAATAAAGTTTATCTGATTCATTCGGTGGACAACCTTGAACAGGCGAAAATGATTGACCGTCTGGCTGCAAAGTGCGGGCGTGTTGTCGATTGCCTTCTTCAGATCAACCCTGCCGGAGAAGAGCAGAAGGGCGGCGTGTCGGTTCCCGATCTGCCGTATCTCTATGACGCTTGCAGGGAACTGCCGAATGTTCGGGTGACAGGACTGATGTGCATGGCTCCGAACAGTCCCGATGAGCGCGTGGTCAGAGGCACCTTTGCCAGTGCCAGAGCGTGCTTTGAGCGACTGCAAGAGCAGGATAGCAATATATCGGTTCTGTCCATGGGAATGAGTCAGGACGCGGAATATGCGTTACAGGAAGGATCAACGCTGGTGAGGATCGGCACATCGCTGTTCGGTGCCCGCGCTTATCCGCAAGAGATGACAACAAAATAACAGAATAAGGAGTGAGCCACTTGGCCAACAAAAAGGCATCCAAGTTTCTGAATTTCATAGGTTTCGGTTCGGCGGAAGACGGTATCGAATCCGAAGACACATACAACGAGGAGGAAATCCCCATGGCTAACAACAACCGCAGAGAGAGCAGCTACTCTTCTCCCAGAGGCTATTCCCGCCAGGATGACTACGGCTACGAGGAGCCGAACAACTTCGACGGTGGCTATGATAACGGCTACGAGCCCTCTTATCAGGAACCCCAGAACACCACCTACGGTTCTTCAAAGATCGTGAACCATCCCTCCGTCTCTGCCCGTCATCGCACCATGATCTATCAGCTCAACACTTATGAGGATTCCAAGGATGTCATCGACGACCTGCTGGAAGGCCATACCGTGTTGATCAATCTGGAAAATCTCGATCTGCCTGAGGCACAGCGCATCATTGACACCTTGATCGGCGCCTGCTATGCCATCAATGCCACCATCAAGAAGGCTGCCCAGCAGACCTACCTGCTGGCTCCCGAGACCGTCGAAGTGGCTGGCACTTATGCGGATGATCCCTCCGGCAGCATCATCGGGGAATCCCACCGCTAATCAGGAGCTTTATTTGTGATACCACGCATCGTAAGTCAGATCCTTTTGGGATTGTATTATGCCTTGCAGGTGTGTTCCTGGGCGATTGTGCTCCGCGCTATTCTGTCGTGGTTCCTGCGCCCCGATACCCCTGTCTACTCTTTTTTGCTTAAAATCACAGAGCCGCTGATCGCGCCCTTTCGTCCGCTGGCCTATAAACTGACCAACGGGCGATTGCCCATTGATTTGGCTCCGCTGTTTACTTATTTCGCCATCATGATCCTGCAGCGTGTGGTTCTCATGGTGCGCTCCTTCCTGTTATGAACGAGCAGGAGCGAAAAACCGAGGAAGCGCGCTTTGCAGACCTCATAAAAAAGGCGGAGCGAAGCGGGCGACCTGCGTTTACGGACTTTCTCGATCCCGATGCGCAGCGGCGTTTTGCCGGATTGGCTGCCAGAGCCGGCCTTGAAACACAGGCTTTCGGCGGCAGCGACACATACGAGCGTGCGGTGATGGGAGCTTTCCTTCCGGGATGTCTGGAAGACGAAGACCCGATTGTGAAAGTCAGGCTCTCCTGGGACGGACGGTATGCAACCGTTACCCACCGGGATGTGCTGGGCGCGTATCTTGGGCAGGGCTTTGACCGCTCTACCCTTGGCGACATTCGCGTCAAGGACGACAGCGCCTATCTGGTTCTGCTTCCTGCCATGGCTTCCTACACCTTATCCAACCTGACCTCCATCGGGAGAGCCACGGTTCGGGCGGAGGAATACTACGGTGATCTGCCGGATGTCGAGGTGGGAAAGAAATCGGTTGTCAACATTTCGTCTCTGCGATTGGACGCTGTTTTAGCACAAACGCTGCATCTGTCCCGGGCAAAGGCGCAGGAGGTTGTTAAAAGCGGCCTTGTGCGGCTCAACTGGGCGGAGAACGACCATACCGATGCACAGATCGGGAGCGGAGATATGATCTCCGTGCGCGGTCACGGACGCATCAAAATTCACGAGATTCAAGGGGAAAGCCGCAAGGGTCGGCTTTTCATAGAGGTGGAGACTTTTCTTAGGCCATAGTCATAAAAAGGATGGTGTGCGGATGATTACCTCAGATCAGATACACGAAAAGCAATTCTCCTATAAAATGCGCGGTTACAACGAAGCCGAGGTGGATGAATATCTCGATTCGCTGGCGTCTTATATTGACACGCTTTCCAAGGAAAACAGAGAGCTGAAGGAACGGCTGAAAAGCACCACCGACCAGCTGACCTATATGAAAAATCTGGAAACCACGCTGCGGGATACGCTGGTGACCGCCCAGCGCAGCGCGGAAGAAACGCTCCAGAACGCTAACCAGAAGGCTGACGACATCGTGGCCAACGCCAATGCGGAGGGCGAGAACATTATCAAGGCTGCCAACCGCGAGGCCGACGGCGTGCGCCGTCAGATCGCTTCCCTGCAGCAGCAGGCCAGCGTCTATCGGCAGAACTTCACGATGCTGCTCAATTCCCAGATGCAGATTTTGGAGGATTCGGGTATCGGCAAGACCAAGCCCGGAGACTCTGTAGCTTCTTCTCCCCGGAGCAGTATGCAGCGCATCACCTTAACGGAAACAGAAAGTGACACTCGCGTGATCAAACCCACACCCAGAAAGATCGTCCCGATTCCCACGGACGATGAGGAGGAATAATGTCATGTCCCTGCTCTATATCGCCATCGTCCTTGTCGGCTTCCTTGGCGACCGCCTTGTGAAGGATTGGGCGGCGGGGACACTGGTGACGGAGCACGGCGGTTCCATGCCGCTGATTTCCGATGTTTTCCAATTCACCTATTGCGAGAATCAGGGCATGGCCTTTTCCATGCTGGACGGAAAGACCTGGTTGCTGATCGCAACCACCGGTGTCATCTGTTTAGTCGGGATTTATTTCCTGTTCCTGCACAAAAAGGTGCTCCCGCCGATGCCCTCCGTATGCCTTGCAATGGCACTGTCAGGGGCGCTGGGGAACCTTTACGACCGCATCATTCTTCATTATGTAGTGGATATGCTCGATTTCTGCCTCATCAATTTTGCCATTTTCAATGTGGCGGATTGCCTGATCTGCATCGGCATCATCGGGTTCGGAATTTGGTATGTATTTTATGAGGAAAAGCACAAGGGCAAGCTGAAAGACAGATGGACAGGGAAGAACAAAAAGCTTCCGGAGGAACCGTAATTTTATATGCAATGGACAGTAACCAATGAAAATGAAGGCATCCGCTTGGATGCTTTTTTGGTATCGCAAAGCGGCGAGACCCGCAATCGGATTTTGAAGCTCATTGACGAGGGGAACGTGCTGCACAACGGCGCAGTGCCCAAAAAAGGCGGCGTGAAAATCACCGCGGGGGATGAAGTGGAGCTTAACCTCCCTGAGCCCGAGCCACTGGAAGCGCTGCCGGTTCAGATGGACATTCCCATCGTCTATGAGGATGAGGACATTGTGGTGGTGAACAAGCCCCGCAATCTGGTGGTGCATCCTGCGGCGGGGCATCAGCAGGACACGCTGGTCAATGCCCTGCTGTTCGCCTGTGACGACTTATCCGGCATCGGCGGCAAGGTGCGCCCCGGCATTGTGCACAGGCTGGACAAGGACACCACGGGGCTTCTTGTGGTTGCCAAGAACGACGCCGCCCATGTGAACCTCTCCCAGCAGATTTCCGTCCATTCCGCCGGGCGCGTCTATTGGGCGTTGGTGGAGGGGCATTTCAGGGAGGATTCCGGCACCATTTCCGCGCCCATAGGCCGCCACCCGAAGGACAGAAAAAAGATGGCGGTTGTGCCGAACGGCAAGGAGGCCACGACAAACTGGCGCGTGGTGGAGCGCTTCGCCAAGACCACGCTGGTGGAGTGCCGCTTGGTCACGGGCAGAACCCACCAGATTCGCGTGCATATGCTCTCCAAGGGGCATCCTGTTTGCGGCGACCCCATCTATGGCTACGCAAAGTCCAACGCCGGGAAATGCCCGCTCATGCTTCATGCGAAGGAACTGCACATTGACCACCCGCGCACCGGGGAGGCCATGTACTTTACAACCGAGCTGCCGGAGGACTTTAAGGAAGTTCTGGAAAGACAGCCAAAGTAAAGAAATGATGAAAAGGGGAACATAGAATCCCCTGTCTCGTTTATTTTTATGAACGACCCAAGATAAGGTCGTATCATAAGGAGGAATAAATTTATGTACGGTCACATGGGTGGCCACGGTTTCCATGGGCACGGCCCCGGCAGACCCGGTATGGGTTTCCCCGGCGGGCACGGTATGCCCCCGCCCCCGATGGGCGGCTTCTTCGGCAGAGGCTTCGGACGCGGCTGGCGCAGACCCTATCGCCCCGGCGGCTGCGGCTGTATGGGGTGCTTAACAATGCTGGTGATCCCTGCTTTGCTCATCGGCTTTGTCCTGTCGCTGCTCTTTCTGTTCTGAAGGTAAAGCAGTGCTGTTCATGGCACACGATCATCTCGCGATTGGGGAAAAGCTTTCTTTGCGGAACAGTTTATGGTAACGAAATTAAAATGGATTGATGATAATCAGGAGAATAAACGGATGCAGTACGCCATCGAGCTCTACTTTGATAAGGAAACCGAGAACAAACTTTGGGAGATTCCCAATGCCATTAAGGAAGCCGGGTTTTCCACAAAATATCACGAATGGGGAACCCGTCCGCACATCACTTTGGCGTGCTTTTCCGATGTGGACGAGAAGGATGCCGCACAGCGTCTATATGCCTTTGCCGAGCAGCAGAGCGTGATGCCCGCCTACTTGGGCTCGCTTGCCATGTTCACCGACACCAAGGTCATTTTCGCCGCGCCTGTCATGCGGGAGGAAATGTACGCCATGCAAAAGGGACTGCACAACGCCATGGAGGGCTTTGACACAAAGGGCTGGGAATGGTATCTGCCCGGGCGTTGGGTGCCGCACTGCGCCCTTGCGCTGATGAGCGAGGATGCGGAGGAAAACTATTTCAAGGCCTGTAATCTTGCCCTGCGCAGGTTCCGAAAGCTTGCGGGAAAGTTCACCTCCATAGGATTGGTGAAGATTTCCTTCCCGGTTCAGGAGCTTTGTACCTTTGAACTCAAAGAGAAGTAACAGAAGGTAACTATGCCCTTCTCCGAAAAATTCAGAGAAACATGAAATCCTGCCGGACAGAAAGCCGGAACGTATCGAAATCGTATCTTCCCTGTATGACGACCCGACCATGCCCTGCGTTTTTCGCTTTCGTTTTCTATAAAACAGTTCATCCCCGAGAATTGCTTGAAAGGATTCTCGGGGATGATTTTGATTTATTGGATTGTATAAAGGGTTTCCTGATAGTCGCTCTCGATGAGGATAACGTCCTTCCCGAAATCCTCCACCATTCTGTGATTCTCGCGTTTGAGCAGTTCCGGGGTCACATAGGTGTCGTCCAGCCGCTTCTCCACGTCGTTGGCGTGGGCGGTGATGACGGAGAAGTTTTCGTCAATGTAACCATCGGACAGCGCCAGGCAGATGAGACGGATGTGGGGAAGATACTGCTTCTCAAAATCCTGCCGCCAGTTTGCGGGGATGTAGCAGCCCTCCACAATGAGGTTCTGCCCGTTCTCGATGGCGGTCTTCACCATCTCCCGAACGATCGGCCAAAGATAGCCCGTGAGTTTGTCCTCATCGTTTACGGTAAGGGTGGTGTTTCCGCTGCGGATGAGCCCCATTTTTAAGTGGTCAATGGAAAGATAGGGGATGCGGTGCCGCTCCAGCAGCCGTTGTGCCAGCACGGTTTTGCCGGTGTGCGTGGCTCCTGTGATGAAAATAATCATTTCTTAGCCCTCCTGCGTAAGTTTTCGCACCAGTGTTTCGTCCGGGGTGACATAAAGCGTTCTGTTGTTCGTGAAAATTACGAAGCCGGGCTTGGAGCCGCCGGGCTTTTTTACGAATTTGCGGGGAACGTAGTCCACGGGCACATTTTCCGAGTTCTTGCCCTTGGAGAAATACGCCGCGAGTTTTGCCGCTTCCAGTATGGTTCTCTCGTCCGGGTGGGTGGATTTGATAATGACGTGGCTGCCCGGCATATCCTTGGCGTGGAGCCAGATTTCATCCCCTGATGCCGCGCCGGTGAGCCTGTCGTTCTGCACGTTGTTCTTTCCCACAAAAATTTCCGTGCCGGAGGTGGAGAGGAAGCGGTAAGGCCGGGACTCGGGAATCTTCGGGGCTTTTTTGCCCTTGGGCGTGGTGTCGCGCATCAGCCCTTGACGGATCAACTCCTGTCGGATCTCCGCCAGCTCGTCAAAGGTCGTGCAGATGTCCAAATTTTCCAACTGTCCTTCGATGTAGGCAATCTCGCTTTCGTTGGCGGTCATCTGGTCGATGACGAGATCGGAGGCGGCTTTGAGCTTGTTGTATTGCTTATAGTACCGCTGGGCGTTCTCGGCGGGAGAGAGCGCGGGATTCATGGCAATCTCCACGTTCTTCATCTCGGGGTCGTAATAGTCCGGCACAACGGCCTTGGTAGCGCCACGGGGAATCATGTGGATGGAGGAGGTGATGAGGTCGCCCATCTTGCGCAGCTCGTCCATGTTCTCCGCGTCCAGCAGGGTCTGCTTCTGAATTGCCAGCTTCTTTTCGTCACGCTCCAAGGCGTTTTGCAGGGTCTTGCGGATGGTGTGCGCGTGCTGCGTCATGCGCTCCTTGAGGTCGCGCTGGGCGTAGAAGGCATCCATGGCCGCGGATAGGCTTTCGCAGGTCTTTTGGCGAGTATAGTCGCGGGAAAGATAGACAAAGGAGGTCACATCCAGCGGCAGTCCGCTTTCGTCCACAAGAAGTGTGGGCGTGTCCGTCAGATGGGTGAAGAAGGAATAACATTTCTCCGCAATGGCAGGCAGATTTTCTTCGCTTAATGCGGCGTTTTCGTTCTCGGAAACGCGGTAGGCGATCTCCTTTGCCGCCTGGGAGGACAGCCCGGACAGCGCACCCTGCAAGGCCTTGTCCATGCGCAGCCCCACCTGAGAAGAAAGCGCTTCTGTGAAATCGGACAGGTTCGCGCCGACGGGGTTCAGCTTATCCTGTGCGGGGGGCGTTTCGTAATTCAGCCCAGGCAGCACCTCGCGCACCCGGGAAATGTCCTCGGTGATATGCCGCGCACATTCCAGTATGCGCCCGGTTTCGTTGGTCAATATGATATTGGAGTGCCGCCCCATGATTTCCACAATGAGACGGCGTTCTTTCAGGTCGCCTAATTCGTCCAGCCCTTCAAAGTGCAGAATCAGCACGCGGTCGCTGCCCAACTGCTCCGCCGACAAAAAACGACTGCCTAATAAGAACTTGCGCAGGATCATGCAGAAGTTCGGCGGCTGGTCGGGGGACTTTTTGTTCTGCGTGGTCAGATGCACCCGGGCGTGGTTGGGAGAGGAGGAAATCAGCAGCTTCTGGTTTTTCCCCAGAGCGCGGAGGAGCAGAATTACCTCATCCCGCTCGGTCTGCTGCACCCTGTCCACACGCCCGCCCACAAGGAGGCTGTTCAGCTCCCTTGTCATGGCGCCCAGCGTAAGTCCGTCCATCGGCATAGTATCAATTTCTCCTTAAACTTTGTTTTTGAGCCATTTGTCGCCGCAATAGTGGCGCACAACGCCGAATGCGGCGCGGAAGGCAAGATTGATGGAGTTTGCCATGAAGATGCCCATAACGCCCCAGTGGAGCTTGAAGCAGAAAATGTAGGTCAGCGGCAGACGCACCAGCCAGACGAAGGACAGCGTGGTGAACATGACGAATTTCACATCCCCTGCGGCGCGCAGCTGCGGGTCGTTGGAGTTGATGATGCAGCCGAAAAAGTTATAGAGCAGCAGCACCCAGACCAGAGAGGAAGCGGAAGCAATGGTGCCGGAATCGTCGGAATAGATGGAGCAGAGCGGCTTTGCAAAGATGATGCACACCACAGCCAGCAGTACCGATGCGGAAACGCTGATGATGGTGATTTTGAGGCCTTCTTTTTTCGATTCTCTGATCTTTCCCGCGCCGATGAGCCGTCCCACAATGGAGAGCCCCACAGGGGAGACGATGCTCTGCGGCAGTCCCACAAAGGAAGATAAGGTGTTGAGAATCTGATAAACCGATGCCTCCTGCGTGCCCAAGGCGATGGACATGGAATTGGCCAGAAGATACCCAAGCTGACAGAAAACGCTTTCCAGCCCGCAGGGAACGCCCACATGGAGCAGACGCTTGATGGTGGAAAAATGGGGCTTTACCATGTTGCCAAGTTTGAGCACAAAGAAGCGGTGATCCTTCATTACGATGATGAACATCATTATAAAGCCCACAAAGCGGCAGCAAACATAGGCAAGCCCTGCGCCGATTTCTTCCAACCCCAGCACTTTGATAAACAGGAAGCCGAAGCCCACCTGAAAGACATTCATCACAATGGTAACGATCATAGGGGATTTGGAATTGCCCATGGAGCGGACGGCGGAGGAGAGAATGCTGTGCAAGATCAATGTGGGCAGGGAGAGCATGAGCATACGGAAATAGCGAACCGCCTCGGAAAGCAGCTTGTCTTCCGCATTGGGCATGGTGAGGGAGAGAATCGGAGTAGCAAGGGTAAAGGACAGCAGCATCATCAGAACGGTGGTGACAACGCCGAACAGCATGGCCTGTTCCAGCGTCTCTGCTGCGTCCTTGTTCTCCTTTGCGCCGATCTGTCGGGAGACCAGCACGGAGGTGCCGGTGGTCAGCATCCCGAAGATGGCATTGATAAAGGTCTGCACGATGTTGGCAGAGCCTATGGCTGCTAATGCGGAGGAAGAAATGGTGGAAATGATGCGGGAGAAAACCAGACCGATGAATATGGTCAGTGTGTTTTCCAGTATCACGGGGATGGTGAACCGCAGGTTTTGACTGCGGATTTGTCGGGCTTCGTCAGAACTTGGCATAGAGAGGATCCCTTCTCCGGGCACTTTTCGCGCCCAGCTCATTTATTATAGCATAATGAGACGTGTCTGAACGTGAAATGTGTGCTAATTGTGGCAAAATATGAACCCATATCAACATTTTGATGGTCGATATGGGTTCGGCTTTTATACAATCAGATTTTCGATCACAACGCGATAGGCGGGGGCATAGGCCTCATGAAAAGCCGCACTGTGGGAGACCATCGGATAATCCTGCTTTGCATATTCTTTGAGATAAGTAAGCAGGTCTTCTTTGGAGAAGCAAAAAGGGATTTCCTCAAAGTGGCCTGTCAGAATCTCCAGCTTTTCGACAAAGTTTTCTATGCTGCCTGTGTGCGCCTTGGAGGATTCCACAAAGATTGAGTTGAGCGTTTCCAAGGGGAGGATGTTTTCATCCAACGCCTGAAAGTGCACCCGCGCCATGCCGTTTCCGATGGGTTCGATGAAGATGTGGTTGTTCTCATGGGGCGTTTCGGCGTATTCCTTTCGGATGTAGACCAGGCTCCAAGCTGGGTCTTTCACCAGATGCCCGCCGCCGAACTCGTTCTGATAGAGCAGCTTCACTGCGTCGGTTGGCTGCATCTGCGGGTAGCGGCGTGCGTGGGTGATGAGGATTTCCAACATTTCAAAAAGCGTTTTGTCGTCCATGTTATTCCATCAGTCTCGCTTTCTTCAAGGCCATGACCAGCAGGGGGATGAGTACGATCTGCACGATGATGCCGGGAATGGCCTCCATGACGGCACCGGCAAGAAAGGCGGAGAAGGGGAAGGAGCCGGCGGTGAGCCCGGCGATGATGAAGCGTACAAAGCCCCAGATGACGCGCCCTGCAATCATGGCGACAAGGAGAGAAATATAGATGTTGATATTCTTTTTGGGCAGAGCCTTATACATCAGCCCGGAAATGAGACCGTAGGCCGCCAGCTCAAAGGCCATGGCAAGCCCCACGGGCATGAGCGGCGGCATCCCAAAGAGCACAAAGCGCAGCAGCGGCGCGATGAAGCCCACGGCCAATCCCCATAAGGGGTCGCAGAGGAAACCGCAGAGCAGCACGGGAATGTGCATGGGGCAGAGCATGGCGCCGATCTGGGGAATCTGCCCGGTGACAAAGGGCAGAACAAGGGCAAGCGCCAGACAGATGGCGGCGAAAACGAGTTTGCGGATGGCAATGCGGGATTTTGTCATTTCAGTCATGAGAATCTCCTTTTCAATTAAAAAAAGAATCGCTTTTCCGATACACGGAAAAACGACACCTTCGTGGTATCTATTTCGTTTGGGATTCAGGCTGTTCCTTTGCTCCCTTGCTTCTGCACGGGAAACACCGGCTTCTGCCGATGTTTGCAGATAAATATTATCATAAACATAAAGGATTGTCCAGCGCTTTTTTGTAAAGCATACAGAAGATTCGGTGTTTATTGAAAAATGAGGATTTCCGAAGTTATGGTATTGCCATTGCGGTGGAAATGTGGTAACATTTACTTGTAATTAGGTGTTTTATGGATTTTCTGTGAACAGAAAAAGATAATCTGATTCTTTTTCGCCATACACTCCGACTGAGCAAAGGATGGGATACTGATGATCGAGCTGCAGCATCTGAAAAAACAATATGATTCGGCAACGCCGCTGGAGGATGTGTCCGTCACAATCAATCAGGGCGATGTCATTGCGGTGATCGGGCCGTCCGGCACGGGAAAATCCACCCTTCTGCGGTGTCTGAATCTGCTGGAAACGCCAACCTCGGGACACATCCTTGTGGACGGCGAGGACATCACATCGCCCAGGTGCGATCTGAACCGCGTTCGCAGAAAGCTGGGCATGGTGTTCCAGTCCTTCAATCTCTATGAGCATCTGACCGTGGTGGAAAACTGTATGCTCGCCCAGACCAAGCTGCTCCATCGTTCGCACCGCAAGGCCTATGAAAAGGCCATGGAGCTGCTGCGCTCGGTTGGCATGGAGAATCAGGCCATGCGTTATCCCTCCCAGCTCTCCGGTGGGCAGAAGCAGCGCGTTGCGATTGCCAGAACGCTGGCCACAGACCCTGATATTATCCTGTTTGATGAGCCGACCTCCGCCCTTGACCCGCTGACCGTTGACGAGGTGGAGACGGTCATAGCAAAGCTCTCCCGGCAGGGGCGCACCATGATGATCGTCACGCACAGCATGGACTTTGCCCGTCGGGTGTCCAACCGTGTGTTCTACATGGATCAGGGCGGCATTTATGAGGACGGCACGCCGGAGCAGATTTTCGAGCATCCGCAAAAGGAGCTTACCCGCCGCTTCATCAACAGACTCTCTACGCTGGATATGTTGATCACGGAGGAAAATCACGATCTGGAAGAGGAAATCAACAGAATTCATACCTTCTGCACCGTAAAGGGGCTGTCTCCCCACCGTATCGTGAATGCGTGCAGTGTGTATGAGGAAACCTTGAGTATCTTCTATAATTATTTTACGAAGGGAAGCAAAACACTGCATTATGTCTTTGTTTACAATGCAGCGGAGGACTTGCTGACCTGCACGCTCACGCCTTACACCTCTACCAAATGGGAGGAAGTCGCAACCAAAGTGCTCACTTCTCTGGAAACGAAGCTGATTACCCACTCGATCAAGCGATACTGGGAGGACAAAACCGAAGAGGGCAACGGTTTCTCCAGCGTTTATGAGATATAAGGAGGTGGGAATATGAAACGACTTTTACCGGTACTCATTGTCCTTTGCTTTCTCGGCGCGGTTTTTGTCTGTCTGCCGAAAAGCAGTGTCACTGAGCGTTCTATCAGCACTTTGGAGGATGTGAACAGCTGCACCGTCGGCATTCAGGGCGGCACAGGCTATGAAAGCTATCTTGCCGAGGTCTGTCCTAATGCCCAGGCTGTGTTTTTTAATGAGTTTGCCTCTATTTATCCCGCCTTGCAGCAGGGCAAAATTGACGTGATGCTCACGGAGAGCATTGCCTTTGCTGTGGAAAAGACGGAAATCAAGTCGCTGGTTGCGGTGAAGGAACCGATCACCGTACTGGATTACAGCATCGGCATTGCAAAAAACGCACAGGGCAGCACTGTCTATCAGCAGCTTAATGAATTTATCGCAAAGTGTCGCGCAGACGGCACACTGGACGAATTGAAGGATTACTGGCTCGATTCCTACGACCGGGATAACGTTACCGTGGATAAGTCCGGCATCACGGGAGAGAACGGCGTTCTGCCCATGGCGATGGAGGCCTCCTTTGAACCCATGTGCTTTGCGGGCAAGGGCGGCGAGCTCATCGGCTGCAACATCGACTTTATTTACCGCTTCTGTCGGGAATACGGCTATGAGCCGGAAATCAGTATGCTGGACTATGACGCCATGACCGCGGCACTTTCCGCCGGGAAGATCACCATGGCCGTGGGCGTGATCCCCGACGAGGAGCGCTCGGAAGCGGTTCTCTTTACGGATCCGTTCCTTGACTTTGAGGTGATTGCGGCTTACGACAGCGGCGAGACAAGCGCAGAGAGCTTTTTCGTCAAGCTCGGCGGCAGCATCCACAAAACCTTCATCCGCGATTCCCGCTGGCAGATGTTTGTGCAGGGCGCTGTAACCACACTGTTGATTGCTGTGCTGGCGGTGATTTTCGGGACGGTGTTGGGTCTGCTTCTTTATCTATGGTGTATGCACGGCAAAAAGGCGGAGCAGGCCGTGACCAATGTGCTGTGCTGGCTCATGAGCAGCACGCCTACCGTCGTTCTGCTGATGATTCTTTATTACATCATTTTCGGCGCTTATGCCGTCAGCAACATCGCCGTGGCAGTGGTCGGCTTCTCGATTCTGTTCGGCTGCAGCTTCTATGAGCGCATCGTTTCCGGCATCAAGGCTGTGGGAATCGGGCAGGAGGAGGCCGCCAGAGCGCAGGGCTTCAACATGAACCAGACCTTCTTCCTCATTCAGCTACCTCAGGCGGCAGAGCATTTCATGCCCAGCTTCCAGGGAGATGTGGTCACGCTCATTCAGGACACCTCCGTTGTGGGCTATATCGCCATATTGGACCTGACCAAGATGAGCGACCTTGTGCGCGGCAGAACCTATGAGGCCTTCTTCCCGCTGATGGTCACAGCCGGGATTTATTTCCTGCTGATCTGGGTGATGACCCTCCTGCTCAAGCGCGTCAGCTTTGCCGTCAACATGAAGAATCGCAAACCGGAAAAGATTCTAAAACGCCTCACAAAAGGCGAGATAAAGGACGAGTAGGTATAACAGACTGTGTTCCATGATATATGTGCGCCCCGAAGGACAGAATCGCATTGTTCTTCGGGGTATATTTATGAATAAACAACTCTGTGACGGTTGTTTGTCAAAAAAACATTTGAGCAAGTAAACCCATTATGCTATAATCATGGTGATAAAATACAAGCAAAGATTTGGGGAGGAACAATGGACAGAATCATCGAAACGAAAAACGGAAAGGTCAAAGGATTCCTGAAAGAGAACTGGCAGTGCTTCCTGGGGATTCCCTTCGGGGAAGCGCCTGTGGGGGAATTGCGCTTTCAGCCGCCGCAGCCCGCGAAGAAATGGGAAGGCGTGCTGGACGCCACGCAGGACGGTGTTCGCCCCTGCCAGAAGATCGCGCCCTGGGTGCATGACGGGGAAAGCCACACCTACGGCGAGGATTGCCTGAACCTCAATGTGTGGATGCCCGATGCGCCCCATGAGAAGCTGCCGGTGCTGGTGTTCATCTTCGGCGGCGGGCACATGGAGGGCTCCAACTGCGAGGAGAACATGGAAGCGAAGAATTTCATGGGTGACCGCCCCTGCATCATGGTTGCGCCCAATTACCGTGTCGGTGCGTTGGGTTATCTGTATCTGGAACATCTGCTCGGGGAAAAGTACGCATCCTCCGGGAGCCTCGGCACCCTGGATCAGATCCTTGCTCTCCTTTGGGTGCAGGAGAACATCGAAGCCTTCGGCGGCGACCCGGACAATGTGACCATCATGGGACAGTCTGCCGGTGGAAAATCCGTCTCCTGCCTGCTGGCCACGCCTCTGGCGAAAGGCCTTTTCAAACGCGCCATCACCATGAGCGGCGGTTTGCAGTGCATTAAGGACATTGAAACCGAAAAGAAGCTTACCGCGAACTTCATGCAGGCGGCGGGCATCACCGACGCGGAAGAATTGCTGACTCTTTCTCCCGAAGCCATCATTGCGGCGCAGGAAAAGGCAAACGAGACCTATTTCAAGGCAGAATCCTACGGCCCCACCGCGGACGGCGCAGTCTTTGATAAAGACTTGGAAAAGCAACTGGACGCGCTTGACCTGCACGGTATCGACATTTTGATGGGCGGCACGGCAAACGAATTGTATCTGAACCCCGGCGAGGATGCAAAGCCCTTTACCGATGAGGAAATGACGAAAAGAATGCACTGGAAGTTCGGCAACAATGCCCAGCGCGTGCTGGATGTATATTTTGACCGCAAGCGTGCCTTCGGTTTTGAACAGGCTTACAACGAGACGGTCACGGAATACACCTACATTCAGCAGCTCTATCGAACCGCTTCCATCTTCGCCAAGGCGGGCGCAAATATCCACCTCTATCGCTGGGACTACCACGATGAAGGCGAACTGGCCAAGCACACCTCCGATCTGGAAACGGCCTTCCGTGTACGGCAGCCGAAGGATACGGCGGTGGGCGAGCATCTGCGGGAAACCTTACTCACCTTCATCGAAACCGGGAAGGTGAATTGGGAGCCTTCCACGGAGGACACCTTTAACCGCATGGCACTGAACAGCGAAAACACAATGCTGACCTTCACAAAGGCGGACATTGATGAGCAGTTCCCCTTACAGGTCTTCACTCTGTAAATATAAAGAATTTGGAGGATAAAATGATGAAAGTTTTGCTTGTCTGTGATGATTTGTGGCATCCCGCTGAGGTGATCGAGCGCGGAATCAGCACCATGGATGCGGAGGAAATGGAATTTGACGTGGTGAAAACGGCAAAGGACATCCTTTCGCCCGAATTTGTCAAGCGGTACGATGTGCTGGTGAACTGCCACGGCGGTTCCATCAACGCTTCCAACAGCAACCCCTGGTTTGAGCCCACCGTAACCGAGTTCGGCCCCGAGGAGTTCCGGGACTATGTGGCGCAGGGCGGCGCACTTGTGGTGGTGCATTCCGGCCTCACCATCGGCGGCAGAAACCATCCCGAACCTGCCTATACCGAGGTGGTGGGCAGCTATTTCTTAGGCCACCCGCTGCGGTGCATGACGCACGTTAGCATCACCAAGGAAAACGAGATCACTAAGGGCGTGGAAAACTTCTCCGAGCGGGACGAGCATTACCAGATCGCCGTCACGGCCAAGGACGCGGAGCCCTTCATGGAGACCACCTCCGCGCAGGGCGGTACCTTTATCAGCGGCTACACAAGAACTTACGGCAATGGCCGCGTGGCAGTCCTCACCCCCGGGCACACCCTTGCGGTGTGGGAAAATCCCAACTTCCGGAAGCTCTTCAAAAACGCAATTCGCTGGGCTGCCGGAAAGTAAAGCATTTTTCTTCGCATTTATGAAAATATCATAGCAAAAGAAACCGACCTTCGGACGATTACGAGGGTCGGTTTTTGACAGATTCGGTTATTTGCGCAAGCGGTTTTCAATCTCCGCCCAGATGTCTTCCCAGCTCATGCCCTGATCGACCAGCAGCACGGAAAGGTGGAACAGAAGGTCAGCAACCTCGAAGGAGAGGTTGGCTTTGTCGCCGTTCTTTGCGCCGATGAGCGCTTCGGCGGCTTCCTCGACCACCTTTTTGCCGATCTTGTCCGCGCCCTTGGAAAGCAGCATATTGGTGTAGGAGCCTTCCTTGGGGTTTTCCTTGCGGTCTAAGATGAGCTTGTATTCTTCGATCAAGGCCTGCATCCCAAGAGTGGAGCTTCTGCCGCCGTCCAGCGTTTTTAAGCTGTTGAAGAAGCAGGAATAGCTGCCCGTGTGGCAGGCCGCGCCGTCCTGATCGACCTTGAGGAGGATGGTGTCGCCGTCGCAGTCGTAGCGGATCTCGCGGACGTGCTGGAAGCAGGAGGAAGTCTCGCCCTTGACCCAAAGCGCCTGACGGCTGCGGGAGAAATAGGTGGCAAGCCCGGTTTCCAGCGTCTTTTTGAGGGATTCCTCGTTCATGTAGGCAAGCATGAGCACCGTGCCTGTTTTCGCATCCTGCACAACGGCGGGAACCAAGCCTTTGTCATCGAACTTGATGCCGGATAAATCTACTTCGCCGCGAAACGTCGCAATCCCATTAGACTCCAAAACCTCTTTGACCTGCGCAATCGAGAATTTTGCGGAATGGAAAACGGAGGCGGCCAGAACGCCCTTGGCTCCGGCGAGCTTTACGGCATCGACAAAGTGATTGAGTTCTCCCGCGCCGCCGGAAGCGGTGACAGGCAGGGGAGAGGCTTCGGCGGCGATTTTGGTGGCTTCCAGATCGTAGCCGGTCTTTGCGCCGTCCTGCATGGTGGTTAATAGGATTTCACCCGCGCCCCACTCGGCGAGCTGCTTGACCCATGGTGCGAGCAGTTTACCGGAAGGCGTCTGCCCGGCACCCATGACCTCGTATTCGCCGTTGGCGTTCTTGAACACGTCCACCAGCGCGGTGACGGCCTTGGGGCCGTATTTGTAGCTGGCGCGGCGGATAAGCTCGTCGTTGGTCAGGGACGCGGAGCCGATGCCCACCTTGGAAGCTCCCGCCTCCATGATGGCGTCCACATCGTCCAAAGAGGCGATGCCGCCGCCGATGCACAGCGGCACGGTGCAGATGGCCGCTGCCTTTTTGATCATTTCCAGATTGGTCTTGCGGCCTTCCTCGCTGGCCTTGATGTCCAGCATCCAGACCTCGTCCGCGCCTTCCTTGCAGTAGCGGGCGATGCACTCAGCGGGGTCACCCGCGTCGATCATACCTTTGAAGTGAACGCCCTTTACAATGCGGCCGTTCATCATATCGAGACAAGGGACAACTTTGACAGGTTCCATAAGATTATTCCTCCTCTAAGGTAAGCGCATCGGAAAGTTTCACTTTACCGGAATACAGAGCCTTTCCGATAATAGCTCCGGCGCATCCGGCATTTTTAAGATCAATCAGATCCTGCAATGTTCCCACACCGCCGGAGCCGATGATGTTCATATTGGTATCTGCAATGAGCTGCTTTGTGGATTCCACATTGGGGCCCACCAGCATTCCGTCCCGGGAAATGTCCGTGTAGATAATGTCCGTGACCCCGAAGGCCTTCATTTTCAAGGCCAGGTCTTTTGCGGTGATGGTGGAGGTTTCCACCCAGCCCTTTACCGCGACCAGCCCGTTTTTGCAGTCGAGCCCCACGGCAATATGCCCGGGGAATTTCCTGCACGCTTCCTCCACGATTTCAGGGTGATTGAGCGCCACGGTGCCCAAAATCACGCGCTGCACCCCGGCGCAGAGCCGCGCTTCGATGTCTTCCATCGTGCGGATGCCGCCGCCGGTCTCCACGGGAAGCCCGGTCTGCTTGACGATTTCCTTCAAAATGGGCAGGTTGCGCCCGGAGCCTTCAAACGCGCCGTCCAGATCGACAACGTGAAGATAGGTCGCACCCTGATTCTTCCAGTCCATTGCGGCGGCAACGGGGTCACCGTAGTCGGTGACGGCATTGGCTTCACCTTGGAGCAGGCGCACCGCCTTGCCGTTTTTGATGTCTATTGCGGGATAAATTTGCATAATTTCTCCTTACAGTACACCCTTTGTGGAGGGGATGCCCTTCACACGGGGGTCGATGGCCACGGCGGCCTTGAGTGCGCGGGCGTAGGCCTTGAACAGTCCCTCTGTAATGTGATGGCTGTTCTTGCCGTCGGCTTTCAGGTGCAGTGTGGTGCCGGAGGCCACTGCCACGGCGCGGAAAAATTCCTCCGTCAGCTCAGTTGCATAGTCGCCGCACATGGGCGCACCGAACTCCGCGTCAAAGCGGAGGAAGGGGCGGCCGGAAATGTCCAGCGCACAGAAGCACAGGGCTTCATCCATGGGCATCCAGCAGGAGCCGCAGCGCTCGAGGCCGGACTTGTCCCCCAAGGCAGAAGCGATCGCCTGTCCCAGCACAATGCCAGTGTCCTCGACGGTGTGGTGTCCGTCCACCTCCAAATCGCCCTTACAGGTGACAGTGAGGTCGAACAGTCCATGCCGGGCAAAGGCGGAAAGCATATGGTCGAAAAAGCCGATGCCGGTATTGATTTCGTATTTTCCTTCGCCGTCCAGATTTACGGAGACGGTGATTTCGGTTTCCCCGGTCTTGCGGGTAATCGTTGCTTGTCTCATAATCAATACTCCTCAAAGCGGATGGACGCGGAGCGGGCGTGGGCTTCCAGCTCCTCGGCTCTGGCAAAGCGGGCAATATCCTGATAGCTCTCCTTGAGCTTTTCCTCCGAATAGTAAACGATGGAGGACTTCTTGACGAAATCCATGACGCTCAAGGGGGAGAAGAAGCGGGCAGTGCCGGAGGTCGGCAGAACGTGGTTGGGTCCCGCGAAATAGTCGCCCAGCGGTTCTGGGGAATAGTGTCCCACAAAGATCGCGCCGGCATTCTTCACCTTGTCGATGTGCGTGAAAGCATCGGAGAGCGACAGTTCCAGATGCTCCGGGGCAACGGCGTTGGCAAGGTCGAAGGCGGTTTGCAGATCATCCGCCACAAGGATGCAGCCGTTGGAATTGACCGATTTTTCCGCAATCTCCTTGCGGGGCAGGTTGTTTAGCTGTCTGTCCAGCTCAATGCGCACCTTCTCGGCCAAAGAAGCGGAGGTGGTGATGAGAATGGGCGCGGCCAGCGCGTCATGCTCGGCCTGTGAGAGCAGGTCGGCGGCAACGAACTTCGGTGTAGCGGAATCTTCCGCGATGATGAGCACCTCGGAAGGCCCCGCGATCATGTCGATGCCGACCAGTCCGTACACCGCGCGCTTGGCGTTGGCCACATAGATGTTGCCGGGGCCAACGATCTTATCCACGGGCTTGATGGACTGGGTGCCGTAAGCAAGCGCGGCAATGGCCTGTGCGCCGCCGCACTTGTAGATTTCCGTTACGCCGCAAAGATCAGCGGCGATCAGCATACAGGGATTGACCTTTCCGTCCGCGCCGGGCGGGGTCATCATGACGATGCGGGAGACCCCGGCGACCTTGGCGGGGAGCACGTTCATGAGCACGGAGGAGGACAGCGGTGCGGTGCCGCCGGGAACATACACGCCCACGTTTGCAATGGGGCGGATGAGCTGCCCCAGCGCGGAGCCTTCCTGATAGTCAATCCACGATTTCTCTTTTTGCTTCTCGTGGAAGGCGGTGATGTTGTCGCGGGACTTGGTCATGCTGGCAACCAGCTCGGAAGAAACCATGGAATAGGCTTCCTGAATTTCCTCGGGCGTGACTTTCAGGGTTTCCTTGGTCAGTTCCGCTTTGTCAAATTTCTTGGTCAGCTCGATTAAGGCGTCATCGCCCTCTGTGCGAACCTTCTGAATGATCTCGTTGACCGCGGCAGTCACATCTTTCTGCGTTAATTGCGAGCGCAGTTTCAGCTTGTCCGGCAGGCCTTCGCCGCGCTTGATGTTGAAAATATCAATCATGGTCGTTGCTCCTTTTCTCAATCTGTTCTTTCAGCCCTTCAATGAGCGGGCGAATCTGGCTCTCCTTGGTTTTGAGGCTCACACGGTTGACCACCAGCCGCGCTGAGCAGGTGCAGATTTCTTCCAAGATAGAAAGCCCGTTGGCGTGAAGAGTCGCGCCGCTTTCCACAATGTCCAAAATCACATCGGAAAGCCCGATGACGGGACCCAATTCCACAGAGCCGTTCAATTTGATGATCTCGATGGAGGAGCCTCTTGTGGAAAAGACCTGCGAGGCAATGCCGGTGTATTTGGTGGCCACGCGGATGTGCGCGTTTTTTAGGGGTTCTTTTTCGGCATATCCTGCAATGCAGATGCGGCAGGTGCCGAAGCCCAAGTCCAGCATTTCGTAAAGGGGGCGGTTTTCCTCCATCAGCGTGTCCTTGCCCACGATGCCCACATCCGCAACGCCGTGATCGACGTAGGTTGGCACATCGGAGGGCTTGACCATGATGAAGCGATAGGAATGGTCGCCGGAATAGAACACCAGTTTGCGGCTCTTTTCCTTTAAGGCGGAAACATCAACGCCCATGTTTTCCAGCAGGGTCAGTGTTTCGTCCGCCAAGCGGCCTTTCGCCATCGCAATGGTGATGGGCTCCATTTATTCCACCTCCCGCAAGACCAATCCCGGGTGTCGGGCGGTCAAGAGATTCTGTATCTTTTCTTCGTCGGTCTCAAAGACCAGTTCCACGGTCTTTCCCGCTGCCCTTAAACTCTGCGCCGCGGAGAAGGTTCTGGAAAGCTCCTGTTTTCCGGCTAAAATGAGCACATCCACAGAAACACCGCTTTCCTTTGGCGCATCCAGCGCTTCCAGCAGACATTCCAGATTCATGGCAAAGCCGACGGCACTCATGGGGCGCCCGAACTGGGAAAGCAGTTCGTCATACCGTCCGCCGGACAGCAGCGGCTGCCCCAAGGAGGCGGAAATGCCCTGAAAGATCATGCCGGTGTAGTAGCCGATGGAATGAACCATGCCTAAATCAATGGAAATATGCTCGGCATAGCCGCAGGAACAGACCATATCGTAAATGGTGCCGAGATTGCGAAGCGCGGACAGGCACTTGGGATAATCCGTGAGCTTTGCGGCTTTTTCCAGCACGTCCCTGCCGCCGAAGAGCATCGGCAGCTCGCGGATGCGGGAGGAGACGGCTTCCTTTTCCCCACTGCCGGAGAGCAGCAGGTCGATGGCCAGCATATTTTTTTCCTCCACGAAGGAGCGCACCTTTTCGGCGGTCTCGGAATCCAGCCCCGCTTCCTCCATGAGCCCCTTGAAGAAATCCACCTGACCGATCTCGATCATATAATTGGAAAGCCCCGCGTTCTTCATGGCTTCCAGTGCCAGCAGAACGGCTTCCGCGTCGGATTTGGGATCGTCACAGCCCAGCAGCTCGATGCCCGCCTGGGTAAATTCCGCCTGTTTTTTCGCGCTCTTGTCCTTGGGGTCGGCGTAGGCCGAACCGATGTAGCAGATGCGCAGCGGGGGAACTTCGGAGAGCAGCTTTGTGGCGGCAATGCGGGCGATGGCGGTGGTGAAGTCCGGGCGAAGCACCAGAATGCGTCCGGTGTGGTCTAATGTCTTGATCATGTCCTCCTGCGCGTGGGCGCCAATGCCGGAGGCGTAGGTATCGTAATATTCCAGCCCGGCAGGGGAGACTTCCCGATAACCGAAGGAGAGGAACTGATTGCGCAGTGTGCCTTCCAGCGCGATTTTGCGGGCGCAGTCGTCCATCAGGAGATCCTGCACGTTCTTGGGCAGTTGAGGCGTTGTCATAGGGGTGTTCCTTTCTTTGACGATTTATCGTGATAAAGCGATAAAGCATGGCTTCATTATAATAAAAGAGGTTTTATCTGTCAAGGGGGCATAACGTAAAAAGCAGATAAACTCAAAAAGGCCTGGGTTTTGTGCCAAGCCTTTGCTTTTTTTATTTTCTTGTTGGGGGTGTGGTGCTAAACACATCGCTTCTCTGCGGCGCTTTCGGTGTGGGCTTCGGCGGTTCGGATTTGGTGCCGAAGGTGCGCGTGTGCGTGGCGGAGGGGGATGCGGTGGGACGGGACGATGCGGGAGAAGCGTTTGGACGGGACGATGCGGGAGAAGCGTTTAGACGGGTAGGCGCGGAGCCGGACTTTCTGCCCTGCCGTATGGGATTCCTGCCGTCCTGTGTCATACGGTCATAGGTGCGCAGCGCTCGTTCCCGATTGACGGCTGCAGTGCGGGCGGCTTTGGCGCGTTTGCGCTTTTCCTGTTTGGCGCGGTTGATCTCCGCAATGAGCCAAATCAGCAGGATGACAAAGAGCACAAGGGGAATGATGACCAGCAGATAGAGATTTGACCAGCCGCCTTCCTTGACGGCAATTGTGGAGATTTTAAGTCCCCCCTGGGTAACGGTGGCGGGCGCGGGGGTGGCCTGCGTTTTATCCTTGGTCTTGATGGCGGAGGCCACGGTGCGGGAGGCAAGCAGCGGCACTTCCACATCCTCCATGTCCTCCATGGAGAAGAACAGTGTACCGACCTCGGTATCGGCTTGAATGGGCGCGGTCAGCTCGCTTGGATATTCCGCGTGAATGTAAAGCGCTAAACTGCTCGAAATGGCGGAAATCTCCTCATCCGTACACAGAACAGAGGAAAGTTTGTCCGCGCTCTTAGAATCGAGAGAAAGGAGCAGATTGCCGTCGTCCTCCTCAGATGTGCCGGATACCTGAACGGATAAGGGGCTTGCCTCGTATATCTCTGCAAAGGGCAGCGTGCGGTAGGTGGCAAAGCAGTAGTCCGCCAGGTGCATGGTGTCATACCATTTGCCTTCCTTGGTGTCCCCGAAGACGACCGTGATGATGCGGCGGCCTTCGTTTTCGCAGACGGAGACAAAGGCGTGCTGGGCGGCGTCGGTATAGCCGGTCTTGCCGCCGATGATGTTTTCATAAACGTATTCACCGCCGTATTCGGGCAGCAAGGCATTTGTGTTCTTGACGGTGTAGGTGCGTGTACCGCCGTCGGCTTTTTCGATGGACAATTCGTATTTGTAGGTGCTGACGATCTCGATAAATTCCTCATGCTGCGCCGCTTCCCGCACGATCTTGCCGTAGTCGGAGGCGGTGGTGTAGTGCTCGCTATCGGGCAGACCGTTGGAATTGGTGAAATGGGAATCGGTGCAGCCCAATTCCACGGCGCGCTGGTTCATCAGGGTGGCAAAGTCCGCTACGGAGCCGGACACGGCTTCTGCCAGCGCAACCGCTGCGTCGTTGCCGGATTTGAGCAGCAAGCCGTACAGCAGGTCGCGGACGGTGATCTTTTCGCCTTCCTCCAGATAGATGGAGGATTCACCGACCATGCAGTTGCGGGAGACCTCCACGACCTCATCCAAAGAGAGTCTTTCAATGGCCAGCAGGGCGGTCAATACTTTTGTGGTGGAGGCGGGGTAGATTTCCCTGTCAGGGTTCTTGGAAAAGAGCACGCGCCCGGTTGCGGCGTCCAGCGCGATGGCCGAGGTCGCAGAGAGCATATTTTCCGTCAGATTCCCGGGATGGGAGGAAGAAAAGTGATCCGGGTCGGAATTTGGATGCGCTTTTCTGTTGGTGTCCGCGCTCAATGTCATAGTAGACGCAAGCAGGGACAGGATCAGCAGAAAGAGCAGAATGCTGCGCCGGATGCAGCGAATATGGGGTTTATCTGAAAAGTTCATCGGGAGGGACTCCTTCACGAAAAATCGTTACTATTATATCATGCGCGAAATACGATGTATAGAATATAGAAAAGAAAAATAAACAAAGTAACAAAATTGATACATTTTTCATTGTTTTTGCGGCGTGATAATGATACAATAGAGGCAAAATAGGGAAGGTGTATATAAAGGACACCGAAAGAACAGATTGTCAGGCGAGAAGGGGGCTGAAAAAGTTGGCAAAAAAGATACTGCTTGTGGACGATGAACCCGCGATCATCAAAGGACTCAAATTCTCCCTGGAACAGGACGGCTATGAGACCGTCACGGCCTACGACGGCGGCGAGGCGATCAAACGCTTTGAGGAAGGCGGTATTGACCTCATTTTGCTGGATGTGATGCTGCCCGTGCTGGACGGCATCGAGGTCTGTCAGCGTATCCGCGAAAACTCCGATGTGCCCATCATCATGCTCACCGCCAAGGGCGAGGACATGGACAAAATTCTGGGACTGGAATACGGCGCGGACGACTACATGACCAAGCCCTTCAACATTCTGGAGGTCAAGGCGCGTATCAAAACCATCCTGCGCAGAACCGGCGTGAAGGTCGAGCGTCCTGCGGATTCCCATGTGCTGCGTGCGCGGGAAATGGAGGTCAATTCGGAGCTGCGGCAGGTCAAGCTGCGCGGCGAGGAGATCAATCTGACCGTCAAGGAATTTGATATGCTCTGGCTCTTTATCACCAACCGCGGCAAGGTCTATTCCCGCGAAAACCTGCTGGAAATCATCTGGGGCAGCGAGTACAACGGAGATTTGCGCACCGTGGATGTGCACATCAGAAGACTGCGCGAAAAGATCGAGCCGACCCCTTCCAAGCCCGAGTACATTATGACCAAGTGGGGAGTTGGGTACTATTTCACTGAAAAGTAAGCCTAAGTTCAGCCTGCGCTTCAAGATGGTGCTGGTCAATCTGACGCTTACCGTCATTGCCTTTTCCCTGGTCATCTGGGCGGCGCTGAATGTGACAGGCAAATATCTTGTGGATAAAAAGGTCAGCGAAGAACTGTCCGTTGTGGATGAGCTGGCTTTGCAGGTGTCCGCTTCCGTGCAGGAGGCGGACGCCGAAGCGCTCTATGCCCTGATGACCGAAAAAGGCCGCCAGTACGGCGCGAGAATGCTGGTGCTGGATGCGGGCGGCACGGTCTGGGTCGATACCTTATCCGAGCTCAACGGCGTTTCCTTAGGTTATGGGGAGGTATCCGATGTGACCTCTCTGCGCATGGATCGCTCCTACGGCTTTCATCGTGTGGTAACAGGCTCAAAAAAGGTGAAGGACGGGGAGTGGATCGGCTATTACTGTTCCGCCGTGACCGGAAACAGCGGGTGCATCGGCGTTGTCATGATGGTCTCGTCCCTCAAAGAGCTGACTGACTCCTTACGGGAGATTCAGATCAGCTTAGTCGTGTTTTTTGGCGTTGTGGTCATTCTCATCGTCTGGGCAATGCTGGTGTTTTCCTCCGTTATTACCCGACCCATCAACGAGCTGAACAACTTAATGCAACAGACCGCGCGCTCCGGCTTCACCGCCCGCGCCAATCCCAAGGGCAATGACGAGATCGCCATGCTGGGAAAGACCTTCAACATGATGAGCGAAAAGCTGGAAAACATGGATCAGATGCGCAACGATTTTATTTCCAGCGCCAGCCATGAGCTAAAGACCCCGCTTTCCGCCATGAAAATACTGATCGAATCGCTGCTGTCGCAGGACACGCCCGACCCAAGCGTGACACGGGACTTTCTTTCCGACATCAACCGGGAAATTGACCGTTTGAGCGCGATTGTAGGCGACCTGCTCACCATTGTGCGCTTTGACAGCCGCAACGAGAAATTGCAGATGGAACCCATCACGCTGGACGAGCTGCTGTTTGACACCCTAAGCCGCCTGCAGCCTGTGGCGGACAAGGCGCAGATCGCGGTTGAACCCTTCTGTGACGAGGTCTGCTATGTCAATGCCGACCCCATCAAATTGCAGCAGGCCATTTACAACTTAGTCGATAATGCCATCAAATATACGCCCGCAGGCGGCCATGTGTGGGTGAAGCTCTTTACGCAGGAGGACAACTGCGTGGTGGAGATCAAGGATGACGGCATCGGCATCCCGAAGGAGAGCCTGCCGCACCTCTTTGAGCGCTTCTACCGCGTGGATAAGGCGCGCTCCCGCTCTACCGGCGGCACCGGCTTGGGGCTGTCCATTGTGCGGAGCATCGTGCTCATGCACGGCGGCGATATTTTTGTGGAATCCGAGGACAATGTGGGCACCACCTTCCGTGTGGTGCTGCCGAAGGCAGAAGACCCGTACAGCGATTTTGTGGATGAGGAGGATTGGGAAGATGAAAAGAACGATTAGATGCACGCTCCTGCTTGTCCTGATATTGTGTGTCCTTTCCGGCTGCGCGGATCGCTTTGTCGGCGGCATTACCGAGAGAAACGACGGCGACCCCAACGCCTATACCGACGCGATTTTGCCCGAGAGCGGCAATGATGTGCTGGGGGATGAGGTGAAAGCCACGCTTTTCTTCCGCTACCTCAACGAAGAAATGCTGGCGGGAGTGGAGAAAACCTTCCGCGTGACCAACGATAAGACCATTGAGGAACTGGTGGTGCAGGCGCTGATCGACGGCCCGGAGGAGAATGACTATCGCTTCTCCCGCCTGATTCCCGACGACACGAAACTGATCTCCGTCAAGGAGCAGAGCGATTATCTTTCAGTCACCCTGTCCGGCGCGTTCTTGGAGCGCGTGGAGGACGACATCACCGGCGAGGTGGTGCGCAAGCAGCTGGCGGTGCAGTCCATCGTGAACTCGGTGACGGCGCTGGGCAATTATTCCCGCGTGGTCATCCTGGTTGACCAGAGCGGGCAGGGCAACGGGGCGCGGCTCACCTATACCCAGGCGGGCTGGGAGGACAAGGGCGACCTGTCCGTCGAACCCCTTGGCCTGGACTTTTCCGTAGTGCTGACCCCCGACAATGTGATGGAAAAGGTTATGGATAACTTAATGGAGCTTAATTACGAAGACCTTATCACCTATCTGGCCGAGCGGGACACCGACGGAACAGCCGGTCCCACGCTGCCGGAAATTGCCGAGGCCTTAGAGAAAAAAGCGTCTTTTGTCAGCTTTTCGCTGTCCCAGCCGGTGCGTGTTTTATCCGGCGGCACCTCTGCCGTGGCGCTGCTGGACATCACCTACAACTCGGGCAGCGGCGGCACCTATACACTGACGGATCAGCCGGTGCGCATGGTCTTTGAGGATGTGTGGAAGGTGTCTTTCCGTTCGCTTTCCGCCATGCTGCCGGAGTAAGCCATGATAAAAGCCGTTATTTTCGATCTGTATGAAACTCTGATCACCTTGACGAAAACGCCGCCGTATTTCGGGGCGAATATCGCCAAGGACGCGGGGCTTGTGAAAGAGGATTTCCTCCGCATCTGGCGGAGACTGGAAGACGACCGCACCTACGGTCATATCACGTTGGAAAATGCCTTGCGCAAATGCGGTGTGTGGGACGAACAGGTTTTGCGGGACATTGTGCGCAAGCGTCGGGAATCCCGTGCGGAATGCTACAACGTGCTGCACGAAGGGATTCTGCCCATGCTTTCCGGTCCCGGGAAAAGGGGCTGAAATTGGGGCTTCTCAGCAACTGCTTTGATGAGGAGGCGGAGGCTTTCCGGGAAAGTCAACTGCGGCCGTATTTTGACGAAGTGACGCTCTCCTGTGAGGTTCGCATGAAAAAGCCGGAGCACCGCATTTTTGAGCATTGCATAAAGAGTTTGGGTGTGCAGCCGGAGGAATGTCTGTATATCGGCGACGGCGGCAGTCATGAGCTGGAAGCGGCGCGGGAAATGAGGCTGCGCCCCTATCAGGCGGTATGGTATCTGAAAGAAAACTCCGTGCAGCCTGTTTCCCGGCTTTCGGGATATGAGCATCTGGAAAGCCCGATGGATGTACTGAAACTGATTTGAAAACAAGGGGGTGAAGCGGTTGAAATTTGTGAAAAAGTCGGCCTTTGCGTTGGCACTTCTGTTTGTGCTCCTTCTGCCCCTGCAGGCGGCTGCGGGAAGCACGGCAAAGATTTACGGGGATGACAGCGTGGCGCACAGAGTCACGGCAGTCATTTATTGTTTGAGCGATGATTACAACCGTTTAAGCCCAGAGGTGCGTACCTTTTCCGTGCTCTGCGGACAGAGCCTTGCCGAAGCCTTGACCGATCAGGTGCTGCGGGATGCGGAGAAGAAGGACAATATTTCCGCGCTGCCCGTGCGCTCGGATCTGAAACTGCTCTCCGCCGTGATCACGGGGAATATCGCCACGGTGAATTTGGGCGGCGACAAGGAACTGTTGGAAAACTATGAGCTGTTCTGCTTAAAGGCGGCCATCACCAACACCCTGATCGAGGCGGGAGAGGCCAACTATGTCAATGTTCTGCTGAATGGGCGCGAAGTGACCACCAACGGTCTGCCGACCGGCACCATGACCCACTTTGACGAAGACCTGCAATCCGCCTGGATCGCCCACGAAAACGAAGGCGATGCCGCGCTGCGTTCCCAGAGCTATTCCTTTACCCGCTTTGTGACCCTGTATTTCGCTGCGCAGAATGACAGCCTTGTGCTGGCCGAGGTGCGCAGGATCACCATGAACCGCACAAATTTAGCCATTCCAGTGATCTCCGCGGTGCTGGCGGGGCCGAACGATTCCGCCACCATGACGCGGACATATCCCTCTGCGTCCAAGGTGCTCGGCGTACCGGATCGTGACGAGGAAGACGAACGGATAATAGACATCAACCTGTCCTATCAGATGAGCCTGATTGCCTCGGGCACCCCGGAGGAGCGCAGGTTGTGCTTGGCGCCGCTGGTTCTCACCCTGACCACCTTCCTGCCCGACCTTTCCGCGCTGCGCCTGCACGTCAACGGGCGTTTGGTGCAGCCGCTGTACAATCGGGGCGAGATCAACGATTATCTGCTCTACGGCAGTGAGTTTCAGGGAATGATCGGCACCACGGTCTCTTTGTACTATCCCGTCGGCGACGGGCGGCAGGTGCAGGTGACACAAGCGGTCTCCCAACAGAAAAAGACCCTGCGTGACCTTATTGAAGAATTGATGGCTGTGCCTTCGGATATGGACGTGCAGCCCGTTTTCCCGGACGGTTTTTCCTCCGCGCACATCATCGGCATTTTCCAGACCGATGACACTGCGGTGGTTAATCTTACGCAGGAAGGCGCGAGCCTGCTTCGGCAAATGAGCGACGACAGGGTGCGGGACTGCATTTACTGCATCGTCAATACGCTGACCGATGTGCACGGCATTTCCCGCGTGCAGTTTTTAACGGAGGGCAACCGAATCAACGAACGGTTCGGGGACATTTCCCTCGGAAATCCGTTGGTGCGCTCCTCCGGTGTGATCCGCATATTGCCCGACTGATGAAGGAGATTTATGCTGAATTATAAGGAATTTTTTAACCTCCTGCGCGGCGGGGATTTTCCCCGCGTTATGCTCTTTGACGGTGAGGAGGAATACATCAAGGATTCCGCCCTGCACCAGCTGCGCGTAAAGGTGCTGCCGGAAGGGCTGGAGGAAATGAACGAGACGCTGCTATCGGCGGCGGCTTCGCCCCATGAAATCATCGAGGCCTGCGAAACGCTGCCCTTCTTATCGCCCAAGCGTCTTGTGGTGGTGCGCGGCAGCGGGCTTGTGCAGAAGCTCTCCGGGACTGTTAAGGAAGACGGGCTGGACGACCTGCTTTCCTATGTGTCCGCTCTGCCCGATCATGTGATTTTACTGTTCTTCAACCGAGGGAAGGCAGAGCACACCAAAAAGCTCACCGCCCGCATCGAAGCGATGAGCGGCAGGGTGGGCTTTGAGCCGCTATCCGCCCCGGAAAAGGAAATGTGGCTCTCCCGGGAATTAAAGACCCACGGAAAAGCCATGACCAAGGAGGCTGCGTCTCTGTTCCTCTCCCGGTGCGACCCGCTGATCGTCCCGACTTTGCAGGAGCTGGAAAAGCTGCTGTCCTATGTGGGCACGCGGCTCAACATCGAAAAAGAGGACATTGAGGCCGTCATTGCCCCGTCGCTGGAAGACCGGCTGTTCATGCTCTTTGACGCGCTCATTACGGGCAATGCCTTTTCTGCCATGACCATTCTCAAAGGGATGTTGAGCGGCAAGGATTCTTCCACCGTGCAGCTTTTGACCCCGCTGACCCTGCGCATTCGGCAGATGCACGACTATAAGGTGCTCAAAATCAAGGGAACGACGGATAAGGAAATCGCCGAATACACGGGCATCCGCTCCAATATGATGTGGCTGTATGAAAAGCAGACCCGCGCCTTTTCCGAAGGCGAGCTGGAAGAGCTGCTGGAAGACTGCATCCGCATGGACTATGAGTTCAAGAGCGGGCAGATTGCCGAGGACAGCGCATTGGACACCGTTGTGATGCGGCTTATCAACCGCAAAAAGGGCAGAAAATAAGAGCCATCCTTTCCCGGGTGGCTCATATTATGTGAGGGAAATGTATGTCTTTTTCCGAAGCGATTAAATGGATTATGATGATTTTTGCCATCTTGGGCGGCGTGGATGCAGCCATCGGCAACAAAATGGGGCTGGGGGAGAGCTTCAAGCAGGGCTTTATGACCATGGGTGCGCTTGTGCTGTCCATGGTCGGCATGAACACTGTGGCTCCGCTGATCTCCGACAAGCTCTCGGGCGTGCTGTCCCCTGTGTTTGCCATGGTGGGCGCAGACCCGTCGCTGTTTTCGGGAATGCTGCTGGCCAACGACTGCGGCGGCTACACGCTTGCCATGAACCTGTGTGCGGATGCGGCCGTCGGCAGTTTTTCAGGCGCGGTGGTATCTTCCATGATGGGCGTCACCATGACATTTACCATTCCCTTCGCTTTTTCCGTTGTGAAAACCGAAACCGGGCGCAAAAATCTTTCCAAAGGGTTGCTTATCGGTATTTCTACTATTCCGTTGGGCTGTCTTGCCGGCGGTTTGCTCTGCAAAATGTCGTTTTCCGCTTTGCTTTTCAATCTGCTGCCGCTTATTGCCATGGCGGGCATCCTCATTTTCTGCCTTCTCAGATTTCCGAAGGGCAGCATTGCTGTGATGGAGGTGCTGGGAAAAATACTAAGCGGGATGCTCATTTTATTTCTGCTGCTGGCCGTTCTTAACCACCAGTTCGGGATTCTCGCGTGGAACATCACGCCCTTTTCGGAGAGCCTTTCCGTGATCGGCGACATTGCGATTGTTTTAGCCGGTGCGTTCCCGCTGCTGGCGATCCTCAAAAAGCTGTTAAGCAATCCCCTGCAAAGGCTCGGAAAGCGGCTTGCCATTCAGGATAACTCCGTTTTCGGGCTGTTCACCACGCTGGTCAATGCCATTCCGACCTTTTCCGACTTGGATTCCATGGACGGCAGGGGACAGGTGCTCAACGCCGCCTTTGCGGTTTCTGCCTCCTTTGCGCTGGGCGACCATTTGGGCTTTACCGCCGGGGCGTGCCCGGAAAACCTGCTGCCGATGCTGGTGGGGAAGCTGGTGGGCGGACTCTGTGCGTTCCTTTTGGCACTTATAATGACGCGGGAGAAAAAACAGGCGTAAAGCGGAATATACGAAAAAACGACCCTGCATTTTGCAGGATCGTTTGATTTCGTCTGATTAAGCGTTGGCCTTGGCGGCAGCCTTAGCGAGCTGAGCCTTTTTGCGAGCAGCAGCATTCTTGTGCATGGTGCCCTTGGCGGCAGCCTTGTCAACAGCACTGGAGGTAACGCGGAGCTGGCTCTCAATCTGAGCGGCATCACCGGCAGCAACAGTAGCGTCAAACTTCTTGATGGCGGTCTTAACGGAGGACTTCACCATACGATTCTGAAGATTCTTGGTCTCAGTGACCTTGACGCGCTTGATGGCAGACTTGATATTCGGCATTCTTTTCACCCCCTCCGTCCAAATCGACAGTTGCTATGATACCATAACACCAAAGGAAATGCAACCCAATTTCAAAAATTATCATAGTTTTAACGACTGGATTTTCCACTGTTGACAAAAGCTAATCCAAAGTCCGGCAGGCAGGGAGGAAAAACGTTGATTTATTCGGATTTGGCCATGGAAACAAGAGCAGGCTGCGGCAAAATTCCCGGCATCTGTGTGGAACAGGAAAAAGCGGAGGGAAGGACGGTCACGCGGGTCACGGTGGAAAATAAGGATGCGGCAACATTCATCGGGAAGCCCGTCGGAACCTATGTTACCATTGAAGAAAAGGGATTGACTAATCTGGAAAGCTGTGAGCGGGAAGCCTTTTCAAAAGCCCTTTCGGCGGAAATGCGGGCTCTGTTTGAGAATAAGTCGTTTTCTTCCGTGCTCATTGCGGGCATCGGAAACCGAAACCTGACCCCGGACGCGCTGGGGCCGAGATGCGTAGAGGGCATCCTTGTGACGGGGCATTTGCGGGATGCTGACGGCTGCAAAACCTTTGTGCTGAACCCCGGTGTGACCGGGCAGACAGGTATCGAAACAAAAGGATTGCTGGCTTCTGTCATCGGAACGGTTCGCCCGGATTTGGTGATCCTTGTGGATGCGCTGTGCGCCCGCGCCACGGACAGAATCCTTTCCACCGTGCAGCTCACGAACGCAGGGGTCGTGCCCGGCAGCGGACTTGGCAACCGCAGATGCGCCCTCAACAAAGAGACGCTTGGAATCCCGGTTCTGGCGGTGGGTGTGCCCACGGTCGTTCACGCTTCCACCATCATTGAGGATGCGCTGGAAAGCCGGAGCATCGAAAATATCGAATTGACAGACCTATTGGAGGAAGAAAAGCTTGTCGTAACCCCGGCGGATATTGACGAATCCCTGCAGATCTGTGCGGAAGTGATCGCCCATGCCATCAATCTCTGGCTGCATCCCGATTTTTCCGAAGCACAGGCATAAACCTTAGGTTCCTTGCATATACATTCCCCAAATGAAGGAGGAATGGTTATGGTACACATGAAGGTCGTGCGGTTGAGCCAAATTATTTGGGTTGCGGTGCTTGTGGGAAGCGTGATTCTGACGGTGATTTTCGGGGTGATGCTGTGGAAAAAGAACACGCAAGCCCCGCAGACGATGAAAGCGGCATCGGTGCAGACCGATGCTGCCGCAGCGGACAAGCCCGAAACTGTGTTTACAAAAGAGAAGGAAGCACAGCTTTTGTCTGGCAGGATAGAGGCTGTGCCCGTGACGGCGGATGCGGATACATCGGACAGCCCCGATTCAATCGAAAAGGTGGTCGTGCAGCAGGTAAAGACGGAGCGGGAGGAAACGGATACGGAGATAGAAGACAGTACGGACAAGCCCTGCCGGGTGCTCATCTACCACACCCACAACACGGAGGCGTATGAGAAGCAGCCGGAGGATAAATATGAGGAATCCGATGCGTGGCGCACGGAGAACAACGCCTACAACATCGTAGCCGTAGGGGAGAGACTGGCAAAGGAGCTGGAAGCTTTAGGCATAAAGGTCGTCCACGATGAAACGTCGCATGAGCAGCCCAAATTGAGCACGGCCTACGAGCGGAGTTTGAAAACGCTGAAACAATATGCCCCGGAGGATTTTGATCTCATCATTGACCTGCATAGGGACGCGGCAAGTGCCCGCAACACCAGTCCTTCCGTCGTGACATACAACGGGAAAAGCTGTGCGCGGCTGATGCTGCTCATCGGCAATGGCAGCAATTTTTCTACGGAGCACCCGTGGAAGGAAAACTACGCTTTGGCGGAAGCCCTCACGGCGGAACTGAACGGGCTTGCGGACGATCTGTGCCGGGATGTGATGGTGAAGGATGGGCGGTACAACCAGCACATTTCGACAAAATGCGTGCTGATTGAGGTGGGGCACAACGAAAACACATTATCCGAAGCGCTCAACGCCTGCACGCCTTTGGCGATTGCCATTGAAAAAACAATCCGCAGATGAAATTTTCTGAAAAGTGTGCTATACTGAAAGCCTGAACATCGTTTGCGGAGGCTTTGGTATGGAAAGACCCATTGGCATATTCGATTCCGGCGTGGGCGGCATCAGCGTACTCCGTGAGGCCGTGCGCGTGCTCCCGGAGGAGAAGTTCCTGTTTGTCGGGGATAACAAAAACGCGCCCTACGGCAGCAAAACAAGAGAAGAAATCATTACCTGCGTGGATTCTGTGGTGGAACAGCTCTTGGAGCAGAACATAAAAGCGCTGGTGATTGCCTGCAACACCGCCACCGCTGCCGCGGCCAAGGAGCTGCGGGCGCGGCTGCCCATTCCCGTCATCGGCATGGAACCGGCCTTGAAACCTGCGCACCTCATCCGCAAGGAGGGGCAGATCATCGTTCTGGCCACCCCGGCGACGCTGCGCATGGAAAAGTTTGCGGATCTGATGGAAAAATACGGCGAAGGCGCAGTGCCCGTCCCCGGATGCGGCATTGTGGAGTGTGTGGAGAGCGGACACATTGACGATGCAGAGATCGAAGGCGTGCTGCACGGGCTGCTGGATGCGCCCCTGCGGAACAAAACCGACGCCATTGTGCTGGGCTGCACCCATTATGTGTTTGTGAAGAACGCGCTGGCGCGTGTGGCGCCTCATGTTCCCCTTGTGGACGGAAATATGGGCACGGTGCAACAGCTCAATCGCGTGCTCAAGGAAAGAGGCATCCGCAGGGCAGAGGGAAAAGGGTCGTATGCGCTGGACACGACCGGGGACAGAAAAGTTTATATCCCGCTTATGGAAAGACTGATGAATCTATAAGTAATTCTGCGTAGAATGAAAGCATATCGCAATTTCGCGGTATGCTTTTTTGTGTGCCTTCATATCCTGTACGGAAAGGAGGGGGACAGATGGATGTGACCGACCTTCTGCCGGGGCAGTACAGGAATTTGATTGCCTCGTACATGACCGATTCCGTCCGGGAGATTCGCTTTCGCATCGGGCGGGAATGTGTGCTGTGCGGGCAAAACAATGTATTCGTGAAGGATTTCAAGCCTTCTGCAGAGGATGTGCGGAAGCTTCTTCTGCATCTGTGCGATTACGCGCTCTACGCTCACGAAGAACAGCTCAAAAGCGGTTATATGACCCTGTCCGGCGGGCATCGCGTGGGCATCGCAGGGAGCTTCGTCACGGAAAACGGAAAGCCTGTGCGCCTATCGGACGTGCAGAGCCTTTGCATCCGCGTAGCGCGTCAGATTCCCGTGCGCAAAGAGGTGAGCGATCTGTTCTTTGCGGGAAAAGAGCCGCTGTCTTCGCTGATTCTGTCCCCTCCGGGCATGGGGAAAACCACCCTTTTGCGGGAAATTGCCAAAATCGCGGGGGACAATGGGATTCAGACCGCCATTGCGGACGAGCGTGGGGAGCTGGCGGCGTGCTTTCGGGGTGAACCGCAGTTGGATGTGGGCAAATGCACCGATGTGATGGAGAATCTGCCTAAAAGCGCGGCGATTCCGATGCTGGTTCGTGCCATGTCACCGAGGCTCATTGTATGCGATGAGATCGGGTCGATGGAGGACAAAACCGCCATTGAGGAGGCGGTGCGCTGCGGATGCAAGGTGCTGTGCAGCGCCCACGGAAACGGGATTCCCGACGCGAAGAAGCGGCACAATCTGTCCGGGCTTTTGCAGGAGCGCGTTTTTGACCGCATTGTGGTGCTGGGCGTGGAGGTAGGGCGGGTGTGCGGGGTCTACGACGGGGAGGGAAAGCCGTGCTGAAGGTGCTGGGAATGATTCTGTGCAGTCTGTCGCTGTGTGTTTTAGGTTTCCTGTCGGTGTGGCTCTCGAAGAAGCGATTGGACGCGGGAAAGGATGCCGTCCACTGCCTGAACCTGCTTGCCACGGAGATCTGCGACCTCAAAAAGCCGATAAGCCGCGCTCTTGCCGACCTGTCTTTTGCGGGAAATCTGATTAAAATCATCAGTCTTGTGCCCCAGCCCTGGACGGAAGAAACACTGAAAGGAAAGCTCAAAGAAACAGGCTTGGGCGGGGAGGAAACTTCCGTTGTGGCAAAGCTGCTTATGGAGATTCCCGCCATGCCGACGGGGCGCAGGGAGGCCTTTTTGACGGCAATACAGGAACTCAACGCTATTGTGACCATGCGGCAAGAAGCGCTGAAAAACACGGGGAGCTTATATCCGAAGTTAGGGCTGCTCTCGGGGGCACTGTTGCTTTTGCTGTTTCTGTGACATAGGAGGACGAAAATGAAGCTTTCGGTTGAACTGCTTTTCCGGGTGGCGGCCATCGGGCTTGTGATGGCGCTGGCTTCCACCATATTAAAAAGTGCCGGGCGGGACGATATGGCCATGCTCTGCTCCATCGGCGGGCTGATACTGGCCATGCTGCTGGTAGCGCAGGGAATATCCTCCCTGTTTTCCCAGGTGCAGGAGCTGTTCCCGCTGTATGGATAATGAACCTGCTGAAAATTGCCGGAATCACTCTATGCGGTGCGGCGGCTTGCCTGTTTTTGCAGGCCACGGGGAAAAAGGAGCTGGCGATTCTTGCCGAGCTGACCGCCGGAATCGTGCTGTTTGCCTACGGGCTGTGCGCCGCAAAAGCGCAGCTCGGAGACATGAATCTGCTGTTTTCCGAGGACGAAACGGTTGTGCTCGCGTTCAGAATGACGGGCATTGCGCTGTGCATGGAACTGATGGTGCAGCTTTGCCGCGATGCGGGGCTGAACACGTTGGCGCAAAAGGCCGAATTGTGCGGGAAAATTCTGCTGCTGTGCCTGTGCGTTTCCGCGCTAAAGGAGGTGCTGTCCTCTGCGCTGTCCTTGCTCTCCTGATGGTGTTTTTCCCGAAACCCGTTTTTGCCGTTTCCATCGAGGAAGAAACCCGGCATTTGCTGAAAGAGACCGATTTGACGGCTGTGGAGGAAGCCCTGCCGAATCTGAACGTAAAAGAGCTGCTGGAAAACGCCCTGCGCGGGGAAGGGCTGGCGGATGCGGAAACATGGAAACAGGCTTTCCGCAAGGCACTCACGGGGAGCGCGGAGGAACTGCTGCCGTCCCTTCTGCGCCTGTGCGGGTATGCGATCCTGTGCATCACGTTGTCTTTGCTCACGAAGGAGGAAGGTGTCGGCACACTGGCGCAAAGTCTTTTGCACATTTCCGCCCTGCTGCTGCCCGCAAGACAGGCTGTTGCGCTGATTGTGCGGGTAGGGAACACATTGGACGGCATCGGGAAGCTGTGCGGCGCTGTCACACCGACGGTCTCCGCGCTGCTGCTGGCGGAGGGGAGCGTGAAGCTCTCGGCGGGCGGACAGGCGGTGGCTTTGTTCGTGATGGACACACTGCTTTCCTTCGCCCAAAGGGTGCTGCTACCTCTATTGAAGGGCACGGCGGTGCTGGTGTTGTTTTCTGCTGCCGCTCGGAATCTGCCGCTGAACAAGCTGTGCAAGCTGCCGCTGTCCTTTGCCAAATGGAGCTGCGGCATCGGCTTTGCGGCGTTTTTAGGGCTGCTGACGGTCAAGGGCATCCCTGCTGTGCGCTATGACGGCGTGACGGTGCGGGCGGCGAAATACGCGGTGGAAAAGCTGGTGCCGGTGGTCGGGGGCATTTTCAAGGACACCACCGACACCCTGATTGGCTGCGTGCTGCTGCTGCGCGGAGCTTTCGGGATAATAGTTATAATAGGAGCAAACCGAGAAAAGTGGCTATTTTCAAGGGTTTGCGGCTACTAAGTCAAATATCGTTATTTGTTTTTACTTAACGGGAAAGACGGCGACAATCCTTGAAACAGCTAATAGTTTCTTGATTGCTCTCTGTTTAGCCCAACAACGGAGTGAAAGTGAATAAAGGTATTTGACAAAGTAGCCGGAGGCGTAAATGCACCTCTGGCTACTTGTCGTGCAAAAATACATTTGGCGAAATAAGAAAAATTAAACGGAGAAATGCGTATGAAGACAATAAAACCATTTGAGAAAAAGATTTGGTTATCTTCTCCGACAATGCACGGAAAGGAAATTGAATTCGTTACCGATGCCATTGATAAGAATTGGGTGACGACAGCCGGCGAAAACATCAATGATGTCGAGGACACTATTACAAAAATTGTCGGTTGCAAATACGCAGTTGGACTTTCCTGCGGCACATCTGCACTTCATCTTTGCATGAAGCTTGCCGGAGTTAAGCCGGAAGATCTGGTCTTTACCTCCGACACCACTTTCGATGCAACTGTCAACCCCATCACGTATGAAGGCGGTGTCCCTGTTTTCATCGACACCGAATACGATACATGGAATATGGACCCGGTGGCGTTAGAAAAGGCGTTTGAAATATATCCACAGGTTAAAGTCGTTGTTGTTGCCAATCTGTATGGCACTCCTGCAAAGCTGGATGAAATTGTTGCCATCTGTAAAAAGCATGGAGCAATTTTGATCGAAGATGCCGCTGAATCACTCGGTGCTACATACAAATGCTTGCAGAGCTGAGAACACCGGACAAGCAAAAGCTATGGAGTCAGGTGCTATACGGCTACAACGCAGGAAATGAAGATATTGTGGTAATCGCTTTGTCACAGATCGGCAATGTGGGCGGTGGACCGTACTGGAGTTGGTACGGCTTTAACTCCCGTGTGGAGTGGTGTGCCTGCTTTGTTTCTTGGTGTGCAAATGAAGCCGGATATATTGAGATCGGTGTGATTCCGAAATTTGCCGGATGCTGCAACGGCGTTGATTGGTTCAAAGATCGTGGTCAGTTCCAGGATAACTCCTATACGCCGAATCCCGGAGATATAATCTTTTTCGATTGGGACAGCCCGAATGGTTCATCCGGTCCGCAAGACGGACTGGCAGATCATGTCGGTATTGTCGAAAAGGTTGAGAACGGTATCGTTTACACAGTCGAAGGAAACACAAGCGACAGTTGCAGAGAACGGCAATATTCTGTTGGGTATTATGAGATACTTGGCTATGGATTGCCGAGCTATTGAGCGATTTTTGTTGAAAATATAGAGGTTACAAGAAAAATTAAATAAAATGTTACAGAAACCCATTTGAATGATGTGCGGAACAACTTGATTTTTGCGTGTGAATGTGCTATAATGCTATTAGAATAGGTTTACTGTATCTAATGGCAAACGAGAAGGGCTTTGAAAGGAGCGTTTATATATGACATCACTAAAAAAACTTCCGGTAGGGATTGAGGACTTTTCGGAAATCACGAACGGACGCTATTATTATGTGGATAAGACTGCGTTCATTCGGGATTTGGCGTTAAATCACGACAAGGTCAACCTGATTACCCGTCCGAGAAGATTCGGCAAAACCCTCAATATGAATATGCTCGAAACCTTCTTTGCCATTGGTGGCGACAAGACGGCTTTTGACGGTCTTGAAATCTCAAAGGATAAGGATTTCTGCAATACCTACATGGGAAAATATCCGGTTATCTCTATCAGCTTAAAAGAACTCGACGGTCTTTCTTTTGAGAGCGCTTTCAAATTGGTAAAAAACTATATTGCTGATGAAGCAGGAAAATTTCTTTTCCTTGCTGATAGTGATAAACTTGATGCAAAAGATAAAGCAGATTTTCAGGCGTTGTTGCTCAAAGATGAATTCGGAGTGTCCATGATGGACGATGCAGCATTAAAAACAAGCTTGAAATTTCTGTGCGGTCTGCTTTATAAGCATTATGGTGTCAAACCGATTTTGCTGATAGATGAATACGATGTTCCTTTGGATAAGGCAAATCAGCATGGCTATTATGACGAAATGGTGGATTTGATCCGCAAGCTGTTCGGAAACGCTCTGAAGACGAATATAGATCTTGAATTTGCGGTTTTGACCGGATGCCTTAGAATTTCCAAAGAGAGTATTTTCACCGGACTTAATAACTTCTCTGTTTTTCCTGTCAATGAGCCAACATTTTCTGATTATTTCGGCTTTACTGACAAGGAAGTTCGGGATATGCTTGAATATTTCAATTTCACAGACTTGTATCCCATGTTAAAGGAGTGGTATGACGGTTATCATTTCGGAGATACCGAAATCTATTGCCCGTGGGACATTATCAAATATTGTTCTGATTTGCTGAGATTACAGCAGAGAAAAGCGGATGCTACTCTTGAACCCAAAAACTATTGGATCAATACCAGCGAGAATACCGTTATCAGACAGTTGATCGTTCAATCTGATGAACAGACAAAAGAAGATATAGAGAAGCTGATTGCGGGCGAATCCTTGCAGAAGGAAATCAATGAATCTCTCACTTACAGCGACATCAATAAGGACGAAACAAGCATTTGGAGTTTGATGCTTGCAACCGGGTATTTGACCTTTGATTCTTATTCTGGACATACTTATTCCATAAGAATCCCGAATACTGAAATCCGCAGTATCTTTGCCGAACAGGTCATGAAATGGTTTAATGACGAAACCGGGAAAGAGCCGGAACGAATTGAGGTACTATGTTCCGCTGTTGAAAATGGAGATGCACAGGGCTTTGAAAAAAGCTTTTCGGATTATCTTCTTGACACTATCAGCATCCGTGACACGAGTGTACGCAAGTTGAGAAAAGAAAACTTCTATCATGGA
>DCHO01000011.1:0-636 GCA_002315655.1 Christensenella sp. UBA1750
CCGGCCTGTTCTCCGGGTTTCTGTTCTGCGGCGACTGCGGGCAATCCATGGTACGAAAGACCGTGCCCTCCGGAAAGAAAAAGTATGTCTACTATGTATGCGCCGCCTCCAAGATTGGTGAGTGCAGCACCCACAGCATCAGCGAAACGAAGCTGACAAAAGCAGTATTTCACGCTATCCATGATCAGATTGAAGTTGTGCTGGAGATAGATAAAACGCTTAAATATATAGACAGCCTCCCGTCAATGGACAGGAAAGTCCTCAATTACGAAACGCAGATTGAAAAGCTTGAAGAAGAGATAGAACGCTGTCAAAGGCTGAAGCTCCGGCTCTACGAGGATTTGGCAGACGGGATTATAGATAAGGCGGAGTATTCCGAGTTCCGGGACAGTTATACCAAAACCATAACCCAAAAGAAGGAAGCACTGAATCGTGTACACCGGGAATACAAGGATACGCTGGCAAACGGCATCACAGAGCGGAATTGGGTCACGCTTTTCAGAGAGTATGAAAACATCGACGAGCTTAATCGACGGGTGCTAATGGCATTGGTGGATAAGATTATCATCCACGAAAACCATGTAATAGAAATACTCTACAAATACCGTGACGAATATAAACACGCAAAAGAATACG
>DCHO01000011.1:665-929 GCA_002315655.1 Christensenella sp. UBA1750
CAGACAGCTTCAGCAAAGAGCTGAACGCAGTAGTGTAAAGGATTGTGAGGTGAAATATAATGGCGCGAACCAGCAGAAAAAAGAATATAGAGGAACCCATACAGGCTGTAACGCCGTCACAGGTGTTTCCTACGGCTATTTACGCTCGACTGTCCGTTGAAAACAGCGGCAAAGAGGATGAGGGCGCGGCGCTGGAGAATCAGATTGCCGTCTGCGAGGAGTATGTAAAGTCTTGCCCATATCTGAAACTGATTGAGACTTATT
>DCHO01000011.1:956-10324 GCA_002315655.1 Christensenella sp. UBA1750
TCTTCGACAGACCGGCATTCAACCGCCTGATGGACGAGATACGCGGCGGCAGGATAAAATGTCTGGTAGTCCGTGATCTGAGCCGTTTCGGGCGCGACTATGTGGAGACCGGAACCTATATTGAGCGTATATTTCCGCAGCTTGATGTACGTTTTATATCAGTCAAGGAGAACTTCGACAGCTTTGCTACCGACGGTTCAAACGAATCCCTGATGATCCCGCTACAAAATCTCATAAACGATCTCTACTCAAAGGACATATCCCGCAAGGTGTCTACGGCTCTGCGCATCCAGATGGAAAACGGAGAATTCCGCTGGCGCAAGCTCCCANNCCCATACGGATATATGTGGAATGAAGACAGAACGCACATCATTCCCAATGAAGTAACTGCACCGTTTGTCCGCAGCATCTTTGCATGGAAGCTGGAAGGCTTATCCGTCCCGCAGATTCTGGACAGACTGGAAGCGGCAAATGCGCCGATTCCCGAAACCTTGCAAAGAGTGGACAACAACCTGGACAGTGTAAACACAGTATGCTGGTCAAAAAGCACCCTGTTCTCTATCCTGAAAAACCCCGCATACGTCGGAGATTTTGCTGTCGGCAGGAGCAGAAAGGCAATCTATGCCGGACTGAAAGAAACACAGATCAAAGACCCAGCAGAATGGTATATCACATCGGACGCTCATGAGGGGCTTGTTTCAAGGGAAGCCTTTCAGGCGGTACAACGCATGATGGGGCAGGCATCGGATGAACGGAAAACGAAGATGGAAAGGAGCAAGGAAAAACGGGATTCACTAATTGATCTCTTTGACGGCAAAATATTCTGCGCTGACTGTAAGCAGAGGATGTATTTTCATCGGCATAAGATCGACAAGGACAAGCGCGGACGCTGGCTGGCACATTATGAGTGCAGCACCTATGTGGGCAGACGTGCAGTGCGCTGTACAGCGCACAGAACACGCTCCGATGTTATAGAGGAAAAGGTACTCCGCGCGCTACAGCTTCATATTCAGGTTGCTCTGGATTATGAAAAGCTTATCGCAAAAATGAATGAGAGTAATGCTGATAAAAGAATCCGAAAGGAGCTTGAAAAAAGTATCCAGAGCGTAACGCTGAAACTGAGAGCCGTTTCACAGAAACGAACACGGCTTTATGAGGATTTTGCGGACGGTATTCTGTCCGATGAAGAATATGCCTATGCCAAAACCTCATTTGATGAACGCTGGGAAACTCTGAACCGTCAGCTTGATGAGCTGACTGCAAAGAAAAGTCAGTACAGCGAAACCATGTCCGGAGAGAACAAGTGGATTAGGCAGATGAAGAGCGTGGAGGTAACGGATACTCTGACAAAGGCCATCGTAGACGCCACAATAGAAAAAGTATTCATCCATGAGAATAAGGCCGTCGAGATCATTTTCAAATATCACGATATTTTCAAGCAGACAGAACGATATTTAGCGGAACTTAGCGCAAAGGAGGGCGATGCTAAATGAAGGAATATAACATAGCGATCTATATCCGGCTCTCCGTTGCCGACGAGGATACCGGTACATCCAAGGCTGAGAGTGACAGCATAGGCAATCAGCGCAGTCTCATCAACCGTTTCCTGGATCGCCATCCCGCGCTCTCGACGTACTCACGGTCAGAGTTTTGTGACGATGGTTTTACCGGTACGAATACAGACCGCCCCGCCTTTACGGATATGATGAACCGTGTCAAAAAGGGCGAGTTCAATTTGATTTGTGTGAAAGATTTTTCGCGCTTTTCAAGGGATTATATTGAGATTGGCGACTGCCTTGAATGTTTATTCCCATTTCTCGGTGTGCGTTTTATTTCTGTCAACGACAATTATGATAGTGACAACTATATAGGCACAACAGGCGGATTGGATGTCGTCATGCGGAATATTGTCTATGCCGCTTACAGCAAAGACCTGTCTGTGAAAACAACTGCGGCAAAAATACAGCTTATGAAGCAGGGGAAATTTGTGGGCGGTTACGCGCCTTACGGGTATGTACTGCATCCGACAATTCGGAATAAGCTTACAATCGACCCGGAAGCGGCAAGCGTGGTAAGAAAGATATTTCTGCTTGCCATAGACGGAAGTACTCCCTCGGAAATTGCGATATGGCTCAATGACGAGGGAATCCCTACGCCGGGACAGTATTTCATAGAGCGACACCCCGACACGAAGAAATACCGGCGTTCTTCCGACAAACTGAATTGGTCTCACGCCATGGTATATCGGACGCTGACCAAGCTGGTTTACACCGGCTGCGCTGTCGGCCATGAACGCAGAATCGTTGCTCCGCTTTCCCGCAGGACGGCAAAACAGGACGTTGAAAAGCAGTTTATTGTGGAGAACATGCACGAAGCCATTGTCAGCCGCGAGGAGTACGACAAGGCACAGGCCATCATCCGGAAAACAGGACGCTCACCGTCAAAGGCGTCATACTACCCGTTGCGCTCCCTCGTCCGCTGCGGCAACTGCGGCAGATGCATGACCTTTCTAAAAAGCAGGAAGGGCTTCTACTGCACCTACGGCAGAACCGACAAGAATAGTGCGTGTCCAACGGAAGCCATCTATATGGCGGCTGACATTGAGCAGCGCATTTACGATGCCATTATGCTATTCCTAAAGGCTGCTGGCGAAAAGGGCAATCTGTCTGATAAGCTCCTAAAAAAGAAGAAGTCGGAGATACAGAAGAACATGGATGCGCTGACAGATTTTCAAAAGCAATGCGGGAAACTAAAAAAACAGAAGCTGAAAAGCTATGAGGAATACTCTTCCGGCGCAATCACAAAGCAAGCGTATCTTGATGAAAAGCGCATCATAGACGAAAAGCTCCATACTATCGAAAACAGCATCGACGCCGCAAAACAGCGCATTGCAGACCTGGAATCGTTGGAAGAATCAGAGCCGCAGACATCACAGCTTGATCGTTTTCTGAACGAGCCGATCCTGACCTATGAAATGGCCCACGCCTTTGTGGAGGCTGTTTATATCTACCCTGATGGCACGAATGAGATATGCTGGAAGTTCAAGGACTTCACTGAGGGCAAACCGGAAGACGTAAATCAGTCGTGATCGCAATCGTGAGAAATCCCGGGCTTATAACCTGGGGTTTTCTCTTGGAAGCGATATATTTTTTTAGTCTTTTACTTACACGAGCAGACATGAGCCGCTTGGGGCGTGATTACCTGAAGGTCGGTTTCTACACCGAGGTGGCATTCCCGGAAGCGGATGTCCGCTTCATCGCCATCAACAACGGCGTGGACAGCGCTAATCAGCAGGAAAGTGATTTGACACCGTTCATCAACATTTTCAACGAGTTCTATGCCAAGGACACCAGCAAGAAAATCCGTGCAGTGTTCAAGGCAAAGGGCCAGTCCGGTAAGCCGCTCTGCACCAATCCGCCCTACGGCTACAAGAAAGACCCGGATGACAAAACCCGCTGGATTGTGGATGACGAGGCCGCTGCGGTGGTCAAGGAAATCTTCCACCTTTGTATGTCCGGCTATGGCCCAACACAGATTGCCAAGGAACTGCGCAAGCGCCGCATCGAGACCCCGGCAGAATACGGTAAGCGTGTGGGCGTGAATGTTCCGGCAGCTAAGCAGCGTGAGAATGATGACCCATGCCGCTGGACAACCTCAACGGTAGTCCACATTCTGGAGCGCAGAGAGTACACCGGATGCACGGTCAACTTCAAGACCTACAAGAAATCCTACAAATCGAAGAAGAAGGTCAAAAACGCCCCGTCCGAATGGGCCATTTTTGAAGGAGCGCATGAGGCCATCATTGAGCCGGAAGTGTACGATACGGTGCAGAAAATCCGTGATGGACGCAGGCGGCAGACCCCGATGGGTGAAATGCCAGCGCTCTCCGGCATGGTCTACTGTGCGGATTGCGGCCACAAGCTGTACCAAGTCCGGGGCCGATGCCTGCCGCAGAGCGAGTACATGGTATGCGCTACCTACCGCAAAAAGGGAAAAAGCGTATGCCCGTCACATCAAATCCGCAATTCGGTCATCGAGCAGCTTCTGCTTGAGGACTTGCAGCGGGTGACGGCATACGCCAGAAACCATGAGGATGAATTTCTCCGGCTGGTGACCCATAATTCCGAAAAGGCCCTTGACCGGGAACTTCGGGATTGCCGGAAGGAGTACGAACAGGCCAAGGCCCGTATCGCCAAACTGGACACGCTCATCCAGCGCATTTACGAGGATAATGTAGAAGGCAAGATTTCCGATGACCGCTTCGCCAAGCTGTCCGGGAACTATGAAACGGAACAGGCCCAGCTTCAGAGCCGGGTGGAAGAATTGCAGCGGTTCCTTGATGATGCCAAGGAAAAGAGCCTGAACGCCGACCACTTCCTTGTACTGGTGCGGAAGTATACCGACATCCGGGAATTGGACGCAGAAATCATCCGGGAGTTCGTGGAGCGCATCAATGTGTTTCAGGCCGAGAAGGTGGACGGCCATCGTCAGCAGCGTATCCAGATTATTTATAACTGCATCGGCGCAGTTGACCTGCCTGATGCCGAATGACATAAAAAAACGGCATAGCCGCATTTCACGACTATGCCGATATTTTCAGGGATTGTGCATCCCTTAGACGCACCCACTTTGCGTGCGTTCTTTTCGTGCAGCTTCATGGGGCCGTAGTCGAACTTCATGCAGGTCAAGGCGATGATGAATGCGAAGGTCAGCAGAGAGTAGAAGTTGTAGGGAATCGCTTTGCAGAACAGCGCGAGGGAGGAAATTTCCTCGCCCGCCGCGTTGGTCACGCCGCCGGTGTATTCCGCCACGGCAGCCGCCCAGGAGGAGATGGGCGCGATCATGCACACGGGCGCAGCCGTCGCGTCAATAAGATACGCCAGCTTGGCTCTCGACATCTTGTGGGAGTCCGTGACGGGGCGCATGACGGAGCCAACGGTCAGGCAGTTGAAGTAGTCGTCAATGAAGATGAGGATGCCCAGTGCAAAGGTGGCCAGCGCCGCCCCCACGCGGGTCTTAATGTGGGTCTGCGCCCATCTGCCGAAGGCTGCGGAGCCGCCGGCCTTGTTGACCAGCGCGATCAGCGCGCCCAGGACGGCAAGGAAGATGAAGTTGCCCGCCGTTCCGGAGACGGATTCGATGAGCCCGTCATTTAAGATGGTGTTCAGAGTGCTGACCGGGTTAAAGTCACAGGCGAACAGCGCACCGGCCAAAATGCCGATGAACAGGGAGGAATAGACCTCCTTTGTGACCAGCGCCAGAATGATGGCAATGAGCGGCGGCACCAGCGACATGAACGTCGCGTAATAGCGTCCGTTCTCCGATGCGGGGTTGCCTAGGCACAGCGCCAGAATGACCACGGCCACAAGGGTTCCGGCGCACACGAGAAGGGTTGTCAGGTTCTTCTTTTTCACGGAAACATCGTCCTTTCTATTGCTCCCGGATGCGGGACAGAATACAAAAAAAAGAGGCTCGCGTATCGCGGCCTCCTGAAAATACGGGCTTTGCCCGCAAAACAAGCAGCAGTCACGATAGCTCTCCACAGGATTTGCACCTGTGACAGTTCACGGCATATTCTCCCGTGACCCAACAAAAGCACAGCCGGAAATGCTGCCTGCCTTTGTTTCGGCAATGCACCCTTTCCCGCGGGGGATTTCCGCCCGTTTGACCGCGGTACTCTTGCGCCATCGCACCTCTATCCAATGCAGAAACATTATACAAAAAACATTTTTCTTTGTCAATCATTTTTGACGATTGACAAGGGATTTTTCATGTGTTACATTGAGTTTATCAAATGATGAAAAGGAGCAATTTCCATGAAGAAAATCGGTAAACAGGTTCTCTACATTTCCTGCACGGAGGGCAATGACCGCAACGGCGAGGCCTCCTTTGCCCGTTTGAAGGACGGTGCGATCCTGCACGCCTACACCCGTTACGGCGGCGGCGGGGACAGCGACGACGCCGTGGCGCAGATCGCCTACAATCTGTCCTACGATGAGGGCGAAACGTGGAGCGAGAGCCGCATTTTGTTCCCCATCGAAAAAGGCGAGCAGAACAATATGTCCCCCGCGCTGTTCCGCATGGCAAACGGTAGCTTGGGCGTGATCTACGACTGCAAAACGCAGGGCGATAACGACGCCATGTACTGTATGCCCGTTTTCCGCCATTCCGAGGACGAGGGCAAGACCTGGAGCGGGGAGACTGTCTGTGCCTCGCCCCTGCAATACATGGTCATGGTCAACGACTGTGTGACGGTGCTTGCTTCCGGGCGCATCGTGGTTCCGCTTGCCATCTGCCGCCCCGAGGGCACCTATTGGATCAAGAGCTATGTTCAGTTCGCCGTCTCCGATGATAACGGGGAAAGCTGGCACTGGCTGCCCGTCAAGGTGGAATCCGATGTGGACGAGACCGTGGGCTTGCAGGAGCCGGGCATTTACGAAAACGCACAAGGCAGACTGTGGCTGTTTTGCCGCACCTGCTGCGGCTACCAGTACCAGAGCTTTTCCGAGGACGGCGGCCTTAGCTGGTCAAAGGCCGCGCCCAATTTCTTCTTCTCGTCCCCGGATTCCCCCATGCGCGTGAAGAAGGTCGCGGAAAACACCGTGGCAGCCGTGTTCAACCCCGTGCCCTTTAACGTCTTTGCCAACAAGCAGGAGCGCTGGGGTGCGGCCAAGCGCACGCCGCTGTGCGTGGCTGTGAGCCGTGACGACGGTGCCTCCTTCGACACCACCGGCAAGAGCCTTTCCGCCGGGCAGATGAACGACTTGTCCGACCATTGCTATCTGTTGGAGGACGACCTTTCCGAATCCTACTGCTACCCCGCCGTCATCGGCACCAAGGACGGCTTCCTCGTTTCCTATTACCATTCCGGCGGCACCGATATGTGCCTGCACGACACCAAGGTCGTGAAGGTCACATGGGATGAATTGAAATAGAAAAAACAGAGCAACGGGGACGGGCGACCCGTCCCCTACGGTGAGAGGGAACATCGACGTATCAGACAATCGGGAAAGGTGTTGGCTTCCGTCTCATACGCAAAAACCCCGGTAGGGAATTGCTTCCTTACCGGGGAAAATTTATGCAATTTTTTGCTTTAACCGCGCAGGAAGATTACTTGTCAGCCATCTTCTTGTAGTTGCCCAGACGCACGGCGGCATCCTCTTCAGCCTTGGCGAAGAGACCTTCGGCGACATCGGGGAACTGCTTCTGCAGGGAGGCGTAACGGGTTTCGCCCAGGATGAAGTCTCTGTAGGAGCCGGTGGGATCCTTGGAGTCCAGGGTGAAGGGGTTCTTGCCTTCCTCGGCCAGAGCGGGGTTGTAGCGGTACAGCGGCCAGTAACCGGCCTCAACGGCCTTCTTGATCTCGGCCTGAGACTTGGTCATGTTGATGCCGTGGTTGATGCAGGGAGCGTAAGCGATAACGAGGGAGGGTCCCTTGTAAGCTTCGGCTTCGTGCAGAGCCTTTAAGAGCTGTGCAGCGTTGGCGGGAGTGCCCAGAGCGACGGAGGCGACATAGACGTAGCCATAAGACATGGCCATCATGCCGAGATCCTTCTTCTTGGTGCGCTTGCCGGCAGCCGCGAAACGAGCCACAGAGCCGGTGGGGGTGGACTTGGAGGACTGTCCGCCGGTGTTGGAGTACACTTCGGTGTCGAGCACGAGGACGTTGACATCCTGACCCTGAGCCAGAACGTGGTCAACTCCGCCGTAACCGATGTCGTAAGCCCAACCGTCGCCGCCGAAGATCCAAACGGACTTCTTGGTCAGCAGGTCGGCGTCAGCAAGCACGGCTTCGGCCGCAACGCAGGCGTCGCAGGTGCACTTCTTGCCGTTCTTGATCCATTCAGCCTCGTAGGGAGTGCCGGACAGGTCGATGCCGTCCTTGCAGGCCGCAACGAGCTTGTCGCCGTATTCCTTGGAGAGCTTGCCGTCGTCCATGTTGTCCAGCCAAGCCTGACCGGCTTCCTTGATTTCGGCAGAGGCCCACTCAACAGCCAGCAGAGCCTTGACCTTTTCGGCCAGCTTCGCACGGCGCTGGGTGATGGCCAGGTTCATGCCGAAGCCGAACTCGGCGTTGTCCTCGAACAGGGAGTTCGCCCAAGCGGGACCATGACCCTCAGCGTTAACGGTATAGGGGCAGGTGGGAGCGGAACCGCCGTAGATGGAGGAGCAGCCGGTGGCGTTGGCGATCATCATGCGATCACCGAAGAGCTGGGTAACGAGCTTGACATAGGGAGTTTCGCCGCAGCCTGCGCAGGCGCCGGAGAACTCGAAGAGGGGCTGCAGGAACTGAGAGCCCTTGACCAGAGTGGTGGAAACGCCGGTCTTGACGACGGGCTGAGCCATGGCGAAGTCCCAGTTGGTGGCTTCGACGGCCTGGGTCTCAAGAGGCTTGAGTTCAAGAGCCTTCACCTTGGCGATGCAGCTTTCCACGCAGGAGCCGCAGCCGGTGCAGTCCAGAGGAGAAACCTGGATGCGGAACTGATACTTGCCCTTTTCGGCGGGGGTCAGGTTGGCATCCTTGGTGATGAAGGCAGCGGGCTTTTCGGTCTCGTTGGCGATCAGGATGGGACGGATGGCTGCATGGGGGCAAACCAGAGAGCAGGTGTTGCACTGGATGCAGTTCTCGGGGATCCACACGGGAACGTTGACGGCGGTGCCGCGCTTTTCAAACTTGGTGGTGCCGACGGGCACGATACCGGCGGGATTGAAAGCGGAAACGGGCAGGGAGTCGCCGTTGTGAGCCAGGATGGGCTTGATAACGGTGTTGAAGTGCTCGGTGGCGGGAACCTCGGCAGCAACCGCGCCGGAGGTGGCGTTCGCCCACTCAGCGGGAACGGGAATCTCGAACAGACCGTCGATGGCGGCGTCGATGGCGTCCCAGTTCTTCTTAACAACCGCGTCGCCCTTCTTGGCGTAGGACTTCTTGGCGGCAGCCTTCATGTACTCGTCAGCGGCCTCGTAGGGGATGACCTGAGCGAGCTTGAAGAAAGCGGCCTGCATGATGGTGTTGGTACGGTTGCCCATGCCAACCTTGGCAGCGATGCCGATGGCGTCGATGGCGTAGAACTTGGCCTTCTTGACGGCCAGAGCCTTCTTCATCTCGGCGGGGAGCATCTCGTTCATCTGCTCGGCAGTCCAGTGGGCGTTGAGCAGGAAGGTGCCGCCCTCTTTGAGGTCGCCGATCATGTCATACTTGGTGACATAGGAGGGCTGAGAGCAGGCGATGAAGTCGGCGGAGTCGATGAGGTAGGTGCTCTTGATGGGGGTATCACCGAATCTTAAGTGGGAAATGGTGAGGCCGCCGGACTTCTTGGAGTCGTACTCGAAGTAGCCCTGAGCAAACTTATCGGTGTGGTCGCCGATGA
>DCHO01000011.1:10350-11851 GCA_002315655.1 Christensenella sp. UBA1750
TGATGGAGTTCTTGTTGGCGCCGACGGTACCGTCAGAGCCCAGACCGTAGAACTTGCAGGAGATGGTGCCGGCGGGAGCCGCGTCGATCTTTGCGCCGATGGGCAGAGAGGTGCCGGTCACGTCATCGTTGATGCCGACGGTGAAGTGGTTCTTGGGGGCATCCAGCTTTAAGTTTTCGTAGATAGCCTTGATGTAGGTGGGGTTGAACTCCTTGGAGCCCATGCCGTAACGGCCGCCCACGACCTTGATGGCTCTGCCGGTCTCGGCAAGAGCTGCAACAACGTCCAGATACAGAGGCTCGCCTAAGGAACCGGGTTCCTTGGTTCTGTCGAGCACGGCGATCTTCTTGACGGAAGCGGGGATGGCAGCGGCGAACTTGTCAGCAGCGAAGGGACGATACAGGTGAACCTTCACCATACCGACCTTGGCGCCTCTTTCGTTCATGTAGTCGATGGTTTCCTCGGCAGCCTCGGCACCGGAGCCCATGATGACCATGATTTCCTCGGCATTGGGATCGCCGTAGTAATCGAACAGGTGATAGGGACGGCCGGTGAGCTCGGAGACCTTCTTCATCTCTTCCTCAACGATGGCGGGAACAGCATTGTAATACTTGTTCGCGGCTTCGCGGTTCTGGAAGTAGATGTCGCCGTTCTGCGCAGTGCCCTGCTGATGGGGATGATCGGGGTTCATCGCGCGGGCGCGGAACTCTTCAACCTTATCGAAGGGGCAGAGCTTGGCCATGTCTTCGTAGTCGATCATTTCGATCTTCTGCACTTCGTGAGAGGTGCGGAAACCGTCGAAGAAATGGACGAAGGGAACGGAAGCCTTGAGGGTGGACAGGTGCGCGACGAGGGCTAAGTCCATAGCCTCCTGCACGGAGTTGGAAGCCAGCATCGCGAAACCGGTCTGACGGCAGGCCATGACGTCAGCGTGATCGCCGAAGATGTTCAGGGCGTGCGCGGCCAGAGCGCGGGCGGAAACATGGAACACGCAGGGCAGCAGCTCGCCGGAGATCTTATACATGTTGGGGATCATCAGCAGCAAGCCCTGAGAAGCGGTGAAGGTGGAAGTCAGAGCACCGGCAGCCAGGGAGCCGTGCACAGCACCGGCTGCGCCCGCTTCGGACTGCATCTCGCTGACCTGGACCTTCTGACCGAACAGATTGATTCGGCCGTTGGCAGCCCATTCATCGGCGGATTCCGCCATGGGGGAGGAGGGGGTGATGGGGTAAATGGCCGCTACGTCAGAAAACGCATACGCGACGTGGCTCGCAGCCGTATTCCCATCAATGGTCATTTTCTTGCCCATGAGAGATATGCCTCCTTAAAAATATAGGATAAGAAAAGTTATTTGGCCCGCGCTTCATCCTTTTTGCAGAAAACAAACGCGGAAAGCGGAGCCTTTACAGAAAGACCCTTACGATACATTATAGATTCATTTTTATCGCTGTCAAGAAATAACTTAGAAACAAATTAAAAAATAACAGGGACTTTTCTTTCC
>DCHO01000008.1 GCA_002315655.1 Christensenella sp. UBA1750
GAGCATTACGGTATTGAGGATATGAAGGTCGTATCCTCCGGCGGTTCCATGGGCGGCCAGTGCTCCCTCATCTTCGCCCGGTATTCCGACCACCACATCATTTCCGTGGTCTCCAACTGCCCCGTCTGTGACATGACCTATCATTATGTGGAGCGCTTTGACACCGAGCATTCCATTGCGGATGCCTATTCCGACGCGGAGGACTTTGAGGAAGCCCTAAAAGCGCACTCTCCCCTGCATCAGGTGGATTTCATGCCCGACGTACCCTATCACATCTTCCACTGCGAGGAGGACAAATCCGTGAACAAAGGGATGCACTCCGACAAAATGGTGCCCGCTCTGCGCAACGCCGGACGGAATGTGACCTATGACACGATTCCCGGCCGCGGGCACTGTAATCTGACACAGGAAATGTGGGACAAATATCAGGACTTTGTCCTTTCCGCCTTCTCATGTATGGAAAAAGAACAGTTTGAAACCCTGCTGCGTAAATGGTGCGGAATTTTGCGCATCACGCCGCCGTGGGATGTGAAGCTCGACCTCATCACCGACCCCGCTTTCCGCAAGACCGGCGACATCAGGATCGACCCGGACGACCGCAAGGCCGTAGTGGTGCTCAACATTGCTTCCCCGAAGCAGGAGAACGCAGAGGAAGTGCTGGTGCATGAGCTGATGCACCTGAAACTTTATCCGCTGGATCAGGTGACGGAAGCTCTCATCACCGCAAATTTTGAGGACGGCTCCCCCGCATCAGATTTTGCTTACACACAGTTCTTTCAGAATCTGGAAATCACCGTGGAGGAACTGACAAAATGCTTTCTTGCGGCCTTCGGAGAAAGCAAATCCCTCTCTTTCGGGCGCTGTGAAGGGCAAAAGAGCTTTGATGAGCTTTACAACGGACTCAGCAAACTGGAATAATACAAATGCGGCATTCCCACAATTTCCGTGAGGATGCCGCTTCCTTATTCTTTATGGTTTCCCGCAATTTCGATTGGGTTTCCGTCCGGGTCGGAGAAGTGAAAGGCGTTGTAAAGGCACAGATTGATGCCTTCGTTGTTGAAGATGGCAAACCGGTCGCCGTTTCTTGCGGAGACCTCCATCTCGAACACCTTTTCATAAAAGGCGAGAGATTTGGCGAAATCCTCAAATCCGCTATTCCTCCACCTTCACGCCGCGCACTCGCCACTTGCCGGAGAGGAAGAAGCACAGACCGATGACAAAGGGCGTGAAGCCCGCCAGCGCGTCGCCCAGCCAGAAGCCGTAGGCCTCCATTTTGAGGGCGACGCCGAAGAGCAGGGACAGGCCGATGCGCATCACGATGCCGTCAAAGATGGCAGTGGCAAAGTTCATCTTGTAGTTGCCGGAGCCGTCGATCAAGGCGTTGGAGGGCGCACGGGAAGCCGCACCGAAGAACAGCAGCACGGCAATGGGCAGGAAGGTCATGCCAACCTCGATAACGGCCTCATCCTGCGTGAACAGCCGGTAGATCTGCTCCGGGAAGAGCAGAATCAGCCCGGACATGACGACGGCGATAGAGACCACAATGATGATGATTGTGATGAGGATGCGGGGCACGCGCTTAAATTCCTTCGCGCCGATGTTCTGCCCCACCATGGAGGAGCCGGCGGTGTTGATGGCGGTGGAGAACAGGTTGGCAATGTTGCTGATCTTGTGGGCAATGCCGGCAAAGGCGCAGATCACCACGCCGTAGGAATTGACGAAGGAATTGACCAGCAGCTTGGAGACCTGAATGGAAGCGGACTTGATGGCCATGGGAATGCCTAATTTCAGCAGAGACGCGACCATCTCCATATCCCAATGGAACAGATCGGAAAACTTTAGTTTCAGCCCGAAGCGTTCCTGATGGGTCAGGATGAACGCAATGGAGAACACGACGGACACCGCCTGCGCAATCACGGTAGCCAGTGCCGCGCCGTAAGCACCCATGTGGAAGCCCATGACAAAGAGGACATCCAGCACGATGTTGAGCACGGAGGCAATGCCGATGAACAGGAAGGGATGTTTGGAGTCACCCAGACCGCGCATCACGGCAGCAATGGCGTTGTAGCAATACACGAACACGGAGCCGGACATGGCTACGGTGGCATAGGAAAGCGTCTCGGCAAAAGCTTCCTCGGGGGTGTTCATGAGCTGCAGCATCCCTTTGCGGAACACAAGCCCCAGGGTGGTAAAGGCCACGGCCATCACCAGTAGCACGCCGAACAGGGACGCGATAAATTTGCTCACGCGCTCCTTTTTCCCCGCTCCCACATACTGGGCAATGATGATCTGCCCTGCGTTGCCAAAGCCCATGGCGAGGAACACAAGGAAGTTGGAGACATCGCCGCCCACGGACACGGCGGACAGACCCACCGCGCCTAAGGACTGCCCCACAACCACCATGTCCACCATGTTGTAGACCACCTGCAGAAGGTTCGCAAGGAACAGGGGCAGGGCAAACTTGATGAGCTTCGGGGCAATCTTACCTTTGGTAAAGTCCGAAACATACGTCTTTTTCACAGCCGTCATAAAAATACACTCCTATAAATCTATTATACTATCTATTATAGCATAACCGACCACAGGAGTGCATGGGTGTTTATGAAAACTTAATTTATCGGACAGCAGAAGCAGTCCTTATCGTGGGCATTGATGATGCCGATGGCCTGCAAATAGGAATAAACAATGACAGGGCCGCAGAACTTGATGCCGCGCTTTTTCATGTCTGCGGAGATTGCTTCCGACAGCGGCGTTTTTGTCGGAACAGGCGGCTCGTTCTCAACGAGGGTTTTTCCGTCGGTAAAGCCCCAGATATATTTGTCGAAGGAACCGAACTCCTCCTGAATTTGGATGAAGGCTTTCGCGTTTGTGATGGCGGCGTTGATCTTGGCCTTGGCGCGGATGATGCCGGGATTTTGGAGCAGCTCTGCCACCTTGGTTTCGTCATAGTCCTTAATCTTATTGTAGTCGAAGTTGTCCATAGCCTCGCGGAAGGCCTCCCGCTTGTTGAGCACGATGCTCCAAGAAATGCCCGCCTGCATTCCTTCCAAGATCAGCAGCTCGAACAATTCCCGCTCGTCATGGCAGGGCTTGCCCCATTCGTTGTCGTGGTAGCGCACCATGTTGCTGTTCTCGTCGCCCCACGCCCAGCCGCAGCGTTTCTTTTCGCTCATGTCTCCTCTCCCCTTTTCCCACAAATTAGCATAGAATCTCTTGATTATTTCGTCATATCTGTTACACTATCCTTTGGCAAAATGAAGTATCTAAGAGGCTTTTATGAAATTACGCAGAGATTCAACCGTAAACGGCATCACGGAGGGTGTGATCTGGAAGGAGATCCTAATTTTCTTCTTCCCCATCCTCTTCGGCACCTTCTTTCAGCAGCTTTACAACACCGTGGATGCCATGGTGGTGGGGCGATTTGTGGGCGCAACGGCGCTGGCGGCCGTGGGCGGCTCCACGGGCAACCTCATCAATCTGCTGGTGGGCTTCTTTGTGGGGCTTTCCTCCGGCGCAACGGTCATCATCGCGCAGTTCTGGGGGCGGAAGGATTATTCCGGCGTTTCCCGCGCCGTGCACACCGCCATCGCCTTCTCCGTTGTGGGCGGCGCGGTCATCATGGTGTTCGGCATTCTCTCCGCACGAATGCTGCTGAGTTGGATGAACACGCCGGAAGACATGATGGATGCCTCCGTTTCCTATATGCGCATCATTTTCGCAGGGCTCATCCCCTCCATGATCTACAACATCGGCTCCGGCATCCTGCGCGCCGTGGGCGATTCCAGACGGCCGCTGGTGTTCCTCATTGTGTCCTCGCTAATCAACGTAGTGGGCGACCTTTTCTGCGTCTGCGTGCTGAAAATGGGCATTGAGGGCGCGGCGGTGGCGACCATCTTCTCTCAGGCGGTCTCGGCTGTGCTGGTGCTCATCACGCTGCGGCGGGCGGAAAACGCCACGCACCTCATCTGGAAGGAAGTGCGCCTCCACGGCGACACCCTGCTGGAGATCATCAAGATCGGTCTGCCGACCGGACTGCAATCGGTCATGTATTCCATCTCCAACGTGCTGCTGCAAAGCGCAGTCAACACCTTCGGCACCGTGACGCTGGCGGCAAACACCGCCTACGGAAAATTGGACGGCATCTACTGGATGATCTCCGGGGCTTTCGGCGTAACCGTCACCACCTTTGTCGGGCAGAACTTCGGCGCAAGAAAGTTCGACAGAATGTTCAAGTGCGTGCGCATCACACTGCTCATGGCGCTATTCAACACGCTTTTGCTCTGTTCGCTGCTCTTTTTCGGGGGACAATTCGTCTTCCCGCTCTTCACAAACGATCCGCAGGTGCTCTCCGAAGCGGTTCACATCTGCAAAAATATGTGCTTCTTCTTCATTCTGCACGTTCCCATGTCCATTCTCTCCGGCACACTGAACGGCACAGGCGACACGCTGGCGCCCATGATCATGTCCGCGCTCTCCATCTGTCTGCTGCGCATGGTCTGGGTGTGGACGGTCGTGCCCCATGTGTCCTCCATCCTGGGAGTGCTGCAATCCTATCCCATCACCTGGACAGCGGGCAGTCTCATGCTGACCTTCTATTATCTGCCGAAGAAATGGTTGGAACGGCGCAAAGCAGCGGTTGGATATTTGGAAAGTGAAAAGAAAAATTCATAATTTCTTCCAGATAACGGGTTTGTATATTGACAGAAGGTAAATTTCTATGGTATCATCTTATCAGACCAAACAGGCGGTGCAAACTGCACGCCTTGATATTGAGGAGGTAATTCCAATGAAACAGTTCTATGTTGGCGAAATGGTTTCCTATCAGAACGAGACCAAGGAATGGAAGGTCATCCGCGCTGAGCTGGCTAAGGACGGCAACGTCGAATACACCATCGAAAAGGCTTCCGGCCGCAGCATCGGCAAGAAGGAAATCGTCCTGGTTGACCTCATCGACTAATCTCACACACCTATAAAAAAGGAACGGAAAAAAAGCATTTCCGTTCCTTTTTTTGTTACTTCTCAAAGCCTTCCCCAACCAGCAGCAGCGGATAATCGTAAATCGGCAAATGCACAAGTTTGTCGGTGTTTTCCCCGGTCTTCTCGATGCTGTTTCCTTCGATGGCGAAAATTTCTCCCGTCATGGGATCAATAAGCCGGAAGGTGTCACCCAGCGCGGAGACCTCCATCGTCACGGTAGAAGAAAAGGTCGTGGTCATCAGGTCTGTGGCGTTCCAGAAGGCGAAGCACCACGCGCCGTTTTCCCGGACAAAGCCGCCAACAGTGATCCTCGGGTCGGTGCAGTCCTTGTCGAAGATGAGGGGCGAGGGCTCCGGCAGGCGGATGATGGGCAAATCGCAAGGCGTGATGTCGCCCGCGAAGATTGAGGCCAAGTTCTGCAGGGCATAATAGCTCTTTTTCTCGGTATATGTGCCCGTAGCCACACCGTTTTCGTCAAACTCCGCACCCAAGATACCGAAATAGCCGAAATCCATGTAGGAGGACTTGTCACCCACGGTGCCGTTCAATCCCTCGATCATGTCCATGGTGGAGAAATAGGAGGAGAACTTGACATCACACAGCAGGTCGGCAACGCCGTGGCGCAGGAGCTGTTTGGCCTGTTTCTCCTGCGTCCATGCCCCGCCCCGCAGTGCGCCCGCGCCGTCCCGTCTGCTCTGGGAGCCGGATTCACCCTGAATGATCTCGATAGACGGATTGTAGCGTCTGCACAGCGCCCGCAGCGCCTTCACACGCTCAAAGACCTTGCTCTCGTCAGGGGTATATTCGTGGAAGGTGATGGCATTCAAGACCTTCGCCGCGCCGGTTTCAAAGGCATCGGCAAGGAAATGCAGGGAGCGCAGACACACCGACCCGCCGATGACATAGGCATCTTTCTGCCCCTCGCGGATAGCGGCGGCGGTGTCCAGCATAAACTGCCCGTACTGCTGCCCGGAAACGCCGGTCTTCCAGCACCACTGACCGTCCGGCTCGTTCCAGATTTCAAAATCGGATACGCGGCCTTCATAATGGCGGGTCAGCGCAGATACATAGTTGTGCCAGCCCTGTTTTTCTTCCTCGGTGAAGATGGGCGGCACGCCCACCGCGCCAAAGACGGTCTTGCCCGGTTCGGAATACAGCCCGTTGCCGTAGCACAGGCAAATCCACGGGCGCAAGCCCCGCGCCAGCAGGTTGTCCACCACCTCGTCCAGCCAGCCAAAGTCGTACACGCCCTTTTCCTTCTCGGTTCGCGCCCAGCCGGACTGAATGCGAATCCACTTGGCGCCCGTTGCCGCCACCTTGTCGTAGGCGTTGCTCGGATCGAACGCGCCTCTGTCCAGCTTCTCAAAACCCAAGCCCATGCGGGAAAAGGCGATTCCCTTCGCGTTTTTCGGAACGATTTGTCCTACCTTACGAAATCCTTCCATGTTTGTCCGCTCCTTCATAGTTGATATTTCGGGTTCCATTTGATAGTATAAAGAGGAACGGATGATAAAGTCAACCGTTCCTCCGTCTTTGGATTCAGCTTATTTTTCAAACATTTCCGTGGCGCGCTGCAATTCCTTGATGATCTCGATGTGCTGGGGGCACGCGCCTTCGCACTGACCGCACTGCAAGCACTCGGAGGGCTTTCCGCCGCCGCGGGTGGCGAAGCCGAAGTTGCCGATGGCTCCGGCGCGATTGCCGTAAATCAGCTCATTGTTCATGGCCTTGAAGATGCCGGGGATGTTGATGTTCATGGGGCAGCCCTTGGTGCAGTAGGAACAGGCGGTGCAGGGAATCTGCGGCAGGGCATTTAGTGCCGCGACCACCTTGTCGATGACGGCGTACTCGTCCTTGGTCAGGGGCTTGAAATCCTCCATAAAGGATAAGTTGTCCTTCATCTGCTCCAGCGAGGACATCCCGGAAAGCACGGTGACGAGGCCTTCCAGAGAAGCGGCGTAACGGATGGCCCAGGAGGGCAGAGAAGCATTGGGATTATAGTCCTTCATGAGCTTTGCCACGGGTTCTGGCAGGTTGGCCAAAGAGCCGCCCTTGACGGGCTCCATGATGATAACGGGCTTGCCGTGCTTGCGGGCAACCTCGTAGCAGGCTCTCGACTGGATGGAAGCGGATTCCCAGTCGGCATAGTTGATCTGCAGCTGCACAAACTCGATGTTGGGATGCCGGGTGAGCACCTCATCCAGCGCCTCGGCCTTATCGTGCATGGAGAAGCCCAAATGCTTAATCACGCCCTCTTCCTTCTTCTGCGCGAGGAAGTCCCAGATGCCGAAGCGGTCAAAGTATTCGGTGCGGGTGTCTCCTAAGTTATGCAGCAGATAGAAGTCGAAATAGCCTGCGCCGGTGCGCTCCAAGGAGGTCGTGAGCATGGCCTTGGCTTCCTCTGCGGTCTTCACGCCCGCCCACGCGGGAAGCTTGGTCGCCAGCTGGAAGCTCTCGCGGGGATAGCGATCCACCAAGGCTTCCTTGATGGCCTTTTCGCTCTTGCCGCCGATGTAGCCGTAAGCGGTGTCAAAGTAGGTAAAGCCCTTGGCGAGGAACAGATCGACCATCTGCTTGACCTGCTCCACGTCCACCTCGTCCCCCAGCATGGGCAGACGCATAAGGCCGAAGCCTAATTTTTTGAAATCTTGTCCGAGATATGCCATTTACATATCCACCCCTTTCTATTTTATAAGCAAAGTATAAACAATTTGCGGGGGTCTTGTCAAGCCTTGCCGCAATCCCATAAACACATCGGAACAAAAGGACTGATCTGTTCGTCTAAGTGGCAGGAAAGGAGGCACATTCCCATGAAAGCAGCGAAAATGCGGCTTTTTGCCTATTCCTTTTCCCATTTCTGCGTGGACTTCTGCTGCGCCCTGCTGATTCTTCCTGCCGCAAGGGCATACCTCTCCCCTGCGCTTGTGTATGTGCTCTACAATTTCTTTGCCTTCGCCCTGCAAATGCCTATTGGGCTGCTTGCGGACGTTCTCAACAAAAACGCGGTTCTTGCATCCATCGGCTGCGGGCTCACGGCGCTGGGCTTTGCCTTCTCCCCCTTTCCTGTTGCCTCTGTCGTCGTTGCCGGTGTGGGCAATGCGCTATTCCATGTGGGCGGCGGAGTGGATGTGCTCAACGTTTCCGGCAGCAAGGCTTCCTCCTTGGGTGTGTTCGTCTCCCCCGGCGCGCTGGGGCTGTATTTGGGCGGGCTGGTGACGAAGACCGATTTCAGCGATCCTTGGCTGCTTGCGCTGGTTTTGATGGCGCTCTGCCTCGGTTTGATTATCTTCACCGCAAGGAAAACCGGCGTGCTTGTGAAATCTCATAATGCGCCGCTTTCTCTGCAAGGCTTGGAAAAACCCGCCTTTCTGCTCCCTGCGCTGTGCCTGTTTTGCGTGGTCGTGCTGCGCTCCCTTGCGGGCATGACGATGGCCTTCCCGTGGAAAACAAAAGGGCTTTGGGGACTGGCGGCAACGCTTTCCGTGGTGCTGGGCAAGTGCTTCGGCGGCTTTGCCATGGACAGGCTTGGGGCAAAAGCGGCCTCTGTCGTGTCGCTGCTGCTCTCTGCCGGGTTGTTTCTGCTTGCCGGGAATCCCGTCTGCGGCACCATTGCTATTTTTCTATTCAACATGACCATGCCCGTCACGCTTTCGCTCTTAGCCCGGAAAATGCCCGGATGCAAGGGCTTTTCCTTCGGACTTCTCACCTTCGCGTTGTTTGTGGGTTTCATTCCCGTGGGGCTGTCGCAGGTCACATCCCTGCCGAGCTGGGGCTTTGCTCTGCTGTCTATGCTTTCGCTGCTCCTACTGCTGCCGGGGCTTTGGAAGGGGGACAACGCATGAACCCGCTCATCCTCTCCCTGCTTGTCTCCCTGCTGATCACGCTTGCGGCGGAAGGCCTTTTCGCCCTTGTGTGGGGCGTGCGCGGGAAGATGAACTACCTCATTCTCCTGCTGGCGAACACGCTGACCAACCCGCCCGTGGTGCTGACCTGCTACTTTTTCAAAGGAATGCCCTTGCAGATCGCTCTGGAAATCGCCGTGGTGGCGGTGGAAGGCCTCGTTTTCAGGTTCGCCACGGACTTCAAACGCCCGTTCCTTTTTGCCCTTTGCTGCAACGCATTTTCCTATCTTGTCGGTATTCTTATTCAGTATATCTTTTAAGGAGGAACTCCCATGAAACGCATTTTCGCTCTATTCCTCTCTCTGCTGCTTCTTGTCTCCCTGTTTCCCGTCCTCTCTGCCGATGCCATCTGGGAGCCGCAGGACGACTTTTATAAAGCCCACTGGCGGGAGTGCGCTTCCGAGCAGCGGAAATACACCGTCAGCACGGACACGGACGGCGTGAAAGCCCCCGGTAGCGACAAAGTGGTCATGTCCGTAGCCGCCGGAGAGGAAGTGTATGTGCTCTTTACCTACACAGACAAGGACAACAGGGTCTGGGGCGTGTGCGAGCACTTCAACGAAAAAGGGGAGAAATGGGATGATTTCTGGCTGCCCATGGACAAGCTCACCAAGGTTTACGACAGTGACGACTTTCTAAGTGAGCACAAAAGTAAGATGGAGAACATTCCCGCGAGCGACACGACCCTCTACAAAATCACGGGCAAGTTGCCGCTGTGGAACTATCCCGGCGCGGAAGAATACGACTGCTATCTGACCGAGGATTACGGCAGCATCGAATTTTCCGAATATAACGGCTACACTGACGAAAGCGGTGAGCTTTGGGTATATATCAACTATTTAGAGGGCTTGTCCGGCTGGATTTACGCTTCCGACCCACAGGACTTGACCCCGCACAGCATTGCTGCGGCAACGCCCACGCCGGAAGTCACCCCAACGATAGAGGCCACGCAGACCGTGACCGCCACGCCGCAAGCCACGCAGACGAAATACCCCTCCAAGGACAACGAGGCTGCCTTGGCGCGGGCGCAGAAATTCATCACGAAGCTCATCGTGATGTCCGTTGCGCTGGTGGTGCTGGTTTCCGTCCTCATCATCGTGATGATCGTCCGGCGCAGCAAAAAATAAACCGCATAAGAAACGCTCCTTCTGCCCACACTATGAGGCAAAAGGAGTGTTTTTTATGGAAAAGCGAGCCATTTTCCCTTCTCTTGTGGGTGCGGTGCTTCCCGTTGCGCTCGTGGCGGTCTTGGGATCGCTGCTGACGGATACAAACAGTTCGTGGTATTTGGGGCTGGAAAAGCCGTCCTTCAATCCCAAAAATGGGTGTTCCCGATGATGTGGAGCCTTGTCTATCTCTGCGTCATGCTCTCCCTCTATCTCTATATCCGCTCTGGCGCACCGCTCTCCTCGCCGCTTATCACCTGCCTTGTGTTATCCGGGATATGCAATGTGCTCTGGTCGCTGACCTTCTTCACCCTGCACGAGCTGCTGATTCCCTGCTTCATCCTCATTTTCCTGCTGGCTCTGCTCATTTACTGCGGGATCGCCTTGGCCTCCTACAAGCCGATTTCCGGCGTACTGTTCGTGCCGCATATTCTCTGGGGCATTTTTGCCGAACTGCTCAACATCGCGTTCTTCGTTGTCAATCTGTAACACGATTTTTCGTTCCAGTTTACTTCCATTAAAGGAATAAGACATAGATAAACTTTTGATAAACTCCCTTGTGTTTCCCAAAGGTTTCCTGTATAATGCAGGATGTATCTTTGGGTATGCAAAGGAGTTACTTCATGAAAAAAATACTGGCAATTCTGCTGATTCTGTGCCTGATTCTCTCCCTGACCGGCTGCGTGGCCACCCGCAACGCCGCAACGCTTAACGAGGATGAGGTTGACCGTCCCTCCGTTGTTGTGACCAGCGGCGAGACCGAGCTTTCCGCAACCGTGGAAACCACCGATGCCGAGACCGGCGCGGACACCACCGAAATCATCAACAATCCCGTGGAGGCCGGTGCGACCATCACCTTATCCGGCAAACATTCCTCCGGCATCAAGGCCATCACCTACCGTTTTGTGCTGGGCGAGGGTGAGACTGCCGAAAAGACCGCGGTTTCCGTGAACGACGGCGACAAGCTGGATGTGGAGATTCCCGCAAACGCTTCCTCCATCGAGGTGTATGTCACCAACGGCAACGGCATCGTTTCCAAGTGGGCGACCTACTATTTCGCATAAATCAGACATTTTGACCCCTTCTGTCCCGTTCCGACAGAAGGGGTCTTTTTTGCTTTCACGGCAGATGCGGAAAGGAACAGTCCTGCGGCCAAACCTTTCTTTTTGTACTGGAAAAATATGGATTCATGATATACAATAGGGGTGAGAAAAACGCTCGATAACAGACACAAGAAATACGACCTGTTTTGATAGGGGGAGCGGAAATGATCAAGAAAATTGCGATCATCGGCATGGGCGCGTTGGGACTGCTGTATGCCGGACAGCTGACAGAGGGGCTGGGCAGCACGGACTGCGTTGCATTTATCATGGACGAAGACCGCCTCAAGCGGCATCAGGCGGAGCAGTACACCATAAACGGCGTAAAAAAGCGGTTCTGCATGGTTTCTGCCCGGGAAGCACAGCCCGCCGATCTGTGCATTGTGGCAGTGAAATACAACGCATTGGGCAGCGCACTGGACACGATGCGGAACGTGATCGGAGAAAATACCGTCATTCTGTCGGTGATGAACGGCGTGCACAGCGAAGAAATCATTAAGGAGCGTTACCCGAACGCCAAGATTTTATTGACCGTGGCGCAGGGCATGGACGCCATGCGCCGCGGCAACGATCTGAAATATACCCAGTGCGGAGCGCTGCGGATCGGCACGGACTGTGAAGACAACCTGCAAGCGTTGGATTCCGTGGAGGAATTGTTCCGTCGGGCAAAGGTGCCCTATGTCCGGGAAAAGGATATTCTTTACCGGCTGTGGTTCAAATTCATGCTGAATGTGGGCATCAACCAGACCTGCATGGTCTTTGACGTGGATTACGGCACAGCCACCACGGAGGGCACGGAGGCCAACCGTTTTCTGCTGGGCGCCATGCGGGAAGTGATTCCGATTGCAAAAGCCCACGGCGTAACGCTGACGGAAGATGATGTGCAACAGTGTATCGCAATCGAAAAGACGTTAGACCCCAAGGGTTATCCGTCCATGGCTCAGGATCGCAAGGCGGGACGCAAATCCGAAGTGGAGATGTTTGCGGGCGATATGCTGCGGATGGCGGAGGAAATCGGGATCAAAGTCCCCTGCAACCGCTTTTTCTACGACCGGGTGCAGGAGATTGAAAGCCGGTTTGGGACGAAATAACGGCGGCGCGAGCCTTTTGATGCTCAATTTTGATAGCAAATTCCTTTTTAGAATCTATGCCTGCGGCAGAAAGGAAGCCGACCCTTGAAAAGAATAGTTATTGCTCTGCTCTGTCTGACCCTGATGCTGCTTCTGACCGCCTGTGCCGGAAAGAGCGGCAAGGTGCAGCAAACCGTTTTGCGGGAGCAGATGGATGAATTTATCACCGTATCCATTGCAGACGGATCAATAGACGAGGTTGTGGAGACCTGGCGCGGTGACGAAGCCAAGACCCGCATTCTTTCCTATGAGGATTTGTCCTCCGAAAACGGAAAACTCACTTTGGGCACGGCGATCAACCCGCCCTTTTCCATCTATGAGAACGGGCATTACGGCGGCGTGTCCATCGAGATCGTGTATCGCTTCTGTAAAGCGCACGGTTACGGGCTTGAAATCGTCGGGTACAGCGACATCAACGCGCTGGTGATGGCGGTCTCCGCCGAAAAATGCGACATCGGCGCCACGACGCTCACCATCACGGAGGAACGGAAAAAGTCCGTGGATTACTCCATCAGCTACACGAACAACCCCTTTATCGTCCGTGTGCGCAAGGGCGATGAAGGTTTATATTCCTCTCTTGACGACTTTTCCGGCAAAACGGTGGGCGTTCTTGCGGGCTCCATACTTCCCACGGTCGTCGCAGAGTATATGCCCGACAGCATCCAGATGGAATACAATACCTTGACGGACATTCTCTACGCCCTGTCACAGGGAAAGACCGATGTGGGCGTCACCAACATCGTTCTGCCCGGGGATCTTCTCTCCGCATTCCCGGACTTAACGGAGAGCGTGGCGATTCCCTACGATAATCCCTTCGGCATGATCTACCCGAAGGCGGATAAGAGAAGCTCCTTAAAAAGCGTGCTGTACCGAACCTTTGTGGAAAACGACCGCTGGGAAATCTTCGTAGACGGGATTCTGACCACCATTGAAGTCTCCATCCTGTCCATTCTGTTTGGCACTTTATTAGGGTTTGCGGTGTATTATGTCATTCTGCGCCGTCCGAAAAAGGTCTCCAAGGCGATTCTGAACGCGGTGCTGTGGCTCATCCGCTGCACGCCCGCCGTACTGTTTTTGCTGATCTTTTATTATATCGTGTTCGGAAAATCAGGGCTGGGCGGCACTGCGATTTGCATTGCGGCCTTCACGGTGATCTTTGCCGCGACCTTCCTGGGCTGCTTTACCTCCGCCATGAGCACCGTTGATCCGGGGCAGGACGAGGTGAGCCTCGCGCTGGGCTACACGCCGCGGCAGTCCTTCTTCCGCATTCTGCTGCCCCAGGCGTGCCTCAATCTCTGGCCGAATTACCAGAACGCCGTCATCAGCCACATCAAGGCAACCTCCATCGTGGGCTATGTGGCGGTGGTTGACGTGACCAAGGCAAGCGACATGATCCGCAGCAACACCTACGACGCGCTGGTGCCGCTTATCTCCGCCGCAATCTTCTATTTTGCCGTAATCTGGTGCATGACGTTCCTTGTCCGCCTCATTAAGGTACGGACGGAGCCGTCAGAGAGAAGCCGCAAGCGCCATCTGAAGGGGGTGAATCAGCATGATTGAGGTGAAGCACTTATCCAAGAAATTCCCTGACGGGCAGCCCTTATCCGACATTTGCTTCCGTCTGGACAAAGGCGAGATCGCGGCGATCTTAGGGCCTTCCGGCTGCGGAAAGTCCACGCTGCTTAGATGTCTCAATCTTCTGACGAATCCCACCGGCGGGGAAATTCTGCTGGATGGCAAAAACATACTGGATCGCCGCGCCTCCGTTACCGAGATTCGCCGGAAAATCGGCATGGTGTTCCAGAGCTATCAGCTTTATCCGCAATATACCGTTCTGGAAAACGTGATGCAGCCCCAGCGCCATGTACTGCATCTGGACAGGCAGAAGGCCTACGACACGTCTGTCAGGCTGCTTGGAGAGGTCAATCTGCTGCTCAAAAAGGACGCTTATCCCACGGAGCTTTCCGGCGGGCAGAAGCAGCGGGTGGCCTTTGCGCGGACGCTGGCCATGAACCCGGATGTTCTGCTGCTGGACGAGCCGACCTCGGCGCTGGACCCGGCTGCCGTTGTGGAGATCCGATACATCCTCAAAAAGCTGGCCGCACAGGGAAAGACCATCCTTCTGGTCACGCATGATATGGGCTTTGCCCGCTCTGCCGCCACGCGGGTGCTGTTCCTGCATGACGGAAAGGTCTGCGAGGACAAGCCGACGGAGCAATTCTTCCGCGCCCCGGAGACCGAGCACGCACGGCACTTTCTTGCGCAGGACGAGGCGCTGGAGCTGACCGTTTCGGATTCCCGGTTCGATTTTCTGGACGCCATTTCGTCGATTCAGCGTTTTGCCGGGAATCGGGGACTCAACGACAGAATGGCAGGCCGCCTGATCTCCGCCTTTGAGGAATCGGTGATGATCACGCTGCTGCCGCGCATAAAGGACACCGGCGCGATCCGGGTGCGCTTTGCCATGCAGGAAGGCGCGCAGGTCTCTATGGCCGTCTCCTACGGCGGAAATGCCTGCGATCCGCTGTCCGGGATGGAGCAATCCTCGCTCCACATTCTGCGGCACCAGACCGATGAAATCACCTACACCGAGAAGAAAAACGACCCGGAGCGCAATCAGCTGCGAATGCTGTTCTCCCTTTGAGTGCTCCCCGCAAGAAAGCACCGAAAAAGCAGAGCGCGAAGGTCGTCTACACCTTCAAACATTCGGGGTTCTTTTCCGTAACGCAAAGATGCAGATTGACAAATCTGCCGTCTTATAGTATCTTTATGGAAACAGGTTTACACGGAAAAAGCCAAAGAAAAAGGGGAAACACATGAGGAAAAAGTTCCTGAAAACGCTGGTATGTCTGATTCTGCTTCTGACCTTCTGCTGTATGTCGTTAACCGGCTGCGGCGCAGAAAAAAAGAAAGACACCTCCGGCAAGGTGGAAATATACACTTCGATCTATCCGTTTGCCATCGACATGATGGCCGAAAAGCTCAAGGAGGAATTTCCCGAGCTTGACATCGAGTTTTTCTACGGCGGAACCGGCACATTGCAGACCAAGCTGGCCGGGGAAATGGAGACCGGGACGCTGGGCTGCGACATGATGCTGGTGGCCGAACCCGCTTATTCTCTGGAACTCAAGGAAGAGGGCTGGCTGCACAGCTTTGCGGTGGAGAACGCGGACACGCTGCTGCGTTTCCCCTACGACCCGGACGGATATTGGTATCCCGTGCGGGTGTGCAACATGGTGCTGGCCTACAATCCCGAGCTTTACTCTCCCGAGGAGCTGCCTGCCACCTTCTACGATTTTGCCTACGACGAGTCCTTGAAGGGGCTGATCTCCATGGGCAATCCTCTGACCTCCGGCACCACCATGGCTGCTATTGCCGCACTTTCCGACAAATACGGCTATGAATATTTTGAAGCTCTTGGCAGAAACGATGTGATGATCGAGTCCGGCTCCACGGCGCTTGCCAAGCTGCAGACCGGCGAATGCAAGGTCATCATGATCCTTGAGGAATCCGTGCTGAAGGAGCGCAAGGAAAACGGCTCCGAGCTGGCGTGCATTTATCCCGAGGACGGCGTGATTCTCATGCCCTCCACCGTGATGATTGTGGATGAGGAAAAGTCCCTCAACATGAACACCGAAGCCTGCGAACAGATTGCAAGATGGATGCTGAGTGAGGAAGGGCAGCAGCTCATTCTGGAAGCCTATATGCACTCCGTTGCCGCGAACACCGTCGAAACGCCCTACGATTCCGTGGACACCGACCGCCTGATCGCGCAGGACATGGGCGTGGACTGGGAGCGCTGCTACAAGGAACGCGAGGAAATCCGCACAAAGTTCCAGGAGTACGTTACGGTTGAGTGATGGACAAAATGACCCTTAAGGGGGAAGCTGCCTCCGGTGGCTTCCCCCTATCTATTGTGATGGTTTGATTTCCGTTGTTTGGAATGGAGTAGGCTTTGATGCAGGGACAGAGAAAAGACAGATTCGACCGATCCGAAGCGCGATGCAGGCTGATTCTTTTCGTGCTTGTGCTGGTTTCCGTCGGGTTGATTTGGGGCGGCGCATGGGGCGTCAGAAAATATGCCGGCTCCGGCTTTGACGCCGAGGACGGTTTTTTGCACATAGAGGAGCTGTCCAAGGCCATAGACAGGCTGTATGACGATTCGTTTCAGCCGGAGCTTGACGCCATGGGCACGGAGGCAGCCTCCGCGTTTCTTGACCGGGGCTATGATCTGCTGCTCTCCCAATGGGAGGAAGCAACGGGGAAAGAGATGCAAAGTGCGCTGGATGAATACCTTTCTGCCGCGGAGGGTGACGCTTATGCAGAAAAGCTCTGCAAGCTGCTGTGCGTGACGTGTTCCGTCTCCGGGACGAAATTGCCTTCCTCAGAAATGAAGTCCGTTTTTTCCCTCTCTTCTGCGGAAAAAGCTGCGTTCCGGGAAAACCTGACCGCGTGCATTTCAGGCGATTCGGACACGTTGAGCGAGATTGCCGCAGCCGTGTGCGCGGAAGCGGAAACAGAAGACCGGCACGCCGTTTTGATACGGTTGTGGTTTGCCACGGCGGGCGACAGTGCAGAAGCGCTGCCCACGGAGCACCTAAACGGGCTGAAAAAGGCCGTTCGTGACCCTGAAGCCAGAATCCTCGCCTATGAAATGACGGCAGACGGAGCCATCAACGGATTCACAAGGTTCTTCCTCTCAAACAGCAAGACCATCACCCTGTCCGGGCTCCTGTTCTTTGCCGACCTTCTGCTGCTCATGCTCCTGATGGCGCGGACTCGCAGTTGGGTCATGGACTGGAAATGGGTGCTCATTCTCCTGATCGTGGATTTCATGCTGGCATTTCAGGTGCTGCCGCTGGTGTATCTCATCGCAAAAGCCTTCTTCCCGGAGGGCAAGTTCACCTTTGAGGTGTTCAAACGGCTCTACACTTATCCCATGAACCTGGACGCGCTGAAAAACACGCTCATTTCTGCCGCCGCCACCATGGTGTTCGGCACACTGCTGGCCTTTCCGCTGGCGTGGCTCGTGGGGCGGACAAACCTTTACGGCAAGCGGTTTTTCCGTTCCCTGTTCGTGATGACCTACATGGTTCCCCCTTATGTGGGAGCAATGGTGTGGCTGCGGCTGCTCAACCCAAACGTAGGCACCATCAACAAAGTATTGCGGCTGATCTTCCAGCTCGGCGACACGCCCGGGCCTTTGAACATCTATTCTTTAGGCGGGCTCATCTGGGTGCTCACCACCTTCTATTATCCTTATGCTTTCATTACCATTTCACGAGCCATGGAAAAGATGGATCCCACACTGGAAGAAGCCTCCAGAATCTCCGGCGCATCCTCGCTGAAAACGCTGCTGCGCATCACGCTGCCCCTGATGACGCCCTCCCTCATTGCGGGGGCGCTGCTGGTGTTCGTCTGCGCCATGAGCTGCTACGGCATCCCCTCCATCATCGGTGCGCCGGGCAAGGTGCATACCGTGACGACCCGCATCATCGAATACAACGGTCTTGGCGCCCAGGGCTTAAGCGATGCGACAGGGCTTGCGGTGTTCCTGATGGTGCTGGCCATCGCCATTCTGTTCCTCTCGGATTTTGTGGTGGCGAAAAAGCAATTCATCACCGTTTCCGGCAAATCCACCCAGCCCAAGCAGGTCGATTTGGGAAAATGGCGCATTCCCATCACGATTCTGGTTTCTCTGTTTGCCGTCGTCGTGATTCTCATTCCCTTTACGACGATCCTGCTGACCTCAATGAAGACCGATGTGGGCAAGTCCGTGTTTGCCGCCGGGAACTTCACCCTGTCCCAGTGGAAGACCATTTTCTCCCGCAAGGAAACGCTGGACTGCCTGAAAAACAGCCTTACCTTCGGCGCGGCAGCGGCCACCATCGGCATTTTCGTGGCCTGCGCCATGAGCTATCTGCTCCAAAGAACCAAGGTTCGCGGCAGAAAGATTCCTGATTTTCTCATCACCTTAGGCTCCGGCACCCCCTCGGTAGTCATCGCGCTGGGGCTGATCATGACCATGAAGGGCGATTTCGGCATCAACATCTACAACACCGCCTATATCATCATTATCGCCTACTTAATTAAGTATCTTATGATGGGCATGAGGTGCGTGGTTTCGGCCATGAGCCAAACCCATGTGTCGCTGGAAGAATGTTCCCAGATTTCCGGCGCGTCCTGGTTCAGAACCATGTTCCGCATCACGGGGCCGCTGATCCTCCCCTCCATCGCGGCAGGCTGGTTTCTGATTTTCATCCCCTGCTTCTATGAGCTCTCCATGACCACCCTGCTCTACTCCAACACCACAAAGACCCTCGGCTTTCAGCTTTACGAATACTGGACGTTCACGAGCCAGCCGCAGAGCTGCGCCATGGCCTTCGGCATCCTGATTCTCGTGGTTCTGCTGAACCTTCTGCTCAACAAAATCACCAAAGGAAAGTTTGCAATCTGATAAAGGATAAATCACATGGCAAGTATTACGATCAGAAACGTGAACAAGTCCTTCGACAACACCATGGTATTGAAGGATTTCAATGAAACCATTGCAGACGGGGAATTTGTCACCCTGCTCGGCCCCTCGGGCTGCGGCAAGACGACCATGCTGCGGATGATCGCAGGCTTTGAGCGCCCCGACACGGGAGAAATCCTCATCGGCGACAAGGTCGTCTCCTCCGGCAAAACCTTTCTGCCGCCCGAAAAGCGCGGCATCGGCATGGTGTTCCAGTCCTACGCCGTGTGGCCGCACATGACGGTGTTTGACAATGTGGCCTATCCGCTGACCGTGCAGAAGCTGAAAAAGGACGCAATCCGGCAAGAGGTGGAGCGTGTTCTTGAGATCGTCCATCTGACGCAGTACGCAGAGCGCGTGCCCAGCCAGTTATCCGGCGGTCAGCAGCAGCGCGTGGCGCTGGCGAGAGCGCTGGTGGCCAGACCGCAGGTTCTGCTGCTGGATGAGCCGCTTTCCAACCTCGATGCAAAGCTCCGGGAAAGTATGCGCTTTGAGATCAAGGAGATTCAGACGCGCCTGGGCATCACGGTCATTTACGTCACCCACGACCAGGCAGAGGCGATGGCCATGTCCGACCGCATCGTTCTCATCAACGACGGCGTCGTGCAGCAGTCTGCCTCCCCCGCCGAGCTTTACGATCACCCGATCAACCAGTTTGCGGCAGACTTTTTAGGGAAGGTCGTGTTCCTGAAAGGGGAAATCCGGGACGGCAGAATCCATCCGGACGGCACAGACCAGACATTGCGCTATGATGGAAACAGGCAGGGGCGCATCGAGCTTGCGCTGCGGCCGGAGCGCATCAGCCTCTCCACGGAATCGGGCGAACTGGAAGGGGTAATGGTAAGCCGGTTCTACTTAGGCGATGTCAGCGACTGCCGTGTCAGGGTCGGTTCTGTCGATTTCAGAGTCATCGCGCCGCCCGAGACCTTCTACCGCCTAAATCCGGGAGACAGGGTTTTTCTGACGCTTCGGGAAAAGCTCCTCTTTGACGAGGACGGCTCGTTGGAGGACAAGCTCAGAATCAGGACATGAATCTGGTCGGGAAGGCTGCGCCGTCCGATCAGTCTCATCATACAAAAACATAAGCGCCGAAAACGGCGGGAAAGGAAACAAATATGGAAAAACTGGACAGAAAAGTCGAAGAATTGGAAATGCTGTCGCACGGCTACTGGGGAAAGGTGTATATTCTTTCAGACGATCTGCTGCTCAAGATCAGCAGCAGCACCGAGGAAATGATGAAGGACGAATTCAACCGTTTCCGCACGGTGTTCGAGGCGGGCGTGCCCTGCGTGGAGCCCGTCAAGATGGTGGAGACCGATCAGGGCATCGGCTACATCGTGCAGCGCATTCAGGGCGGCTCCATCGCCCGCAGAGCCTCCCAGCATCTGGAGGATATGGAAACCTACATTGACGCCTACACCGGCCTTGCGAAGAAGATGTGGGCGGTCAGAATCCCCGAAGGTTCCCTTCCCAACGCAAAGGACGACCTGCTTGCGGCGGGAGACCGCATTTCCGACTTCATGGATCCCGAAGTGATGCGGGAATACCGCGAGTTCGTCAAAGCGATGCCGGATGAGGATCGTTTTCTGCACACCGACTACCATTGGAGCAACGTGATGTACAACAACGGCGACTGCAAGCTCATCGACATGAACTACGCCCTGCGCGGACACCCCGCCTTTGACATGATGGCGGTGTCCCATATGTACTGGCTGCTCCGGGATTATCCCCTGAAAATGAGCTATCAGGACATCTTCCGCATCACCGCCGACGAAGCCTCTCATGTATGGGACGGCTTCTGCGAGCGAGTGTTCGCCGGGCTTCCTGCACAGGTTGCCGCAGATCGCAAGAAAATGCTGGAAAGCATGGGGCGCATCTACTTCACGCGGAACATGAGCAACGAATATGCGATGGGGACGCTCTCTGAAAAGACCGTCAGCGACATGAAAACCTTTGTGGAGGATGTGCTGAGGGAGGACAAGGATTTCATTCTCCGTGTTATGAACGAATGGAAGCTGGAAGACTGATTCATCGGGGATTCCGTCTGAAATCAGAAGCCGAAAACCAATACGGCGAAAGAAAAACACAGCAGCGCAGATTCTAAGCTGAATCTGCCTGCTGTGTTTTTGTCATTTGGTTTGGAAATTATTCCGCGACCTTCTGCTCGCGCTCAACGGTGCGCTTGATTTCCTCATCAAGAGGCTTGTTCTGTTCCGCAACTTCCTTGCCCTTGGCAATATAGCCGTTGATCTTTTCGCAGACCTTCTCATTGATGGTCGCGGCAAAACCGACCTGGGCATAAATCATGTCCTTAATGACATTCTGCGCCTTTTCCTGATTGAAAAACATGGGAAACACTCCTTTCATCTGTAAAGCTGCTTAAGGCTTTTGCTGTATGTGCAAAAGGCTTTGCTCTATACAAAGCATAGTGCGAAATAAGTAAAATGTCAAGACAAATCCGGCACAAAATCAAGAATCGAAGCCTGTTTTGGAAGCAAAAAATGCCCGCCGGGAATACGGGCTTCCTGACGGGCGAAAGGAGGAATATATAAAGGATTACTTTTGTTCCGCAATACTCGTTTTTGCATAGCGGGTCTTCTTGTCGTAATACTTGGCCGAGACCAACACCAGCACGGTCAGCCCTAAAATCAGCTTGGACAGCGGGCGGATGCCAAAGACAGGCAGTTTTCCTGAAAAATAGGAAATGCCAAGGCGGGCAATGACGGAGAGGATGATGGTGACGGACAGAACATAGGATTTGGTTTTGCCTAAATCTTTGGCGACGGTCAGCGTGAAGGCGCAGGCAAATGAAAGCACCAGCAGGAGCACATTGACGGTTTGGAGGCTCTTTGCGCCGAGAATGCCCAACGCTTCCGTGACGGTGTACATTGCCATAAAGCAGACGAAAAACTTCGCGCTCTTTTCCTTTGTAAAGCCGGTAAACAGATAGACCGCACCAAAGCCCGCCGTAATCAGCAGTCCGACGGAGGTGAGCATCTGAAACACCGGCGCACCTTTGACCATCAGCGCATAAACATTTGCAGCAACCACCGCGCACAGCAGGACGGCAAACAGGTTCATGCGCGTTTTCATGGATTTTTCAGCCATACGAAACTCCTTTCCCGAAAGGGATGTTGGATTGACCCCCTTTTTCAGGAACAGAGTAGCACATCAAGTCCCGTTTGTCCGTTGCAAATGCAACAATGGTGAAAATTCATCTCTTATATAGATTTGAAAAAAGCATCTGACCGCGTTTTGTTTCGGTCAGATGCCCTTTCTTTATTTCAATAAGTCGCGGTAGTTCTTCACCCGATGCAGAACGGAATAGTTCGCATCGTGGAAATTGCGCGCACCGTTTAGGGACGTGCGGGAGAGGTACAGAATGTCATCGCCGTCCACAAGGAAGGAAACGTACTGGAAGCCGACGTCGCCGGACTTTTCCTTGCGGTAGTCAAGCAGTATTCTTGCGATCTTCCAGTCCTTTAAGTCCTTGGAATACTGCAAGGCCAGCACGTTGCGCTGCATACAGTTGCCGGGCTCCACAATGATGTTGCCGATAGCAAGATAGCAGCCGGAGTTCGCATCATAGAGAATGTGGGTCTTGCTGTTGCTGCCGGAAGGCAGATTGATAAAGGAATTAAAGGTCATAGGCGCTTCGGGGTTTTCCGCATCCACGGTAAAGGCGCAGGCAACGCCGTGATCGGGACGGCAGCCGACCAGACCCACGCGCATGATGTTCATGAGCTTGCCTTCGGGAGACACCACAACGCTACCCTCCAGCAGCCCGGAGCTCTTGCCCAAGGGCGCACCTTCCCATGCGGAATCGTAGGAAATGAGCTCGGTGCAGCTCCAGTTGTCGCTATTCAGCAGATCGGCGTCCTCGTCAATGGACAGCACGCCGACAGAGTGCCCGCCAACAGCCCACGCGCCGTAATCCACGGACACCCACAAACGGTGGTTGAACTTTACAATGGGCATCGGCGTGCGCTGCCAGCCCGCCGCCTTGTTGGAGGACGAGCCCACAAAGAGTTTGACGGGCTTTGACCAGGTTTTGCCCTCGTCCCGACTCTCGCCGATCAGAATGTCGCCGTACTCCGTGGAGCAGCTTTGCATATACAGTCTGCCCTTGTGGGTGAACAGCGTGCCCCAGAAGCAGGGGAACAGGTCGGTGACATACTGCCACGACTTCCCGCCGTCCTCGGAGCGATAGATGAGGGTGAGGTTCTGGGGCGCTTCCATGGCAAAAACATCCATGGAGGCCAGCAAAACGCCGTTATCCAGCTTCACAAGAGACGGGCTGCACAGGGCTTTGCCGGAGAAGGCATACACATCATCGTTCGGGTGCAGATAGTTGACGATGCTGCCGGGCTCCCCCTGCCTGCCGCCGGGGACTTCGCCCGTGCGCACATAGCGCGGGGCGCAGGCTCCCGTGCCGTCTAAACGGCTGACGGTAAACTCGTAGTCTGTATTCTCATCAAGGCCTTCCACCTTGAAGGTGTTCTTCCCGCTCGGCACGGCAAAGGAGTTTAGATTGCCGCCCATTTTGCGCCAAGAAACGATATGCCCGCTTTCGGGCTTGCCGTTGTCGATAAACTCCGCTTCAAACCAATCCTCGTGCGGCGCAATGCGCACCACAAAGGGATTTTGTGCCTCCTGCAGATTCAGTGCCGGGCGATACGGTCTGTATCCCCAGCCGGAAATTCCTTTCATGCTCCTAATTCTCCTTTACTCCTTGATTCCGTTCAACAGCGCGTTCCACCCGGCACGCATATAGGATTGGTCGTCCCCCAGCCAGAAGACATTCGCGCCCATCTGCTCATAGAGCTTGGCGTGCGCAAGGTCGGCGGAGAAGCAGCCGCAGGACTTTCCGACAGCCTTGCAGGCGTCAAAAACCTTCTGAATGTGCTCCACCATCAGCGGATGATCCAACTGCCGCGGAATGCCCATCATAATGGAATAGTCGTTGGGTCCGATGATGAAGGCATCGATGTAATCGCCGTAGGCTTCCACCATGCGCGGAAGGTTTTCCAGTCCCTTGGGGGATTCGATCTGCGGCATGAAAATGCGCCCGTTTTGGAACTCGTCAATGCTCTCGCCGTCCCGCATGATGCCCCAGCCGCCGTTCCCGGTTCTGCCGATGGGCGCAAAGTGCATGGCTTCCACGGCGGTCTTCACCTGCTCCACGGTCTCCGTGCGGGGCAGCATGATGCCGTCCGCACCTAAGTCAATGGCTTTGGCAATCAGGTGATACTGGCTGTCCTCCGCCCGGACGATGGAGGGCACGCCTCTTTCGCGGCAGCGCATGGTCAGCGGAATCAGCTCCTCGGTGCCGTACAGCCCGTGCTCCTTGTCCAGCAGAATGCAGTCCGAGCTTTCCAGCGCGTCGATCATAAAGGGGCTTAGGGTCAGCATGACGTTGGACATACAGACCTTTTTGCGATCCTTCAGTCTTTGTTTCAGGTCTTCATAGCGGTTCATGGTTGTCTCTCCTCCGAAAGTATATACCGATTTTCTGTCTGATTCGTTCTCTTTTCAGAAAATTCCTGTACCTCTGTGTCATCATACAATAAAAGCAGTCAAAAGGCAAGCCGAAAATCGTGTGTGCCTTCATGAAAAAAAGCACCTTGTAAGAAGTGCTTTTTTCTGGAGCGGGTGATGGGAATCGAACCCACGCAACCAGCTTGGAAGGCTGGGACTCTACCGTTGAGCTACACCCGCGAAAAAAAATGGAGCGGTAGACGGGATTCGGACCCGCGACATCCACCTTGGCAAGGTGGCACTCTACCACTGAGCTACTACCGCAAAGAAAAGGAGATATGGAGTTGAGGAAAAGTGGAGCGGTAGACGGGATTCGGACC
>DCHO01000050.1:0-14881 GCA_002315655.1 Christensenella sp. UBA1750
TCGATCTGAACAGGGTAGAGGTTTTCGCCGCCGGAGATAATGACATCCTTCTTACGGTCAACGAGGTAGATGAACCCGTCCTTGTCCTGCTGTGCCATGTCGCCGGTAAAGAGCCAGCCGTCTTCCAGCACTTCCTTTGTGGCTTTTTCATCTTTGTAATAGCACACCATGACGCCGGGACCCTTCACGGCCAGTTCGCCGACCTCGCCCTTGGCGACTTCCTTGCGGTACTCGTCCACGATGCGCACTTCCCAGCCGTAGCCCGGTACGCCGATAGCGCCCACATGATCTACGTTTTCCACACCCAGATGCACGCAGCCGGGGCCGATAGACTCGGACAGACCATAGTTGGTGTCGTAGTTGTGGTGAGGGAAGATGGCCTTCCAGCGTTTGATGAGGGACGGCGGCACAGGCTGTGCGCCGATGTGCATGAGCCGCCACTGGGCAAGCTCGTAATCCTTCACGTTGATCTCGCCGCGATCAATGGCGTCCAGAATGTCCTGCGCCCAAGGCACAAGGAGCCAGACGATGGTGCACTTTTCATTGGACACCGTTTCAAAGATGGTCTGGGGCTTTACGCCCTTGAGCAGCACGGCCTTGGAGCCGGAATAGAGCGAGCCGAACCAGTGCATTTTCGCGCCGGTGTGATACAGCGGCGGGATGCACAGGAACACATCGTCGTGGGTCTGCCCATGGTGGTTCTGTTCCACCTTGGCGGAGTGCGTAAGGGAGCGGTGCAGGTGCAGAATCGCCTTGGGGAAGCCGGTGGTGCCGGAGGAGAAGTAGATGGCGGCCTCGTCTTCCTCGTTAAGCGGCACGTTCGGCTCGGAGGAATCGCAGTTCGCGGCCAAGTGCAGATAATTTTCCGCAAAGGTGGGGCAGGCATCGCCCACATAGAAGAGCAGCTTGACCTGCTGCAGCTTTTCGCCATCCACCAAATCTTCAATGCGTCCGATGAACTCGGGGCCGAAGAACAGCACATCCACATCCGCAAGCCCTAAGCAGTAGGAGATCTCATCGGAGGTGTAGCGGTAATTGAGCGGCACGGCCAGTGCACCGATCTTGAGAATGCCGAAGTAAACGGGCAGCCATTCCAGACCGTTCATCAGCAGGATGGCGACCTTGTCGCCCTTTTTGACTCCACGGGAGGAAAGCAGGTTAGCACAACGGTTCGCCTTTTCGTTGAAGGTGCGCCAGGTGATCTCGCGGCGGAAGACCTGGGCGGAGCCTTCCTCGATGAGGTTGTATTCCTTCCAGGAAACCCGGCGGGTCTCGCTCTGGTCGGGGTTGATCTCCACCAGCGCGGTTTCGCTGCCGTAGAGCGCGGCATTGCGGATGAGCAGGTCGGTGATAGGCATGGGACACAATTCCTTTCTATGTTTGGTGTTGGATTTTTAGGGTTATTCGCCCAATTCGTTTTCGGAAAGCGCGGTCTTTTTGCTGACCAGCACCTTTTCCTCATAGCAGGCAAAGGCGAAATCAATAATATCGGAATCGGGCTTTCTCGTGAAGGCGGAGACGATAGGTACGATGAGCAATCCGACGAGCATGGCAAACGCGCCGCAGTTGATGGGGGATTGCAGGAAGGCGGGCAGAACGGGCTTTGCGACCATGTTCACGACCATGATTCCCACACCGGAAACGAAGCAGCACCAGACGGAAGCCTTGGTCGTCTTTTTCCAGTAGAGCCCATAGAGGAAGGGTGCCAGGAACGCCCCGGCCAGCGCACCCCAGGAGATGCCCATGAGCTGCGCGATGAAGGTGACGGCGCTCTTGTACTGGATGATGGCAAGAACCGCGGAGACGGCGATGAACGCCACGATGAGCAGACGGATGGAGAGCAGCTGTCCCTTGGAATCGTTCTCCTTTATGACCTTGCCCCTCAATACGTCCAGCGTCAGGGTGGACGCGGAGGTGAGCACCAGCGAGGACAGTGTGGACATGGAGGCGGAAAGCACCAAGATCATCACAACGCCGATGAGAAGGTCGGGCAGCTTTTCCAGCATCGAGGGGATGATGGAATCGTAGCCGGAAGCGGTCACGATGTCCTGTGTGGTGAACAGTCTGCCAAAACCGCCTAAGAAGTAGCACCCGCCCGCCACAACGATGGCGAACACGGTGGAAATGATTGTACCCTTGTCGATGGCCTTTTCGGACTTGATGGCGTAGAACTTGCCCACCATCTGCGGCAGTCCCCAGGTGCCCAGCGAGGTCAGAATGACGACGGACAAAAGTCCGATGGGGTCAGAGCCGAAGAAGGAGGCGAACACGCCGGGAATATGGGTCGTTGTGTCTTCCACCTGCGCCAGCGCGGTCAAGGAACCCACAAACCCGCCGTTGGTTTTGAGCACGGCGGCAATGACGGCGACGATGCCGAACAGCATGATGATGCCCTGAATGAAGTCGTTCATGGCGGTGGCCATGTAGCCGCCCAAAATGACGTATGCCCCGGTGAGCACCGCCATGAGCAGGATGCAGACGGTGTAATCCATGTGAAACGCCATGCCGAACAGGCGGGATAAGCCGTTGTAGAGCGAGGCAGTGTAGGGGATGAGGAACACAAAGACGATGATGGCCGCGCCGGTGCGCAGGGCGGGGGAAGCAAAGCGCCTTGCGAAAAATTCCGGCATGGTGGAGGAGGAAAGCTGCCGGGTCATCAAGCGGGTTCTGCGTCCCAGCACGCGCCACGCCAGCAGAGAGCCCAAGAAGGCGTTCCCCAGCCCAATCCATGTGGAGGCTACGCCGAAGCGCCAGCCGAACTGCCCCGCGTAGCCCACGAAGATGACGGCGGAAAAGTAGGAGGTGCCGTAGGCAAAGGCGGTGAGCCACGGCCCCACGGAGCGGGAGCCCAGCACAAAGCCGTCCACATCGGTGGCGTGCTTGCGGCAGGCAAACCCAACGTACACCATCAGCGCGAAGAAACAGATGAGCATGAGCAAACGGATCAACATGAGAAAACCCCTCCCGAAAATGGATTTTGCGCATGTACCGACGCGAAACCATTTTGGGAGAAAAAGAAAAAACCCGCCCTCTGATTGTCCCATGGACAAGAGGACGAGCGAACAATCTTGATCACCCGTGGTACCACCTCGGTTCACCGCTGCTCCAAATCATACAGGAGATGCGGCCTTTCGGGTACATGCATACCCTATCGCTATAACGGGCGCCCCGGCACAGCCTACTTGCAGCCTTTCAGTGTGCAGCTCTCGGAATGTATTTCGCCGTTTCCCCTTGCCGTGTCGCACCGACCCACGGCTCTCTGCGAAGGAGTCCCCGGTTACTTCTTCCCGGTCATCGCTTTTGATGGGTATATTTATAGCACGATTGCGGGATGCTGTCAAGACCGGAATTTGTAAAAATGATATTTCCGAATCTTTCCTGCATATTTGCAGTACGGTTGGTTCACGGCAAAAGAGCGGAAATGAAAACGAGGACGCCCGAAAATGAGCATCCCCGGAGAATGTGGGGGTAATTTTACTTCTTTGGTGCGTCGGCAAGACCGGCTTCCCTGTGCTCCTTGTAGCGGACGAAGTAGGCGGCGGAGATTGCAAACCATTCTATTGCCTGTCCAAATATTCTATAACAATCAATGAAAGATTGCGATTTTATGATAACACAGTAATACATTGCGTCAATTAAGAACAGAATCAATACCAAAGGCATTAACACTTTATTCTGTTCAATTTTATTCAATCTTCCGGCAATGTAAGGAATACAGAGTGCCTTTGCAACAGACAAAGCAAGGTTAAATTGTGTAAATGCAGAAATTAAAATTATCAGTTCGAGTGCTAATGAGAGAGCAAAAAGCAACATCACATATCTCAACATATTCCCATGTGGTCTTTTGTATCCGAATAAAACATAATATAATACAGCCAAATGTTCGATGGATGTAATAGCGGTAAGGATCAAATCGCCAACAGAAAAATTCTGAAACGGTATCATAATCACTGTTACCAAGTTCATAATAACAGCAATCACAATAATTGCCAATACGAATTTATTTTGTTTCTTCTCCATAATAAAAACCTCCAAAATTATTTATTGTCTTTCTTCTCGTATTCGTGGACATAGCCCTCGGGGTAGCCCTTTTCCTCCGTCCAGCCCGCCGCCTCGCGGTCAAGACGATAGGCATCGAGGCGAGATTCCACGCAGACGATGGAGGCGGCAAGGCAAGTACAGCCGATAATATAGAAAGCCATAGAGATCGAATCGATTGGGCTGATGTCAAACGATATGCATGTGCCGATAACCCACGCGATCATATTCAGCGCAAAAGCCACAACAAGGATATGGTTCAGACTGACCTGTGCGGGCGATGCCTTGCGGCTTTCATTGATGATGCAGTGGTTGATGAAAATACCCAGACTTAACAGAATGTAGATGGGTACGCAAATGAGATTTACTGTAGCGTAGATAAAGGATAGCGAGGTCACACCGTCAAGAACCAACGCCATAAGCAGTGCACCGATGAGGCACTTCATTACGTTTTTGTGGTGCTTTTTAAAAGAGATATACAGCGCGCCTATACAGATCGCCGAACCGACATAGCAGCAGGCTGCGACAGATATGAAATCAATTGGAGCGCACACAAACAAATAGATGGCATACTCAATGAGGCCAATCACCGCGCACAGTACCATTGTCAAGAAGAATTTATCATTAGTAAACAGTTTTTTCATTAGATTTCCTCTCTTTTTCTAAAATAAAAACAAAAAGACGCACTACGCCCGAAATCAAATTCGGCGCAGAGCATCCTTGTTTACAGTATAGGTGTTGACAAAAGGGCAGAATACAGCTTGTTTGCTTGCGATAAACTGCATCACGTTCCACCTCTTTTGTTAAGATACTGCAATGATACCATACAGTTCGCCTTTTTGCAACCCTGAAAATGAGGAAATTTGCAGTACACTTGTTATTGAAAAACAGGTTTCGGTTACGAAAAAAGGAAATCCGCCTGTTTCCATCCTGCAAATATATGGGAGTGTCTTGGGAGAGACGGCGCTTTACCGCTTTGCGAAAAGCCTGAAATACAGGTTGTCCTCCGTGTTGCCGGAGAAGTTCGCCCCTGTGAAGATGACGTCCTGCTCCACATAGAACGGGCAGAAGATGCCGTAGCCCTCCCACATCATCGGGGTGTAGGTCACAGAGCGGGCGATCTCGTGCAGGGAGGACTGCATCCCCAGCACCAGCACCAAAATCAGGGCATATTTTTGCAGCTTTCCGCAAATGTATTCCTTGTTCTGCAAGGTTTCTGCGACCATCAGGAACAGCACCAGCAGCGCCGGGATGGAGGCTCTCATGCAGAAATCCTGCCCGCCGCCCACGCGGATCAAGGGGCAAAGAATGAGGCACGCTGCCGTCAGGTAATACAGCCCGCGCTGCTTTTTGTTCCAGATCAGCAGCAGATAGAGAAGCCCTTCCAGGAAAATGAAGAGCAGATAGATATAGATCGTGTCGAAGGAGAGCGCCTGCTCCGCTTTCCGCTGGATGTTTCCCGCGGAAAGATTGCCCATCAGGTACAGGAAGGAAATGATGCCGATGACGCCGCCGCCGAACACATTCTGAAAGGAGAACAGCTCCTTCCACCGCTGCTTTGCACTCTTTGAGGAATCCTTCAGATTGCAGATGATCTGATACAGCAGATAGGGGAGCATTCCCACAAAGGGCAGGGTGCAGCACAGCAGACCCACGCTCCAGATGAAAACGAGGTTTTTGCTGCTTTTGTTTTTGAGAATGAGCAGCGTTAAAATCCAACCGTAGATGGCCTGATTATAGACCCAGAACAGCTGCGTGGTGAAGGAAGAATACTGATAGGGCGACCACCATTCCAGATGGATGTCGCTAAAAAACATACTGTATCCCTGAATCGACCAGCCGACGATGTCCAGCCCGCCGAACAGGAAGAACAGCAGCAGATGCCAGGACTTGAACTGCCCCAAATACCGCCCGATGTGAAACCATGTCAGGAACACGCCCAAAGAAGCCCACAGCCCCAGCGCCACATAGCCGACAACAACGCCGCAGACTTTTCCGACCAGTGCCGGAACGAGCCAGAAGCCGATGTAATAGATGAAGCCTCTGACCTGCGTTTCGCCCTCAAAGACCACCTGCTTGACGGCCGGCCACTTTTCCTCGATCAGCGTCAGGAACATTCGGTTTCGGTAGGGAATGTCGGTGTTCTGAAAGGCGATTCCTGCGATGCCGGAAATGGAAACGATGAGCAGGATGAAAAGAATTACGGCCAGCAGGGAAAAATTAACCGGGAGGTCGGGATAGTCTTCCTTGTCTTGAAAGAGGCAAAGCCCAAGGGCGGCAATAACGATGCCCCCAAACAGGATCGCCCAAGGGAGGGAAGAGAAGCCGACCAGAAAAACAAGGGCGGGAAGAATGATATAAAGATAGGTGAGGATGCGTAAGGAATTGCCTTTGATGCTCATTTTGAACCCTTTCTTTGCAGGGGATCGCCCGAAAATTATGACAAAATATGGATAAATGGTGCACCGACGCAAGCATCGCCATGATGATGTGCTGCAAGCGGCGCAAGGATACGTTGTTTGCCCCTTCATGCCCCGTAGGGCAAACATGATTCAAAAAAACCGCATTGCCAAGAGCAATGCGGTTTTTTTGTGGTGCGAGAAACAGGACTTGAACCTGCATGAAGGAACCTTCACTAGTACCTGAAACTAGCGCGTCTGCCAATTCCGCCATTCTCGCTGGTGGAAGGGGATGGATTCGAACCATCGAAGTCTGCGACGGCAGATTTACAGTCTGCTCCCTTTGGCCACTCGGGAACCCTTCCATATAGAAAATATGAAGTTATCAAAATGGAGCTGGCGATGGGACTTGAACCCGCAACCTTCTGATTACAAATCAGATGCTCTACCAATTGAGCTACACCAGCATCTAATGAATCATCGGCCGTCGCCGTGGAGAAGAAGATGGCGACGCGAAAGGGGCTCGAACCCTCGACCTCCAGCGTGACAGGCTGGCGCTCTAACCAACTGAGCTACCGCGCCACAACCAAATAAATTGGTGGGCCTTCAGGGACTTGAACCCCGGACCGATCGGTTATGAGCCGACTGCTCTGACCAACTGAGCTAAAGGCCCAAGTGTTTAAGGCTCTCCAAGAGATGAACAAAAATGGTGACTCCGTCGGGAATCGAACCCGAGTTACCACCGTGAAAGGGTGGTGTCTTAACCGCTTGACCACGGAGCCACATAAAGATGGTCGGGGTGAAGGGATTTGAACCCCCGGCCCCATGCTCCCAAAGCACGTACGCTACCAAGCTGCGCTACACCCCGGAAACCTTTCACCAGCCGCCTTTGTTCCGGCGACGTTCTTTATCATACAACATCCGATTTCTTTTGTCAATACCTTTTTTGAAGAAATTCTCAAAATCGGAGAAATCGGCAGAGGATGCCGCCAATTTCCCCGAATAGGCTCAAAATCAATAGAGCTTCGGCAATGCAAGCCCATACCAACTGAGCAGAACGGATTGATGAACCAAAAATTTTTCCAATAAAAAGGGAACTGGCCTGTGAAAGCCAATTCCCTTATCTGTTTTTACTTGTTTTCTTCCGGCTTCACCAGCGCAATGTGCAGCTCGTCCAGCTGCTTCTGGGTGACTTCTGAGGGCGCACCCATCATGATGTCCTGCGCGTTCTTGTTCATGGGGAAGGGGATGATCTCGCGGATGCTGTCCTCGCCCGCCAGCAGCATGACCATGCGATCCACACCGGGCGCGATGCCGGCATGGGGCGGCGCACCGTAGCAGAAGGCATTATACATGGCGGGGAATTTGGCCTTCACATCGTCCTCACCCAGACGTACCAAGGAGAAGGCCTTGACCATGATCTCGGGATCGTGGTTGCGGACGGCGCCGGAGGAGAGCTCCACGCCGTTGCAGACCAGATCATACTGCTGTGCGGTGATGGTCAAGGGGTCAATCTCGCCCGCGATGGCCTTGTCCAAGGTTTCGGCACCGCCGCCGGGCATGGAGAAGGGATTGTGGCAGAATTCCAGCTCGCCGCTTTCCTCGCCGATTTCGTACATGGGGAAATCCACGACCCAGCAGAACTCGTAGCGCTCCCTGTCCATGTGACCGGGCACCGCCGCGCCCAGCAGCTTGCGGAACACGCCGGCGGTCTTCTGCGCGGCGAGCTTTTTGCCGGCCGTCACGCCGACTAAGCAGCCGGGGGTCAGCCCCAGCTTTTCCACGATTTCGTCATGCTTGTCCGCAAGGAACTTGGAGATGCCGCCCACAAAGGAGCCGTCCTTTTCCATGCGGAACCAGTAGGGCTTCTGCCCAGCCTGCACCTCGGTGTCGGCGCAGAGCTGGTCGATCTGCTTGCGGGTCAGCTCGGAATTTGAGACCACGATGGCCTTTACGGTGTTGCCCGCGGCAAAGGGGGCAAACTCGCTGCCGGAAACGAGGTCGGTCATGTCCTGCACGATTAAGTCAATGCGCAGATCGGGCTTGTCGGAGCCGTAGAGCTCCATGGATTCCAGATAAGGAATGCGCTTGAAGGGCGCGGAGGAAGCGATATTGTACTTGCCGAACTTGGCAAAGATGGGGGGCAGCACGTCTTCCGGAATGGCGAAAACGTCGTCCTGCGCGGCGAAGGCCATTTCCATGTCCATCTGATAGAACTCACCGGGGGAGCGGTCGCCGCGGGCATCCTCGTCACGGAAGCAGGGGGCGATCTGGAAATAGCGGTCAAAGCCGGCGGTCATCAGCAGCTGCTTGAACTGCTGGGGTGCCTGAGGCAGCGCATAGAACTTGCCGGGATGCTTTCTCGCGGGCACCAGATAGTCTCTCGCGCCTTCGGGGGAGGAAGCGGTCAGAATGGGCGTGGTGATCTCTAAGAAATCATGTTCCGCCATGGCGGCGCGCAGAGCGGCTACCACCTTGCAGCGCAGCACGATGTTGTTTTTGACCTCGGGATTGCGCAGGTCGAGATAGCGGTATTTTAAGCGCTGGGTCTCGTCCGCGTCGCGGCTGCGGTTGATCTCAAAGGGCAGCTCGTTGTAGCGGCAGCGGCCGAGCACGTCGATCTTTTCGGGCACGATCTCAATGTCGCCGGTGGGCAGCTTGGGGTTCTTGCTGCTGCGCTCCCGGACGATGCCGGTTACCTGCAGGGTGGTTTCCTTATTTAAGGACTTGACGAGCTTCATCATTTCGGGGTCTTCCACGACCACCTGCGTGGTGCCGTAGAAATCGCGCAGGATGACGAAGGCAAAATTGCTGCCGACCTCGCGGACGTTTTCCATCCAACCGGCCAGCGTCACTTTCTCGCCGCAGTTCTCGATGCGAAGCGCGCCGCAGGTGTGGGTTCTGGACTGAAACATGGGATTTATCTCCTTATCGCATAGAATGTGTACTCAAAAAGGCACAAACGCCGTCAAATTGGTTCTATTCGACGCAGTTGTGCCTTTTTCCTTTTCCTCTATATATTTTGTTTGTGATTCGGGGAAAATTTTCTCTGCATATTGTATCATACACATTAAATGTGTATAATACTGTAGGGGTGAGGTGAGGAGATGAAGCGAAAAGACTTGGTCAAGTTACTGGAAGCAAACGGATGGTGGCTTCAAAGAAGCGGATCGAACCATGATATATTCACAAACGGAAAGCAATATGAACCAATTCCGAGACATAGCGAAATCAAAGAATTGCTTGCAAAAGCGATTATCAAGAGACAGGGCTTGAAATAATATCCTTGTCGGACGATAGAAAGGTGAGAATTTATGGCATCTATTTATTACCCCATCGTTCTCCATCCCGCGGATGAAGGCGGCTATGTGGTGGATATTCCCGATTTGGAAATCGGAACACAGGGAGAAACCATTGCGGAGTGTATCGAAATGGCGCGGGATGCCATCGGTTTATGGTGCATCTGCCGTCAGGATGACGGCAAAATAATCCCGGAGCCGAATACAACTTCGCCCAAGCATCAGGAGGGCGATATTGTTACACTTGTGGACATTGACATTGACGCATACAGACGGGCGAATGACAGGCGCACGGTGCGCAGAAATGTTTCGCTCCCTTCCTGGCTTGACATTGCCGCAAAAAAGGCCGGAATCAACGTATCGGCACTTCTGGTTTCGGCGTTGAAAACAGAATTGAGCATATCGGATTGACAGAAATCAAGCCTGTAAGAAATGAATTTTGTTCCTTACAGGCTTGATTTTTCCATGAATCCGTATATTTTTATTTCTTCCCGTTGAGCACTTCCTGCAGCACGGCGCGGTAGTGCTCCGGGTCGCGGACGGGGCAGCCTGCGGTATGGCCTGCGGCGAGGATGGTCAAGCACTGCCCACAGGCGATGCAGGCGTTCCTGGGCGATAAGGTGCCGTTCATAATATCCTCAACGAAATGGGGGTTGGCCAGCGCCAGCCGTCCGAAGCCCGCCAGATCGGAAATGCCCGATTCCACAACGCCTGCCGAGACAAAGGGCGCAAGGTGCTGCAGATAGCTCATGCCGGCAGAAACGAAGGTCAATTCCGGCATGGCTTTCTTGAAGGTCTCGGTCACTTTGATGAGCCGCTCCAGCGTGACTAAGGGATGCTCGTTCAGGCCGGTATCGTAGTTAAAGGGATGGTTGATGCCGTTGTCCACATAATGACAGCCGACGGAGGAGGAAATCAGCGTCACGCCAAGTTCTTTTATGTCTTTCAGAAGCCGGATGCCCTCATCGGGACAGAACGCGCCGTTTTCGCCTTCTTTGGTGCCAAAACCGTAGGGATAGGGCATATGGTCGTAAAGGGCGGTGCGGGTGGAAAGGATCATGCCGCTGCCGACCTCTTTTGCAGTGTCCCGCACGATGTTGCGGAACAGAGCGGTGCGGTTTTCGTAGCTGCCGCCGTAGCGTCCCGGGCGGTCGTAGGCGGATAAGGCTTCGCTCAAAAGATACTGGTGGCAGGTCTTGATGTCGATGCCGTCAAAGCCCGCTTCCTTGGCCAAACGTGCCGCCACGATGAAATCATCGGCGATTTTATCCAGCTCATCATCGCTAAGAAGCGGAAGTCCTTCCGGCAGTCCCAGCCGCTCGTCCAGCATTTTGCTGTTGTGCACCAGCTTGGGGGACAGGGAGAAGCGTCCCGAATGGGTCAGCTGAATGATGATTTTAATGTCTTTTCCTTTGGCGTGGATGCGGTCGCACAGCTCCTTAAAGCCGGCAAAGGTCTCTTTGCTCAAATACAGCTCATGGTTGGAGGAACGCCCGTCCGCACTCACCGCCACGGCTTCCATCCAGATCATCGCCACCCCGCTGGCGGCAAACTTTTCATAGCGCTCCATGGTCGTCTGACTGGGTGCGCCGCTTTCCAATCCGTCCGCAGCCTCCAAAGGATGAATGACCAGCGAATTTTTGAGCTTCTGTCCGCCGACAACCTTTTCCTTGGCCAGCAGGGACATATCCGTGCTTACCGGGATGGAAAGTCCCAGCTCCGCAATCGCCTCTTTCAGCTCGTCCAAAGTGTGAAAACGCCAAAAATCAAAACAATTTCTATCCATGCTTGTGCCTCCTTTGGTATATAATATGATATAAATAACATAACATAAAACGCATAAAGAGGCAAGGGATTTTGTATGGATATTGTCCGAAAGAACAGCCTGCAGGGAACGAAAATGTTCCTTGCAGGCTGGAAATTTTTGGATTTAGTCGAGCAGTCTCAGCGGCTCGCGGACGGAAAGGCTTTCTTTCAGCTTTTCCACAGCGGAAAGCAGCTCGTTTTCCCTGCCGATTTCCGTGACCACGCCGAACTCGCCGGGGACGGTTTCCGCCGTGACGATTTGCGCCCCGGGGAAGGCGAAAAGGACAAATTTCTGCTCATTTTCACCGCCGGAAACGCGGAAGAACAGGGCAAGGTCGCGGGTGAAGGAGGGCAGAGCGGGAGAATCGGAGGCATCCACGAACCGACCGTGCTCCACGGGATCTTTGGCAATGTCTAAAACGTCGCCGCAGACGGCGGAAGCGGTGGGCGCGGCACCCGCGCCGGAGCCGTAGAACATCACGTCATTGACCTGATCGCCGTGGACTAATATCGCGTTGAACACATCGGAAACAGGCGCGAGAGGGTGGCTGTTGCCAACCAGCATGGGGCAGACAGAGGCGCGGAAAGCGCCGCCCAGCCACTCCGCCATGGCGATCAGGCGCAGGGAACGGTTGAGCTTTGCGGCATAAGCCAGGTCTTCCATGGTGATGTGCTCAATGCCGATGGCTTCGATGGCGGAATCATCAAGCGCGGTGCCGAAGGCGGTGTGCGCCAGAATGCAGATTTTTCTGCGGGCATCCCAGCCCTTTAAGTCTGCGGTGGGGTCGGCCTCGATGTAGCCCTTGCCTCTTGCTTCCTCAATGGCCTCCTCGAAGGAAAGCGCGGATTCCTTCATGCGGGTCAAAATATAGTTGGTGGTGCCGTTGACGATACCTAAGATTTTGTCCATGCGGTTTGCACCCAGGTCTTCTCTTATGGGCTTGATGACGGGAATGCCGCCGCCGCAGGAGGCTTCGTAGCGCAGAAGCACATGGTTTTCCTTGGCAATCTGTTCCAGCTCCGTGCCGCAGGCTGCGATCAGCTCCTTGTTGGAGGTGACGACGTGCTTGCCGTGGAGCAGGGACTCCTTAACGAACTTATAGGCAATGCCTTTGCCGCCGATGGCCTCCACAACGATGGAGATTTCGGGGTCGGCATAAATGTCCTCGCCGTTCTTGGTGAAAAGGTGCTTGTAGGGCACATCAAATTCCTTGATGTCGCAGATGGCTTTCAAGTTGATCTCCTGCCCGGCTCTGAGGGAGAGAATGTCCTTGTTGGAAAGCAGGATGTTCGCAACGCCGCCGCCGACGATGCCGTGGCCGAAAATTCCGATGTTGAGCATAAAATGATTGTCTCCTAAATGTTGAATGGTCTATTTTCCGATTTTGTTATAGCGTTCCATGTATTCCTTCTGCATATCGGGAACGGAGGTGTCACTCTTTATGGCCTCGATGGTGCGCACCAGCGCGGACACGTTGTTGTCCAGCAGGATTTTTCCCTTTTCCTCGGAGGAGGCGGTTGGCACGCCGCCCACGTTTTCGGGATAATCCGCATACCACCACAGAGCGGAATATACCCCCGGCAGATGCTTCATGCGCCCGCCGGGCAGAATGGGCTCTGCCTGTTTGTTTTCATATTCCAGATGAGTATATCCGGGGTTGCACGCCATATACATGGAGGTTTCGCTCTCATCGGCGTGTCCCATGTTGAAGGTCTCCATGGCGGCATCCATCGCCTTGCTTTCTTCGTCCGTGAAGGTGCCCATGCCCCAGTTGACGGTGTAGAGGGCATACTGTCGCCCTTCCTCCAAAGTGGACATATCGAGGAATTTAAGCATATCCATGTTGCCGCCGTGCCAGTTGTAGACGATGATCTTGGTAAAGCCGTTGTGGGCGATCTGGGCAAAAACCTGCCGCAGCATGGAAATCATCATTTCAGGCGGGAAATTGATGGTGCCGTCGTAGCAGGCGGCCTCATGCACCTGTCCCCAATACCAGGTGGGGAAAACCACCACGCCCGTTTGCTCGGCAGCCTTGACGCAGACGGTCTCGGCGATGACGGCATCGGTGCCGAAGGGCAGATGCTCGCCGTGGCGCTCTAAGGAGGCGATGGGGAACAGGCAGACGCCGGGATCCTTGGCAAGCTCCTTAAATTCTCTTGGGGTCAGGTCGATCCAACGCATGAGCGTTCCTCCTACACTTCCTCGATGGTCACGCGGGGGAGCATTTCTTCATACAATGCTTTTGTGATGAGCTGGGTGCCCTCGGTGGTGACGGCGGCGGTTCCCGCAGCCACGCCTCGGCGGAACAGCCCATACAGGTCTTCTCCTAAGGAAAGCCCGTGGAGGAAGCCCGTCACCATGCAGTCGCCCGCGCCGACGGTGGATCGGACTGGAACCGGGATGACCGGCGCATAATAGGATTTCTTGCCGTCGGTGATGAACGCGCCGTCCCCGCCCATGGACACCGCCACAATGGAGATGCCGCTGTCGACACATTCCAGCGCGGCGCATTTGATGTCCTGGACGGTGGGCAGCTTGCGCCCGACGCGCAGTTCCAGCTCGTACTGGTTGGGCTTGATGAAAAAGGGCTTGGCCTTCATGCCTTCGGTGAGCTTTTCGCCCTCGGCATCCAGCAGACATTTGCACTTGCCTTCCGTTGCTTCGATGAGGGTTTTGTAGAAATCCACAGGCGTTGCGGGGGGCAGAGAGCCGGTAAAGACCATCACATCGGAAATGATAGCATATTCTTTGACTTTTTGCACCATTTTTTCTAAGGTTTCGGGGGTCATTTTCTCCCCGGCCTCGTTGACCTCGGTGATCTTCGCATTTTCGCGGTCAAAAATTTTAAGGTTGGTGCGCACCTTGCCGGGCAGCCAGAGGCAGTCCTCCTGTGCGCCTGCGGCATCCAGACGGGACTTGATGAGGTGCCCGTTGTCGTTGAACAGAAAGCCGATGCAGGCGGAATCCATGGACAATTCCCGGGAAACCAGCGCCACATTGACGCCCTTTCCGCAGCCGTCCTCCCGGGAGGAGAGAATGCGGTTCATGCCCGCGTAGGTGAAGGCTTCAATCTCCACAGTGCGGTCAATGCAGGGGTTCAGGCAGACGGATGTGATCATGGGGAGCCTCCGAATAGGTAGAAAATAGAGGGTAGAGGATAAAAGATAGAAAATAGAGCGTCGCGCCTGCGGGCGCGGGAGGAGAGAAGGAATGAAGACTGAAGACTGAAGATTGAAAAATGAAAAATAAGGGACGGGGGAACGCCCTCTCAGTCGCTTTGCGACAGCTCTCCCGCACGCGGGCGAGCCTTTCGCGCTGCGGCGCGGGAAAGGAACGGC
>DCHO01000050.1:14922-15082 GCA_002315655.1 Christensenella sp. UBA1750
TTTTCAGTATTCATTAGAAAATGTGTGAGTTAATGAATGATGAATATTGAAGACAGAAAAATGAAAAATAAGGGACGGGGGAACGCCCTCTCAGTCGCTTTGCGACAGCTCTCCCGCGCGCGGGCGAGCCTTTTACGCTGCGGCGCGGGAAAGGAACGGC
>DCHO01000050.1:15126-22044 GCA_002315655.1 Christensenella sp. UBA1750
TTTTCAGTATTCATTAGAAAATGTGCGAGTTAATGAATGTTGAATATTGAAGACTGAAAAATGAAAAATAAGGGACGGGGGAACGCCCCTTCAGCCCCTACGGGGCAGCTTCCCCATAAATGGGGACGCCCTACGCGCTGCGGCGCGGGAATGTCTTTGGGCGATTATTCCTCAGAATCGGAGTCGTCGGAGAGGAACCTGAAACGGTAGCGGTCTTCGATGTTGACCGTCAGATCAGGGGTGACGAGTTGGTTGGTGAAGGCACAGGAATACCACGGGGAAAGGTTGGAATCGGTGGGATTTTCCACGATATGCAGGGTCTGCGCGGGAGAGCCGCCCTGCACCAGCAGCATGAGCTTTTCCCCGGTCTCGTCGTTGCGGCAGATGTCCGCCACCATGAGGATGCGGGTCTTGCCATCCTTGTCGCTGCCGATGAACAGATCACCCACACGGATCTCATCGGAGTCCACATCCTCGATCTTTGTGCAGTCGGATTTCAGGTTGTCCGAGGAAATATACACCATCAGGCTGGACAGATAATTGTTGAAATTTTCCTCGCCGTTGGATTCCTTGCCGCCGGACACCCAATCGGTACCCTTGCTGTTCAGACGGTAGCCCTTGCGCCACTTTTCAAAGGAGAAGGTGATCTTGTTCCCGATGGAGAAGGCGACCTTGTGAAATTCCTCCTGGGCGTAGAAATACTCGGCGTAGAGCCGCGCAATAGCCCCGGCGGGGCCTTCGTGATTTTTTTTGCCTAAGGAAACGTCCAACACCGCCGCGGCCTTTGCGTCCTCGCGCTTGGTTCCGTCATAGTAGAGCACGGAAGCCGATGCGCCCTTGACGGAATACGCCCTGAGGAACGCGGAGAAGGAACCTGGGGCGGCATACTCCCGCGTGCAGCCCATGGGAGGATTGATGCGGGAGCCGATGGTCATGCCGGACTCCTCAATGCGCGCCACCACCACGGGCAGCGGCGTGGGCGTGACCTCCGGCGAGGGAGCCGGTGTGTAGACCCCGGCGGAGGTGGAGACCGGGCTCAACGATTCGATGGGAACGATGGTGGAGGTGCCCTTGCTGCAGGCTGTGAGCATAAGCGTCAGCACAAGGCACAAAACAACGGATAGTATTTGCTTCATGATCAGAAACACCTCTGTAAGTTCGTAGGTCGGAGAGGCTCATCTTACAAAACAAATTGTAGCATTTCGGGCACCCCAAATGCAACAAAACGTAGTTTCTGACCTGTAAATATGTGGCCTAAAATTGTAAAAATGCTATTTTCTCGGATAAAGTGAAGCGCACGGTCTGCAGAGGATCGACCACCTGACACACGGAAAGATTGCCGATCAGGGACAGCAGCATAATGAGATCGTTATAGGAATAGGGCAGACGCTTTTTGAGAAAATGCAACATTTCATACCGCGCCCGTTCGGCGGCTGCGTCCAGCGTTTCTGCGGAGGCGACCACGGCAAAGCGGCCGTCCTTTTCCGTGACAGGCAGCGTTTCCTGCTTCCCGGAAATGACGGACAGGCGAACCGTCACGGAGGCCTCGGTTTCCAGCCCGCAGATGGCGACCTCGCCGTCCCCCATCAGCGCGTGCACATCGCCCAGACCGAACATCGCGCCTTCAACGGAAACGGGGAAATAAATCGTGGTTCCCGCGCAGATGTCGTGGTCGTCCATGTTGCCGCCGTGGTCGCCGGGGGTGTCGGTGTCAATACATCCTTCTTTCGGAGCTACACCGATGACGCCGATCATGGGATGCAGCGGAAGGGTCATCCCGTTAAAATCAACGGTGTTGTTCTCATTGATGGGGAAAATGCGCACACATTCCTCCGTGACCGCCTTGCCGAGACTGCCGTGACCGGGGGTTAAGCGCATGGTGGCATGGTCATTAAGCTTTATGGAAAGGATTTCGACCTTCAAAGTGTCGCCGGGATGTGCACCCTCCACAAAAATCGGGCCGGAGGTGGGGTTGGCCACGGGCTCTCTGCCTTTTAAGTCGCTGTGGCGGAGGGATTCGTTCACCAGCAGATTGTCATAGCAGTCCTTGGTGTAAATGAGCACGGTCTCGCCGCTTTGCACCCGTGCGGTTTCCCGCATCCCTTCCTTGGAAAAGTAGAAAAACTGTGTGTTTGTGGTGATTTCCTGCATAAATGTGCGGCCTCCTTGAACATTTCCTTTGCCTGTGCTACACTTAGGACAACCCCGCCCAATTCGGCGGCAGCATTGACGATGCCTTTTCCGCCAGCTATCAATTGCAGAAATCTCGATTTACCTCCAGTAAACCTTCGCTTTCTGCAATCGCATCTGACGAAAAATTCATTCGTCACTGCACCACCTCATTTGTACGGTGTTGCCTTAGAGACAGCAAAGCGTTTTTCGGATTTGTTCTTATTATATAGGAGGACGTATGGAACCACAAGATAAAGTTTATGAATTTCTGCGGGAAAATCAGATTAACTATGAGAAAAAAGAGCACGAAATGGTGCATACCATGGAGGACTGCGAAAATCTTCACCTGCCCGGCAGCCACTGTAAGAACCTGTTTTTGTGCAATCGGCAGGAAACGGTGTTCTATCTGCTGCTCATCGAGTGCCACAAGCCCTTTGTCACAAAAGAGGTGAGCAAGTCCCTGGGCGTGTCGCGGCTGTCCTTCGGAAAAGATGATAAGCTCTTTGAAATGCTGCATACCTATCCCGGCGCGGTCTCGCCCATGGGGCTGATCTTTGACAGCGCAAAGGACATTCATCTGGTGATTGACAGGGAGCTGCTGACGCAGGAAAGCATCGCCTTTCACCCTCTTAGCGGCACGGCTTCGCTGTGGATGAAGACCGAGGATTTTATCCGAAGATTCCTGCCGCTCACCGGGCATGAGCCTGTCTATATCGACATTGCAGGGAAAGAGATTTCCAACCCGTAAAATTTGTTTTTCCGTTGGATAATTTAGTGGTTAAGGTTGATTCTTCCGACCGACCTGTGCTATACTGGTAGTGTGTGAAACTTTACCTGTTTTTTGCTTATGCGAAAATGGTTGCTCGACCGAAGAATTGGAGAATGGAATGTTTGACCTGCACTGTCATGTACTGCCCGGGCTGGATGACGGCGCCGGAACGATGGAGGAAGCCCTGAAGATGCTGGAAAAGTCCGTGTCCTGCGGGGTGAAGGGCGTCATTGCCACGCCGCACTCCTATATGGAACATGACCGGGGCGTCATTCTGTCCACGTTAAACGCACTGCGGACAGAAGCAAAGAATAAGCACATTCCCATCCGCATTTATGCGGGGGAGGAGCTGCTGCTGGATGAGCGGGGGCTTTTCGTGCTGCAATCCGGGCAGGCCGTTCCCATCAACGGTTCGCGCTATCTTCTTGTGGAGTTCGGCTTTGAAGAAGAACGGGAAAAGGTATTTTATGCGCTGTCTCAGGTTCGTGCCTGTGGGCTCATTCCCATCGTGGCGCACCCGGAGCGATACGCATTTTTCTGTGAGGATGCCCGCAGCGCGGGGGAACTGCGTGCGCAGGGGTGTCTTTTGCAGGTGAATCGCGGGTCGATCCTGGGGCGGCACGGTCAGGAAGCACAGGCGGTGGCCTGGCATCTGCTCAAAAACAGAGAGGCGGACTTTGTGGCGTCGGACGCCCACAGCCCGTATCTGCGCACCCCGGAGCTGAATGATGTGCATCAGCGTATCAGTCTGGAAATTTCCTTTGACTATGCGGAACAGCTTCTGCGCATCAACCCCGGCAGAGTGCTCAGAAATGAAAGGATCCCGGGATAAACAGAGGGATCATACGGAGGAGAAAAAATTGAGAATACTGCGCATTTGTGTGCTTGTGCTCTTTGTTGCGGTGAGCCTTGCGTTTGCCGTGTTTTTCGTGCGCGATTTAGCCCGGCGGGATGATTCCGTGCCCGTTATTTACACGGGTGACGACGTCTTTGAACTGAGCGTTGCGGACGATGAAAGCACGCTGCTCAAGGACGTTACCGCCTATGATGAGAAGGACGGGGATCTGACGGATCATGTGGTCATCGAATCCGTCTCCACATTTCTCACGCCCGGAGAGTACAATGTGCGTTATGCCGTCTGCGACAGCAACAATCATGTGAGCACCGCGGATCGCCGCATCCGCTATGTGGACTATACCGCCCCTGTGTTCTATCTCAAGGAATCGCTGTGCTTTTCCAGTCTGGAAACCGTGAACCTGCTCTCCTGCGTGGGCGCGACCGATGTGATTGACGGCGATATTTCCGGCAACATCATCATTTCCGCCTCCAACTATGTGGCGGATGAACCGGGCGTTTACCATTTCATCTGCCAGGCCACCAACTCCAAGGGTGACACCATCGAGACCGTTTTGCCCGTGTACGTCGAGGAGCGCAGCTATTCCGCGCCGACCATTAAGCTAAGTAAGTATCTGGCTTACATGAAGGTCGGGGACACGCTGGATTTCAGAAAACTGGTCAAGGAGGTTGTCGATCAGGAGGGTGACGAGATGGAGAATGTGAAGCTCTCCTATGACAGCGGCCTTCGGGCAAACAAGGCCGGCATTTATGCCATTCATTACTACGCGCAGGCACTGGATGAGGCGGGCGAGGTCGATGACCGGCAGCCCCGCGGACACGCCGTACTGATCGTGATTGTGGAGGAATGATGAAATGGGAAACAGAGGAATCACCTTTCATCTGGAATTGCACAGCCTGCTGCGCGACATTGCGCTCAACTGCTGGATCATTGTGCTCTGCATTCTGATGGCGGCCATGGGCTGCTATGTGGCCGGACAGACGATCTGGACGCCCACTTATTCCTGTTCCGCCACGCTGATTGTCCGCGGCTCGTCCAACTCCAGCGGATACATGGCCAGCAAGTCCGACAAGGAAAAGGCGAATATGCTTGCCACCGTGCTTGTGCAGCCCACGCTGAAAGCCAAAGCGGCGGAAAGCCTCGGCATGGACGACTTTGACGGAACCCTTTCCGCCTACGTTTACGAAAACACCAACTTCTTAGTCCTCAATGTCTCTGCCGATACGCCGGAAAAGGCCTTTAAGCTCATTGATTCCGTCATCCATGTCTGCCCTGAGTTCGTGAAGCTGATCTATACAGACCTGGTTATGACGATGCTGAAAAATCCCGTCATGCCCACAAAGGCTGTCGGCGGCGTGACCTTCAGCCGGGAGCTTGCCATCATAGGGGCTGCCGCGCTGGCGGGATTGGGTGCCATCGTGGCGCTCTCCATTCTGCGCGATACCGTGAAGGATGAAGAGACCTTCCGCAGGGAAATCGACGCGGAACTGCTGGGCACCATCGAGCATGAGCGCAAGAAAAGCACCCTTAAAGAAAAGATCAAGAGAAAAAAGAGGGGTCTGCTGCTCTATGAAAGCAGGCACCATACAACCCTGCATTTCACCGAGAGTTTTCAGAAGCTCGCCATGCGCCTTGTCTACATCAAGCGCGGTGAAGGGCATAATGTCTTTGCTGTGAACTCGGTGTCGGAAAACGAGGGCAAGTCCACCGTGGCGGCGAACATTGCGCTGGCGCTGGCTTCCCGCGGACAGCGGGTGCTGCTGCTGGATGCCGACACCAAGCGTCCCGCTTTGGCCAAGCTGTTCTCGCTGGAAATCCCTGACAACGCCGAATTCAACCGCTATCTGTCCGGGGAGATCGAGCTGGATGATCTGCACTTCCACAGATACCGCAAAAGCACGCTGTATATGGGCATGAACAGCCACGCCCACCGCGACGTACCCGATGCACAGCGCAACGAGCGTCTGCACGCGCTGGTGGAAAAGTACAGAAACAGCGTTGACTTTATCATTTTCGATACTGCGCCTATTTCCGCGGATTCCTATGTGACAAACCTTTCCACCTTTGTGGATGAGACCATTGTGGTCGTGCGCACCGACGCGGCCTATTGCGCCGCCGTCAATGACGCGATCCTTTCCATTAAAGAGGTGGGCGGCAAGGTCTGCGGCTGCGTGCTCAACGACCTCTGGCCGGAGTTCTCTCTGCTGGGGCAGATGGGCGTGGACGAGACCGGCTATTACGGCCATCGCTATTCCTACGGCCTGCGCGGGTACGACAAGTACTCCAAGTATAAACGGAACGCATACAACAAATACGAAAAGTACGACAGGTACAGCAAATACACCAAGTACGGGAAATACTCCAAGTACGGCAAGTATGCCGCCTACGGCTACGGCGACGGCTACGGAAAGTACAGCGAGTTGGACAATCCCTTTGAGGAGAACGAAAGCAACACGCAGGAAGGGGAGAAATAATCCATGTCGGAAGTCAGAAAATCCCCTGAAACCATGCCGGAGCAGGTCAATGAGATCGATATTCCCAAGCTCATCGCGGATATGTGGCGCGGGCTGCTGAAATATTGGAAGATCTGTCTGGTTGTCATGGTGGTCGCCGTAATTGGCGCCTCTCTGTATGCTTATTTCTTTTACAGACCCAAATATCAGGCTTCCGCGATCTTTGCCATCCGTCCGCAGGAGGCGGGCACGGAGAGCAACCTGATTCTGTATCGCTCCACAACGGACAGCGCAGCGCAGGCGCAGAGCGATACGGAGAGCGAGCGGTACAGCAGCTCCGTCAGCTTCATCGGCTCGGAGAGCGCAAGCACGCTGGCGGAAGCTTTCCCCTATATGATCAACACCAACCTGATCCGGGATAGGGTCTGCGAGGATTTGGGCATTTCTTCCTTCCCCGTGGAGCTCTGGGCGAACAACCTGAAGGGCACCTCCATGATCACGCTCTATGCCAGCGGGTACAACCAAGATCTGACCTACAATGTACTGGTCTCCGTGATAAAAAATTACCCCGCTGTGGCCAAGTACGTCATCGGCTCCACGGCGCTGATCGTGATCACGCCCCCGGAATATCCCACAGAGCCCATCAATGCCAAGGGCAGAACCAAGAT
>DCHO01000050.1:22129-22392 GCA_002315655.1 Christensenella sp. UBA1750
ACCGTCCGCACACGCTCCGACATCAAGACGAGGCTGGGACAGCACACCGTCGGCGTGCTGCCGCGGGTCACGTTCAAGAGGTATAACAAGGAGATCGACCGCAGCATCCTGCTCACCAATCCCCGCATCGGCGACGGCTTCTTAGAAGCCATGCGCGTGCTGCGCAACGCCTTTCTGCATCAGCTTTCCGATGAGGACCGCATCGTGCTGCTGACCAGCACCGCGCCCGGCGAGGGCAAATCCACCACCGTTGTCAACCTGGC
>DCHO01000050.1:22511-24905 GCA_002315655.1 Christensenella sp. UBA1750
CAGATCCCCTACAAGATCATCCACACGGAAAAGGGCTATGACCTGCTCCTGTTCGATCCCAAGAACAAGCGCCGCTGGAACTTCGTGCAGGGCGCCGCGTTCCCGTCATTGCTGAATGCGGTGGAGGAGCAGTATGATCTGATCCTCATTGACACCCCGCCCACAGGACTTCTCTCCGATGCACAGGCCATCGCCCAGTCTGCCGATGCCGCGATGTATGTGGTGATGGAGGACACCGTCCGTATCTCCCGCATCCGCAAGACCATTCACGATATGCAGAACACCCGCATCCATTTCCTTGGCTGTGTACTCAACGGCGTCACCTCCGGCATTACCGGCTACGGCGAGAACTACGGCTACACTTACGGCGGCTACAACCGCTATAAGTCCTACGGCACCTACGCAAGATATGGCTATGACCACGGCTATTATGAAGAGAGCGATAAGAAGGAAGACGCGAAATTGCAGGGAAATGCAGAGAAGCAGGAGGATAAACCTTAGACAGAAAATGTCACGATGAGATTCGCTCTTGACAAGGCTTTTCTTCCGAATTATACTGAAATTACAGTTACGGACTGTTGAAAAGAAGGAGGAAAATGAAATGAAGAAACTGTTTTCTTTAGCGTTGACTTTACTTTTGATCATTTCGCTGTGCATCTCTGTAGGCGCGGCCACAGAGTCCAGCACCGGGGAGCTCCTCATCATGGACAGCGCCGGCAGAAGAATTGTTACAGCGCCGGTTTCCGACACTGAGGTTGCCGAGCAGATCGAGGATGTCGATGAAATGCGGAACACTGCCCGGAGTTTGGGCGTTGAAAACGTGGAAGATCTGGAAGTCCTGAATTCCTTTGAGGTTCAGGAGGTCGAGCCCGGCGATTACACCTTCTCCAGCCCCGCGTATGCCGGTGCACATATCGTGGTAATGGAATATGTGGATGGGGAATGGGAGGTCGTCTTTGAAGGGGAAGTCGACGAGAACGGCAACTTCACGGTTCATATTGAAAAGGCCGGTATCTTTGCCGTGCTTGGCTTCTATTTTGCCAGGATTTCTCCCAGAACCGGGGATCAGTCTCCTCTGCTCTATGCGGGCGCGCTGCTGCTTTCCGCAGCCTGTGCCGCTTTTGTGCTGAAAACCAGAAAAGCCTAAGGCAGCAGGACAACCGTATATCATCAGGATGCCGGTGCAAATCGGCATCCTGTGTTGTAAAGGAGAAAGTTTCGTGTTGTTATTGAAAAGAGGTCTTGCTCTGTGCCTCTGTCTTCTTTTGTGTCTTTGCGTGACCGGCTGCCGGAAGAAGCAGACGGAGGAACCCCTGCAGCCTGCCGCAACGCCGGTGCAAAGCCAATCAAACGCTGCGGAATCGGAGGAACCTGCCGAGGAGGAACCCGCCGAGGCGGAACCCGAGATCGACTACGGAGAGCTGATCGAATACAACGATGTGACCTATAAAAGGAAGGAAATGGTCAAGACCTATCTGGTCATGGGTATTGACGATGCGGAATATGAGGGCGACCAGGGCAACCTGAACGGCGGACAGGCGGATGCGATCGGCCTGCTGGTGGTGGACGAGCAGGCGGAATGCTATACGGTGTTGCAGCTTGACCGCGACACCATCTGCGAAGTGCAGGTTCTGAATGCCAAGGGAAAGGTCGTGGGGACGCAGGAGATGCAGCTCTGCCTGGCACACGCCTTCGGCACCGGCGGCAAGGACAGCTGTGAAAATACCAAACAGGCTGTGGAAACCCTGCTGATGGGAAAAACCATTGACCGCTATGCCGCGCTGTATATGAACGCAATCCCGCTGCTCAACGACGCGGTGGGCGGCGTCACCGTCACCATTGAGGACGATTTTTCACAGAGCGACAAGTCTCTTGTTCAGGGGGAGACCATCACCTTAAACGGGGAACAGGTCAACACCTTCGTTCAGGCGCGAATGTCCGTGGGCGAGGGGGACAATACCTCCCGTATGCGCAGACAGCGCACTTATCTTTCCGCTTATCTGAAAAGCGCGAAGGCCAAACTGAAGGAACAGCCCTCTTTGGTGTTCACCCTGTATAATACAATCCATAAATACTTAATCTCCGATGTGAAGGCTTCCGACCTCATCACCTTTGCCAAGTGCTTATCCGGCTACACGAACAACGGCTTTATGACCATCGAAGGCACCCATCAGGTTGTGAACGACCACATGACCTTTCAGATGGATGAGGAGGACATCATGGGCGCAGTGGTGCAGCTGCTCTATGAGGAATACACGGAAGAATGACCGTGAAAAAGCAGAGAATCCTGAAAAACGGATTCTCTCAGTGTGTCAAAGAACTTCGTTCTTTGACACAGAATTGCAAGCCCTGTTCATCTACGATTCACGGCCGGGCTTGCAAGCGAATCGGAAT
>DCHO01000019.1 GCA_002315655.1 Christensenella sp. UBA1750
GGTGTCATTTTCGCACAGTTCGGGATGCTTTTCCAGCATGAACTTGCCCACGCACCGCACGCCGTTGCCGCACATGGCACCCTCGCTGCCGTCGGCGTTGAACATCCGCATTTTGCAGTTTGCAATTTTTGAGGGCTGAATGAGGATGAGGCCGTCGCTGCCGATGCCCTTACGGACATCCGCCATTTTGCGGGCGGTCTCCCCTATATCGGAAGGCTCGGGATCGACAAAATTATCCAGATAGATGTAATCGTTGCCGATGCCGTGCATTTTGTAAAAGTGCATCATGAAAATTCTCCTTACAGGAGCGGAACACCGCCCGCAGCGAACTTCTCCACGACCTGTGGCGGCCAAATGGCGCACTGGACTTCACCGATGTGCACCTTGCCAAGCAGCAGCATACACAACCGGGACTGCCCGATGCCGCCGCCGATGGTGAGCGGCAGACGCTCGGAGATCAGGGCACTATGGAAGGGCAGCATGGCACGCTCTTCCTTGCCGGCAAATTTCAACTGCTTGATCATGGATTCCCGATCCACACGGATGCCCATAGAGGAAATCTCGATGCGGGTGTCAAGCGGCTTGTGGTAGTACACTAAATCGCCGTTTAAGCTCCAATCATCGTAGTCGGGGGCTCTGCCGTCGTGCGGGATGCCGGAGGGCAGCGGCCAGCCGATCTGCATAAAGAAGGCAGCACCGTGCTCCTTGACGAAGGCCAGCTCTCTTGCTTCGGGAGCCAGGTCGGGGTACTTTTCCTCCAGTTCGGTGGTGGTGATGAAGGTCACCTTCTCGGGCAGCTCGGTGTCGATTTCCGGGAAGGAGGCTTTGAGCTTGTTTAAGGTGTTGTAAAGGGCGGCATGGATGCGGGAAACCGTGTCCATCAGGTAATCGGGGGTTCTGTCCTCGCGGGAGAGAACCTTTTCCCAGTCCCACTGATCCACATAGATGGAGTGGAAGTTGTCAGTGGTCTCATCCCGGCGGATGGCGTTCATGTCGGTGTAGAGCCCCTGCCCCACCGGGTAGCCGTAGCGACCCAAGGCGTAGCGCTTCCATTTGGCCAGCGACTGCACGACCTGCACATGGATTCCGGGCTGCTCGCGGAGGTCAAACTCCACGGGGCGTTCCCAGCCGGAGAGGTCGTCGTTGAGGCCTGTGGCTTTATCGACAAACAAGGGAGCGGAGACCCGCTGCAAATTGAGCTGATTCGCCAGCTCGTCCTCAAAATCGTCTTTCGCCTGCTTGATGGCAAGCTGGGTGTGGTACAGGTCGAGTGTCGGCCTGTAGGTTTCAGGGAGAATATGCGTATGCTCCATGCGGATGCTCCTTTCCCGATGAACAATCGGCAAAAATAAGAATACCACGATAGTTTACGCCTAAGATGAGCATTTTGCAAGAAAACTTTTTGAAAAATGCAGATTGCTTTCCGTGCGAAAAAACCGCTTGCAGAAAAGCCATGCGTATGATATAAAGAACATGGGAGGAATGCTCCTAAAAACGAAACACAGAAGGAGACAAAACAAATGCTTGCAAAGACTGCACCTATGGGTTGGAACTCCTGGAATACCTTCGGCGCAAACATTTCCGAAAAGCTGATTTTCGAGATGGCCGATGTGATGGTGAACGAGGGCTACAAGGATGCCGGGTATGAATACCTGGTCATTGACGACTGCTGGAGCCTCCGCGAGCGCGACGAAAACGGCAAATTGGTGGCCGATCCCGAAAAATTCCCTCACGGCATGAAGGCTGTGGCGGATTATGTGCATTCCAAGGGCTTGAAGTTCGGAATGTACTCCTGTGCCGGTGTGCGCACCTGTGCGGGCTACCCCTCCTCCTTTGACCACGAATATGTGGACGCAGAGACCTTCGCCTCCTGGGGCGTGGATTTCCTCAAATACGATTTCTGCAACTTTCCCGAGAACGGCGACTGCAAAATGCGTTACTTAACCATGTCGCAAGCCCTGAAATCCACCGGGCGTGAGATTCTGTTCTCCGCCTGCAACTGGGGACGTGAGGAACCCTGGTTCTGGATGAAGTCCATCGGCGCGCATATGTACCGCTCCACCGGCGACATCTTGGACAACTTTGTGTCCTATGCCGACATCGTGCGGGCACAGCTCGATAAGTTCTGCTGTTCCGGTTCCGCCTGCTACAATGACATTGATATGCTGACCGTGGGAATGTACGGAAAAGGAAACAGTGCCATCGGCTCGGTCTCCACGGACGAAGAATACCGCATGGAGTTCGCCTTCTGGTGTATGCTCTCCGCACCGCTTATGATGGGCGGCGACCTGCGCAGCCTCACCCCCTACTGCAAAAACCTGTTGCTGAACAAAAATCTCATCGCCATCAATCAGGACGAGGAAAGCCGTCCGCCCTACATCGTGCGCAAGGTCGGCGTTTCCCTGCAAAGAGACCCCGAAACCGTCAAGGACGGCGAATGGCCGTGGTATGAGGAGCCGGATTGCGCCTACACGCTGCTCAAATTCCTCTCCGACGGCAGCTTCGTCTTGGGCTACTTCAATCTCTGCCCCAAGGAAGCCGAAATCCTCTGCTCCTTCACCGACTGCGGCGTGCCCTACGGCACCGGCTGCGGCATCGAAATGACAGACGTGTTCACCGGGGAAACCTTAGGCGTGAAGCGCGACTATTTCAACCCGAAGATTCCCCGTCACGACTGCCGGCTGTATCACTGCCGCATCGTAAAGTAATATGAAGTGCGTGCGCTGCGGCGGCAGCCTGACCCACGACGATGTGGGGCTGACCAAGAAGCTCATCAATCGCGGGGCAACGGAATTTTTCTGCATTTCCTGTCTGGCAAAAAAGTTCGAAGTGACCGTGCCCGACTTGGAAAAGAAAATTCAGGAGTTCCGGGAAATGGGCTGCACGCTGTTTTAGAAAATGGTTCATAAGAGGGGCATTTTCGGCAAAATGTCCCTTTTTTATTCTCTGTTTATCGTTGAAAGGATAAATTGTTTATGTGGTTCTGGTTCTCTGTCATTGCGCTGCTCATGTGGAGCGGCTCCGACCTCTTTTCCAAGATCGGCTGCCGGGAAAAGGACGAAAAGCTCTCCTCGCTCAAAATGGTGACGGCGGTGGGTGTGGTCATGGGGCTGCACTGCGGCTATTCCGTGTTCGTCAAGGGAGTGGCGCTGAATTTCTCCGTACTTCTCACCTATCTGCCTGTGTCGCTGCTCTACATTTCCTCCATGGCCATAGGGTATCTGGGGCTGAAATACATCGAGCTGTCCATTTCCTCCCCAATCTGCAATTCCTCCGGCGCAATCGTGGCGGTGCTGACGCTCATTACTGCCGGGCGCGGGGATGTAAACGGCTGGCAATTAGGGGCTGTGGCACTGGTGTGCATCGGGGTCATCACATTAGGGATTGTGGAGGCCACCGAGGATGAGGAGCTGCGGCTGGAACGGCAGAAACAGGGGAACCACATTTACACCAAATCCGTGCTGGCGCTGGCGCTACCTGTGGTCTATTGCCTTCTGGACGCGCTGGGCACCTTTGCGGACTCTCTGGTACTGGAAAAGCTCAATGAGGAATCCGCCAATGCTGCATACGAATTAACCTTCCTGCTCTGCGGCATCGTGTCGGGCATCGTCGTACTCGTCAGGGGCGGGAAATTTACCTTCAGACAGGAATTACCTAAGACCGTCGGCGCGTGCTTTGAAACCGCCGGCCAGTTCGCCTACATCTTCGCACTGGCGGATTCCTCCCATGTCCTGCTGGCCGCGCCCATCATTTCCTCCTATTGCGCCGTGTCGGTGCTGTGGGGAAGACTTTTCCTCAAAGAAAAGCTGTCCTATCGGCATTATTTCGCCATCAGCTTAACCGTTGTCGGCATCATCATTATGGGAATTTTTGATGTATAAACAATGAACAACGCTCCTTATTATTCTGTCTTCATGAACACAAAAACCATGAATCCATTTCAGATTCATGGTTTTTGTATAAAGATAGGAGCATATCTATAAGCCGAGTTCTGTATTTGGTGACCATCTATCTTGTCTATACGTTGCCGCATAGCTCTGCGCGATTACCCGGAAACGCGACGGGCCGCCGCATATGTTTCCCTTTCAATCTTGCATCAGGTGGGGTTTACATAGCCGGCAAGTCGCCATGCCGCTGGTGAGCTCTTACCTCGCCTTTCCATCCTTACAGGGTTTCCCCTGCGGTATCTCTCTGTTGCACTTTCCCTGAAGTCGCCTTCGCCGGCCGTTAGCCGGCACCCTGCCCTGCGATGCTCGGACTTTCCTCACACGTTTCTCTCGTGCGCGATCACCTGATATACTCCGTTTCGCACCGAAATTCCCCTTCGGGAAATTCCGGTGTTTCGGTCGGCTTATTTTCGGAAAACGTCCACTGGACGCTTTCCCTCAAAACGCTCGACCTTCAGGCGCTTTTGAGCGCCCTTCACTTTTTGCACCCTGTAGGGTGCGCATCTTATGAAATCCCATAGGGATTTCATAAACTTCATTTGATTCCGGCGGAATCAAACTTCATTTCTTCATTCCTTCATTTCCTATTCCGCCATATACAGAATCCTGTCGCAGTTCTCACAGGTCACGATCTCATCCGAGCCCTGAATCTGCTTGGCGACAGCGGACGGCAGCGACATATTGCAGCCGGAGCAGCGATCCTGAGAAAGCAGCACCATGACCGGGAATTTCTGCCCCCTTATGGTCTTGTACTTCTCCATATACGCTTCGTCCACGTTCTTTCCGGCTTCGGTGCGGGCATTTTTCAGCTCTTCCAAATGGGCAAGCTGCTGCTCGTACTCCTTGTCGTAGGTGGCTTTCAGCTTATTGTATTCGTCTCTGGCGCGGGTGGCCTTGAGGCGCACTTCCTTATAGCGGTTTTCGATCATCTGGCTGTGAGAGTTCATCTTCGCCAGTTCCTTTTCCGCGGAGCGCAGCTTGTTCTCGGCATCGGTCATCTGCTGGATGGCCTTGTGTACCTGAGAAGCCGTCTCAAAGACATTGTCCTCCAGCTTTTTGCGGATGTCCTCAAAGAGCTGGGCGAAGCGGTCGCGCTGGGCTTTCAGTTCTTCCAGACGCTCCAATGCCTTTCCTGCATCATTTTCCATGCCCTTTACGACCGTCTGCTGATCCGCCACGATGTTTCTGAGTTTCAGAAGCTGCTGACGAAGGGGATACTGACGGATCTCCGTCTCATAATCCACCACAGCCTTGTCGGCCTGTTGATATTGCCACAGTTTGTCTAATTGACGCATGGATTTGCCTCCGTTCCAATGTGGTTATCGGGTCACACCCCGACGAATTATTATATCCTATTTTTCGCATCCTGTAAACCCGGGACAAACCCGGTTTTACCTTATTTTAGCATCAGCGCGGAAATCTCCTCAGGAATCGGTGCGGAAAAGTTCAATCTCTCCCCTGTTTCCGGGTGGATAAAGGAAAGATACGCGCTGTGCAGGGCGAACCTGCCGGGAAGCGCAGGGTCTTCCGTACCGTATAAGGAATCCCCCACTATCGGGTGCCCGATAGAAGCCATGTGAACGCGAATCTGGTGCGTGCGCCCTGTTTCCAGCCGCAGACGCACAAGGGTGCGATTTCCGAATCGCTCCGCAACCCAAGTGTGCGTCACGCTTGCCTTTCCGTCTGCGCGGACACATCGTTTGGTTTGGCTGCCTTCCGCAAGACCTATGGGCTTGTCAATCGTGAAGCAATCCTCCTCCACATCGCCTTCCACCAGCGCGAGGTATTCCCGTGTGAAGGCCTCGGTATGCAGGATTTCCAGCAGCTTTTTCTGCATAAGCGGGTCTTTGGCCGCCACCATCAACCCCGATGTGCCCTTATCCAGCCGGTTCACCGGGCGAAAGATGTAATTTCCCTCCGGGTGCATTTTCTTCATGCGGTTGGCCAGAGTGCCTGTCGGCTTTTCGGGCGTGGGCGTGACGGCAAGGGGTGCTTCCTTGTTGATGACTTGCAAAAAATCATCCTCATATAAAATCTCCACATTTCCCGCTTCCGGCACAAGTCCCTGATCGTAAGGCTCGGAAAAACGGACTTCAATCCTCTGCCCGGTGTGCACAATGCGGTTAACGTATGAATTTTCCCCATCTACCAGCAGCCCTTTTTCGCGCTTGACAACCTTCATAAACCGTTTGGACAGATGAAGAACGGCAAGCAGCACTTCATCTGCCCGCCGTCCGTCATATTCCTTCGGTACGATAATTTCGCAGTCCATATTTTTATCAGGCTTCCAGCACCTTGCTGTATTCCTTCATCATGTCGATCATCTCCTGCGAAGGCTCAAAGATGATCATGATGCGCTTGCCCTCTCTGGTGAGCAGCAGGAAGTACAGCGGATTTTTTCCGTTGAGATAGTAGCGATACTCCTTATAGTCCCCCGCCTGTGCCGCGGACCGGAAAGCATTACCGTCCACGACGCCGCCCATTTCCACCTCGCGCATACGGATGGAGAGCAGCTCCTTGCGGCGGGTGTTGCTCTTGACCATGGCAAATTCCAATTCGCCGTTGGTGAAGGAATACTCATACTCGATGCGGAAATTGTCTTTGTAGCGGAACATGAGGTAGCACAGTCCGCCGCCGACCACAAGAAAGATCCAGTTGACCAGCGCGAAATTCATGTTCATTATATCCACAAGGCCGATGAAGGCGATGATGCCGAACACCAGCACAAAAAGCCAGGCCAGAATGTAGCCAATGGCATTTACGGCTCTGCCCTGCCTGCGCGTTACGATTTCTTCTCTGAAATGATCCATCATGGAAAACAACCGTCCTTCCGAAAATCTTTCTTTTATTGTACCATATTTTTCCCAATTTGGATATAGAAAATATTGAAATGTTTAGCAGGATTTTTTCTTCTTCCTGACGAATAGAATAAATTGGCGTGATTATTACGCTTTTTTGGCGTGCAATTTTACGCAGATCAATTTGGATCAGCAAATTTACCCTTAGGAGGCAGACACTTATATGAAATGCCCTTCTTGCGGAGTTTGGAATAGAGCTCATTTTACAAAATGCTTTCAGTGCGGTGCAGATTTGACCGCAGAAGCAGAAAATCAGGCCGCTGCAGAGGAATCTGCGCTGCCCAAGGAAAAGGATCTTCCCAGTTCCTTCCCGGAAGGCAACTTCTCCCTCTATGACGCCGGAAACTGGGTTGAGGAGGACGAGGACGATACGCCCTACGTCGGCAAGACGGAAAAGGCGGCGCCTATTCCCGCATCCGATGAGCAGCCCGCGCTTCCGATAAATGAGGAAGAGGAAAACGAGGGTGCACAGGAGCAGCCTGATTCCTTCTTCCCGGAAAACGATCCCTTTGAGGTAGAAGAAACCGAGGCTCCCGCAGCACGCAGATTCTCTCTCGCCGCGCTGCTTGGTCTTGATGAGGCTTCCAAATCCGCAAAGAAAGCCAGACAGGCGCAAAAAAAGAACAAAGGGAAACACATCCCTGAGGATGACCCGGAGGAATACGACCTCCCGGTGCAGGATCAGGACGAAGCCTTTGCGCCCGCTTACGAATCTCCTAAACCGGAAGCACCCGCCATCCATGAGGCGATGGATGAGGACGAAGTCGTCACCGTTGCCCTGAACCGAAAGGAAGAAACGGTTCCCTCCGATGCCACCGGCATTTTCCGTGGCGTGAACGCACCCGACTCCCCCGTTGCAGAGGAAACCCGAAAATTCAATCTGAACGATCTCCCCGCCGCAGATGAGTTAACCGAAGGCACACGCAAATTCAACCTCTCCTCTCTGCAGAAGGAGGATTTGCCCAAAGCCGCGCCGATTGCAGCCGATGATGCAGACGAGATCAACGAGCCGGAGGTCGCACCCACGGCTCCCGGCATCAGCCATGAGATCATCAACGCGATCTTCACCAATCCCCAGGCCAATTCCCTCCCCTCTGAGGTTTTTGCCGCGGAGGACGTCCGTCCCCGTAAGCTCATGAGTCTCAGCCGTTTTGACATCGAAGAGCCGGAAGAGGATGAGCCGGAGACGCAGTTTGTCGACACTCCAGTTCTCAAGGAAGAACCCATCGTGGAGGATGTGAAGTCCTACAAGCCCACAGCACGCATTTCCGCGCAAAAGGCCGACGAAGCAGGAGACGAGTTCACCGCCTTCGCCAACGCCAAGCGCTCCCTCATTGCCGAGATCGGGGACAACGATCCATTCAATTCCGCCATTCAGCTTCCCAAGGAAGAAAAACCCGAGCCGAAAGCCGAGCAGAAACCCGAGAAAAAAGCAGAAGAACCCGAAAACACCAAGACAGAAGAAGCCGAGGAAGTGGTTCCCGTCACCGTGGAGCCCGCCGCACGCCTTTCCAAGGACATTGAGGTGCCTCTGTGGGCAAAGCAGGCCATGGTCTCTCTGGGAGAAGATGATATTTCCTTAGGACATGACGAGCCTGCCGAAGCAAATCCTCGCCGCAAGCGCCGCACGGTCTTCGGTATTCAGGAGGATCTGACTGAAGGGCTGGGCAGTTCCACCCGTATGGAGCTTCCCCTCGTTGAAGAACCTCGCCCTGCACCCGCGCCCAGAAGCGGTCTGGATGCCATTGCCCGACACGATGCCGTGCGGAAACGCTCCGTGCTGACCGGCAGAACCTTCGGCGTGATCGAAGATGAAAGCCCGAATTCCATTGATTTTGCGGCAGCGCAGCCCGTGCGCCCCGTTGCCGCAAAAGCCGCGCCCGTGGTTCCGCCTCACGCTGCCGCGCCTGTGGTCGCTCCCCGTACCGCCGCACCGTCTCGTCCGGCTCCCCGTCAGGAGCTCTCCGCACGGCCTTTGCAGCGCAAGCCGCAGAATCCGCAGAGCATCCCCCAGCAGAGGGCTTCCGTTCAGCATGAAATGCCGCGTGAGCAGAGAAACGATCCCCGGCAGCAGCAGCCCGTGCGCCGCGCTCCCCAGCAGCAGCAACAACGTCCGCAGCAGGCTCCCGCAAAGCCCCGGCAGATCAATCCCGAAAGAACCGAACAAAGCAACACTCCCGCAAGACCCGCCCCGCAGCTAGCTTCCCGTCCCGCGATGGTTCGCAAGGACGCAAAGGTGCAGAATCTCCCCCGCCTCATCCTGTTGGGTGCGGCCGCACTGCTCATCGTCGTGCTTGTCTTCTGGGGACTGATCGCAGGTATTAAGGCTATCGTAAAGAAAGCCGCAGATAAGCCCGCCGATACGGATATATCCGCCACCGAGCAGAGCGAGCCTGTGCAGGACGAAAACGCGCCCGTGATCACAACAGGCGAACGCAACGGCCATCCGACCCACGTTTTTACCTTCAAGGGCAACGACAACGACATCATCTATGTCTCCGGCGACAACCTGCCCAATTCCTACAACGTGCCCATCGTTTCCGGCATCGGTACGCTGGAAATCGACGACAGTGAACTGATCGGCAACCGCTATGCCAATGAGGACATCGAAGTCACGCTGAACTCGGTGCTTCACGAGGCTTCCAGCGGCAAGGAGACCCAGCTCTCCCCCGTCACCTTCACGGTCACGCCCCCGGTCGCTTATCTTGAGATCGTGACCCCCGAGGGCAGCACCGCTGAAACCACATTGAGTACCTTCCAGGTCAAGGTTCGTGTGGAGATCGGCTCCGTTGTCACCATTGACGGCAGCGATGTTTCCGATATGATCACCGAGGAAAGCAGCGACCTTGGCTCCATCGTCTTCAATGTGTCGGTGGATCCCATCGGCGCCAACGAAATTCCCGTCACCGTCATGAAGGAAGGCTGCAAATCCGTCACCGAAACCATCACCATCGTCCGACCCGAAATGACCGTGCCCATCGAGCTTGATCCCTCCACCCCCTCCGCCAGTTCAACGGATAATCTTGTGATTTCAGGCTCCGTGGCTCCGGGCGTTACCGTTACCGTCAACACCCCCACGCTGGGCAATGTGACCCTGAATGAGGACGGCACCTTCTCCTTCACCGCGCAGCTGTCCTTCGGACCCAACGATATTGTGATCACCGCATCTAACGGCACGGATTCCTCCGATCTGACGCACACTGTCACCTATACGCCCTCCTACAATGACTATGTTGCTCTGGCGTACAAGATGAACTATAACGACCTGACCGCCTTTGCGGGCAAGTATCAGCCCTTCAAGTGCACAGGCTATGTCATTGAGGCTTACACCTCAGATCCCTACACCTGCCTGTTCAACGTCAGCACCGAGGAAGATCCCAAGTACATCTACCTGGAAATGGTGGAAGGCAAGCCTCTGTCCGAAGATCACCGCTACACCGTCTATGCCGATGTGCACGCAGACGGTACCCACGAAGAATATCCCTATCTGATCGGCCGCTACTTCATTGAGGACGATGAATAAACAAGGAGATATGCAAAATGGCTAAGGATGAAAGCAATATTATCAGTCTCATTGACGACAACGGTAACGAGGTGCCCTTTGAGCTGATGGACATTATCGAGTACGAAGGGGACAAATTCGTCATTCTGCTGCCCGTTGAGGACGCAGAGGAAGGCGTCGTCATTCTTAAGGCAGAGGAAGAAGAGGACGGAACAGAAGGCTATGTGAGCATTGACGACGACGAAACGCTGGACACCGTGTTCGATATGTTCAAGGCTCGTTTCTCTGACACCTTCACCTTCGGCGACTGAAAAGGAGCACCATGGAAAATATAGATTTATCCCTGATGGGAAAGCGTGTCAAGGCAAGGCGTAAGTCGATCAAGCTCAGTCAGGCCGAGCTTGCCGAACAGTGCGGCGTTTCCACGGCTTATGTGGGACACATCGAGCGCGGCAATCGTTCCCCTTCCGTGGAGATGCTGCTGTTGCTGTGCAAGGCGCTTTCCGTGACCCCGGATTATCTGCTGCAGGACTATCTGCAGGATGTGGCAAGCAGCCACTTTACCGAATCCGATGCGCAATATCTGGAGCATCTTGTGGCGCTCATCCGTGAACCGGCACGAATTTGGCCGGATGCAAAATAGAAAATCCTTCGTAAGTTTCGATTTCCGTTCACAATAAAACAAAGCTGAAATAAAACCACCGTGGAGATTTGTCTTTCCACGGTGGTTCATATTTTGTGTAAATTCAATCAGGCAACAGTTTTCTGCGGAGTTTTGTAAGTGGGAACGACCTGTTTCAT
>DCHO01000037.1 GCA_002315655.1 Christensenella sp. UBA1750
CGGGGGCTTCGTGATTCAGTTGAGAATCAACTCAAAGTCTTGTCAATTACTTGCCAAGGATCTGAGAGTTCAGCTCGTCAAGAACCAGCTGGACGGTGGGCATCATGGAAGCAACCCAAGCATCCCACTCAGCACCAACATCGATGCCTTCCTGAGCGACGAGGATGGTCATTTCTTCCTTAACGTCAGCGCCGAAGGTGCCGTACTTGTTCTTGTTGGGAGCGTCAAGAGCGGCCATGGCGTAGTCAACGTACTTCATGGTAGCCTTGCCTTCGTTCATCTTGTTCCAAACCTTGTCCTTCAGCTGGACCTGGAACTCAGCGATAGCGGGGTTGGCGGGAACCTGCATGGTGCCGTTGGCAGCCTGGCCTTCGTTGAACTTGGTTTCAGCATAGGGAGAAACGTAGGTCTGAGTAGCTTCGTCGAAGTCCCACAGGATCTTGATGTCTTCAACGTTGTCGCCGGTCACTTCGTAGTCAACGCCTTCAAGGCCGACCCACTCAAGACGGACGCCTTCATCGGTGAACAGGTAATCGTAGAAGAGCAGAGCGCGAGCCTTCTCTTCGTCAGTGATCTTGTGAGAGAAGGAGGTGCACAGCCAGTAGTCTTCGGTCTGAGTCATGTACCACTTGCCATCCATGCCGTAAACGACAGCAACGTCAACAGCGTCCTTGGAGGCGATGGTGCCATCACGCATCATGTCATCGGTCCAGGAGTTCATGGAACCAACAACGTTGTAGGTAGCGAAGCACTGACCGGCCTTGAACATATCCTGATATTCGTTACCGGTGAAGGAGATGTTGTCCTTGTAGATGAGGCCTTCCTGATACATGTTGTAGGTCTCGATGACAGCCTGCTTGAACTCGGGAGTGGAAGCGGGCCAGACATACTCGCCGTCAACGACGATGTAGGAGGAGGATTCGTTGCCTTCAGAAGCAGGAGCATTCAGGAAGGTAACAGCAGCGTTGGGGAAGCCCCAGGTGGGCAGGGTCAGAGGAGCGTTGTTGATGCCGTTGTTGCCGGGATCCTGATCACGGATGGCACGCAACAGCTCGATCCACTCGTCCCAGGTGTACTCGGAATCTTCCTGATACAGACCAACCTGCTTAGCCCAGTCAGCACGGATGCAGAAGTAGGAGGTGTAAGCGTTGTTGATGTACTCAGGATTGTAACGGGTTGCGGGCCAGGTGTACAGCACATCGTCGATGGAGTAGGCGGCGCAAGAGGGAGAATCCTTGTAGAAGTTGTAGAGGTTGGGGTAGTTCTTCAGTTCGTCAGCGGTCATGCCGGCGAAGGCACCCTGCTTGGCCCACTCGAAGTAGTTGGTAGAAGAAGCGATCTTCAGGTCCCAACTCAGCAGGTCGGGAGCGTCGTCGGTAGCAACCCAAGTCTGAACCTTCTCGTTCCAGTCGCCCCAGGAAACGGGGATGTAGTCGAAGGTCAGGTTGAACTTCTGCTTGATATACTCAGAACGAGCGTCCTTGCCGCACTTGTCAGCATCGGTAACGCAGATAGAGAGTTCAACAGCGGACAGTTCGCCCAGGTTGGCGTAGTCGATCTGACCGTCAGCGGTCATGGGGTAGAGAGAAGCGGCGGCAGCGTCATCGCCAGCGGCAGAGTCGTCGGCGGCAGCAGCATCGTCCTTCTTGGTTTCCGTGGCAGCCTTGTCAGAAGACGAGGAAGCGGCGGGGGTTTCGGTCTTGGCGCAAGCTACCAGAGAGATAGCCATGAGCACGACAAGAACCAGAGCCAGAAGCTTTTTCATGGTGTTTCCTCCATAAAATATTTTACTAAACCACTTACATGGTTTTGTAACGGGATTGGGATTACTCCTTCACGGCGCCCAAGGTCAGGCCGGAGAGGAAGTAACGCTGCAGGAAGGGATACAGGCACATAATGGGAGCCATGGAAATGATGATGGAAGACATCTTGATGGAGTCGCCCTGAATGTCAGGCTTTGCTTCGCCGGGGATATTCTGGGTGGCCAGCATATTGACGTCGTTGATGATGGTTCTCAGCACGTTCTGCAGAGGCCATTTGTCAACGGACTTGCAGAAGATCATGGCGTTGTACCACTCGTTCCAGCGCTCCACGGCGTAATACAGCGTGAAGGTGGCCAGCAGAGGCAGAGACAGCGGCAGGGTGACGGACCAGAGGATGCGAATATCCGTGGCGCCGTCAATCTTAGCGGACTCTTCCAGAGCGGGGGGCAGAGACTTGAAGTAGTTGGAAATGATCAGCATATAGTAGATGGTGATACCGGTGGGCAGGAAGTACGACCACAGGGTATCCATCAGATGCAGGTCACGAATCAGCAGATAGTAGGGAATCAAACCGCCGTTGAAGTACATCGTGAAGATGATGATCACACGGATGAGCTTCATGCCGGGCAGATTTCTCTTGGTCAGGCAGTAGGCGCACAGGATGGTCAGGGTCATGTTGTACGCGGTGCCGGCAATGGTATTGATGATGGAGTTCTTAAAGCCGTACCAGATGAGGGCAGACTTGAAGGTGAACTCGTAGGCTTCCCAGGTGAATTCCGGGGGAATCAGCATGATGCCTTCATAACGCTTGTAAACGGTGTTGGGCACGAAGGAGACCAGCACGGCGTTGTAGAAGGGATACACGATGAGGACTGCAAGGATCGTGAGGATCAGCAGCAGGACAAAGTCAACCGCGTTGAACCGGCGAATCTTATTTTTTCTCGGAATGTGTACGTTCCCGCGCTTGTCAATTCTGACATTCGGGGAAATGGGATGAATTTCAGCCATGTTTGTCCTCCTTTCCTTACAGAACCGTTTCCTGACCCAATGCCTTGGTCACGAAGTTGGCCAGCATCAGGAGGATGAAGTTGATCACGTTCTTGAACAGACCGACGGCCACGGGGAAGCCCAGGTTGATACCGGAGGACTTGACGAAGGACAGGCGGTAGATGTAGGTGTCGATGATATCACCGGTCTCGTAAACGGGAGCGGTATAGAGGTTGAATATCTGGTCGAAGCCGCCTTCCATGACAGCGCCGACGCGGAGGACGAACTGAATGGCGATCATGGAGATCATGCCGGGCAGGGTGATGAAGCGCATCTGCTGCCAACGGTTTGCACCGTCGATGGTTGCGGCTTCATACAGGGAGGGGTCGATGCCGGTGATGGCAGCCAGGTAAATGATGGTGCCCCAGCCGGCTTCCTTCCAGATGTCGGAAATGACCAGGATGGCACGGAAGGATTTGTTGGAGTAGAGCAGGTTCCAGTTTTCACCGATCTCCGGGTTGAACAGATCGAAGAACTTACGCACCATGCCGGTGGAGCCCAGCAGGTTCAGCATGATACCGGCCATGATAACCCAGGTCAGGAAGTGCGGGAAAGTGTAGATGGTCTGCAGCACTCTCTTGTACTTGGGCATATAGACCTCGTTGATGAGGATGGCCAGGATGATGGGGAACGGGAAGCCGAAGCAGATACGAAGCAGAGAGATGATCAGCGTGTTGCGCAGAGCCGGCCAGAACTGGGGTTCCACGAACATATACTTGAAGTGCTCGAAGTTGTTCCAGGGAGAAGCCTTGATGCCGGCCAGCTTGTAGTCCTTGAAGGCCAGCTGAATGCCGTACATGGGCTTGTACTTGAAAATGATGTAGTAAGCAAGCACAGGAATGAGCATCAGGTAAATCCAGCGATTTTCCCACATGATGCGCCGCGTTCTCTTCCAGGAGAACTTCTCTTTGCCGCCGCGTCGAATGGATTGCGTACTCACGGGTTGTCTTTTCCTCCTTTTGTGTTCGGCGTACTACTTTTTATATCACTATAAGTATCTCACATTGTAATGACAGTCTTCATAAGCCGAAAGCAGTCTATACATCATATATTATATTACCTGCGTTTTTTTGTCAATAACATAAAAACATTTTGTGAACGAAAAAGGCGGCTTTTTTCTCAACTTTCGTTTTGTTCCCAAATCGCTTCACAAACGGACAGAAAAATCTTACAATATTGTTAAGATATATGCAACAATTTTGTCAATTTCAGCCATTTTTAAGAAATCCATGCAGATATTCAATAACATTTCATGTTTCGCGTGTTAAATCAGTCGCAGATTATATTTATATTTTCATATTATTTTAGTGCAATAATAGGTGCAAATACAAGAACACAATATAAGTATATTCTTACATCGTTACTGTTTTGTCAATCTTTTGCGCTTTGTGCTTGTTCTCAGCCAAATAATGTGCTATACTTTTACATAAATCTTCTCTGTGTAAAGGAGACCTGAACCACTATGAAAATCCGCTTTTTCGGCACCTCCCACGGCGTTCCCTCCGCAGAACGCTTCTGCTCCTGCACCTGTCTTGAAATCGGCGACAGGCTCTATCTCATCGACTGCGGCGCACCCGCCGTTGACCTGCTGCTGCGCAACGGGCTGCATCCCAACGGGCTCAAAGCTGTGTTCTTCACCCACATCCACGGCGACCACACCGACGGCCTGTTGAACCTGGCCGATCTGTGCAACTGGTACTTCAAGGAATCCGCCTTCGACATCTACATGACGGAGCAGGCCGGAATTGACGCCTACAAGCACACCATAAACGTCGTGGAGGCCGACATCGGCATCGACGAGGAACGCATCCGCTTCAAGCTCATGGACAAAAACTTCGTCTATGACGACGGAGTTGTCCGCGTCACCCCCTTCCCCACCACCCACATGAGTTATGTCGGCGCAGGGCATCCCTCCTATGCTTATCTCATCGAGGCGGAGGGCAAGAAACTCGTCTTCACCGGCGACCTTTCTCACAACATGAAGGACAGGGATTTCCCCGAGATTGCCCTCCGTGAACCCGTCGATCTGACCGTGTGCGAGATGGCGCACTTCTCCCCTGAGGAGGCGGAATACTTCCTCAAAGATTACAAGGGCAAAAAGCTGCTGTTCAACCACGTTTTCCCCATTGAGAAGTTAGAAAGAATCAAGGCTCTTGACGGCAAGTACGCCTATCCCATCGACATTCTTTCCGACGGCGACGTCATCGAAATGTAGGCTGTTTCTTCCTATTAAATTAAACACAGGAGAACCCGATATGAGCAACGCTTTGTTCGAGAATATGAAGGCTCTTCCCGAAAAAGTTCTTCCCCTGATGCAGCACTCCAAGCAAACCATCTGGAATCACCCCGAAACGGGCTACCGCGAATGGGACACTCAGGCGTTCCTGCTGTCCGAAATGGAGAAGTTGGGCTACCGCGATTTTGTGAAGGCGGGTGACATTCCCGGCTTCTATGCGGATGTGGACACCGGCCTTCCCGGCCCCACACTGGTTCTGATGGGCGAAATGGATTCCATCATCAATTCCTCCCACCCGAATTGCGATAAGGAGACCGGCGCGGCGCACGCCTGCGGGCACCACTGCCAGTCCTCCGCGCTGCTTGGGGTTGCGGCGTGCTTAAAAGAAGAAGGCGCACTTGCCGGGCTGTGCGGCAAAATCCGCCTCATGTTCGTACCCGCGGAGGAGCTGCTGGAATTGGGCTACCGCGAGGAACTGCGCAAAAAGGGCATCATCGAGTTCTACGGCGGCAAGGTGGAGCTGATTCGCCGGGGCTTCTTTGACGATGCGGATCTGTGCCTGCTCATCCACACCGGCATCGGCAAAGGCACCTACGGGCTTTCCACCGGCTCCAACGGCTGCATGGTCAAGGAGATCGCCTACAAGGGCAAAGCCTCCCACGCCGGCGGCTCCCCCGATAAGGGCATCAACGCTTTATATGCCGCAAATTTGGGCATCACGGCGGTCAACGCCCTGCGCGAGACCTTCCGCGACGAAGACCACATCCGCTTCCATCCCATCGTGACGAGCAAGCCCGGCGCGGTCAACGTCATTCCCGATTATGTGACGCTGGAAACCTACGTCCGCGGCGCGTCCTTAAAAGCCATTTTAGATGCCAACAGGCGCATCAACCGCGCCCTTGCCGCCTCCGCTGCCGCCATCGGCGCGGAAGTCACCATCACCGACCGCACGGGCTATTCCCCCGTGGAGAACGACGAAAATATGTATGCCCTCGTCCATGAGGTCATGACCGGAATCGTGGGGAAAGAGAACATCAAGGAAGACGGCTGGGACAAGGGCTGCACCGACATGGGCGACATTTCCTGCATCTTCCCCACCATCAACCCTCACTGCTCCGGCGCACAGGGCATCGGGCACGGCGCGGATTATTTCATCACGGACGACCATTCCGCCCTTGTGCTGCCCGCACAGTATTTCCTCTGCATGGCGGCAGAATTGCTGGGCAACGGCGGCGAGAAGGCGAAATTCATCCTTGAGCACAAGCACACGCTCTACAATTCCATTCCCGAATACTTGGAGGCCGTCCGCGCCATCAACCGCGACATTGACGGCGTTGTTTACACCGAAACCGGCGCGGAGCTGCATTTTTAGATGAAGAAAATACTGAATGTAAACGGTGTTCCCGTGGAAGGCTTTTTCCCCGATGAAACGGTGGAAAATGTGCTGCTGCCGCTGGTCAAATCGTTGGAAGAGATGCAAAAGCGCAAAGGTGGGCGGCTGCTTGTGGCCTTGGCCGCTCCCCCCGGTGCGGGCAAGAGCACCCTTGCGCTGTTTTTAGAGAACCTGTCAGAGCGCATACAGGCCGTGGGCATGGACGGTTTCCATTTTCGTCAGGACTATCTGCTCTCCCACACCATAGAGAAAGACGGCGCAACTGTGCCATTGGTGTCTGTCAAGGGCGCGCCGGAGTCCTTCGACCTTGCCCATCTGCGGGATAAGTTATACAGCTTATTGCAGAAGGACACCCGCTTCCCCATCTACGACAGAACCCTGCATGACGTGGCGGAGGATGCTCAATCCGTCACCGCGCCCATCGTGCTCATGGAGGGCAACTGGCTGCTGCTGAACAAGCCTGGCTGGGACGCGCTCCCCTTTGACTACACCGTCTATATGGAAGCGGAGGAAGAAATGCTGCGCCCGCGCATCCTCTCCCGGCGCATGAAAACCGGGCGAAGCGAGACGGAAGCGCTTATCCTCTACGACACCATCGACAAGCCGAACATCACCCTTTGCAACGAAAACCACAGAACCGCGAATCTCACCCTGCGTCTGCTGGACAGCGGCGCAATCGTTATAAAGCAATAAGGAGGCGGCACATTTGGCACAATATCCCTATATTATGAAAGATATGCCCGTTCTGCTCCACGGCGGCGACTACAACCCCGAACAGTGGATCAGGGAAAAAGACGTAATCTGGAAGCAGGACATGGAAATGGCGGTGGAGGCGGGCATCAACACCCTATCCGTCGGCATTTTCGCCTGGTCGATGCTGGAACCCAAGGAAGGGCAGTACGATTTTTCCTGGCTGGATGAGGTTATGGAGATGCTGGCGAAAAACGGCATCAAGGCGGTGCTGGCCACGCCCTCCGGCGCGAGACCGCCGTGGATGGCGGAAAAATATCCCGAGGTGCTGCGGGTGGACGAAAAAGGCAATCGGCACCTTTTCGGCGGGCGGCACAACCACTGCCTGACCTCGCCCGTCTACCGCGAAAAGGTGCGTGCCATCAACACGCTGCTTGCACAGCGTTACAAAAACCACCCCGCGCTTGGGCTGTGGCACGTTTCCAACGAGTACGGCGGCGAGTGCCACTGTGAGCTCTGTCAGCAGAAGTTCCGGGAATGGCTGAAAGCACGCTACGGCACCATTGACAAGCTGAACGACGATTGGTGGAACACCTTCTGGGCGCATCGCTATACCTCCTTTGAGGAGATTCACTCCCCCTCTCCCTTGGGCGAAAACACCTCCCACGGGCTGAAGCTCGCGTGGAAGCGTTTCACCACCCAGCAGTTCATCGACTTTTACGAGTGGGAGATCGCGCCGCTCAAAGAAATCACCCCGGACATTCCCTGCACCGCGAACCTCATGCACATCTATGACGGCATCGACTATTTCACATTCGCCAAACACTTGGATGTGGTGTCGTGGGACAACTATCCCTTCTGGACGGGCGATGCGCGGGACAGGGATGTGGTGCTTCTTTCCGCCTTCAAGCATGATTTAATGCGCGGCACCGGCGGGCAGAAGCCCTTCATGCTCATGGAGTCCTCCCCCTCCGCGCCCAACTGGCAGCCCATCAACCGCCTGCGCCGCCCCGGTGTGCTGATGCTCCAAGGCTTGCAGGCTGTCGCCCACGGCTCGGACACCGTACAGTATTTCCAGTTCCGCAAATCCCGCGGGTCGTCCGAAAAGTTCCACGGCGCGGTCATTTCCCACGACTGCTCCAAGGAAAACCGCATTTATAAGGAAGTCTGCGATGTGGGAGAAGCCTTGAAAACGCTGGCTCCCGTAACCGGCTCCGGCACGGAAAACAGAATTGCGCTCATCTACGACTGGGAAAACAAGTGGATTTTGGAGGATGCGCAGTTCGGGCGCAACGAGGGCGGCAAGGGCTACACCGAAACCGTGCTTTCCCACTATTCCGCCCTTTTACAGGATCATTTCGGCGTGGACGTGATTGACGAAAACGGCGACCTTTCTCCCTATTCCATGGTCTGCGGCCCCATGACCTATATGCTGCGGGACGGCTTTGCCGAAAAGGTGGAAGCCTTCGTGCAAAACGGCGGCGTGTATGTGGCGACCTACGTTTCCTCTTGGGTCAACGAGGAAGACCTGTGCTTCATGGGCGGCTTCCCGGGGCCTTTGCGCAAGGTTTTCGGCCTGTGGGACGAGGAAACCGACGCGCTGGACGACACCCAGCACAACGCCTTTACCTGGAACGGCAAGACCTACAAAGCGAAAGACTTCTGCGCCCTTGTCCACGCGGAAGGCGCAAAGGTGCTCTCTGAATACGAAGAAAACTTCTACGCAAGCTACCCGGCACTCACCGAAAACGCCTACGGAGAAGGCACCTGCTACTATATCGCGGCGCGGACGGATGAGGACTTCCTCATGGACTTCTACAAGACCGCCGCGCAGAAGGCGGGCGTTGTGCCGAACATCCCCGCCTCCGAAAACGGTGTTCTCACCACAAAGCGCATCGGGGAAAACGGCACCTTCCTCTTTGTGATGAACAGTCTGCCGGAGGAAAAGGAAGCCGAGCTACCCGAAGGGTTCGAGCTGCTGTCCGGGAAGACCATCAAAGGGGAAACAAAGCTTTCTCCCTATCAGGTACTTGTTCTGAAAATATAATCATCAAAGGAGCGTAAAACACAATGAATTTCACGAAACTTACCGCGTTTCTGAACACGCTGGATGCCTGGGGCAATGTGGGCTTTGACTGCATGATCCGTCAGGGCGGCAAAGAAATTTACCGCTATCTGCACGGCTTTGCCGACCGCGAGAACGGCAAGCCCATCCGGGAGGACACCATTTACAAAATGTTCTCCATGACCAAGCCCATGACCTGTGTGGCGGCGTTGCAGCTTTATGAGGAAGGCAAGTTCCTCATGACCGACCCCGTCTCCAAGTATCTGCCGGAATTTGCGAACATGATGGTGCGCACCACCGTGGACGGCGTTTGCACCCTGCGCCCCGCCAAGACGGAAATCACCGTGCAGCACCTTTTCACCCACACTGCGGGCTTCACCTACGACCTGCACTCCACCTCGCTGGACAAGCTGATGGAGGAAACCAACTATTGCTACACCACCCGCCAGTTCGTCGCGGCAATCGCAAAAGAACCCCTCATTTACGACCCCGGAACCCAGTGGCAGTATTCTCTTGCCCATGATGTGCTGGGCGCGTTTGTGGAGGTGGTCTCCGGCGCGGAGTTCGAGACCTACCTGCAAGAAAACATCATAAAGCCCTTGGGGATGAAGGACGCGCACTTCATCGTGCCGGAGGAAAAGATCGGCAGATGCGCCCTGCGCTATGAACACGACGAGACCGGCAAGACCTGGCCGCAGGAGCCCAAGCTCTACAACGCCTATCAGGTGTCGCCCAACTACCGCTCCGGCGGCGCGGGACTCTCCTGCACCACGGAGGACTACATGAAGTTCGCCGATACCCTGTGCAACTTGGGCAAATCCCGCGAAAACGGCACCCGCATTCTCGGCACCGAGACCGTGCAGCTCATGCGCCGCAACCACTTAAACCCCGCCCAGATGGTGAACTTCAACTGGATTCAGTACGTCGGCTACGGCTACGGTCTGGGCGTGCGCACGCTGGTTGCCCCCGAGGTGGCCAACGCCATGACGGGCTTGGGCGAATTCGGCTGGGGCGGCGCGGCGGGCACCTACGCCATCATCGACCCCGCCCACGACCTGACCATCCTCTTCTCCCAGCAGTCCCAGCCCGCCGGCGAGGACTACATCCAGCCCCGCATCCGCAACATCGTCCTGCGCTGCTTAGAGGAAGACTAAATCCTTCCTATATGACAAAAACTCCCAATCAAGGGAGTTTTTGTTTTCTCTGCGGTTCTTTGAACTGCCCAAAGCGGCAGCGGACGGAGCGGAAGGACGCGGCGGGGGCGTGCAGCAGGGCTTCGGCCTCGCGCTTTGCGCCCAAATAACGGAAATTGCTGAAATGGCAGACCACAAGGTCATAATGGTGAATCTGCCCCTCCGCCCTGCGCAGGAACTCCCGCATGGGCGAAGAGATGGCAAAAACCCAGATGGGCGTGACCAGCGTGACATGGGCATAGTGCGAAAAATCCGCACAAATCGGCGCGATGGGCATTCCCCGGCGGTGCATCCCGAACCGTCCGCACCACAGAAAGCCGAACATTCCGGAAATTTTCTCCCCGGTCATAATTTCCGTGACCTCCGCGCCGGTTCTGTCCGCCTCCCTGTACGCCAGCTTTTTGCAATAGCCCCGGCGGGAGAAGAACACCACCAGCTTCTCTTTGTCGGTGCCGATGTTGGGATAGTCCTCCCGGCGCACGGAAAATTCCGTCTGCCGCGCAAAGCCGTAGGCCGCATACGCGGTGAGCAGCTGGCACAGTCCGAAGATAAAATAGATGGTGGACATGAAATTCAGCGGGAACATATAGAACTGAATGCAGATCCACAGCATGAGCGTAAACCCGAACAGCCCGCCCAAGAACACCCCTGCTTTTCTGCGCAGAATGAGCAGCGTTGCAGCGATAAGATTCGGTATGCCGTTGACGCACAGCAGCGCAATGCCGGAAAAAAAGAGGTTGCGAAAGAGGACATCCGCAAAGGGCAGCTTCTGAAAATAAGGCAGCATTCCGTCCATGCCCATGGCCTTGCCGGAGGGGTCGAGCAGCATTCCCGATGCCCCCGCCACCGCGCCCAAGCCGATGAACAGCGTCCAGAACAGCAGCAGCCCTTCGGCGGTTTTCAGGCGCTTTTTTGTCTGATTATCCGTTTGCACGCGCTTTCCATTCCTCCCGGGTGATGGCATACACCGAAGTCACCTCGTTCTTTTCCTCGGGATAGTCCTCGATGTGCTTCATGCCGTTCTTTACGGCGACGGAGTAGGAAGGGACATTGGTGTACTTGCAGTAGGTGTAAAGGGCATTGAAAGTAGTATTTTCAAAGAGGAAGTCCTTCACCGCTCTCGCCGCCTCGGTGGCAAAGCCCTTGCGCCACAGGTCTTTTCGGATGTGGTAGCCGATTTCGGGCTTTATGGTGTCGTGAATCATCTGCATGGTGCAGCCGCAGTCGCCGATGACCTCGCCCGTCTCTTTCAGCACCACCGCGCACAGCCCGAAGCCGAAGACGCGCTCATTTTCGATGTTCCAGTTAATCCAAGAATGCACCTTCTTCTCATCAAAGGGGTGCGGGTAATGCCGCATGGTCTCCGCATCCGAAAAAATGGCGTAAAGCGCGTCAAAATCCTTCTGTTCCATGGGCCGCAGCAGCAGCCGTTCCGTCTCAATTTTCATGGGGTTTTCCTCCAAATCTTTATTTTCAGGGATAAAACTCCCCGATGCCTGATTTGGCACCGGGGAACTTTTTATGTAACCTTTGAATTTACTTGGTCTTGATGCCCATTTCCTTCTTGGCGGCGGTCAGCGCAATGCCCTTGTCCGCAGCGCCCTTGCCGTCGGCAAAGGAATTGGCGAGGGAAGCGGCGTTGCCGTAGGTATAGAGCTTTCCGTCCTTGAGCAGGAAGGAGTGGGGCTCAACCTCGGGATAATAGACCGTGATGCCCTCGGTGTAGTTGTCGAGGTTCAGGAAGAACAGCATTTCCTGATTGAGCGGGGGCTCCTGGAACACGCGCATGGTGTATTCCTTTTCGCCCGAATACTTGTCACGGTAGGGCAGGGACAGGGTGAT
>DCHO01000017.1:0-2031 GCA_002315655.1 Christensenella sp. UBA1750
CTTATCTACCGTATGTTCCGTGACGGCAAATCTCCCAGCTTTATTGCCCGTCATCTCACCGCACAGGGCATTCCGACTCCCGGTGGAAAAAAGGTATGGCAGGCACAGGTCATCGAAAGTATTCTCACCAATGAGAAATACAAGGGTGATGCACGCCTTCAAAAGAAATTCACCACGGATTTTCTTACGAAAAAGCAGAAGATCAACGAGGGTGAAGTCCCGCAGTACTATGTGGAGAACAGCCACCCGGCAATCATAGAACCGAGAGCCTGGGACGAGGTTCAGCGCATTATACGGCAGAGGAAAGCAAGCGGAAAACGCCACGACTGCAGCAGTCCATTCTCCGGCAGAGTTATCTGCGGTGACTGCGGATCGGTTTACGGCTCGAAGGTCTGGCATTCCAATGACCCGTACAGAAAGGTCATCTGGCAGTGCAATGCCAAGTTCAAAAATGAAGAAAAGTGCCGCACCCCGCATGTAACGGAAAAACAGCTCAAAAACGGATTTCTTGAGGCGCTCAGCATTCTGCATGAAAACCGAGAAACGCTTCTGAATGATATTCGTGATGTAAAACACGACCTTGAAGACTGCACCGAAGTAGACACAAGGATAACGGAGCTGACAGGCGAAATGGAAGTCATCGCCGGACTGATTCAAAAAGCCATTGAGGACAATGCCGTCCATGCGCAGAATCAAGATGAATACAACCAGCGCTACAATGAGCTTGCCGACCGCTATGACAAGCTGAAAAAGAAGCTGGAAGCGCTGGAGCAGGAGCGGGATGAGCGCCACTTCAAATCCGACATCCTGAGCGGTTTTCTCTTTGAAATGACGGAATACGATTATCTCGATGCCGAGTTCACCGATTCCCGCTGTATTGCCATGCTCGACCATGTGACGGTCTATGCCGATGGCAGAATGGTTTACAGCTTTTTAAACGGGAGTGACATCACCGTGATGGTATAACATCCGGCTTTTATTTTTGCAATCGGCTGTTTAACGAAAAGCGGTCGTTTAACGATTACTGACCACTACAGATTGTGCCAGAGAGCCGAAAACAAGCCAAAAAGCATCCTTGGGAGAGCAAATATGGGGACTGTCTCCTATGAAATGCACAACGGTGTTTCGGAAAGCCTTGCTACACAGGCATTTCAGGGCATAAAAAAACGATACCATAGACGGATACATCGTATCAATCTATGGTATCTGATTTGGTGGAGCATAGGGGATTCGAACCCCTGACCTCAACATTGCGAACGTTGCGCGCTACCAACTGTGCTAATGCCCCGTATTCGGTTTCAACGGGGTATAGAATAGCACAGGTGGGAAGAAATTGCAAGGGCTATTTGTGTAAAATCGGATGGGAGGAGGGAAGTTTACAGCGCGATGAAGCGCAGCATATTGTTTCTGTCGCCGGGTTCAAAGCAAATTTCCTTTGCAGCGCTTTCAAGAATGCGTTTTGCCGTTGCGTCCAGCGCGTCCAAGGGATTTTCGGGCGAGCCCTTCCAGAGCAGCGTGACCTCTGCGGTGTTGTCCCGCTCGGAGCATTCCAGCAGGTAGTGCAGGTGGGTGTCCAGCTGCGGCAGCAGGGAGGTGACGCACAGCTCCTCCATAATGGCCTGGGCGTGGTGGATGGAGCGCGTTTCCATGGAATGACGGTGGCCGAAAGCCTCAAGCTCGGAGGCAAACTCGCGGAAATCGAAGCCGCTTTTTTCCATGCGGCATTCCAGCACCTTCATGCGTTGCAGGAACTGGCGGGTGCGGTTGTGCTGGGGGTGGTCAAAGACCTGCTCGGGGGAGCCGTCCTCGTAGATGACGCCCTGATCCATGTAGAACACGCGGTTGGAGACGCTGCGGGCGAACTCCATTTCGTGCGTTACGATCATCATCGTCATGCCCTGTTTGGCGAGATTGCGGATGACCGAGAGCACCTGCCCCACCATCGTAGGGTCGAGGGCGGAGGTGGGCTCGTCAAAGAGGATGATCTCCGGCTGCATGGCCAGCGTGCGTGCGATGGCGACGCGCTGCTTC
>DCHO01000017.1:2058-16642 GCA_002315655.1 Christensenella sp. UBA1750
GCGCTGCTTCTGCCCGCCGGACATTTCATCGGGATAGGCCTCTCCGCGGCCGGAAAGACCCACCTGATCCAGCAGCGCATCGGCCAGCTTCCCGGCATCGGCGCGGGACATTCCCTTGACCTTCATGGGCGCATACATGATGTTTTCATAGACATTTAAGTGATTAAAGAGATTGTAGCTCTGGAACACCATGCCGATGCGGGAGCGCACTTCATGCAGGCGGCAGCCTTTGTCGGTCACAACGGTGCCGTCTATGGTGATTTTGCCTGCCGTGGGCTTTTCCAGCATGGCAATGCAGCGCAGCAGGGTGGATTTTCCTGTGCCGGAGGGGCCGATGACCGAAATTACGTCGCCCTTGTTGATTTCGACGTTCACATCATTTAGCGGGGTGCTTGCGGGATAGGCCTTTTTCAGATGCTCAATGCGGATCATGCTCATGCGTCCTTCTCCTCCTTGCTTGTGGCCTTGCGGCGTTTAGGTGCCAGCTTTTTCTGCAGGGATTTGAGCAGCGACAAAAGAAGGCTGGAAATCAGGAAATAGATGGCGGCGGAGGAGAGCAGGGGGAAGAAGGCTTCGTAGGTGGAGGAGCGGATCACGTCAGAGGCCTTGGTTAAATCCATCACGGCGATGTAACCCACGATGGAGGTGCTCTTCATCAGGGAAATGAACTGGCTGAAATAGGCCGGGAGCATGGAGCGGATGGCCTGCGGCAGAACGATGCCTAAGAAGGCGCGGGATTTCTTCATGCCCAGCATGAGTGCCGCTTCGGTTTGCCCCACATCAATGGCCTTGATGCTGCCCGCAAAGAGCTGGGCGAGATACGCCCCAATGGAAAGCCCGAAGCCGAAAATGGACACCACTGCGCCGGAAAGATCGCTGTTGTTGAAGATAACGTAATACAGAATCATCAGCACAACCAGAATGGGCGTGCCCTGCATGAGGCGGGAATAAATGTCGTAAATGACCAGCAAGGGCTTTTTGCCCGAAAGCACCATAGCGCAGAAGAGCGCACCGAAAATATTGGCTAAAAGGAAGCCGAAAACCGTGATGAAAGCGGTGAGCCCGATGCCCTTGACGATCATTTTCCAGCGGGACTGGTCGATAAAGGTGCTCTTGAAGCCGGAGGCGACTTTTTCAAAGAAGGTCTCTTTCGTGTCCGTCATTTCTGCTTCTTCCCCGAAAGCCCCTCTGCGCACATAGGCCACAACATACTGGGTCACATATAAATCGGAATAATAGACCTTGTCGGCGCGTTCCTGCGACCAGGCGATCTGCCCGGAGGCGAAATCGTATTTTCCCGTGGCGATGCCGGAGAGCATCCCGGACAGGTCGGAATCGTCCACCTTGATGCCGTAGCCGTATTCCTGACAGAAGCCCGCCACCAGCGCAATATCCAGTCCCGCGTGCTGCCCGTTTAGCATGAAGGAGAAGGGTTTCATGGAGGAGGCGGTGCAGAATTTGAGCACGCCGTTTTCGCCGGTAGCAGGAAGGGTCGGAACCTCCCAATCGTTGGGCTGCAGCCAATAGCCTTTGAGCGCGTCCAGCGTGCCGTCGGCGGTGAGCCTGCGCAGGTATTCGTTGAACTGATCGCGCAGCGCGATACCTTCGTCGTTTTTGGGGAAGATCGCACCGTTTTCTAAATAATACAGCGGCTGATTAAAGTAAGTGATCTCGGGATATTCCGCCGCGATGTACGGCCACTGGTAGGTGTTGTTGGCATAAGCGTCAATCTTGCCCTCGTGCAGTGCCAATGCAAGGTCGGAAACGGTGGTGTAAAAGCTGTAATCCTGAGCCTGCACCTGCCCGCCGACGATGTTTTCATAGGGCGTGCCGGTGATGAAGGCGAGGCTTTTGCCGTCCAGCGCGGACAGGGGCAAGTCCAGCGCGTTGGGGTCGGTTCGCGCCGATTCCTCCTCGATGGTGTACGGCGGCCCCTCCACCGCAGAGACAGGGACACAGCAAAGCAGCAGGGTCAGCACCAGCAAAAGAATACTGACCGGCCGCAGAAATTTTCTGTTCCGATAAAACAAGGAAAACACCTTTCTTTCAAAACTAAATTATGAACTTATTATAGAGGATTTGTACTTATTATGCAATCATTCCTCATTCCCGGAATTTTTTGTTGGATGCGGAAGAATATTTGTGCTATACTGGTTGCAAACAGAAATATTTTTTCCGTTTGGAAGGAAAGGAATGAAAAGTATGAATCACGACAATATCCGCAAGAGCGGGCGCATTGTGACCTTCTGCGTGGGGCACCCCGTTTACTGGGGGCAGTTTGAGGGGCTGAAAGAGACGCTACTGGGTTATCATCAGACCATGATTGATAAGGTGAAATCCTTAGGCGCGGAGGTTACGGACTTTGGCATGGTGGACGACAGCCGCATTGCCTACGACCTCATCCCGAAGATTGCGGCGGCGAATCCCGATGTGATCTTCTGCAACATGACCACCTACGCCACCTCCTCCGTCTTTGCTCCGCTCATCCGCGCCATCGACAAGCCCTTTGTGCTGGTGGCTCTGCAGCCCCTTGATGCGCTGGATTACACAAAGGCCAACACCCGGATGCAGCTGGAAAACGACGCCATCTGCTCTGTGCCGGAGTTTACCGGCGTGGCCATCCGCATGGGCAAGAAAATAGCGGATGTAATCATCGGGACGCTGGAAAACGACCCCGAGGTGGATGCACATCTGAAAGAATGGTGCGACATTGCCGCCGCGCTGCGGGGATTATCCGGGGCGCGCATCGGGCTCATGGGGCACGTTCTCAACACCATGTACGACATGAACGCCGACCCCACCGCCGTGTCTGCCGCCTTTGGGCTGCACGTTCTGCCGCTGGAAATGGATTCCCTTGTGGAACTGGGCAAGGAAGCTACGGAAAACGAAATCGCCGCAAAGCGCGAGGCGATTCTCAATGAGTTTGACACCCCCGACCCGAAGTCCGACCCCATCACACGCAAGCTCACCGAAAAAGACCTGAATGCGGCGGCACTGGGCGCGGCGGCACTGGACAAATTCATCGAAAAGAATGAGCTGAACGGGCTGGCGTATTACTATGAGGGCACGGAGGATTCCCCCGTCCGCGCCATGGCTTCCTCTCTCATTTTGGGCAATTCCATGCTCATCGGCAGGGGCTTCCCCATGTGCGGCGAATACGACCTGAAAACCTGCGTGGCCATGCTGATTATGGACAGACTGGGCATCGGCGGCTCCTTTGCGGAGCTGCACCCCTTCGATTTTGCCGACAACTGCATCCTCATCGGGCACGACGGCCCGCACCACATCGCCATCGCGCAGGGCAAGCCCGTGGTGCGCTCGCTGATTAAGTATCACGGCAAGCCCGGCAGCGGCGCGTCGGTGGAATTCAAGCTCAAAGAAGGCCCCATCACCATGCTGGGCATCACCCAGACCTATGACGGCAAAATGAAGTTCGTCATCGGCGAAGGCGAGTCACAGGCAGGTCCCATCCCGCCCACCGGCAACACCAACACCCGCGCCGTCTTTATGCCCTCCACGAAGGATTTCGTCCGCCGCTGGGTCATGGAAGGCCCCACCCACCACTACGCCCTCGGCATCGGGCACAAGGCCGACACCATCAAGAAGATCGCTGATGCGCTGGGCATCGAGGCGGTTATTGTCCGATAGAACGCCAAAAGGCTCCCCCGTGTGCGGGGGAGCTGTCACCGCAGGTGACTGAGAGGGCGCTCCCCGCAAAAAGACTGCAAAGGAACCTTTCCCTTGCAGCCTTTTGCTTATTGCTCATTTTCCTGCCAGAAGGCGCGGAGCTTTTGCGTGATTTCCTTTTCGTTCCAAACCCTTTCAACCGCCCATTCCTTTGGGAGTAGGGAAACATACGGCTCCCTTGTGTAGCGGTCGTCCAGCAGCAGGATCGCGCCGAAATCTTCCTCCGAGCGGATAACACGCCCGGCGGCCTGCAGGACTTTTCCGATGCCGGGGTAAACATAGGCGTAGAGGCTGCCGTCGCCGTACTGTTCCTCTGCGCGGCGTTTGAGGGTCTCCCGCTCCATGCCGATCTGCGGCATTCCAACGCCCACGATCACCGCGCCGGAAAGCCGCCCACCGGGCAGGTCAACGCCCTCGGCAAACACGCTGCCGAGTACGCACAGCCCCAGCAGTGTTTCTTCGGGATGCTCCTCAAAGCGCGATAAGTATTCCGCCCGCTCGCCTTCGCTCATGTTCTGCCTTTGCGGGAGAAGTGTGATTGTTTCGCCCGCCAGCTCGATTGCCTCCCTTGCCTTTTCCATATAGGCAAAGGAGGGGAAAAACACCATGAAGTTGCCCTTTTCTTTGGATTTCACGAAGGACAAAATGGCGGAGATCACCTTGGGGAGCGTCTGTTCCCGCACGGTGTAGCGGGTGCTCACGCTCATTTGCAGGACTTTCAGATGCTCCTGCGGGAAGGGTGAGAGCAGATAAACGCATTTTGCCTGATCCCCCGCACCGATTGTCTTGCGGTAAAATTCCATCGGGGTTAAGGTTGCGGAGAACAGAATGACCGAGCGGCTTTTTTTCAGCACGGCGGCGGTCTTGTCGGCGGCATCCGCGCAGAACAGTGTGATGTCCGCAAAGGTCTTTCCGCCCTCGTAGAGCAGAAAATCGTTGTCGTCGTAACGTTCGCCGTGGTAGAGGAAGGAGGCCAAGTCCAGCGACAGCTCGCCGGAGGCTTCAAAGGGAATGTCTGCGTTTTCCCGCAGGGCGCACAGCGCACCTTCGCACAGGGACAGCAGTTCGTCTTTGAGTTCCTTTTCGGCTCTGGGCAGGTCGCTTTCCTGCACCAGCGCAACCATGCGCTTTTTCGTTTCGGATAAAATGCGGTAAGCCGCGCTGCCCTTGCGCCGCTCTTTGGGAACAAGCCGCCGGATGTGGTCAATGTCCTTTGTGGAGAGGTGCGCCGAGTACATTTCCCGCGCCCGTGAAGGCAGGTTGTGCGCCTCGTCGATGAGCAGCACCTGCCCGCGCTTGCCGCCGGTCAAATACCGTTGGAGGCGCACGCGGGGGTCGAAGATATAGTTGTAATCGCAAACGATCATGTCGCAGAGCAGGGAGAGGTCGAGGGACAGCTCAAAGGGACAGAGCAGGAAATCGTCCGCCAGCTTTCGCACAGCTTCCCGCATGAAAAGACCGTTTTGATGTTCTGCCGCTTCCAGCGCATCGGGCAGACGGTCATAGTAGCCCATCTGCCGGGGGCACAGCCCTGTGCGACAGGTGGGAGTTTCGTAAATGCAGCACTTGTCCTTTGCCACAATGGACACCACGCGGAGATTTTGCAGGGGCAGCTTCCGCACCGCGTCAAAGGCCGCTTGACCTGCGGTGGTTCTGGCGGTAAGATAGAAGATGCGTTCCGCGTGCGTTTCACCCATGGCTTTCAGTGTGGGGAACAGTGCTGCCATGGTCTTGCCCGTGCCGGTGGGGGCTTGCGCCAGCAGCGTCTTTTTGTCGCGGACGGACAGATACACCTCCGTGGCCAGCTCCTTTTGCCCGGCGCGATAGCTGCCGTAAGGGAAGGAAAGCGCCTTCAATTCCGCCGCAAGCCGCAGTTTGTGGTCGCTTAGCTTTTCTGCGTAGTGCAGATAGGGAAGAACGTAAGACAGGAACCGCTCTTTCAGCTCGTCGCGGGTCAAAGTCTGGGTAAAGTGCGTCAGCTCTCCGTCGGAAAGGCTTAAATAGGTGACGGTTATATCTATAAAGGGAAGTTTTTCCTGTTCGCAGACCATGAAGCCGTAACACTCGGCTTGCGCCCTGTGCAGCCTGTCCACTTCCACAGGCGCATTCCCGTAAAGGGTCTTGATTTCCTCCACGGCGGAAAGTCCGTGCAGCCGGTCAATGCGCCCGTGCACGGTGAGGGCGATGCGTTCGCCCTCCACGGTATAGCGGACGGGCACTTCGTTTACCACGCCCTCCTGTTCCACGCTTTGCAGGCTCTGATGCCCACGGATGCCTTCCAGCAGCCGTGCGGCGGAGGCACCGGGCAGCAGATCGCCGCCCATTAAGGCAAACTCGGTCACGGCATGAACCGATGCGCGGATGCCTATTTTCTGTGCGGTTTCTTCCATGACCAAGCCTCCCTTGCATGATTTTAGGTGAAAATGAATGGATAAACAGCAGATTTTGGAAATTATCGAGAAAATGCACCTGCGAAAAGGGGATTCCCTCCGTGCCTTTGTGCCGGGGGAAAACGTCCCCGCGCCGACCCTGCCCGTGGTGCGCCCTGATGAAAAAGCGCGGATTTCCGGGATAATCCGCATCCCCAAGGGATCTTCGGTCTACGGCATCGAACAGGATGGAAGGATTGTTTCGTGGGCGGCGGCGTGGGTGCCGGACAAGCACGGCATCCGGCAGATTACCGTGGAGACGGACAGAAATTATCGCGGACACGGCTATGCCGCCGAGTGCTTAAAAGCGCTGGCGAGGGACATAAACGAACCACTTCTATACTTATGTGAACAGAACAATACGGCTTCGGCAAAAACCGCGCAGAAGGCGGGCTTTGTCGAAGTGGATTACCAATAAAGGGATGTGAAAAACCACATCCCTTTTTATATTCAGCGTTTCCGGCGGCTGTTCCCGCTGACCAGCGCCAGCAGACGGAGCAGCTGCAAAATGGCGGTCAGCGCGGCCACGGCGTAGGTGGAAGCGGCGGCCTTTAATACCTTTTTCGCGCCGGATTCCTCGTCCTGTGCCAGCAGCCCGTTGCCCACCAGCGCGTCCAGTGCCCGGTGGGAGGCGTTGAGTTCCACCGGCAGGGTGATGAGCTGAAAAGCCACGGCAAAGGCGTAGGCAACCACACCGATGAGGGCGAGATTGTAGGAATTGAGGAAAAGCCCGATGAGCAGCAGCGGCATGGAGAGCTTGGAGGTCAAGTTCACCACGGGCACGATGGCGTTGCGGGTCATAAGCGGCCCATAGGACTTGGCGTGCTGGATGGCGTGCCCGGCCTCGTGCGCGGCAACGCCCAATGCGGCGATGGAGGTGGAGTTATACACGCTCTGGGAAAGGTTTAGCGTCTTGGACTTGGGATTGTAGTTGTCGGTCAGGCTCCCGGAAATGGGCTGGATGCGCACATCGTAGACCCCCTGGCTTTCCATGACAATGCGGGCGGCCTCCTGCGCCATGACGCCGGAGCGGGAAGCGACCTTGGAGAACTTGGAGTAGGTACTCTTGACCTTGCTCTGGGCGACAAAGCCTAAGACCATGGCAAGAAGCAACAGGATATAATAGAAATTATAGGAATAGGGCATGATTTCACCTCGCAGTTGTGGTTCACCGGGAAAACGGGGAGAATACAGACTCCCTGTTTTTATTATATCCGCTTTTTGCGGAAACCGCAAGGCGAAACACTGAACGAATGATGAACAAATGATGGACATTTGAACGGAATTTCTGCAAATGAATCGTGAGGATTTTTGCAGAAACGGTTCCGATATATCTTTTATACAATATACTAAAAGATATAATATCCTTATTTTATCGTATTATTTATTTTCATTTTGCGAATAGTATTGACAAAACGCGAATGATAGGATATTCTTGATGTGGAATATAATTTTGAGGAGGTTCTCTCATGAACTATCTGTCTGCAAAGGAAGTCGCGCATCTTTGGGGCATTTCCCCCCGCCGTGTCGGCATTCTGGCCGCCACCGGCCGTCTGGAAGGCGCCCGCATCATCGGCAAGTCCTGGATGATCCCGGAAGACACCAAGAAGCCCGGAGACGCCCGCAAAAAGGAATATCAGATCATCAATCAGAACCCGGATCCCTATTTCTTCCCCTATATTATGGCCACCGTGCACTCCAAGGCACAGATGGACGTGGAGTTTTCGGACGAGCAGCGGGCGCTTTATCACTGCTTTGTCACCTATGAAACGGGGGATTTTGCCGGCTGCGTCACGGAGACTGAGCAGCTGCTGGAAAATGCAGGCAACACCTACACCCGCATGGGCTGCCTGTATCTTTTGAGCATGGCCTACATTTATTCCCGTCAGTTTGATAAGGCCGGAAAGACCATCTCCGAATTCCGGCTTGCCGTGGCCAGAGAGGAAAACCACGCCGCCGAGATGGAAATGCTGCTGCGGGATTTCAACTCCGCATTTGAAAGCGGCCTGTGGCTGGTGGATTCCTTTGCGGTCAATCCCGCGGAGCATTACACTACCGAGGTCATGCCCTACATTGCGACCCTGAGCTGCTATAAGGACTTGCTGAAGATGGGCAAGGGAAGAAGCACCGAGAATTTTTCCACCCATGAGCTCCACTGCATCGCCATGGAGCGCGACGGCTACTTCTGCATGGCGATTCAGATGCACTACTATCTGGCTGTGCTGAACATCAAGAGCAACCATGAGTATGAGCGCTATCACATGGAGCGTGCCGTTTCCATTGCCGTGAAGAACAACACCTATGCGACATTGGCTTCCCTGATGAGCTACAACCCCGACGCCATGGACGAGGTGTTGATGGGCTATCCCGACGAGATCGTGACCAAGATCACCCGCATTGCCCGGGACACCCGGAAGGCACTGGGAGAATTCCTCTCCTACTATGGCAAGACCACCTTCTTCTCCAAGCTCACCGGGCAGGATTACCGCTACATTTCCTACTGCACCAAGTATTATCCCATCAAGAAGATGGCCGAGATCGACGGCGTTTCCGAATCCACCGTCAAGAAGCATATGCTGGCGCTCTATGCCAAGCTGGGCGTGCGCTCCAAGAATGAGCTGACCGACCTCTTTGTGGATTCTGTCCTCGACAGAACATCGGTCAAGGGCAAATAACAAAAATTCCGAAGGAGCAGTTTTCCCATGATTTTTGACAGGCTTGAAAATATATCGCTGTATGAAACGATCCTGCCCGGCATGAAGCAGGCGCTGTATTTCATTCGTCATACAGACCTTTCCGCCCTTGCAAACGGCAGCCACGATCTGATGGCCGGTGTGTTTGCCAACAGGATGACCTATACCCCCGGAAACCCGGAAAAGTATGAGGCACACAGGAAATATGTGGATCTGCAGATTGTACTGCACGGGGAGGAAGCCATGGAGGGCTTGCCGCTCTCCCTTGCCGGGGAAGGGGTTCCCGTGGATGGCGATGCCTGGTTCTATGAAAGACAGGAGCCGCTGGCCAGAGCCGTTGTGAAGGAAGGCGACATTGCGATCTTCTTCCCCTCTGACGCGCACAGACCGTCCATCGGGACGGAAAATTCCCCTGCGGACACGAAAAAGATCGTCATCAAGATTCCCGCGAAGGAATATGAAAAGGAAGCCTACCTGCTTTGGCTCATGGAAAAGATCGCCATGACCGAAATTGCGAAGAAGGCGGTGCTGGAAACCCTGCCGAGCATTTCCGATGAAACGCTGGGGTCTCTGTCTAAGCGGTTCTTCTCCGGCATTGAGGTGGAACAGGAGGCTGCCGCGCTTTCCGAGGCGGCGGGCGTGCCTTATCAGCTCTACATCCTGACCCTGTATCTGCTTTTCTCTCGCGTCACGCTGGAAAAGGTTATGGAAGACAACCTGCCGCTGTCTGTCTTTGAGGATTCCATGACCGAGTTTGCCATCTGGGAAAAGGTCTGCGAGGCGAAGACGGGCGCACCTGGGCTGAAAGAGGCCGACTGGCTGGCGCGGACGCTGCGGCAGGAGCTTCACCGCATCGGACGGTTCCAGTATGAGATTGTCACGATGAAGAGCAAGCTGGCCAAGGTTGGTGACATTACCATTCCCGAGGGCACGGCGGTCATCAACATCCACATTCCCGAGGGCGAGCCCATCACAAAAGAAAAACGCATTGACTCTTACAAAAAAGCCTTTGCGTTCTTCAAGGACAAGGTGCCGCTTCTGAACGGCAATCTGGTCTATACCTGTTCCTCCTGGCTGTTCTATCCCGCACACCGGGAGTTCCTGCAGGAAGGCAGCAACATCGTCTCCTTCATGGACGATTTCAATATGCTGGAATCCTACGAAAAGATGGGCGATCTGCACGATATGTGGCGCATTTACGGCTACCCGGAGGATTATTCCGACCTGACCAAGCTGCCCGAAAACACCGGGATGCAGCGCGCCTATAAAAAGCACTTGTTAGAGAAACCTGCCACCGGCGGGGCGTATGGGTTCTTCCTCTTTGACGGGGAAACCTTCAGAAAGTAACGGTTCAACTGAAAATTGCAATGTGAAAGCACTTCCGTATCCGGGGGTGCTTTCTGCTTTAAGGCGCATGGAAAGTCTGTCTGCGGCGGTGCGGGCGAGGTAAAGCCCCAGGCCGCTGGCGTGCTTCTCCAGCCGTCCGTTGAGCCCTGTGTAGCCCTTCTCAAAGATGCGGGGCAAGTCTTCCGGCGCAATGCCGATGCCGGTGTCCGCAATCGTTAAGGCATTGTCCGTGACCGTGATGGTGACGGAGCCGGAAGGGGTGTATTTGACGGCATTGGAGAGCAGTTGGTCGAGGATGCAGGACAGCCACTTTTTGTCGGTGACTAAGATTTTGTCCGTGCCCTCATAGTGCAGCGCCAGTTTCCGAAGGACAAACTGCGGCGCGAACCTGCGGACGGCGGCGCGGATGATCTCATCCAGCGGATACTCGCCGATCACAAAATCGTTGGTCGCGGAGGATAAGCGGATGTATTGCAGTACCATGTCCACATACTGCTCGATGCGGAACAGCTCGGAGAGAACGGCATGGCTTTCCTCGCTGTCAGAGGAGGAAAGCCGCATCCGAAGGACGGAAATGGGCGTTTTGATCTGATGCACCCACGCGGTCAGGTAGTCCTCCGCGTCCTGCTTCTCATTCTCCCATCGGACGGTCATTTCCCGCATTTTGGTGTCCAGCAGTTTTACGATCTCCTGATAATCGCTTTCCGCCATGTCCTTTGGCTCCGGCAGCTCCATGTCTGCAAAGAGGGTGTCCCGCAGCCGCCGCCGGGCATCGGCGCGTCTTCGCTCCCGAACGTATGCGAAAAAGAGCTGGATCGCGCCGTAAAAGAGGGTCAGCACCAGCACATAGAGAAACGGCTCGATGGGCAGGGAATAGAGCGCAAAGACCACTAAGTTCAGCAGCATCACGATTGCGTAGACAAAAATCGTGGCTCTGTGGCGGCGCATACAGTCAAAGAGAATGCGCAGGGTTCTGTTTTTCATGTGAGGATGTACCCGCTTCCCGGTTTGGTCACAATGATGTTGTTCAGCCCGTTTTCTTCCAGCTTTTTCCGCAGGCGGGAGATGTTCACCGTCAGCGTGTTTTCCTCCACATAAAGGTCGCTTTGCCAAAGGCGGGTCATCAGCGCGTCGCGGGAGACGATTTTTCCTTTGTTTTCCAATAAGGTTTGCAGAATGCGGCTCTCGTTGCGGGTTAAGTCAATGACCTTATCCTGAAAATTCACGGTGCTGTCGTTGGGGTTTAAGGTTGCGCCGTGGAAGGTGTATTCCGTCTTTTCCCCGCCAAGCTCATAGGTGCGGCGCAGAATCGCGCTGACCTTGGCGCAGAGCACCATGCCGTCCACGGGCTTGGGGATGAAGTCGTCCCCGCCCATGTTCATGGCCATGACGATGTTCATGTTGTCCGAGGCGGAGGAAATGAACACGATGGGCACGGAGGAAATCCTGCGGATTTCGCTGCACCAGAAATAGCCGTCCTTGAAGGGAAGCAGAATGTCCATGAGCACCAAATGAGGCTGTGCGGCGGCAAATTCCTCCGTGACCGCACGGAAATCCTTCACAAGCGCGACCTCGTTTCCGTAGGCGCAAAGCTGTCTGCGCATGGCCTCGGCTAAGGTGAAATCGTCCTCCACCAACAGAATCTTATACATGGTTCCTCGCCTCCTTTTCCTTATTATACAGCATTTGTGCAGTTGAAACCACCCCTTGTGCGATACAAGAGGTGGTTTTGCAAAATCATCGGACGATTTTGAAGTAAGTCTTGGAAGTAACGGAATAGATGAGCGTGTAGATGAGCGCAAAGACCAGATAGACCAAGATGCTGCATTGAATGAATATGGAGACCTTGTAGAGCATGAGCACATTGAGCAGCCGGACTAAGATGGGGAAGGCGAAGCACAGATGGATGCCCGCGACAATGAGCGGCAGGAAGAACACCAGCAGCACCTGCCCGTTGATGCTTTTTCTGACCTCGCTTTTGCTCATGCCGATTTTCTGCATGATCTGGAACCGCTCGCGGTCTTCGTAACCCTCGGAGATCTGCTTGTAGTAGATGATGAGCGCCGTGGCAAACAGGCACGCCGCGCCCAGCAGCAGCCCCAAGAACAGCAAGGAAGCGTACATCCCGCGCACCGCTTCCTCCGCGTCCCAGATGGAATTGGAGGTGTTGAAGGAAACGCCCTCCGCGTTCGGATGCTGCGAGAGAATGTAGGCCCGAAGCGCGGTCTTGACCTGCTCTCCCATGTCAGGACCCACCTGCTTGGCCTTTCGCAGATCGTCAAAGTTCACTGCAAGAAGCGTTGTATAAATGGAGGCGTTGTCCTGATAGGCGGATACTTGGTCGTTGTAAATGCCCTCCAGCACGCTCTGGTCGGCGACCACCACACCGTAGCAGTTGACAAGAGAGACCATAGGCGTTGTGGGGAAGAAATTGTTGCGGGCTTCACGGTGAAGGTCTGTCCCGCGACGGAGAGTTGAGGAATCGTCATTTCCCTGTTTTCGCCAAGGTCGAACATTCCCACCTCGTCCTTGGCAAGGTTCAGCGGTTCACCGCCCAGGGAGACATACATTTCCTCGGTTAGGTAGGTGACGGAGGCGAGCCCCGCCAGGTTTTCGCTGGCGTTGTAGAAGGGGCGGTCGGTGGAGAGCACGCCCGTTTCCCTGTCAAAGGAATAGGCCACATCCAGATAGGTCTGCCTCTTGACGGAGGCAATGGAAAGCCCGTTTTCTTCGGCTTTTTCGCAAATCACGCTTTCCACAAAATCCGTCGGGAGATATTCCGGCGCGTTTCCGTCCACGGAATAATTGGTGTAAACATAGTAGTGGGAAGGGTAGTTCTGCGCAATCGCGTCCTCCATGCCGCCGTAGAGGGAGAAGGTGGTGGAGATCATCACCAACACGCCTGTGGCAAGGATGGCGATGGAGGCCAGCCCCACGGCGTTCTGCTTCATGCGATACAGAAGCCCGGAGACGGCGGGCATATGCCGCCTGTGGTAATAGTATTTTTCGTTGCGCTTTAAGGCTTTGAGCACAAAGGTGCTGCCCGTGACAAAGAGAAAGTAGGTGCCGATAATGACTAAGAGAACCGCCACAAAGAACAGTAAAATGGCTTGCAGAGGATTTTTTGTGATGATGGAAATGGTGTACCCGCCGCCCAGCGCAAGCAACCCCAAGATGAGCATGACCCATTTGACCTTCGGTTCTCTCTCGCCGGTATGGCGGCTGGAAAGCAGCTCCACGGGCTTCATTTTTGCGATGGAAATGCAGTTGAAAAGATAGGTAATCGTGTCCAGCACAAGGAAAAGAAGCGCGGAGGCGAGGATGGTTTTTGCGCTGATGAAATAGAACCCGAAAACCACATCTGCATCCAGCAGCTTGCAGATGAGCAGGGAGCAGACCTTGTAAAACAGCATCCCGGTGCACAGACCGAGAACAACGGCGCAAATCGAGCTGACTAAGTTTTCAAAGAACAACACCCTGCGCACATGACGCTTTTCCATGCCGAGGATGTTGTAAAGCCCCAGCTCCCGCTTGCGCTGCTTCATCAGGAAGGAATTGATGTAGAACATAAGGACGGCGGAAAGCAGGGTCATCACTAAAACGCCGATAGACATCATGGAGGCGAGATAATCCCCGCCGCGCATTTCTAAGATGCGGCTGTCGGATTTCAGCGTGAAAAGAATGTAGAAGACCGCCAAAAGCCCGGCCTCGGCCAAGATGCGCGGCACGAAAAACCGCCTGTTTTTGCGGAAATTGCTCAATGCCAGCCGGGAATAAATGCCCTTTCTCATGCCCGTTCACCCCCGGTGCGAAGAAGGGTTAAGGTGTCGGAAATCTTCTGATACAACTGCTCGTTGGAAGCGTCCCCGCGGTAGAGCTGGTGAAAGACCACGCCGTCTCTTATAAACAGCACGCGGTTTGCGTGGCTGGCGGCGGAAACGGAGTGCGTCACCATGATGATGGTCTGCCCGCCCTCGTTGATTTTGGAAAACACCCGCAGCAGATCGTCTGCCGAGCGGGAATCCAATGCGCCGGTTGGCTCGTCCGCCAGCAGCAGCTTGGGATTCGTGATGAGTGCCCGTGCCGCCGCCGCCCGCTGCTTCTGCCCGCCGGAGACCTCGTAGGGGAACTTGGAGAGAATGTCCGCAATCCCCAGCGCGTAGGCGATGGGCGCCATGCGAGCCTTCATTTCGGTGACGGATTTCCCGGAGAGCACCAGCGGCAGCATGATGTTGTCGCGGATGGAAAAGGTGTCCAGCAGATTGAACTCCTGAAACACAAAGCCTAAGTTTTCCCGGCGGAAGGCCGCAAGAGCACCTTCCTGTATTCCCGACAGCGGCATATTGTCCAGCGTCACGGAGCCTGCTGTGGGCTGATCGAGCGCGGCTAAAATGTTGAGCAGCGTGGTTTTGCCGGAGCCGGATTCGC
>DCHO01000017.1:16740-38018 GCA_002315655.1 Christensenella sp. UBA1750
GGTATAAGTTTTTTTCACGTTTTCCACAACTAAAATGGACATGACATTTTCCTCCTTATCAAGTTACAGTCCCATTTTAGCGGGAATTTGGTTGCCTTGCCATTGATTTGCGTGACGGGGATGTGACAGTTTCGTAAGGCTCCCCCGCGTGCGGGGGAGCTGTCACCGAAGGGGACTGAGAGGGCGCTTCTGTACGTTAAAAGTTGAATTCGCTTTCCCAGTCAAAATCGCCGGATTCCTCGTAGCTTTTCGGCCAGTGGGCGCACCACTGCGGCGTTTTTGCCGAATCCACCCTGTCTAATGAGGGCGTGTAGGGCTTGATGTCCAGAACCGGGGTGCCCTCCATCGCGTCGATGTAGGATAAGTGCACAACGCCCTTTTCCGCGTCCACGGAGAGGATTTCGCAGGGCGTTATGGCGATGGGGTTCGGGCGTGCCGGGGCGCGGGTGGCAAAGGTGCCCAAGATTTCGGGACCTTTTGTGTAGGGCTTTTGCACCGTCATTACGGCGCGGTCGTGGTCGTTGTCGCAGCCGTCGAACCACCAGAGCACCTGAACGTGCGAAAAACCGGAAAGCCCCGTCAGCGCGTCCCTGTATTCTCTGCAAAGCACGATGCGGAAATCCCCCTCGGCGCATTCTACCCGCCCGATGGGGTTTAAGCGTAAGCCGTTCATATCCTCTTCCTCCCTGTTTTCCTCCCGAATTGCCGTGAGTCTGCGCATTTCCTCCGGGGTGAACCGCTGCCCGGAATTTGACCTTTGCAGACATTGTGCCGTGATGGTGGAGGCGGAAAGCATCTCCCGGGGCGTGCCGGAAAAGACCACCTGCCCTCCGTTTTTGCCGCCGTCGGGGCCTATGTCGAGGATGTAGTCCGCCATCTTCATCACTTCCAAGTTGTGCTCGATGATAATCACCGAATTGCCCTTTTTGAGCAGACTGCGGAAAAGCTGCATCAGGTTGTCGGTGTCGGTGGGGTGCAAACCTGTGGTGGGCTCGTCCAGCAGGTAAATGCTGCCCTTTTTCGACAGAGAATCCGCAAGCTTGATGCGCTGCCGTTCGCCGCCGGAGAGGGTGGACATGGGCTGCCCAAGCGTCAGATAGGAAAGCCCCACCTCGTTCATGGCGCGTATTTTCTTCTGAATCTTTATGTTGTCAAAGAACTGTTCCGCTTCCTGCGCCGTCATGGAAAGCACATCCAATATGGTTTTATCTTTATAAGTATAGGACAAGGCTTCCGCGCTGTACCGCTTACCGCCGCATTCCTCGCAGGTGGTCACGATGGGATCCATGAACGCCAGTTCCGTTACGATCTCGCCCTTGCCGTGGCACTTTTTACACCCGCCCAATGAATTGAAGGAGAACATTCCGGCATCCGCGCCGGTCTCCTTCGCAAAGACCTTCCGAATTTCGTCCATGAAGCCCATGAAGGACGCGGGGGTGGAGCGGTTTGTGGCGGTGATGGGCTTCTGGTCGATGCGAACGACCCGATCCTTGTAGGTTTCGGCAAACACCTGCATGAGCGAGGATTTTCCGCTGCCCGCCACGCCCGTCACCACGCAGATGCAGTGCAAAGGGATGTCCACACAGCAGTTTTTGAGGTTGTGCAGGTTTGCGTTTCGGATGGGCAGAAATTCTAATGGCTTTTCCTGCTTTGCGGGAATGTGCTTTAAGGCAGACAGCGCGTTACCCGTTTTTGTGCCGGAGACAAGGAGCTGCTCATAGCTGCCCTGAAAGACGATGCGCCCGCCCTCCGTGCCCGCCAGAGGGCCTACGTCGATCACCTCGTCCGCAATGGCGATCACGTCCTCGTCGTGCTCCACCACAAGCACCGTGTTTCCCTTGTCGCGGAGCTCCTGCAACAGCCGGTTCATGCGGTACACGTCCCGCGGGTGCATCCCCACGGAGGGCTCGTCGAAGATGTAGAGCATATCGGTTAAGGAAGAACCCAAGTACCGCACAAGCTTCACCCGCTGGGCTTCCCCGCCGGAGAGGCTCTGCGTGGGGCGGGATAAGGAGAGATAACCCAAGCCGATGTCGATCATGCGGTTTAAGGAGCGGATGATGCCCTGCACAAGGTCTTGCACAGTCGGGTCGTAAATTTCCCCCAGCACCTTTACCAAATCCGTCAGCTCCATGTCGCACAGGTCGGAAATGGAATATCCGTTGATCCAACAGGAGAGCGCGATGCGGTTCAACCGCTTGCCGTGGCAGAGGGAACAGGGCTTGCGCAGCACAAACTGTTCCGAACGCTCGGTGTTGATGTTCTCACTGTCGCGGTTTAAGTATTGCTGGCGATAGACCGTGCAGATGCCAAACACTCTGGGACGCACGTTCTTTTCCGTGCCGTGCAACAGTAGGTGCATTTCTTCCGCTGTGTAGTCGCACACGGGCTTGTCAAGGTCAAAATACCCGCTTTTGCAGTTGTTCTTAAAGTACCACGACGCGCCCATCACATAATCCTTGATGGCGCCCTGATTGAGCGATTTGGATTTATCCAAAATAGCATCCAAGTTGATGTCCGCGATCTCGCCCAACCCGCCGCACTTCGGGCACATTCCCTCCGGGTCGTTGAAGGAGAAGAAGGAGGCCGACCCCGCGTAGGGCTGCCCGATGCGGGAAAAGAGCAGACGGAGTGCGGAATAAATCTCCGAGGAGGTGCCCACGGTGGAGCGGGAGTTTGCGCCCATGGGGGACTGGTCGATGATGACGGAGGGGGAGAGATTTTCGATGGAATCGCAGTCGGGTCGGGGATACTTCGGCATCCGTGCCCGGACGTACTTGGGGAAGGTCTCGCCGATCTGCCGGGCGGCTTCGGCGGCGATGGTGTCAAAGACGATGGAGGACTTGCCCGAGCCGGACACGCCCGTGAACACGACGATTTTCTTCTTCGGAATGGTTAGGGTGATGTTTTTGAGGTTGTTCTGCTTTAAGCCTTTTAGGATGATGGCGTCTGTCATAGTAAACCTCCGAAAATGAGTAATTCCTGCGCGCAATGGAGGTATTATACAAAGTATAAAAAATGTTGTCAAGGATGAAATTTCACGATAAAACAGGCAAAAAAACAAATGCGGACACCCTGTTTTTCAAAGTGCCCGCATTTGTTGCGGCTATTCTGAAATTGCGCCCGTAAACTGCGACTGATAGAGGTTGTAATAGATGCCCTTTTTCGCAAGGAGGGATTCGTGGTTGCCCATTTCGGCAACGTGGCCGTCGTCCATAACGAGAATGACCTTGGCGTTTCGTATGTTGATAGCCGATGATGATAAATTTGCTGAAAAATTCCTGAAACAGTTGTATCTGTCTTGATAACATGGTATAATACGATGCAATGGATAGAACCATAATATTCCAAATCTATTTCAGGAGGAGAATGTATGAGAAAAGGAACCAAGTTTTTAGCGGCTGTTCTCGCCCTTATGCTGGTACTCAGCATGATGACGGTCAGCACTTCCGCCGGGATCTACACCAAGCCCGGTCAGGAAAAGAAAACAGTCACACAGCTTCAGACCGAGGATCTGGTCACAGGCGAAACGGAAGACGGCCATATCCTGAACTATCAGCACGTTGACATCGGCGTGGAAACACCCGAAAAAGGCGTGCAGGTCGGCCGCATGATGGCCGCAGCCGCCGTGCCGACAGCTTATTCCAGCGTGGTTGACAATCAGTACGGCAAATCCACCAGCCCCAAGAACCAGGGTAATTACGGTACCTGCTGGGCGTTCTCCGCATCGGCTGTTGCCGAGGCTTCTCTGCTCTCCGATGAGCAGCAGACGAGCATTGACCTGTCCGAACTGCAGCTGGCGCAGTTCTTCTATCACAAGAAGGTCGATCCCCTGGGCAACGCCACGGGCGACGAGACCATCAACAACGGCGAATCGAACTACTTAAACCAGGGCGGCAACCATGTCTTTACCCTGTGGGGCCTGGCCTCCTGGACCAATGGTGCCCAGGAAAGCTTTATGCCCTATTCTCCTTATGGCACCAACAAGACCTATGCCGACAACTATGCCTATGAGTTTGACATTGCTCATTTGCAGAATGCCCGCATCATCCCCTATGAGGCGACACTCTCCGGCTCCACAGTGACTTCCGTTGGCACCAACGCGAACATTAAGGAAGCCATCATGACCTACGGTGCAGTGGCCATGTCTTACACCCACGCCACTGCCTATTACAGCTCCTCTTGGGACAAGTTTTTTAAACAGAACGAGAAATCCGCCTATTCTGCCACCTACGGCTCCCACTATTTCCCCGGTTCCGATTATATCACCTCCGGCGGCGGCCATGCTGTGACCATCGTTGGCTGGAATGACGATTATCCAAAGGAATACTTTAACACTACGGCTCCCGGAAACGGTGCATGGCTGGTCAAGAACTCCTGGGGCACCGGTTGGGGTACCGACGGCGATACCGACTATACCGATTACGCCGACAACGACTCCTATAAGACAAACGGTCAGGCCGGTTACTACTGGATTTCCTACTATGAGCTGGCGCTCTGCAATCCCGATGAGGATGGTCAGGTCTTTGTCTTCGACTTTGACAATACCTCCAAGTTCGACAACAACTACCAGTACGACGGCTCCTGCAACACCGCTTATATCGAGCTGAATGCCGGCACCTCCATCGGCGCGACCTACGAGATCAAGGCCAATGAGAGCGAGAAGATCGGCGGCGTTGGCGTTGGCATCAACACCACGGATGTCTCCTATTCCGTGCAGCTCTATAAGGTGGACAGCCTGAATGCCGATCCTCTGGCGACCGGCGAGGCACTGTTGGCCAAGCCCGTCACCGGAAAGACCGATTATCAGGGCTACTATACTATTGAGATTCCCGAAGATCAGCAGCCTGTTGTGAACAAGGGCGACATTATCTCCGCAGTCGTCACCCTGAACACGAAAGCCAACGTCTTCGTGGACTACTCTCATACCAACAGCAATAGCTGGATCAACTTTATCGCTGATACCACCAACGACCATACCTTCTATAAGAACGGAAGCAGCTTCTACGACCTGCAGGGCGCTTCTTACTCCATCCGTTGCAAGATGTTCACCAAGAACGTGGATTCCAAGCCCTCCGTTTCTCTGGATCGGGAATCTGCCGACCTGCTGCTGGGTGTGACCGGTAAGAACACCGTGCAGCTCAATGCCAAGCAGAACAAGCTGGACGGCTACGAAATCGCTTGGGAAACCAGCAGAATGGACGTGGCGACCGTCGATAACGGTCTTGTGACCGCCGTTGGCAAGGGCACCGCCACAATCACCGTTTCCGCCACCAAGGAAGGCGAGGAATATTTAACCGCCTCCTGCACCGTCAATGTCGGCGCGGCTACGCAGAATTTCTCTGCTGCGCCCACCGCCTTCACCATGGGCAAGACCGATTCCCAGGATGTGACCCTCACCATTGATTCGGGTGCCGTCTCTAACGTTACCTTGAACGGCAAAGCCCTTGAAAACAACGAAATCACCGTGGACGGTCTGAAGATCGTCAAGAACGGCGACACCTACACCGTGTCCGTCGCCGAGCCTGATTCCTTCACCGGCAAAACCTTGAAGCTCACCTTCAAGGATGAGTACACCGAAAAGACCGCTGTTGTCGATGCCACCGTCAAGACCATTTCTTTGGACAAAACCACCTGTGAGCTTGCGCCCAACGGAGAATATACCTTTGTTCCCACCGTTCAGCCTGCAGGCGGCGAGCTTGTCTGGTCTTCCGATAACGACAAGATCGTTGCCGTGGATCAAAACGGCAAAGCCACCGGCGTGGCCGAGGGCAAGGCGAAGATCACCGTTGCGCTCAAGGATTATCCCTCTGTCACCGCTTCCTGTGAAGTGACCGTGGCCAACAAGATCACCGGGATGTCCTTTGACAACGTGGCACTGGCCGCTTCCTCCTCCACCACCTTAAAGCTGGTTCTGCAGGGTACCACCAGCAACTACAACATCACCGCCAAGTCCTCCTCCTCCTCTGTGACCCTGACCAAGGGCTCCGCCGTGAAGGATGAGGCCAAGGGCATCACCACCATTTCCTACACCGTCAAGTCCGGCTCTACCTCCACCGCCGTCACCACCGCCACGCTGACCTTCACCGACGGCGTTTCCGGCAAGTCGGCAACGGGCTACGCCTACGTCGGCAAGACCAAGTCCATGACCATGTCCAAGACTTCCGCTTCTCTGGATGTGGGCGGAACCTTGACCCTGACGGCAAAGTATAACAACAAAACCAGAAGCAACACCACCTGGGCTTCCTCCGATACCGCTGTCGCCACCGTCTCCTCCGGCAAAGTTACTGCCAAGAAGGCCGGCGTCACCGTGATTACCGCGAAGTATTCTTCCTACTACTGCTACTGCATCGTCACCGTCACCGAGCCCTATGTGGATGAGAGCATCACCGTTTCTCCCACCACCAAGGACATGAAGAAGGGCGAGAGCTTCAAGCTCTCCGTCACATCGGGCGGAACCGTGACCTATGATTCGGACGCCAAGACCGTGGCCACCGTGGATGCTAACGGCAACGTCAAGGCTGTCGGGGAAGGAACCGCCAAGATCACCGCGAAGAACTCCTACGGCAACTCCGCCACCTGCACCGTCACCGTCACCATTGATAAGAGCATCACGCTGGACACCAAGACCCTGACGCTCTATCCCGGTGAATACCAGACCCTGACCTACAAGACCGACGAGTCCTTACAGAACAACATTCAGTGGTCTTCCGATACGGAAACGGTTGCCACCGTAAGCAACGGCAAAGTCGTCGCCGTGGCCATCGGTACCGCCACCATCACCGTCAAGAACGATGCGGGCAACACCGACACCTGCTCCGTCACCGTCAAGGATGACGGCATCGTCGTGTCCCCCACCGAGGGCACCGTTTTAGTCGGCGACAAGCTGACGCTGCTGGCCACCTCCGAGCCCGCTATCTCCAAGTGGGAATCCGACAACACTACCGTGGCTACCGTTGCAAACGGCATCGTCACAGGTGTTTCCGCCGGTTCCGCCACCATCACCGTGACCAACGCCAAGAGCAAGACCGCCACCTGCACCGTCACCGTGAAGGACGGCTCCGTGACCCTGAACCCCACCACCGCTTCCGGCTATGAGGGCGAAGGCACCACCCTGATCGCCAACTGCGCCGACAGCTCCTACACCGTTTCCAAGTGGGAATCCAGCAACGCGAAAGTGGCTACCGTAAATGGCGGCGTAGTGAGCTTCGTAAAGGCCGGCACCGCTACCATCACTGTGACCAATACCGCCGGTAAGACCGCGACCTGCGCCGTCACCGTCTACTCTCCCGCCGTGTCCCTCAACAAGACCACGTTGTCTCTGGAAAAGGGCAAAACCGAGACCCTGTCTGCCACCTCCGTTCCCACTATCACCGGCTGGGAATCCGATAATAAAGCCGTAGCTACCGTGGACAGCAACGGTAAAGTTACCGCCGTGGCTGCGGGCACTGCCACCATCACCGTCACCAACGAAAAGGGCAACAAGGCCACCTGCTCCGTCACCGTGACCGAGCCCGCCACCGCGACCCTCACCTCCGTCAAGTTCTCTGCCTCCTCCGTCAAGGTCAATGCCTATTCCTCCGTGGATCTGGCGAACTACTTGACCGTGACCTTCTCGGACGGCAAGGCGCACACCGGGGAATACACCGTGACCTACACTTCTTCCAACACCAAGTATGCCACCGTTTCCGGCTCCAAGGTGACCGGCAAGAAGAAGGGCACCGCGACTGTGACCGCGAAGGTAACGTATCAGGGCGTGACCAAGTCCGCTACCATCACTGTCAACGTCAAGAACATCTTTGGCTTCTAAGTTCAAAGCTCCTTCGCCCGTGGAACGTAAATTTTACGCTCCACGGGCTTTTTTTCGTTGTAATACAGATGACAAAATGGTATATTGTCCATGTATGGATTTCTGACTGCAAAGAGGAAGAATGTATGATTCATTATGAGAAATATGTCCGTGCAAAGAGCATGGATGAGGCCTACGCGCTGGTGCAGAATTTTGATAACGTTATTTTAGGCGGAATGCTCTGGCTCAATACGGGCAACGCACATTACGGCACGGTGGTTGACCTGTGCGACCTTGACTTAGATCGCATCAAAGAGAGCGGCGATTGCTATAACATTTATGCTTATGTGACATTAGGCCGAATGGAAACGGATGAAGCCCTGAACGCGCATTATTCCGGCGTGTTCAAAGAAGCCCTTTCCGATATTGAGGGCGTGCAGCTTCGCAACATGGCAACCGTGGGCGGCACGGTGAATCTGCGGGCGGGCTTTTCCGACCTGTGCGTGGTGCTGTTGGCCATGAATGCGCAGGTGAAGCTCTACAACGCGGGCATTGTGTCCATGGAGAAATTTCTGACGATGGACAGAAGCCGCAGGGATGTGGTCAAGAAGATCATCCTTCCCAAGAATGCCGCAAACACCGCCTATCAGGCGCTGCGCAACAGCGCAACCGATATTCCCGTACTCAACTGCGCCGTGACAAAAGTTAAGGACACTCTGCGTATCGCCGTGGGTGCGCGTCCCGGCTCGCCCGTGGTTGTGACGGAGCAGATTGGGGATGCAAAGGAAATTGCGGAAAAGGTCGCAGAAAATATAACCTTTGGGGATAACGTGCGCGGCAGCGCGGAATACAGAAAACTGCTCTGCGTGACCCTTGTCAAGAGAGCCATTGAGCAAGTGATGAAGGAGGGAAAGTAGCATGGACATTCAGATGGTCGTAAACGGCAGCGTTGTGGAAAGCACAGTGTCGGACGATACCCTGCTTCTTGATTTCCTGCGCTCCATCGGCTGCGTTTCCGTCAAGCGCGGCTGCGACACCGCCTCCTGCGGCGCTTGCACGGTGCTCATGGACGGCAAGCCCATTCTCTCCTGCTCCATGCCCATCGGACGCGCCAACGGGCACATGATTGAGACGCTGGAAGGGCTGCGCGACGAGGCCAAGCCCATTGTGCCGTATTTCGCCCACGAGGGCGCTGACCAGTGCGGCTTCTGCAACCCGGGTTACATGGTGAACATCATTGCCCTGCTGCGGGAGAACCCCGACCCGACGGATGCGGAGATCGCCCATCATCTGGTGGGGAACATCTGCCGCTGCACCGGCTATCAGAGCCACGCCCGCGCATTACGTGCCTATTTGAATGATAAGAAGGAGGCTTCCCATGAAGCCCTTTGAGATGGACAGAAGTGAATACCGTAAGGTCGGGAAGGCGGTTCCCAAGAAGGATGCCGAGCGTCTTCTGCTGGGCGAACCGGCCTATATGGACGATTTCGCGCCGAAGGATTGCTTAATCATCAAACTGGTGCGCTCCAAATACGCCCACGCCATCGTGCAGGACGTGGATTTCTCCGAGGCAATGGAGATTCCCGGTATTGTCGCGGTTTATACCTATAAGGATGTTCCCAATCACCGCTTCACCACCGCCGGGCAGAGCTACCCCGAGCCTTCGCCCCACGACCGGCTGATTTTGGATCGGCACGTCCGTTTTGTGGGCGACCCTGTGGCTATGGTGGTGGGCGAGAACGAGAAGGCCGTGGACATGGCCTTGGAGCTTGTGAAGGTCGATTATGAGGTGCTTCCGCCCGTGCTGGACTTCCACAAGGCGTTGGACAACGAGGTCGTCATCCACCCCGAGGAGGACTGGACGGAGGCCTTCCAGGCGGGGGACAACAAGCGCAACCTCATCCACACCGAGGAGCACGTCCGCGGGGATGTGGACAAGGTGCTCTCGGAATGTGACGTGACCGTTGACCGTACCTTCCGCACTAAGGCGAACCATCAGGGCTACATGGAGACCATGCGTGCCTTCTGCGAGGTGGATTCCCGGGGCAGACTGCACTGTGTCACCTCCAACCAGATCGTGTTCCACACAAGAAGAATCCTCTCCGAAGCGCTTTGCATCCCGAAATCCCAAATTCATGTGGAAAAGCTGCGCATCGGCGGCGGTTTTGGCGCAAAACAGACCGTTAACAACGAGATTTTTGCGGCGTTTGCGGCGTGGAAGCTCAAAAAGCCCTGCAAGATCATCTATTCCCGTTCCGAGTGCCTGACGGCCGGTTCGCCCCGGCATGAGATGGAAATTCGCGTTCGCGTGGGCGCGATGAAGGACGGCACCATCCGCGCCATCGACATGACCACCCTGTCCAACGGCGGCGCGTATGGCGAGCACTCCACCGCCACCATCGGCTTATCCGGGCACAAGACCCTGCCGCTTTACACCACCACCTGCGAGGCCGCCCGCTTCCATGGCGATGTGGTCTATACCAACGTGTCCTCCGCAGGCGCGTATCGCGGTTTCGGCGCGACGCAGGGTACCTTTGCGCTGGAAAGCTGCGTAAACGAACTGGCGGGAATGCTGAACCTTGACCCCATGGAAATGCGGCTTCGCTCCATCGTCCGCGAGGGCATGGTGATGCCGGACTATTTTGGCGAGAAGCTTGGTGCCTGTGCGCTGGATCAGTGCATTGCAAAGTGCGCCGAGAATTTCGGCTGGAAGGAAAAATATCCCGTCCGCGACATGGGCAACGGAAAGGTGCGTGCCGCCGGTATGGCCATCACCATGCAGGGCTCCTGCATTTCCGGCATTGACGTGGCCTCCTGCCGCCTTGCGCTCATGGACGACGGAAGTTACATTATGACCATCGGCGCGGCGGATATGGGCACGGGCTGTGACACCATTCTCTCCCAGATGGCTGCCGAGGTGCTGGAATGTGATTTGGATGCCATCACCGTCATGGGCGCGGACACCGACATTTCGCCCTACGACAGCGGCTCCTATGCTTCCTCCACCACTTACCTAACCGGCATGGCCACCGCCAACGCCGCAAAGAAGCTGCGTGAAAACATCTGCCGCATCGGCGCAAACCTGCTGGGTGCGGAGGTTCAGGATGTGGATTTCAACGGACAGACCGTGGTGTGCGAGCAGGACGGGCGTTCCGTTTCCCTCGGGGAAATCTCCTACGCCGCCCAGTGCAACAACGCGATCTCCGTGGAGGTGACAGAAACCTGCACTTCTCCCATTTCGCCGCCGCCCTTCATGGCCAGCATGGCGGAAATCGAGCTGGACAAGGGCACGGGCAAGGTTGCGGTGCTGCACTTTAACTCCGTTGTGGACTGCGGTATCCCGGTCAACCCCGCGCTGGCGCGGGTGCAGGCCGAGGGTGGTGCTTTGCAGGGCATCGGCATGGCGCTGACGGAAAACGTAACCTACACGGAAGACGGACACATCATGGAAAACAATTTCCTGCAATACCGAATGCCGACAAGACTGGATGTGGGCGACATCAACATCGACTTTGCGTATTCCTATGAGCCCTCTCATGCCTTCGGGGTCAAGTCCATCGGCGAAATCGTCATCAACACCGCTACCCCCGCCATTGCCCACGCCATTGCCCGCATAACCGGCACTTATCTCACCGTGACGCCCTTCACGCCCGAAAAGGTGCTGCGTGCCCTGAACGGCTTGGATGTTTCTGAACACGATAAACGCTTTGCGGAGTAGCCGAACATGAAAAAACTGCTTTCTTTGATATTGTGCCTTGTCCTGCTTTTCTCTCTTGCCGCCTGTTCTGCCGGAACGGGCAAGGGCAAAACCCAGACCCTGACCGATCAGGCGGGGCGCGAGGTTGCAATCCCCCAGAACCCCGAAACCCTTGTTTCGGGCTACTACATTTCCACCTCCGTACTGATTGCGCTGGGTGTGCAGAGCAAGCTGGTGGGCGTGGAGGCCAAGGCGGACAAACGCCCCATTTACGCTCTCGCCGCGCCGGAACTGATCAATCTGCCCAACACCGGCTCTGCCAAGGACTTTAATCTGGAAGGCTGTGCCGCGCTGAATCCGCAGATAGTCATTCTGCCCAAGAAGTTAAAGGAGCAGGCTGAAAATCTGGAAAAACTGGGCTTTGCCACGCTGCTGGTGGACCCTGAGGACGATAAATCGCTGGAAGAAATGATCACCCTGCTTGCCAAGGCCACGGGCAAAGAGGAAGCGGGGACAAAGCTCATCACCCGCAGAAACGAGATCAAACAGACGATTTCCGACAAATTGGGCGGCTGTGAAACGGTCAGCGTGTATCTGGCGGGCAATTCCTCTTATCTCTCCACCGCCGGAGGAAAAATGTACCAGTCCGCGCTCATCGAGGCGGCGGGCGGGCGCAATGTGGCAGAGAATTTGGAAGACACCTATTGGGCGGAGGTCAGCTATGAGCAGCTACTCGCGTGGAACCCGGAGGCCATCATCCTTGCGGCGGACGCCGAATATTCCATTGACGATGTGCTGTCCGACCCGACCTTAGCCGAGATTGCCGCCGTCAAGAACGGCTGTGTTTATCAGATTCCGGGCGACATTGAGGCTTGGGACAGCCCCGTGCCGGGCAGCGTGCTGGGCAGTGCGTATGCTGCCGCCGTGCTGCACCCCGATTGCATCTCCATGTCCGAGGTGCTGACGATGATTCAGGACTTCTATAAGGATTTTTATGGATTCACTTACGAACCGTAACAAAAAATTTCTGCTTTGGATAAGCCTCTGCGCTGCGGCGTTGGGGCTTTTCAGCCTGTTTGTGGGAAAATATCCGCTGACGCTCTCCGCGCTTATAAGCGGGGATGCGACCCAGTGGAAGGTCTTTTGCACCCTGCGCCTGAGCAGAACCGTGCTGGCGCTGCTGGGCGGGTTCACCTTGGGAATTGCCGGGTTTGTCTTTCAGACCGTATTCCGCAATCCGCTGGCTTCGCCGGATATGATCGGCGTGGCTTCGGGCGCGAGTGCGGGCGCGGCGGCGGGAATTTTGCTGTTTTCCTCCGGCGTGCTGGTCACGCTGTTCTCCTTTGCCGGGGCGATTTTGTCTGTGCTGCTGGCGCTGGCGATCTCCGCGCTGGACAAAAACCGCGCCGGCGCAACCATCGTGCTGGCGGGCATTGCGGTGCACGCGCTGGCGCAGACCGTGCTCATGGTGTTAAAGCGCACCGCCGACCCCGCAAACGAGCTTGCCTCCATCGAATACTGGATCATGGGCGGGCTGTCGGGGATTCCCCTGCACAAAATGCTGCCGAACCTTATTTTGGATATTATGTGCATGGCTTTCCTGCTTCTCATGCACCGGCACACGCTGATGCTCTCCGTGGAGGAAGGGGAGGCGAAAACGCTTGGGGTCAGCGTCACGACCCTGCGGCTTGCTGTGCTCCTTGTAGCCACGCTATCTGTGGCGTGCATCGTGAGCCTGACTGGGCTGATCTCCTTTGTGGGGCTCATGGCGCCCCATGTGGCGCGGCTGTTGACCCGCCGCAATGACCGCCGCACGATGGTACTGGGCGGCATCCTCGGCGCGTGCTTCCTGTGCGGTGCGGACATTCTGGCGCGTTGCGTGACGGCATCCGAGCTGCCCGTGAGCATTTTCACGAGCTGCATCGGCGCACCGTTCCTGATCTGGCTGGTTGTGAGGAAAAAGAAGTGAGACACTTATATGTGGATAACCTGTATTTTGCCTACGGGGAAAATTCTGTGCTAAACGGCGTTTCGTTTACCGTGGAGCAGGGGAAGCTCGTCGGCATTTTAGGCGAAAACGGCTGCGGAAAAACCACGCTGCTCAAATGTCTGGCGGGGATTCTGCCGGATAACAATGCCTGCGCCATGGACGACATCACCTTATCCTCCCTGCGCCCGAAGGAGCGGGCGACCCTCATGGCCTATGTGCCGCAGGTCTCCGGCATTTCCCTGGACATGACGGCGGGAGAAGTGGTGCTCATGGGCTTTTACAGTTCCCTTTCCTTTCTGCAAAGCCCCGACAGGCGGCAGATCGGCGCGGCGAAGAAAGCACTGGCAACCGTCGGGCTGCCGGATGCCTTTGACAAATCCTATTTGGAATTGAGCCGCGGTCAGCAGCAGGTGTGCATTCTGGCGCGGACGCTGGTTCAGGATGTCATGATCTATTTGCTGGACGAGCCGGAGAGCGCTATGGATTTTCAGCACCGCTTCCGCCTCCTTTCGCTGGTGAAAGCCCGCATCCGAGACATGAATGTGCCTTCATGCGGGGTAGTCTCCCTTCACGACCCCTTGCTTGCGCTGAACCTGTGCGACGAGCTTCTGCTGCTCCAAGACGGGAGGATCCTCGGCAAATGCGCCCCGAAGCAGGATGATTTGGAGAACATTTCCGCGCTTCTGTCGCGCATTTACGGAAAAGTGCGCGTGCTTTCCTGCCCCCGGGAAGGTGGGGAGGACTACCTCACACTGGTGCCGGAGGTTGATTTTTGATGGATTTATCCCTTCTTTCCAAGGCTGTTCTGCGGGCGTTTGAAAATAGCGGCAAGCGGCATCTGATTCTCACCGGCAGCCGGGGCAGCGGAAAAACATCTATGTATTCCCTGCTTAAAAACGCCCTGCAATGGGATTTCTGCGGCTATTCCACCTGTGCCGTTCCCCGCTCCCATGTGGTTTTCCGGGATACTTTGACCGAAAAAGAGACCGTAATAGCTGCCTTTGACGATGCCCTGCCGGGGCGCGACCACAAAATGCGCCTGAACGAAACGGCGTTTTTTAGATGCGTGGAAGAAACGTTGAATAACAACAAGCTCTTTGCAGTCATTGACGAGATCGGCTATCTGGAAGCGGAATTGCCGGATTTTCAAATGTTATTGCGCAAAACCATGTCGGAAAAACGGCTTCTTATGACCCTGCGCAAGGAAAATCTGCCCCTGATGCGGGAGCTTCTGTCCCGGCAGGATGTGTTCTGCGTGGATTTAGACGATCCCTTCGCGGGCGCGGGCTGCGTGATCATGGCTTCCGGCGCGGGCAAACGGTTCGGTAGCAACAAGCTCCTCCATGACTTTGCCGGGCAGCCGCTGTTCACCCGGATTCTTGCAGCTACAAAAGGTTTGTGTCGCGTCAGTGTCACCCGCCACAGTGAAATTGCCGTGCATTGCAAAGAGCAGGACATTCCCTGCATTCTGCACGAGGACCCGGAGCGCGTGGCGACCATCCGCTTGGGCGTGGAAGCGCTGCCTTCCTGCGATACCCTCACCTTCTGCCCCTCCGACCAGCCCCTTCTGACCCGCGAGACGCTTATTGCCCTGCTGCTGTTGGGCAAAAACCTGCCCGGCTGCATCTGCCGTGTCAAGCACGGCAATACCCCCGGTGCGCCGGTGCTGTTCCCGAAGGAATGTTTTTATGAGCTTACGAATCTGCTTCCCGGCGAGAGTGGAAAGACCGTGATGCGCCGCCATGCGGACAAAGTGCGCTATTTGGCTGCGGGGGAAGAAGAACTTTACGACATCGACACGCCGGAAGACCCTGTAAAATTGCTTGAATTGCTGAAAAATCCTTGACAGATGGGCGTATCTTTCCTATAATAAATAGGTATTCTTGAGATAGGAGGAACCACTGCCCACATGGACACAGGCGACAGTAGCGGCGATAGTAACGACGACTACGAGAACAATCTGAATATCCAAGGCAGCGTTCTTGGACACGCACGCAGCTTGCAGAAAACAGGATTTCTGTAAGGTGTGTTTCTTGTTGTCTGAAAAGCCGTCTTTTTGCATTTTTAAGACTATAAAAAAGGAGTAAACGAGAAAACCGTATGCCGGACGACATATTGCCCCAATGTATTTTGCTGATTTTCTACACCCTCTTTGGCGCATTCTTCTCCGCGGGTGAGACCGCGCTTTCCTACTGCAACAATGTGCGCATCCGCCTGATGGCGGACAACGGCGACAAGCGCGCCCGAAAGGTCGTGCGGCTGCTGGATCATTTTGACGAAACCGTTGTCGCGCTGCTCATCGGCGTGAACATTCTGCACGTTGTCTCCGCCGCGGCGGCAACTGTGCTCTTTGTCTCGGTGTGGGGGAACGCGGGTGCGACCATCTCCACCGTTGTGATGACTCTTGTGGTCTTCATCTTCGGCGAGACCATCCCGAAAAACATCGCCAAGGCCAACGCGGACGGCTTCATCCTCGGCACCGCCGCCTTCATCCTCTGGTTTTTCTACCTGTTCAAGCCCGCCGTCTTTGTGCTCACGCACTTGGGCGAGTTCTGCAAATCCTTGATCAAGGTCAAGGAAGAGCCCTCCATGACGGACGACGAGTTCGCCACCATCGTGGATTCCGTGCAGAGCGAAGGCCTGTTGGAAGAAAGCGAGACCGACATCATCAAGTCCTCCATCAACTTTTACGACCTGTTGGCCAAGCAGGTGATGACGCCCCGGGAAAAAATCGTTTCCCTTCCGCTCACCGCCACGCAGGACGAGGTTCGCGCCTGCATCCTCTCCAGCCCCTTCTCCCGCTACCCCATCACGGACGGCGACAACGACCACATCGTCGGCGTTCTTGTGGCGCGCAAGGTGCTCTTTGCCCTGGCGCACGGCCAGCAGGTCGATGTGAAAACCATGATGGACAAGCCCGTGAAAATTCCCATGGACAAGTCCGTGGCGGACGCCTTCCAGGAAATGCGCACCCACAAGATGCACTTCGCCGTGCTGCAGGACGGCAACGGGAAAACCGTCGGCGTGATCACCATGGACGACATTTTGAAGGAGCTTGTGGACGATATTGAGGACATTCACGAGGAGCTTCCCGTGAAAAAGCCCGCAAGATCGGCAAAACCCGGCGAAGGAGGCGGAAAGAATGGCTAACGCGCTGCAAATCATCGCCATCATTATTTTCATCCTCTTTTCCGCCATTTTCTCCGCCAGCGAAATTGCATCGGCCAAGTCCAACAAGCTGCGCTTCGAGGCCGCCGCGGAAAAGGGCGACAGAACCGCGAAGGTGGTCTGCGCCATCAACGAAAATTACGTCCGTTCCTTATCCACCATTTTGGCGGGCAACAACTTCGTCAACATCGCCGCCTCCACCGTGGCCACGGTGCTGTTCATCGGCTGGTTCGGGGCGAAGGGCGAAGGCATCGCTTCCGTGGTCATCACGGTGCTGCTGCTGATTTTCGGCGAAACCTGCCCCAAAATCCTTGCCGCCGGCGCGCCGGATGTCTTCATCCGCCTGTTCGCGTGGCCGCTGCGCATCTGCATGATTCTCCTTTTCCCCATTATATGGCTGGTGGAAAAGCTCGTGGATTTCCTCTCCCCGCTGTGGACGCCCAAAGAGAGCGCCCCGCAAGTTACGCCGGAAGAGCTGGTGGAGATCGTGGAAGACATTGAAGACGAGGGCGTTTTCACCGAGGACGAGAGCGAGCTCATCCGCTCCGCCATCGAGTTTGCGGACACCACCGCCCACGAAATCCTCACCCCGCGCATCGACATGGTGGCCATCGACATTGACGAGTTCGACCCGAAGCACGACCTCAATGAAGAGCTGCTGCGCTATTCCCGCGTGCCTGTTTATCAGGAGACCATCGACAACGTGATCGGCATTCTCCCCACGCGCCAGCTCATGCGTGCCATCGTGGAAGGGGAGAAGGACGTGAACATCCGCGACCTCATGAAAAAACCGCTCTTTGTTCACATGACCTGCCCCATTTCCACCATCATCGACGAATTTAAGGTCTCCCACCTGCAAATGGCGGTGGTCGTGGACGAGTTCGGCGGGGTGATGGGCGTGGTGACGCTGGAAGACATCATGGAGGAAATCGTCGGGAACATCTATGACGAGATGGATCAGCCCGAGATCGAGATCGAGCAGAAGACCGAAACCTCCTTTGTGGTGGACGGCAGCATGAACATCTACGATATGTTCGATGAGGTGGGCTACGAGCCTTCCCCGGAGTTTGAGACGGAGTACACCACCGTCGGCGGCTGGGCAACCGAAATTTTGGACAAATTCCCCGACCCCGGCGACGAGTTCACCTTCGACAACCTCCATTGTACCGTGCTGGACGCACAGGCCATGCGCGTCGAGCAGGTGCAGATCGACGTCCTCCCCAAAGAGGAAGAGGAATAGACGTGTAGGCTCCCCGCGTGCAGAGGCTCCCCCGCGTGCGTAGGCTCCCCCGCGTGCGGGGGAGCTGGATTTTCATGGGGCTTGTCCCCATGAAAAGACTGAAGGGGTTGTAAAGGGTATTCCCCGCCCTGTCGTAAAATGACTGAGAGGGCAAAAAAACTCCCGCTCCATCCCCATCGGGAAGAAGCGGGAGTTGCTTTATATCGGCAGAATCATTCGGCAAGGCAGCCGATTTCGCTGATCTTTTGGATAAAGCTGTGCACGGCGTTTTCCGCGCGGGCGGCCTCCACGTCGTATTCATCCAGCAACGCCTGTGTAAGCTCGGCCTCGGACTTCTCCGATTCCAACTGCTGCCACAGGAACGCGCCGGTGTCGTTCAGGGTGATGATGCACTTCATGTCGTCCATCGTATCGGACAGCGGCACCACGACGAACTCCCCTGCAATGTCGTGTAAAACAAAACCTTCTTTGAGTTTCATGATTTTTCGCTCCTAATCGCAGTCTTTTTTGATGATTTGTTCGGGTTGTTCACCCGGCTTACGAACAAGATTTACAGTTCTGTAATTTTCTCTTGCAATGGCACATACATACGGTGAGATTTTTTCGGGGTCGCCCGATTCCCCTTCTAAAGTGCCCGGACAGGGATTGCAGAATTGAAGATATTTGCACCCATGACATTTCTTTGGTGATTGTAGTTTATCTAATCTTTTCCATAACTTTTGATAACTTTCAATGAAAGCTGAATTATGCGTGCTTTCCCTAATACTATTGATAAAATTACATGCAATTATGTCACCTTGCCAAGTGATAATGCAACTACTTCTATATGCTTTATAGCAACTAAATGGTTTATCTATCACAAAATCATATAGATTGCATGTATGTTGGATTGTGTCATCATTTGTATCTGAATATTCTGGAATAATCCGGACGGGAAAAATATCACTTTTTGCTCCTCTTACAGGCATACGTATTAGGTTTGAATGTTCAAACCTAATTTTCTTTTCTTTTGACCATTGCTCAAGTAGAGCTATATCTTTTTCGTTATCCCGAATTGCTGTCATACAAGTCCAAAAAGGGATACCGGCCTCCTTTAATAATTCGATATTTTTAGAAACCTTCGTGAAACCATCACTTATTTTACATACTGTTTTGTATGTTTCATCGCTTGCTCCATAAAGTGTTAGCTTTATATAGTAAGGTTTCATTTTTTTGAGCCATGAAATATTAATCTCCGATAGCAAATACCCGTTAGTTATAATAGTGATGATAAAACCGCATTTGTAGGCATACTCATATATTTCCTTAAAATGAGGGTGAAAGAAAACTTCTCCGCCTGTAAATGTAACATATAGAACACCAATTTTTTTGCAATCATCTAAGATATTCATCCAATAACTGACAGGAAGAATTCTACTTTGTGTTTCAAGATTATCATTACGAATATAGCACATTTTACACTTGAAGTTACAAAGAGGAGTTAGTTCAAGTGTAACTTGAAAGGGTAGATTTCTCTTAATTTGTTTGTTGCGAAAATCCTGAATAAATAAATTTTCCATTATATCTCCTAATAGAAGAGGGGTTGAAAAAATTCAACCCCTCTTCAAATGTGAATTATTAATTAGCTTTGTATATCCAATTCATACTTAGCATATAGTTTATGCGAACTCTGTCGAGACTTCTGTTTGTATTTATATAATTCTTGACATCATCGTAATGTTCATTTACATAATGATAAACCTCTCCTGGACATTCATCACTGGTAATCGTACCAAGTTGAATGTCTCCATCCCAAGAACGAGTAATTACTCCACCAACAACATTGTTCAGATCCTCGTCAGATAATTCAATATAATTCGGCATAAATTAACCCTCCCTATATAATTATTATCCTGCAAAATCCTGTGAGTTATCACTAAGGTTCTTTATTGTACAAGTAGTCCCCGCTTCGTCTTTGTCATTTCCGCGAGTGTAGTTAGAGCAACTGGTATTGGTTGACCACCAAGGATTACTGGCGGTCACAATATCATTCGCATCAAATTCGATGGCTTCGACTTCGGGTTCCGAGAAAATCTTTTTCTCCATGGGTCTATCCTCCTTGCGCGGGGGGTCTGTGTTCGGCCTGCTCCTTGCTTTGGGGTAAGCCGCCGTGTGTTTTTGTCCCCATTCTATCTACTGTCTCTATTGTAGCGTATCCTCCTTCCTTTGTCAATCCCCTTTTTAAGAACTTTTTTCGGTTTTCTCCTCCTTTCCTTCGGGTTTTGTTCCGTTGGTTTTGACACTCCTTTATACGAACCGTCAGAAAAAAGGGACACTGGTTTTGGAAAGTTTTTTTCAAATTTTTTGCTTTGCCGGAATGACCCTCTCGGACATCTGCGGCGAAGGTCGGGGAATGCCCCTCTCAGTCATTTTGCTACGCAAAATGCCAGCTCCCCCGCACGCGCTGGAGCCTACGCACGCGGGGAGCCTCTACGGGAGCAGCCATACTGTTGCAAAGAGGTTGAGAATATGCTATACTGTCTCTGTCAGTACGGGGGCGTACTGGTTTCGACGGGGTTGTCGAAAGAGCGCTAAGCGAGCCGCAGACCCACGCTGCGTCAACAAGCGGGACTTAAACATTAACTGACAATTCTAACGAACTGTCTTTCGCCGCTTAATGGCGAACGTCGGCCTGGGGCCACCTGTAGCCTCAGTTCCCGGCGTCAGAAATACAGGGACCGAATCAGCCTAAGCTTTGCCGCTGACCGTATTTATGAAGCTACCAAAACCATGACCCTGTCTGTCGGGGGCTTGGCAGAGGGAATGTAAAACCACAGACTGCGCTCGGAGAAAGGCGCCCGGTCGCTTCTTCGGACAGGGGTTCGACTCCCCTCGCCTCCACCAACAAAGGACGCAGATATTGATACAATGTCTGCGTCCTCTTTTTTGCCTGAAAAAACCTTATTTACTGGGCTTTTCGGGCTTTTTCATGTCTGGCAGCGTTTCAAAGTGCGGGCGCATTTTTGTTCTTTTCGTTTCAGAATGGTCGCCTTCGCCTGCACTCTGAAATGAAAACGGCTGGGGGTGCAAAAACGNNCGACGGGGATAGTGAGGGCGTGTAAGCGAGCCGTGGTGCCGAGCCACGTAAAAATCGGCAAACTTAAAAAATAAACGACAACAACACTGTTGCCCTGGCTGCTTAAGCAGCCCGTCACCGCCTTGAGCTCTCATAGAGGGCCGGTGGCGTAACACATGAGAGGAACGAACCCGCCAAAGCTTTGCGGCGGGCCGGATTTGATGAAGCTACTGAAATCGGAATACTGTCGTCCGTAGTCCGGCAGAGGGAATGTAAAGGAACGACTTCGCTCGGAGAAATCGCGTCGGATTTATTTCCGGACAGGGGTTCGACTCCCCT
>DCHO01000017.1:38074-39023 GCA_002315655.1 Christensenella sp. UBA1750
CTGCGTCCTCTTTTTTGCCTGAAAAGTCCTTATTTGCTGGGCTTTTCGGGCTTTTTCATGTTTGGGAGCGTTTCAAAGTGCGGGCTGATTTGGTACATTTTCGTTTCAGAATGGTCGTTTGCTTCTACACTCTGAAACGAAAACGGCTGGGGGTGCAAAAACGGGTGCACTCTGAAACGGAGCATTTCAGAGTGCGGAGTGGCATGAAAAAAGCCGAGGCTCATTTGGCCTCGACCTTGATTTCCTTCCCGTTCCTGAACTCGAATGTGATGCTGCCGTCCCGGTTCACCGTGCCCTTTTCCAGCAGCAGTGACCATACCTGACTGTCCCATTCCTCCAAGGAAGCCGGGGCTTTTTCCAGCTGGTCGATGAATGCGGCAATCTGCCGCGCCTTGTTTTTGCGCCTTGCGACCTCCGCTTCCAGCTTGTCATGCTTGGCTGACGCCTTTTCGTAGCGTTCGGCAAGAGCGTTGTACTTGGCGTTGTATGCTTCCTGCGACTGTGTCTGGCGTGTATTCTGCCGGACAAGGTTCTGGGTCATATCCGCGATTTCCTCGATTTCCTGACGGAGCTGCTCCATACCGGCTTCCTGCTCGGCACAGTCCGTGAGGAGCGATTTCATCAGTTCGCAGTCCTCGATCAGCTGCTTGCGCTGTCTCATCAGCCGGTTATAGGCTTTGAGGAACATTTCCTTGATGGCATCTTCGGTCAGGTGCGGGGTCTTGCATTGTTCCTGCGTCTTGCTGAACTTCCGATTGCACTGCCAGATCACGCGGCGATACATATCATTGGAATGCCAGACCTTCGCGCCGTAAAGCCCGCCACAGTCTCCGCAGAACAGTTTCGATGAAAAGATGCTGTTGCCGCTGTACCCACGCCCCTGCTGGGAGCGCCGTTCAATCTCCGCTTGAACCATATCGAATTCATCCGCTGAAATAATCGCCGGATG
>DCHO01000048.1:0-5706 GCA_002315655.1 Christensenella sp. UBA1750
ACTTCACGATTTATTCCCACTCAATGGTTCCGGAGGGCTTGGGGGTCAGATCGTACAGGACGCGGGAGACACCCTTGACCTCGGAGGTGATGCGGGCGGTGATCTTGTTAAGGAGCGCGTAGGGAATCTCCTCGATGGTGGCGGCGGTGGCATCGATGGAGTTGACCGCACGGATGACGACGGGCCAATCGTAGGAGCGGTTGCCGCTCTTGTCAATGCCGGTGGTGCGGAAGTCGGGAACGATGGTGAAATACTGCCAGACCTTACCGGCAAGACCGGCTGCGGCGAACTCTTCGCGGACGATGGCGTCGGACTCGCGGACGGCGGTGAGACGGTCGCGGGTGATAGCGCCGACGCAGCGGACACCCAGGCCGGGGCCGGGGAAGGGCTGACGATCGACCATGTTGGCAGGCAGGCCTAACTGGCGGCCGACCATACGGACTTCATCTTTATAAAGGAGCTTGACGGGCTCGACCAAGGCGAAGCGATCCTTCAGGTCGTCGGGCAGACCGCCGACGTTGTGATGCGCCTTGATGCCTTTTTCGGATTCCAGAATGTCGGGGTAAATGGTGCCCTGACCCAAGAACTCCACTCCGTCCAGCTTGCGGGCTTCCTCGGCGAAGACGTTGATGAACTCGCCGCCGATGATCTTGCGCTTGGTCTCGGGGTCGGAGACACCGGCCAGTTTATCCAAGAAACGATCCACGGCGTCCACATAGATGAGGTTGCCGCCCATCTGGTTGCGGAACACTTCGATGACCTGTTCGGGCTCGCCCTTGCGGAGCAGACCGTGGTTGACGTGTACGGAAATCAGCTGAGAGCCGATGGCCTTGATGAGCAGAGCCGCAACAACGGAGGAATCCACGCCGCCGGAGAGGGCAAGCAGCACCTTCTTGGAACCGACCTGGGCACGGATGGCCGCGATCTGTTCCTCGATAAAGGCGTTGGCCAACTCGGGGGTATTGATTCTCTTCATGGATTCAGGACGCACGTTCTCGTTCATATTGAAAACCTCCTGTAAAACTAAAACTCTGACAGGATTTTATCAATCCTGCCTGTTGAATGGAGTTATTATACAGGACATTTCGCCAAAAAGGATGAAGAAAAGTGCATATTTTCGTTAAAACTGAATTTCCTGTTATTGCTTCGTTTTGGAAGAAAACAGAAGCGACGCGAGATAACCGAAAACGATGGCCGCAGAGATGCCGCCCGAGGCTGCCGCCGCGCCGCCCGTCAGCGCACCGAGGACACCTTCCTCCTCCACCGCTTTTTTCGCGCCCTCCGCCAGCAGATAGCCAAAGCCGGTGAGCGGCACCGTCGCCCCCGCACCGCCGAAATCCACAAGGGGCTGATAAAGTCCAACCACGGTCAGAAGCACACCCAAGGTCACGAACAGCACAAGGATGCGGGCGGAGGTCATGTCGGTAAAGAGCAGCAGAAGCTGACCAGTCACGCAGATGAGGCCGCCGACTAAGAATGCACGAAAGTAAATCACGGAATCACCTCCAAGGTCACGGCATGGGCGATGCCGGGAATGCTCTCCCCCTGCTGGGAGGTCGTCACCGACATGAGCGCGCCGGTGGGCATGAACAGAATGCGGCGCAGGTCGCCGGAGAGAAGCCGGGAAAAGAGCCAGCCGCACAGCGTCACAGCCGAGCAGCCCGCGCCGCTGCCGCCGGAAAAGACACCCTGATCGTCCCCGAAGATTTCGCAGCCGCAGTCGATGTACCGCGCACCCAGATACAGTCCCTCCCGTTCGCAGAGCTCCCGCAGGATGGAGGAACCCACTTTTCCCAAATCCCCGGAAACAATAAGGTCATAGTCGGTCACATCACGCCCGGTGTCCAGCAAATGCGCTTTAAGGGTTTCATGCGCCGCCGGAGCCATGGCCGCGCCCATGTTGTTGATGTCCTTCTGTCCCATGTCCCAGACCGAGCCGATGGTCGCATGAGTGATGCCGACAGGCAGCCCTTTTTCGCAGCCCAGCAGCACGGCTCCCGCGCCGGTCACCGTCCATTGAGAGGAAGGCGGACGTTGAGAACCCAGCTCCAGCGGGAAGCGGTACTGCCGCTCCGCCGTGGAGAAGTGCGAAACCGCAGAGCACAGCGCTGTATCGGCATAGCCGCCGTCCACCAGCACCGCGCCCAGCAGCATCGCCTGTGCCATGGAGGAACACGCGCCGTACACGCCCAAATACGGAATACCCAGCCCCCGCGCCGCGTAAGCGGAGGAAACGATCTGATTGAGCAGGTCGCCGCCCAAATACACATCCACATCACAGGCCAGCTTTTTCGCTTTGGACAAGGTGCGGTCGCAGGCATCCTCCAGCATTTTCAGCTCTGCCTTTTCAAAGGAATCCTGCCCCATGAGGTCGTCCGGCACGATTTCGTCAAAGAAATTCCCCAGCGGCCCCTCCCCTTCCTTCGGCCCCACAACGGAGGCATAGGACAAAACGGAGGGTCTGGACGGGAACACAAGGGTCTGTTTTCCTAAGTGGTTGAGCATCATAGCTTCCCTCCGATCAGAAGAACCAGCCAGTAAATCACGCCGTAGAGCACCGAGGCGGAAATGCCGTAGACCAGCACAGGCCCTGCGACATTGAACATTTTCGCTCCGACGCCCATCACATAGCCCTCGCGCTTGAACTCCATGGCAGGACTCACCACCGAATTGGCAAAGCCCGTGATGGGCACGATGGAGCCCGCCCCGGCGAACTTGCCCAGCTCATCATACAGCCCCAGCCCGGTAAAGAGCGCGGAGAGGAAAATCAGGCATACCGAGGTAAAGCACCCCGCCGCCTGTTCGTCCAGAGATAAGCACTTTTCCCCGATTTCCCTGATGCCCTGCCCAAGAGTGCAGATTGCCCCGCCGACAAAAAACGCCTTGATGAGCGGCAGTATGACCTTCGATTTTGGGGATTTTGCCTTCACCAGCTTTTCATACTCTTTTTGCTGCACAAAAAACACCTCCCGATTGCGGATAGTGTTTCCGAAATCGGGAGGTGATATTCATGGGTTTCAGATGCGCTGCTTTAAGAAATCCACCGCCATGGCAATGTCTGCGGCGGGGTCTTTGCCGCACTCGCGCTCGATGGTCAAATACCCGTCATAGCCGATGTCGCGGAGCGCCTGTAAGTATTCGTCCCAGTTGACCGCGCCCTGTCCCAAGGGCATTTCCTGATAGCACTGATCGCCCGGAACCTGACCGCCGTAGACCAGCTCGGGGTCATAGTATTTGAGCATCTTGCCGTCCTTGGCGTGGGTGTGCACGATGTAGGGAGCGAGGTTGTGCACGGCCTTTGCGGCGTCGTCGCCCGCGACCATAGTAAGGTTCGCAGGGTCAAGATTGACGCACATGGACTTGCAGCCGAGAGAATCAAGGAACGCACGCAATGTCGTGCTCATTTCGGGGCCGGTCTCGATGGCAAACTTGCAGCCTACCTTGTCGCCGTACTCGCCCATTTCCCGGCAGGCCTTCTGCATGATGGCGTAGCGGGGATGGTTGGGGTCGGAGGGCACCACGCCGATGTGGGTGGTGACAACATGGCAGTCCAAATCCAGTGCCAAATCCATGATGCGGCAGGAGCGTTCCACCTTGTAGGGGTTCTCCTTTTCATCCTGGAAGGCGTGACCGCCCATGTCGCCGCAGAGCGCGGAAACTTCAATGCCTAAATCGCGGATGTACTGGCGCAGTTCTTTTCTCTGCCACTTATCCAAATTTTCGGGAGCCATTTCGCCGCGAACGGCGTAAATCTGCACACCGTTTGCGCCCAGGTTAGCGGCTTTTTTGAGGGATTCGTGCAAGGGCAGCAGGAGGCTGTCGCTCATAATACCGATCTTCATTAGAACTGAATCTCCTTTCCGAGCTCGGAGGAATCATACAGAGCCTGCATGATCTGGGAGGTGATGATGTTGTTGTCGATGTTGGACTTGATGCACTCGCCGGTCTTGATGCAGGCTAAGAACGCCTTGATTTCCTCTAAATACATATCGTCCAAGTCTGTGCCGGTCTTAACCTCGGGGGATTCCTGAACAAGCTTTCCGTCCTTGGTGGAATAATAGGTGAAATCGCCGCAGTAGGTGTAGTGGATGCCGCCCTTGTCGCCTAAGAAGTCGATGAAGCGGGTGTCCTCGCAGCCGGTGTTCTCCGCCCAGGAGCCGTTTAGGTCAATGGTGCACTTGTCGGTGCGGATGAGGCCGGTGACGCACTCTTCCACGTCATACACGCCGTCCAGCTTGGGCTCCGTCCACATGGATTCGTAAACGTAGTCCTGCAAAGAGCCGGTCTTGGCAAGCTTGGAATAGCACGCGCCGGAAACCGTTTTGATCTCCTTGATGCCCATGATGAAGTTGATGAGGTCGAGATAGTGCACGCCCCAGTCGATGAGCACGCCGCCGCCGGATTCGGCCTTGGTGGTGAACGCACCGCCCAAGCCGGGGATGGAACGACGGGCGCGGAAGGAAGCGTAGATGTGATAGACATTTCCCAATTTGCCGGAATCCACATACTCCTTAATCATGTTGACGGCATGATTGAAGCGGCAGCACACACCGATGTTGAGGATTTTGCCCGTTTCATGGGCGACCTTCTGCATTTCCAGTGCCTTTTCGTAGGTGATGGCGGCGGGCTTTTCGGAAAGCACGTTCTTGCCGGCCTTCAGGCAGTCGATGGCAATGGGGTTGTGCAGGTCGTTGTGGACGCAGACGGAGACCGCTTCCACGGATTCATCGGAAAGCAGGTCGTGATAATCGGTCAGGCATACGGTGTCCTCGTCCCCGAACTTCTCCTTGAAGGCCTGGGCGCGCTCGGGAATGATGTCCACGGCGTAGGCGAGCTTCACATCGGGAATCTTCTTGTAGGACGGGCCATGCGAGGCGTTGGCGATGTTGCCGCAGCCGATGACAGCGACTTTGATAGGCATATACTTTGCTCCTCCTGTATGTTAATACAACTGATTTTTACCCATGATTTCGGGCTTGTTGACCATGGAATCTTCCTCGGTGATCTCTCTTATGACCCGGCAGGGATTTCCCGCGGCAAAGGTCATGGGGGGAATGTCCTTTGTGACCACCGCGCCCGCGCCGATCACGCAGCCGTCCCCGATGGTGACGCCGCCGCAGATCGTGACGTTGGCGCCCAGCCACACATCGTTTCCGATGTGCACGGGCTTTGCGTAGCAGAAACGGGTGGGCTTGCCTTCCTCGTTGCGCATCATGCGGCGCTCGGAGGGCAGCATGGGATGGATGGGGGTCACGATGGTGACGTTGGGGCCGAAATTGCAGTCGTTCCCGATGGTCACTTTCGCGTCGTCCTGCACGGTAAAGTTATAGTTGCAGAACAATTTGTCGCCGATCTCCACATGGGTTCCGTAGTGGAAGAAGACAGGGCCCTGAAAGAAGCAGCCCTCGCCCAGCTTCCCCACAATCTCATGGATAAGCTTATTGCGTTCCTCGGTCTGATCCTCTGCCAGCGCGGAATACTGCTGGGAGAGCTTGTGGGAGCGCAGCTTGATGGCTTTGAGCTCCGGGTCGCCGGGGCAGAACAGCTCCCCTGCAAAGATCTTTTTTTCCTCGTTTACCATTTTGTTTGTCCTCCAGATTTATGGCAACTCCGCACAAATGAGGTGGTGCAGTGACGAATGAATTTTTCGTCAGATGCGATTGCAGAAAGCGAAGGTTTACTGGAGGTAAATCGAGATTTCTGCAA
>DCHO01000048.1:5729-26115 GCA_002315655.1 Christensenella sp. UBA1750
ATGGCGGAAAAGGCATCGTCAATGCCGCCTCCGAGTTGGGCGGTGTTGTCTTATGTTCTGTGTATGCCTGATTATCCTTTATAGCCAAAGAGGCGGCCTATGGCGGTAGAGACGGCATTCAGTGCCTCGATGCTCTCGTTGAGCCCTTCAAAGTCGATTTCCGAAATGGATTTTAGCGACTGCTCGATGTTCTCGGAGGAATTTTCGATCATGGTCTGTCCCTCGGAGATCAGCGTTGTGCCGTCCTTCACCATTGTGTCAATGCCGTCAATGGTATCTTTGAGCTTGAGCTCCTCCACGGTGTTCAGCAGGTCGGTCACGGCGTAGGAAGCGGTGCCGGTCAAGTTCTGCACATCATGGAGCGTTGCGTTGATGGTGGACGCGGTGCCGAGCAGGGCGACAACCAAAATCAGCACAAGAATCGTGCGAATACGGTTGTGCCACAACCCGCGCTTGGCATATTTTTCCTGTTTCAGCATACTTTCCAGCAGCTTGTCGGATGTGTCCTTTTCCTCCTCTATTTCGATTCCGTCAATGATCTCTCTCTTTTCTTCCGTATCCATTTCCGTCTCCTCATTCCTCTTTCTCCATTTCGGCAATCATCAGATCAATCATGCGCCCGTAGGAGCGCACGCCGTCTGTCTGCCCGTTTGCTTTCAGAACCTTGTCATTGACCTTGTCATTGACCTCCTGCGCCTTGCCCTCGTAGGGCTTCCACGCGGCGTTGTAGGCGCGGAGGTCTTCAATCAGTCCGTCACAATAGGTTTCGTATATGCGCAAGTAGGCGTCCCTGTCTGCAGCGTACAGCGCGTTTCCCGCATAGAGGATGCCCAGCACCGTGCCGGAATAGCGGAAGTAATCGTCCTCGCTCTCCATGCACACGGCGTAGGCGATGTAGTTCGCCTCATCCTCCCGGGCAAAGCCCCGCAGGTGCGCCGCTTCATGGGTGGCGGTGGCGGCAAGGAGCACATCGCTTTCGCAGTTGTTCACATGAGCCTCCACCGTGACCGGAGAAAAGATGCCCGCGATGCCCAAGTACGCCAGCGGCACGGAGGTCATGGCCAGCTTGGGGCGACCGTAGAAGCCTTTTAGCCACGGATACTTGTCCCCCGCCGCTTTGTAGGCGTCACATACCTTTTGCATCACGTTTTCCCGCGGAACATCCAGCGCATAAGCGGAATCTGTCTGTCCCATTCTTTCCTTCAGATCGTTTGCCTGCTGCGCCAGCTTCTCGTTGAGCTTAACCAATTTATCTATTTCGACGGCTTTTACGTTAAGTCCTGCTATTTCGCCATAGGTTTGCCGGGAATAATTGACCGCCCAGGCCTGATACATGGAAAAGCCCAGGAAGACAAAGGCCAGCCAAAGGCTTATGATCTGTTTAAGTTTTTTTCTGCGGGATAGAACCAGACAGACGGAAAGCCCCAGCAGCACCGGGAGCAGGAACAGAATGATCTCCGACAGGGAAACGGGCAGCAGACCGGACACGAAAGAAAAGATCTGCGAGAAGAAGTGATAAACGCTTCTCGACCAGAGTATTTCCGTAAAATAAGCGTTTTTCCGCGCCAGAATGTCAATGAAGGTAAGCAGCACGCACAGTCCCAGACACACAAACAGAAACACCGTCTCTTTTTGCAACGTATTTTTCCTGCGCATTCCGCTCTCCCCTTTCTCTCCTCTTCGTGTTTATAGTTTACCACTGTTTCGTAAATATTTAGTGAACTTTGACGTTTTTCTTCAAGTTTTCCAAAAAAAGATGGAATTTCGATAGGAGAAAGGCTATAATAATGTACGCAAATTTGATTTGTGAGGTAGATTTCCATGAATCAACAGACTTTATCCAATGAATGGAAGGCAAAGATGCAGCTTTCCTTTGACTTCAATCACATGATGGCCGATTTTGCCGCTGACGCAAGAGCCGCTGTGCGCAGCGATCTGCGTAAAATCGCCCACAACCTCAAGGACAAGGAGCTCGATAAGGTTAATTCCTCCATCGCCAAGCTCTCCGATCCTCCGGGACGTCTGCTCAAAAAGAACTTCGTGGAGCCCAAGGAAATGAAGGCGCTCTCTTCCCGCCTTTCCAAGGCTTATGAAGCCGTGAAAGCCGGACGCGGTGACATCTCCAAGATGATGATGTGGACGGAGCTTCCCTACAATCAGGCCGAAGTCGTCGCCGACATCAAGGCCACTGCCGAAAAGATCCGCGATCGTTTTGAGAACTTCGTGGTGCTCGGCATCGGCGGCAGCGCATTGGGTCCCGCCATGGTGCAGCAGGCACTTTCCAACCTGCGCCACAACGAGCTTTCCAACGAAAAGCGCAAGGCTCCCCGCCTCTATGTGGAGGACAACGTTGACCCTGAGAGAATGGTTTCCCTGCTCAACCTGCTCGATCTGGACAAGACCTGCTTTAACGTCATTTCCAAGTCCGGCAACACCTCCGAAACCATGTCCCAGTACCTGATCGTCTCCGACCTGCTCAAACAGAAGTACGGTAAGGAATACGGCGAGCACATGATTCTGACCACCGACGCGAAAAAGGGCAACCTGCACAAGATCGGCGTGTCCGATGGCTTGAAAATGTTCGTGGTGCCCGATGGCGTGGGCGGTAGATTCTCCGAAATGTGCCCCGTCGGTCTGCTGGCCGCAGCCGTCACCGGCGTGGACATTGAGGAAATGCTGGAAGGCGCCGCCGCCATGGACGAAAGATGCTGCTCCGGCAATTACGCCGAGAACCCCGCCCTGTTTGCCGCGGGACTCATGTACACCGCCGTGGAAAAGGGACAGAACATCCATGTGATGATGCCCTATGCCGACTCCTTAAAGTATATGGCCGACTGGTATGCCCAGCTCTGGGCGGAATCCTTAGGCAAGAACGAGCACCGTGACGGAACCCCCTGTGCCTGCGGACAGACACCCGTGAAGGCTCTTGGCGTGACCGACCAGCACTCTCAGGTGCAGCTCTACACCGAAGGCCCCGACGATAAGGTCATCACCTTCCTGCGCGTGGGGCAGTTCCGCTCCACCATCACCATCCCCGTGGGCTGCGAGGAATTCCCCGATGTTTCCTTCCTCTGCGGCACGACCTTAAACAAGCTCATCGACACCGAGCTCTTTGCTACCGAATATGCGCTGCTCAAAGCCGCCAAGCCCTCCTGGATGATCACCCTCCCCGAGGTCAACGCCTACACCTTAGGACAGCTCATGTACTTCTTCGAGCTGCAGACCGCCTACGCCGGCGAGCTGTTCGATGTGGATGCCTACAACCAGCCCGGCGTTGAGGAAGGCAAGAATGCCGCCTACGCGCTGCTTGGCCGCAACGGTTATGAGATCAAGGCTGTGGAGCTCAACGCCCGTCCCAAGCCCGACGATAAATACGTTTTCTAAAAATCATTACTATACAACATCAGGAGGACACTACAATGGCTCTGGTTTCTGCTAAGGAAATGCTCACCAAGGCTGTGGAAGGCGGCTATGCCGTCGGTCACTTCAACATCAACAATCTGGAATGGACAAAGGCCATTCTGCAGACCGCGCAGGAGCTCCAGTCTCCCGTGATCTTAGGCGTGTCTGAGGGCGCTGCCAAGTATATGTGCGGCTACACCGTCGTTTCCAACATGGTCAAGGCCATGATTGAGGAACTGAACATCACCGTTCCCGTCGCCCTGCATCTCGACCACGGTACCTACGAGGGCGCCAAGAAGGCCATCGCGGCCGGCTTCTCCTCCATCCAGTTCGACGGCGGCCACGCCCCCATCGAAGACAACCTGGCCAAGACCGCTGAATTCGTCGCCATCTGCAACGAAAAGGGTCTGTCCCTGGAAGCCGAAGTCGGCTCCATCGGCGGCGAGGAAGACGGCGTGATCGGCATGGGCGAGCTGGCTGATCCTGCCCAGTGCAAGACCATTGCAGACCTCGGCATCACCATGCTGGCTGCCGGCATCGGCAACATCCACGGCAAGTATCCCGCCAACTGGCAGGGACTCAATTTCGACGTGCTCTCCGAGATCCACAAGGCCTGCTCCGGCAAGCCCCTTGTGCTCCACGGCGGCACCGGCATCCCCGCCGAGATGGTCAAGAAGGCCATTTCCCTGGGAGTTGCCAAGGTCAACGTGAACACCGAATGCCAGCTCGCCTTCGCCGCCGCCACCAGAAAGTATGTGGAAGATGGCAAGGATTTATCCGGCAAGGGCTTTGACCCCCGCAAGCTGCTGGCTCCCGGCGTGGAAGCCATCAAAGCGACCGTTAAGGAAAAGATGGAGCTGTTCGGTTCCGTCGGCAAAGCATAAAATTCCGATTCTCACGATTTTCCCACAGGAAGTATGTTCATTTTTCGTAAATACCACTTGCATTGGGAAGCCATTCGTGATAGAATGTCAATGTTTGAGTGAATTTTCCACCTGAAGGAGGTGTTCTCAAGATGGGTAAGATTTGTGAAGTTTGCGGCAAGGGCACAATGGTCGGTAACAACGTTGCGCACTCCAAGAAGGCCACCAAGACTTTCTGGGCTCCCAACACGCAGAAGGTTCGCGTGATCGTTGACGGTGCTCCCAAGTCCATGTTCGTTTGCACTCGTTGCTTGCGTTCCGGTAAGGTTCAGCGCAGCGTGTAAGGACAACAAAAAGCATGATAAAATAAGCGTAGAGGCATTGCCTTTGCGCTTATTGCTTTATTTCGTCCATTTTTGTCACCTGCACCGCATGAAGAACAGCACTGCGCCGACACTGACCGACACAAGCCCCAAGATCAGACACACCCACCCCGGCACAAAGCACAGTAGAATCAGTAAAAATCCCAGTGCCATCAAAGTAATCGACAGCGCGTAATGGTCACGCCTCATAAACAACAACCTCCCAAGCCTTTCTGCTATCACAGTATGCGCAAAAGGTTTGGGAGGTTCCGTTTAGGAATGAAAATAATGTACGATGAGTGCCCAGCCGGAATGGACGGTGATTCGGGCGGTGTCCTCCGTCAGCACATTGCTGACCCCCAGCGGCACGCCCCACTCCATCGCATGACGGTCAAGGGGATAAAACACACCGCGCTCGGAGATTACGCAATCCTCCGTCATCTGAATCACGGACAGCAGCTCGCCTTTTTTGCCACAGATTACTTGTTCACCCTGCACGGCGAAGATTTCCATGTCCGGCTCCGCGATCCGCGCCCGCGCACCATGCTTTTCGCAAAAAACAAGCAACTGGAACCCGGCGACATAGTGGTCGATGCGCCCGCCGCACGCGCCGACGAACCAGACCTCCTCCGCGCCCTTCTGAATCGCAATGCGGGTGCAGGCCATGCCGTCGGTGTCGTCCTTGACGGAAGGGTAAACCGTGTTCGGGATGCCTCTCCTCCGCATTTCCGCAACGGTCTCTTTCGATGCGGAGTCAAAGTCGCCCAATGCTTCGTCCACAGGGATTCCGGCGGCAAAGGCCGCTTCCAGCCCCTTATCCGCGCATAAGACATAATCGCAATGAGCAGCCGTTTCCCGCAGGAAATCCGGCGGCGGCGCGTCCCCGCCCAGCACGATGAGAAAACGCTTCATATCTTACTCACCCTTCAGGGTTACGATCATGGCGGGAATGTCCTTCGCACCGTAAAGTGCGGAACCCGCGACCAGCAGATTCGCTCCCGCTTCCCGCAGAGCGGCGCAGGTCGAAGGCGAAACACCGCCGTCTACCTCCAGCAGTATGTCTCTGCCGGATGCTTTAATCATTTCCGCCGCTTCCCTCGTCTTTTCGATGGTGGCGGGAATGAGCTTCTGCCCGCCGAAGCCGGGGTTGACGGTCATAATCAGGATGAGGTCAACATCGTCCATCACCCACTTGACAGTTTCCAGCGGGGTCGCGGGGTTCAGCGCCACACCGGCCTTCATCCCTGCGTCTTTGATGGCCTTGACCACGCGCTGCAAATGCGGGGTGCATTCGGCGTGGACGGTGAGAATGTCCGCACCGGCGGCCTTGAAATCCTCCAGATAGCGCACCGGGTCATTGACCATCAGGTGCACATCCAATTTTGCAGAGGATGCCTTGTGTACGGCGGAAATGACCCCCGCGCCGAAGGAAATGTTGGGCACAAAGGTGCCGTCCATCACGTCCATGTGCAGGTAATCCACGCCTGCCTGCTCCATTTTGACGGCTTCCTCGCCGAAGCGGCAGTAATCCGAAGCCAGCATGGATGCGGAAATCTTAGTCATATCGTTTTCCCCACTTTTCTTTCAGTTCTTCGTGCAGTATGCCGTAGCGTTCCAGCCGCTCCGGCGAAATCTTTCCCTCTTTGGCTGCCTCCTTGACCCCACAGATGGGTTCGCCCAAGTGCTGGCAGCCCAAGAACCGGCAGCCGTCCTCATAGGGCAGGAACTCGGGATAGCAATCCTTGAGCGTTTCCGGGTCAAAGGTGTCCAGTTCCAGCAGAGAAAATCCAGGCGTGTCGGCAAGATAACCATCCTCCCGACGGATGAGGCTGGCCTTGCGCGTGGTGTGCCGTCCGCGCTCGATGCGGCTTAAATCGCCCGTTTCCAGATTCAGCCCGGGGCACAGCGCGTTCATCATGGAGGACTTTCCCACGGCAGACTGCCCCGCAAAGGCGATGATTTTCCCCTTTGCCGCCGCTTCCAGTTGCTCTATGCCTTGCCCGGAAGAAGCGCAGACAAGGTACACGGCATAGCCCGACAGGCGGTACTGCTGCGCTATGCTCTCAGCTGTTTCCGGGTCAAGGTCGGTCTTGTTGATGACCACCGCTGCCTCGATGCCCGCTTTCCTTGCGCGTACCAAAAGCCGGTCGATGAGCAGCAGATCGGGCTCGGGGGAAGCGGATGCACACGCTACAAACAGCAGGTCGATATTGGCCAGCGGCGGGCGCAGCAGCTCGTTTTTGCGCGGCAGAATCACGTCAATGGAGCCTTCGTTGTCGTCCTTGTCGGCGGGAGTGAACTCCACCATGTCCCCAATCAGCGGTGTGATGCGCTCCTTGCGGAAGCGTCCCCGCGCCTTGCAGACGTAAGAGACGCCTTCGCTCTCCACGGTGTAAAAGGAACCGATACCCTGCAGTATGCGTCCGATCATTTATTCCCCTCCTATGAAGGTTACGATCTCGCGCAGCACTTCTTCATCGTTCACAAAGGCGATCAGCTTCTTTTCGCCTGCGGTTTCCGCTTCCAGATTCAGCTCCACCTCAAGTTTTCCCTTGGGGCAGGTTTCGTTTGTGTAGACTTCCTTATAGATGGATTCATCCTCAATGTAGACCACAACGCTGCTTCCCTCGTCCTTGATGTCCAAGGACAGCTCATACGAGCAGGTTGCCATCTTCGCTTCCAACGCCACCCAGATGTCCACCGTGGAATCCTTGGGCGATTCGGTTCCGGCTTCGGGCAGCTGGCGGAAGATCTGTCCGCTCTGCAAGCCCGTGGCATATTCCCCGGTGACTTCGCCTACGCTCATGCCGCTCTCGGCAAGCAGCGCCTTGGCTTCCGCCAGCGTTTTCCCGGACAGGTCGGGCACGCGGGTGACGGTCGCGGAGCCGCTGATGACCAGCTCCACGTTATAGCCGTTGGAAAGGAGGGTTCCGGGGGCGGGGTTCTGACCAATGACGGTGCCCCGGGGTTCCGTGGAGGTCTCATCCTCCGTGACCGTTCCGGCCTTGAGGCCGACCTGTTCTAGCAGCACCTGTGCTTCTTCCAGCGTTTTTTCGGATAGATCCGGCATTTCCACATTTTCCGCACCGGCGGAAACCACAACGCTCACGGTGGAACCTGCAAAAGCCTTGGTGCCGCCTGCGGGCGACTGGCTCACAATGCGGCCACGGGGCTCGGTGTCGGAATAGACAGTCTCGTTAACGTCCAGAATCAAGCCCATGGAGTCGGTCAGCGCCGCCGCCTCCTCCATCTGGAAGCCCTCCACAACAGGCACGCGCACGCGCCCGGCCATGCTCCAACGCTTTGTGAAGAAGGAGAGCGTCACGGTGGCGGACATCAGGATAATCACGAAGCACAGAACGATGATGATGGATTTCAGGCGCTTGGTGTGTTTGGTTTCGCTGGCTTTTTCCTTAACGGCCTTTTTCCGGGGAGATTCTTCGAGTGGTTCTTCCTTCTTGACTTCCCCTACCACAAAGCCGCCTTCGGGATAGACCAGTGCCAGTGAGAGATCATCGTAGAACTCCCGGGCGCTCTGGTAGCGCTGGGCGGGATCCTTGCGAATGGCCTTCATGATGATGTCCGAAATGGCCTTTGTAACCTTCGGATTGATCTCCATCGGTTCTTTTGGCGTGACATTTAGGTGTTGCATGGCGATGGCCACGGGGGTTTCGCCGGAGAAGGGAAGCTGCGCCGTTACCATCTCATAGAGCACCACTCCCAGGGAATACAGGTCGCTCTGGGCGTTGGCGGTCTCGCCCCGCGCCTGTTCAGGCGAAAAGTAGTGCACAGAACCCAAGACCGAGGAATCCTGCTCCGCGGTCATGGTCTGGGAATCGGAAGTCTTGGCGATGCCGAAGTCCGCCAGCTTTGCAATACCCTTTCTGTCCAGCAGAATGTTCTGGGGCTTAATGTCTCTGTGAATGATGTGTGCGTCATGTGCCATCTGCAGCGCCATGCAGATCTGCCGGGTAATGGTCACGGCGGAATAGTTGTCCAGCGCGCCATGCTCCTGAATGAGGGATTTCAGCGTCATGCCGTCCACATATTCCATGACGATGAAGCGCATCCCGTCCTGCTCGCCCACATCGTAAATGTCAATCAGGTTTTCGTGGCTCACGGTTGCGGCAGCCTCGGCCTCCTGCTGGAAGCGGCGCACGAACTCCTGGTCGGTATTGAACTGTTCGCGCAGCACCTTGACGGCTAATGTCTTGCCGGTACGGAAGTCGTAGGCCTTGTAGACCACGGCCATGCCGCCCTTGCCGATCACTTCGCCCAATAAATAGCGTCCTTTCAGGCAGATTCCCTTCACTTACCCACCTCCTCAACGAAGATGAGCAGCAGAGTGATGTTGTCCCGCCCGCCGCCTTCTAAGGCGAAATTCAGCAGTGTGTCGGCGGCCTCCTCCATGTCTTTACCGTCGCAGATTTCAATAAATTCTTCATCGGAAATATAGTTGGAAAGCCCGTCCGTGCAGAGAATGAACAGATCACCGGGCAGCGCATCCACATCCTGCACATCCACGGCAACCGTGGCGTCCGTGCCCAAGGCTCTTGTGATCACGTTACGATACGGGTGAATCTTTGCCTGTTCCTTGGTGATTTCCCCCTTGCGGATGAGCTCCGCCACAAGCGAATGATCCTGACTTAACTGCTCAATCTCATGGTCGCGGAGACGGTAGCAGCGGGAATCCCCCACATGGGAGAGCAGCGCGTGCTTCTTCATAAAATAAAGGGCGGTCAGCGTAGTGCCCATGCCCTTGCACTCCGGGTTTTCCATGGACTTCATATAGATGGCATTGTTCGCCTGACGCACCCAGGAGACCGCCGTTTTCACGGAAATTTCCTTGCCCTTGGCCTTTTCTGCCAGGTTTTTCATGGTCTCAACGGCGAGCGCAGAGGCCACTTCGCCGGCCTGATGTCCGCCCATGCCGTCGGCGACCAGCACAAGATTGTCCGTCACAAGCAGACTGTCCTCGTTGAGCGGTCTGACCTTGCCGACATGGGTTCGTGATACGACCTTCACGGCTTCTGTCCCTCCGTTTCTAAGTGTTTTCTTCTTAATTGCCCGCAGGCGCCCTCAATGTCCGCGCCCATTTCGCGGCGGCGCGTCACCGAAATCCCGCGCTCCTCCAACCGCTTCTGAAAGGCCTCAATGCCCTTCTGCGACGGCGCGGAAAGATTGCGCTCCTTCACGTCATTTAAGGGAATCAGATTCACATGGCACAGCAGCCCGCGCAGCAGGTCGGCAAGCCTGTCCGCATCCTCAAGGGAGGTGTTGACCCCTTCGATGAGCGCATATTCAAACACGATTCTTCTGCCAACGATGTCCACATAATCCCGACAGGCTTTGAGCAGCCTTGATACGGAATATTTCTTTGCCACGGGCATGATCTTCTGCCGCGCCTCATCCGTTGTGGCGTGGAGCGAAATGGACAAGGTGATGGGCAGTTTGAGCTGCGCCAGCTCGTCCATCCTGTCGCACAGCCCGCAGGTGGAGACCGAAATGTTGCGCAGCGATATGTTCAGCCCCTCCGGCGCGGACACCAGCTTCAAAAATTTGATTACGTTATCATAATTGTCCAACGGTTCGCCGCTGCCCATCATCACGATGTTGGTCACGCCGCGCTTGTCGCCCTCGGAATGCAGCGCATTGACCGTCACCACCTCGCCCAGCATTTCGCCGGGGGTCAGGTCGCGCACACGGCCTTCCAACGTGGAGGCGCAGAAGGCGCATCCCATCCGGCAGCCCACCTGCGAGGAAATGCACAGCGTATTTCCGTAGTGGTAGCGCATCAGCACGCCCTCCACCACGTTGCCGTCGTGGAGCGAAAAGAGATACTTTTCCGTGCCGTCCTTCTCGGAGCGCAGGGTCTTGATGATGGAAACGCCTTGCGCCCGCTCGGTTTCTTTCAGCTTATCCCGAAAAGTCGCAGGGAGATTGCGCATTTCGTCAAAATCCGCACCCTTTTGCAGCCAGCCGTAGAGCTGTTTTGCGCGAAAAGCCTTTTCGCCCTGCTCTTTCAGCCAGACTTCCAACTCAGGCAGACTATATCCCAGCAGACAATCTTCCATGCGTTTCTCCTAAATGCGTTTTTTGCGAACCATGCGGGCGATAAAGAAACCGTCCATGCCGTGAATATGCGGATAGAGCGTCAAGGTTCCGCCCTTTGCTTCCTCTTTATATGCTTCGGGCAGCATTTCATCCAGCCCGGAAAGCTCAAAGTCCTTGTGCTTGGCTAAAAACTCCGCCACGGTCTGTCCATTCTCTTCTTCAAAGAGCGTGCAGGTGGAATAGACCAGCGTTCCGCCTGGCTTGACGTACTTGCAGCAGGTGTTGAGGATTTCCAGCTGAACCGCGTGCAGGGAGGAAATCTGTTCCTCCGTAATGTTGTACTTGATGTCGGGCTTGCTCAGATAGTCGCCCAAGCCGGAGCAGGGCGCGTCAACCAGCACCGCGTCCATCGTTTCCACGTTGGAATCCACTATCTGTGTGGCGTCCTGCACCCGCAGACGGATGTTGTCCAGCCCCAATCTCTGTGCCGCGCCGGAAATGAGCTTTACGCGGTGTTCGTGCAAATCCCACGCATACACGCGCCCGGTGCCCAGCATCTTTTCGGCAATATAGCAGCTTTTCCCGCCGGGTGCCGCGCAGCAATCCAGCACCTGTTGCCCGCGCTTCACGCCCAAGGCCTGTACCGCCAGCATGGAGCCTTCGCCCATGATGGAGTAATTGCCCAGACGGAAGCCCTCGTGCCGCGCCACAAAGCCGCCGGAAATGTAGTAGCTTTCGGGAATCTTTCCCTTCTCCCACGCAAAGCCCTGCTCGGTCATGTATTTCTCGAACTGCTCCGCAGAAAACCTTGTCAGATTCGGGCGAATGGTCACGGTATGGGTCTTGGAGCGATACGCAAGCATTTTTTCGGTGAAATCCTCGCCGAAATCGCGCATCAGCCGCTTCACCAGTGCTTCCGGGAAGGAATAGCGCACGGAGAGGTTTTCCACTTTGTCCTCGGGATAAACGATTCTGCTTCTGTCCCGGATGATGGAGCGCAGCACGGCGTTTGTGAGCCCGGACAATGTGCCGCGCTTGAAACGGCGGGTCAGCTCCACCGCCTCATTGACGATGGCATTGTCGGGAATCTTGTCCATGAACACCATCTGATACACGCCCATGCGCAGAATCATCTTGGTCACATCGTCCTCGCAGGGGCGATCCATGTATTTGGATAAAATGTAGTCCAAGCAGATTTCATTTTCCAGCACGCCGTAGAACAGCTCGGTCATCAGCCGTCTGTCCTTTGCCGTGAGCGCGGACTCATTGATGCGCCGGGTCAGTGCCAGCCCGGAATACGCATCGGAAATCTGCACATCCATCAGGGCTTCCAGTGCGGCCAGTCGCGCCGGAGACGCGCCCTTCTGTTGATGCTCCCCGGGGTTTTTATGGAAATCCGGCTGTCTTTTGCCGGAATCAGGCTTTTTCTGTGTCATGGATTTCTCCTAAAATACTGTTTTCGGCAATCGGTTTGCCACGCAGATAATCCTTGGCGTTCATCCGCTTGGAGGACGGTGCCTGCATCTCCACGATTTCCAAAATCCCTTCCCCACAGGCCACAAACAGCCCTTCCTTGGGGTTGGATTTCACGATCTCCCCGGGCTTTCCGGCATATTCTTTATCGGAAACCTTCGTCTTCCAGATTTTCAGCACGCCAGTGTCCATTGTTGTGTATGCACCCGGCCAGGGATACACGCCGCGAACGAGGTTGTGAATCTCCTTGGCGGAGTTGTTCCAGTCAATGCTTCCCAGCTCCTTATCCAGCATCGGCAGATAAGTCGCCTCATTCTCGTTCTGTTTGATGCGCTGCAAAGTGCCTTCTTCCAGTGCTTTCAGGGTTTTCAGCAGCGTTTTCGCGCCCAATTCGGATAGTTTTTCCGTCAGTTCCTCGGCATTTTCGTTTTCGTCAATGGGGATTTCATCCTGCAGCAGCATATCGCCGGTGTCGATGCCCGCATCGGTGAACATCGTGGTCACGCCGGTCTTTGTTTCGCCTTTTATCAGCACCCAGTTGATTGGCGCAGAACCCCTGTATTTCGACAGCAGGGAGGCATGAACGTTGACGGTGCCAAGGCGCGGGATGTCCAGCACCTTTTGAGACAGAATCTGCCCGAAAGCGGCGGTCACGAACAAATCCGGCTGCAAGGCCTCCAACGCGGCTCTGCCTTCGGGCCTTCTGATTTTCTCAAACTGCAAAACCGGAATGCCGTGTGCTTCCGCATATACCTTGACAGGCGGCGGGGTGAGCTTTTTACTGCGCCCGACGGGTCTGTCCGGCTGGGTCACGACGCCCACGACCTGATAGCCGTTTTCCACCATGGCACTAAGCGGCTGCACGGCAAATTCCGGGGTTCCCATAAACACAATACGCAAAGGCTTGTCCTCCGATTATTTCGCGTTCTTCTGCTGTTCCTTGTAAATGTCAATGAACAGTTTTCCGTTCAGATGGTCGATCTCATGGCAGAAGGCTCTGGCCAGCAAATCTTCGCCTTCCATGGTGAAGGCCTTTCCGTGGCGGTCAATGGCGCGCACCTTGACCTTCTTGGGGCGGGTGACCTCGCAGAACCGTCCGGGAATGGACAGACACCCCTCGTTGCCGGTCTGGGTTTCTTCGGAGACCGAAACGATCTCCGGGTTAATGAGCTCGATCACGCCCTCGCCCACGTCAATGACCACAATGCGTTTGAGCAGTCCCACCTGCGGCGCGGCAAGACCCACGCCCTCGGCCTCGTGCATGGTTTCCGCCATATCGTCCAGCAGCTCATGGATTTTGCTGTCAATCATCGTCACCGGGCGGCACTTCTTTTTCAAAACGTCGTCGCCCAGCTTCACAATATTCCTCTTTGCCATAATTTTCTCCCTCTACATAAAGCTCACGGGATCAAGCTCGGTTTCAACCCTGACACCCGGCTGTTCATTTTCTTTTGCACATTCCACAATGTAATCCAGTGCTTCATCGCTCTCTTTGGCGTAGAGCTTGATGAAGACCTGCCAGCGGTATTCGTCCCGAAGGCGACCCAAAGGCGCTTCCATGGCGTGTACCTGAATTTTTTGCCGCTTCCGATTTGGCGTGCTGTCAAAAAAAGCATTGATCTGCATTTCAATCACTTCGGCTGCGGCACGCACGTCGCTTTCCTCCCGCCCGGTAAGCAAAATCCGCAGCATCACGGTATAGGGCGGATAGAGCCGCCGCCGCCGTCTGTTGATTTCTTTCTCATAAAAGGCGCGGTAGTCCTGCTTTGCGGCCAGTTCGATGGCGTAATGGTCGGGTTCGTAGGTCTGCACCACCACGCGCCCGGGGAAAAGTCCCCGCCCGGCGCGGCCTTCCACCTGCGTGAGTAGCTGGAACGTGCGCTCCTCGGAGCGGTAGTCCGGCAGGTTCAGCGTCATGTCCGCAGCGATCACGCCCACCAGCGTCACATTGGGGAAATCGTGCCCCTTGGCAATCATCTGCGTGCCGATCATCACCTGCGCGTCTCCCTTGCGGAAGCGTGTCAGCAGCTCCACCAGCGCGTCCTTGTTTGCGGTGGTGTCCAAATCCAGCCTCACGGTGGTCACGCCTGGAAATTCCTCTTTGAGCTTTTCCTCGATCTGTTGGGTGCCCACGCCGAACCTGCGGATGTACGGCGAATCGCACACCGGGCAGGTTTTCGGGGGCTGCATAATCGTACCGCAGTAGTGGCATTTCAGCGTATCGTCATAGGAATGATAGGTCATAGTCACATCACAGTGCGGGCAATGCACCGTGAACCCGCAGGCGCGGCACTTGACAAAGGACGAGTGCCCCCGCCTATTGTGAAACAGCACCACCTGTTGATGCTTTAATAATGTTTCCTGAATGGCTTCCTTTAGGGCGACGGAGAACATGGAGCGGTTTCCGGCAACGATCTCCTGCCGCATATCAACGATCTCCACTTCCGGCAGGGGTCTGCCCGTGGCGCGCTCGTTCATTTCCAGCAGCACATGATAGCCCTTCAGAGCTCTTGCATAAGTTTCCATAGAGGGCGTTGCGCTGCCCAGCACCAGTGTTGCCCGCTGCAAACGGCAGCGTTCCAGTGCCACCTCCCGGGCATCGTAGCAGGGATTGTTTTCGCTCTTGTAGGTCTGCTCATGTTCCTCGTCAATGATGATGAGCCCCAGATTTTCCACCGGAGCAAACACCGCCGAACGCGCCCCGATGACCACTCTTGCGTCCCCGTCGCGGATGCGCTGCCACTCATCGAACTTTTCCCCCTGGGAAAGCCCGGAATGCAGCACCGCCGCCGTGTCCCCGAAGCGGTTGCGGAACCACATGACCATCTGCGGGGTCAAAGCGATTTCCGGCACCAGCAGAATCGCGCCCTTGCCGCGCAGCAGCACCTCGCGGACGGCGTGCATATACACCTCGGTTTTGCCCGAGCCGGTCACGCCGTGGAGCAGGAAGGATTTCATGTCCCCGTCAAAGGACGCGCCGATCTGTTCCACGGCGTTCCTCTGCCCCTCCGTCAACGTGAAGGTCTGCAGGGATTCCTCCAGTCTTTCGTAAGGCACTCGGCGCACCTGCATGGGGAAAATCTCCGCAATGCCCTTCTTCTCCATGGCACGGACGACCTGCATCGCCCCGTCCATGGGAATCCGGCTGATTTTCAACCCTTGCGGTTCGTTTTTCAGCAGTTCCACGATTTCCTGCTGCTTTTGAGAGCGGGAGCACTTTTTTGTGGCTGCCTCCGCATCTGCCGTAAGTCTCACGGCAAAGCGGGTCAGCGGGCGGATTTTGCCGCTTCGCACCTGCGCCGGCAACACCGCCCGCAGGGCGGCGGCCATTGTGGTTCGATACTTTTCCCGCATGAAGAAGCATAAATCCATAATTTCCGGCAGCACAACAGGCATATCATCCACAACGGAGAGAACATCTTTTAGCTTGCTCTCCTCCACCGTTGTGGTCTCGGACGTGGAGATCACCATGCCGTAAATGGTGCGGGGGCCGAAGGGAACCGTGACGCGCAGACCGGGGGTGAGGCTCATCCCATCGGGAACGCGATAGGTAAAGAGCTTGTCCACCTCGGTGGCGGTAATGTCCACAATGATCTGCGCGTACACAGGCTTCTCCTTTTATTTCATGATTTTGACCACATGGTCTAAGATTTTGTCCGCTACCTCGGTTTTTTTCATCAGCGGCAGGGTCTCTTCACCGTCCTTGTCGTAGAAGGTCACGATGTTGGTATCCACATCAAACCCCGCGCCGGGCTTTGTCACGTCGTTGCCCACGATGAAGTCCACGTTCTTTTTGATGAGCTTCTTTCCGGCGTTCACGGATAAGTTCTGGGTCTCGGCGGCAAAGGCGACAAGAATCTGCCCCTCCCGCTTTTTGCTGCCCACCATCGCCGCCACATCGGGGTTCTGGGTCAAGTGCAGATCAAAGGGGTCGTTTCCCTGCTTTTTGATCTTCTGGTCGGCAACGGTTTGGGGGCGATAGTCCGCCGGAGCCGCCGCCTGAATGATAATGTCCTGCTGCTCGCACAGATTGGATAACGTGTCGTACAAATCCTGCGTGGTCTCGATGAACACACGCTCCACTCCGTTGGGCTTTTCCAGTGCAACAGGCCCCGAAACCAGCGTGACCTCTGCGCCGCGCCGCGCCGCAGCCTCGGCGATGGCATAGCCCATTTTGCCGGAGGAACGGTTGGTGATGTAGCGCACCGGGTCAATGGGCTCCCGCGTGGGACCTGCGGTGACGAGCACCTTTTTCCCGGCCAAATCGGGTTCTGTCAAGGCCTTCTCCACGGCGGCGATAATGTCCTCATTCTCTGCAATGTGGCCTTTTCCGACCACGTTGCAGGCGAGAAGTCCCACCGTCGGCTCCACATAGGTCACATGGAGCAGCTCGGTCAGCGTCCTCATGTTCCGCTGGTTGATGGGGTTTTCGTACATATTGGAGTTCATAGCCGGGGCAATGACAATGGGCGCTTTGGTGGCCATGATGGTGGTGGTGAGCATATCATCCGCCACACCGGAGGCCACTTTTCCCAAGAAATTGGCACTGGCAGGAACAACAAGAAACACATCCGCCCGCTGTGCAAGCGAAATGTGTTCCACTTCCCATTTGTCCGGCCGCGCAAACAGTTCCACCACAACGGGATTTCCCGACATGGTTTCCATGGTCTGCTGGGTTATGAAGTTACAGGCATTCCTGGTCATGATGCAGTAAACGTGCGCACCCTTTTTCGTTAGCGCCCGCGCAATCTCCGCCGCCTTGAAGGCGGCAATGCCGCCGGTAATGCCCATAACGATGTTTTTTCCGTTCAGCAAATGGATCTTCCTTTCGGTAAGTTCGGTTTAGTCCTCCGCCTGCTTGTAGGTGATGAGACCCTGATTGACCTCGCGCACGGCGATGGAGACAGGCTTGGTTTCGTTGGTCACGATGAGGGGTTCGGCACCGGCCACCAGCTGGCGGGCACGCTTGGAAACTTCAACGATGAGGGAGTAGCGGCAGTCTGCACGCTTGGACAAGGACGTGATGGGCGGGTCGATAATCATAAGACTTTTTCCTCCTGCAATGCTTTCAAAATATCGTCAAGGCAGCCTTCGTTCTGATAAGGCTTTCCGTCGATGATGTCTTCCACAATTTGTTTGGTTTTTTTTAGGTTATCATTCACGATGTAGTATTGGTACTTCTTCACAAACTCAAATTCATCATAAGCGGCCTGAAAGCGGGCGTTGACCTTGTCCATGCTCTCTCTGCCGCGCTCGGATAAGCGCTTGTAAAGCTCCTTCATGGACGGCGGCAGCAGGAAGATGGAAATGACATTCTCCTTCTGCTTTTCCATGACTTTGAACGCGCCCTGCGACTCGATTTCGAGGATCACGGAATTGCCCTGCTTTATGTTCTCATCCACAAAGGCCTTGGGTGTGCCGTAATGGCTGCCGAACTTCCCGGCGTATTCCAGGAAGCCGCCCTCGTCAATGTTTTTCTGAAATTCCTCCTCGGTGCGGTAGTGATAGGTCACGCCTGCCGTTTCCCCGGGGCGAATGTCTCTTGTCGTCCAGGAGACCGAGAGCTTGATGTCGGGACGGGCAGCGACAATCTCCTTGCAGACCGTGCCCTTGCCGATGCCGGCAGGCCCCGAAATGATGACCAAATTGCCTTTTTTCATTTGGGTTCCTCCGGGTTTACTCTATGTTCTGAATCTGCTCCCGAATCTTCTCGATCTCGGATTTGAGATTCACAACTAAATTGACCAGCGTAATATCGGAAGCCTTGCTGCCCATGGTGTTGGCCTCGCGGTTCATTTCCTGCACGATGAAGTCCAGTCTTCTGCCGATGGGCTCGGAAGATGCCATCGCGTCCCGCATCCCTTTCAAATGGCTGTTCATGCGGGCGATCTCCTCGTCGATGTTCACGCGGTCGGTAAACATGGCAACCTCCTGCGTAATGCGGTTTAAGTCGATCTCCTGCCCGTCCAAGATTTCCGCAACCTTCTGGGTCAGCTTTTCGCGGTATTCTTCCACCACAAAAGGCGCGCGCTCCCTGACCTGCGCGGTCATGGTTTCGATGTTATTCAGCCGCATGAACACATCGTCGCCCATGCGCTTACCTTCCTTTTCCCGCATGGCAAGAATCTGATCAATGGCGTCGTTTAGGCACTTGATCGCCAAATCTTTCAGCGCGTCCTGATCTTCGTCCGCCTCGTCCACCCGCAGCACGTCGGGTAGCGTGGCAAAGTTCGTGGGGCGCACGTTGTTTTCCATGCCGGAGATTTCGGAAATGGTGTTGTAGGCATCCATGTAAGCCCTCAGCAGCGCGGTGTCCACGGTGACGGACTTGGAATCCTCGCGGAGGTTTTTGTAGGTGACGAACACATCCACATGGCCGCGGGACAGTCTGGATTGCAGGACACCCCGCAGGGTGTCTTCCAGATAGGCAAAGGTGCGGGGCATCCGGAAGGCGAGATCTAAAAAGCGGTGATTGACGGACTTTAATTCGATGGTCAGGTCACGGCCGTCCTCGATGCGGGAGCCGCGGCCATAGCCGGTCATACTGAGCAAGGGACTTTCCCCCTTCATACGTTATTTGATTATTATAGCATATCTCCGGGAAAATTTCCCGTATTTTATGGACATTTAACGGTTGCCGATGAGGGACAGGAACTCCTCCTCGGAAAGCACCGGCACACCCAGGGCGATGGCCTTGTCCAGCTTGGAGCCGGCCTCGGTGCCCGCCACAACATAATCGGTCTTTTTCGATACCGAACCTGCCACCTTGCCGCCGTGGGCGGTGATGAGGTCACCTGCGGCCTTGCGCCCCATGGACGCGAGGGTTCCCGTGAGCACCACGGTCTTGTCCTTGAAGGCGTCCCCCAGCACCACGGTTTCCCACTTGGGATCGCAGCCACAGGCAAGCAGCCTATCTGTCAAATCTTTGCCCTTTTCGGAGGCGAAGAAGTCCACAACGGAGGCCGCCACAATGTCGCCGATGTCGGGGATCGCAAGCAATTCTTCCAAAGTCGCACTTCTGATCTTCCCGATGGTTCCGAAGTTCACCGCCAGATCGCGGGCGGTCTTGCTGCCGATGTTGGGAATGCCCAGTGCGAACACGAAAGCGTCCAGCGGGCGGAATTTGCTTTTTTCCTTGGCAGAAATGAGGTTTTCGATACGCTTGTCCTTAAACAGCGGCAATCCCTGTAATTGATCTTCGGTCAGCGCCATCATGTCTGCGGCATCTTTGATAATGCCCTGTTCCACCAGCAGCTCCGCGGTCTTTTCGGAGAAGCCTTCGATGTCCATGGCCTCTCTGCCCGTAAAGTGGGACAGGCGGTTGACAATCTGCGGTGGGCAGTCGGGGTTCACGCAGAAGATGTGTGCGCCTCTTTCCTCCAGCACGGAGCCGCAGGCGGGGCAGACGGTGGGAATTTCGATCTCCCGCTCATTCTCCATCACTTCATCGGTTCTGCCCATGATCTCGGGAATCACGTCGTTGGAGCGGCGCACGAACACGTTTGCGCCGATTTTGAGCTTTTTCCGGGCAATGTCGCCGGAATTGTTCAGCGTTGCGGCCTTCACCGTCACCCCGCCGATGTCGATGGGTTCTAAGACCGCCGCCGGGGTCAGCTTCCCAGTGCGCCCGACCTCCCACTTCACATCGAGCAGCTTTGTGACCATTTCCTCCGCCTCGAATTTGTAGGCAATCGCCCAGCGGGGGAAGCGGTCGGTGTAGCCCAAGTCCTCGCGCATGGCAAAGTCGGTGAGCTTGATGACCGCGCCGTCAATCAAATAATCCAAAGTCCCTCTCTGCTGTCCAATCTCATCAAGTGCGCAGAGCAAGGCGTCCATGTTGTCAAAATACTTGGTGTAAGGAGAAGTGACGAAGTGATTTTCCTGCAAAAACGCCCGCATTTCGCGGTGATCGTGCAGTTCCTTCCCCTCGATATAGCCCACGTTATAGAAAAATGCGTCCAGAGAACGCTTCGCCGTCACCTTTGGGTCAAGGTTGCGCAGGGCTCCGGCGGCGGCGTTGCGGGCGTTTTTGAGCGGCGTTTCGGCGGTCTCGTTGTATTTTTCCATCACGGACAGCCGCATGATGCCCTCGCCCTGCACCTCCATCCTCCCCAGGAAGGGAATGGACAGCGGCACGGTCTTGATCGTCCGCACCTGGGCTAAGATTTCCTCCCCGACCTCGCCGTTTCCGCGGGTCGCGGCCTGAATGAGCTTGCCGCCCTCATAGGTGAG
>DCHO01000047.1:0-8979 GCA_002315655.1 Christensenella sp. UBA1750
CAAAACGCTCCTCCGCAAGACTGCTTGACAAAGTGGTCGGCGAGTAAAAAGAAAAAGCTTTCCCTTGTTTTGCCGGATAAGGGCAAAAACAAGGGAAAGCAGTCGAAAACGGAGCGTTGAAACCGCGATTTTCCTTGAAATATCAAGGATTATAGAGGATTGGGATAGATAAATAAAAATTTGAACAACCATACTATATCATATTTTCTCCTGATACACAATCCGGCCGGGCTATTTCATTCTCTTTTTGCCACAGGGACAGAAAACAACAGCGCCGAAACGCATCGTCTCAACGCTGTTGATATTCAATGGATATAGGATGTCATTCGGTCATCACCTGACCGCTGCACTCTCTTTGATTCAAAGGTATTTACTTCTCTATGGCGCTTTTTACAAAGTCGAGAATATCCTGCCGCATTTCGGCGGTTTCCCGATGCCCGCAGGGATAACGGCGCACGTTGAAGGCTTCCCGCGGGGCATGAAGCGCATTGTAGCATTCTCTTACCTCTTTTTCCATGCGATCCACGCCCGGAATCGGGTTGAGCCCGTCGTAAAGTCCCACGGTAGCCAGCCGCTTTCTCGGCGCGATCAGGGAATTGATCTGCCCTGCGGTGAAATGCCTGAGCAGCCCGGGGACGAAATAGTAGATGCCGTGCCGGGACAGGCCGTAATCTTCCTTCAGTGCCTCAAACTCCGTAAAGCAGCAAATATCCGCGCAGAAGGAAATCCGCTCATCCAGCGCGGACACCCACCAGGACATCGTCGCGCCCATGGACATTCCCAGCGCGCCGATTCTGCGTGCGTCCACATCTTTCCTTCCTGCAAGGTAGTCCAGCGCTTTTAGGCTGTCCCAGACCATTTTCCCCCAGAGCACCTGCCCTTTCCACAGCATATCCTTGAAGGTGTCCTGTTCGATGCGCCCGCTTCTCTCCCCGAAATTCCAGTGGTCAATGGCCAGCACCGCGCAGCCCAGTTTCGTCAGGGCTTCCGCATAGGGCACGGGGTACATATAGGGCGCGGGATGGAAAAGCTCGTCCTTGCCCAGCTGATACAGGCCGCCATGGGAATGGCTGAACAGCACGGCAGGGTATGGTCCCTCCCCTTTCGGACGGATAAAATACGCCGGGATCGGCTCGCCGTCCGGGTTTTCCGGGCTGTACGCGGAAGGGTTCAGAATCAGGTATTCTATGGTATAGGTTTCCTTTTCCTCAATGCGAACCGTCTTGACATTCATGGGAACGTCCCTTGGCGGCAGGTCTCCCAGCAGATCATATAGCTCCTGTCTTCTGTTCTGTGTCATGGCATTTCGCTCCTTTTTTCAGTCATGAAGAGAATGTGCGTCTTTTTTTCCGCCTCATCGGCACATTTCTTTATCGCCCAGTATAGCATCCATAAAGCCATCCTGCAATATTGACCGCGGCATGAATTTAGGATCGTTCCAAGAAGAGGGCAGACACGCACAGAAGTGTGGGTATCTGCTATAAAAAGTCAATCATGAAATCATGGAAAAGAAAGGTACTTATAGGACAAACTGGATTCTGTCGTTTGTCTCATCCGTAAACACGGATACGCTTTCATAGTTCCCGTACACCATCTCGGAGAAGTTCTCGAAAACCGCCGCTTTGTTTTTGTATAAAACGGTGATGCCGGTGACCGCATCCCGTTCCGAATTTTCCAGCATGAAATGCAGGTGCGGCACATCGTCCCGTGCTCTCAGCAAACGGTAACACACGGTTCCGAGAATGGTGACAGCCCGTTCGATCTGATGCTGACTGATATAATGGCTGCGCCCGAAAGCCTCGATTTTCGAGGACAATTCCAGCAGATCAACGTTGTCCTTCTCGATCTTCTCATAGATGACCTGCATCTGATTGATAAACTGGCGGGTGCGGTTGCGTTTGGGATAATCAAATATCTGCTCGGGCGTTCCGTCCTCGTAAATGCCGCCATCGTCCATGTAGAACACACGGTTGCTGATTTCCCTTGCGAAGCGCATTTCATGGGTCACAACGATCATGGTCATCCCGCGCTTGGCCAGATCCCGAATTACCGCCATGACCTCCCCGACCATAGTGGGGTCAAGCGCAGAGGTCGGCTCATCAAACAGCAGAATCTCCGGCTCCATGGCAAGCGCACGGGCGATGGCCACGCGCTGCTTCTGTCCGCCGGAAAGCTCATCGGGGTAAGAATCAGCCCGGCCGGAAAGCTCCACCTGTTCCAGAAGCTCAATCGCTTTTTTTCTCGCTTCCTCCGGCGTTTTCTTCAAAAGATCCATGGGCGCAGCCATGATGTTCTCGATTACCGTCATGTGCGGGAAAAGGTTGAAGGACTGAAAGACCATGCCCATTTTCTGTCTGATCTTGTTGATGTCGCAGCCCTTGGCGGTAATGCAGGTGTCCCCCACATAGATTTCGCCGGAGGTCGGCTTTTCAAGCAGATTCAGGCAGCGGATAAAGGTGGACTTTCCCGTCCCCGAAGGGCCGATCACGGCGATCACGTCTCCGTCATTGACGGTGGTGCACACGTCCTTGAGCGGCGTGCCGTTCTTATACTCCTTGCGTAAATGTTCGACGCGAATCATGCCTTTTCTCCTTTCGCAGCTCTTCCCGCTTTGCGCTGCCGGGGATTCAGCTTCCTACCGATGGCCTCCAGAACGCCGGTTACACCGAGGGTCAGTGCAAAATAGCATACGGTTACGGCAAGCAGGGGGAAAATCGCAATAAAGGTGTTGCTGCGGATAATGTCCGCCATTTTGGTCAAGTCGTTGACGGCAATGTAGCCCACAACGGAGGTCGCTTTGATGAGGGTAACGACTTCCTCGGAATACATCGGCAGGAACAGCTCCATCGCCTGCGGCATCACAATCTTGAACAGGGTCTTGTTTCTGCTGTACCCGAGCGCATACGCGCCTTCGGTCTGCCCTTTGTCAATGGAATTGACCGTTCTTGTGAGATTGTGTTCCACAAATGACGCAAAAATGAAGGTAAAGCCGATGACGGAAACGGTGGTTCCGCTGACGTCTGTGTTTCCGAAAACCGTGTAGTATAGCAGCATCAGAAGCACCAGCGTCGGCGTTCCGTGCAGGATGAACGCGCACACCCTTCCGAAGGCAGTAAACAGCTTTGCCAGCCATGCAACAGCGGAACGTTTCCCGAAGAAAACCCCGAAGCCCAGCAGAGAGCCGAACAGCACTGACAGGGCGGCAATCAGCAAAGACACCCATAGCCCGGAAAGGATCAGCTGCCAGCGGTTCTGCTTGATCAAAGTGCTTTCAAAGGAGGAAGCGACCTGCGCAAAGAAGCTCGTTTCGCCGTGATCATACGTCACCATGATCACGTTGGCCGTCATGTACGGCGCGCTGAAATTGACGCTTCTCTTTCGCTCCACGGTCATGTACAGTCCGCCGCAGACGAGATCGTATTTTTCGCCCGCAAGTCCCGCCAGTCCCGAAGCGAAGGGCACATCGGAAAACGTGGGCTTATAGCCGTAGGTTTCGCAGAACAGATACATGATCTCCGTTTCCATACCGGCAGGCTGATTGTTGAGCAGATACACGAACGGTTTTCTTGTGGTGTCAATCGCCACGTTCAGCGGGATGAGATTATCGGAAAAATCGGGCTGAATGAGCGTCTGCTCCGGCTCCTCCGCGCCGTACCACTTTTCAATCATCTGCTCCATGGAGCCGTCGTCCCACAGCTTCATGAGCAGCTCATTCATCTGCCCCTGCAAAACGTCGCCGCCGTTGTTTTTCTGGAAGCCGAAGCCCAGTTCGACCTTATATTCGGGAACAAGCACGGAATGCAGTCTGCTGTCGGTACGCGCCACGGCATTGAAAGCCGCTTCATCCAGCATAAACGCATCAATTTTTCCCAGCTTGATACATTGGAACAGATCGGCAAAGGTATTATAATAGTCGATTTTTGCGTTCGGATACAGCGTTCTGGAATAACCGTCATAGAGTGAGCCGGTCACAACACCGAGCGTGGAATCATCAAAGGAGACTTCCTGCCCTGTTGTCTGCTTGCCGACGCATCCTGTAAGCAGGACAAGCAGCAACAGAACAGCCACGGTTTTTACGATTCTATCTTTCAATTTTGACGCCTCCTCTGTATCGTTTCAGCTTCATTATACCATATATCTCCACCAAAAACAAAATATTCTGTAAATAAGGCGAACAATTCAGATATGCTTCTGTGATTTTACATATTTTTAACACATTTTAAGCCGCCCGCATCCGAACTACGCCTCATTTGCAGCCTAAAAATACTGATGAAGGTAAAAACGCACATGGCATAACCGAAATCAAGCGTCAGCTCCATCAGCATGGCTAAAAGCAAAGTAAGCATAAGCATCAGCCCGCCACGCCTAATTATCCTGATATTCCTCATTTGGCACCTCGCAAAGCAATGAACTCAATTCAAACGGCTGAATCCAGTTGAATCCAGTATAGCACAGACGAAAAAGAAAAACTATCTCCTTCATTCATATTTGATACACGAAAAATCCCCCACTCCGCACTGATTTTGTACGGAACGGGGGATTTTTTCGTATGCAGAAGACTGCCGCTAATTCTTTTCCGGCAAAATGGGCAGCTTCCATTCCTCGCCGGGGCGCAGAGGCGTGCGGAAGGCTTTGGCGAGCTTCCCGGTCTTTTCCAGGTGGACATAGCACGCCCGGTGACAGGCTTTGCCACAGATAGAAGCGGTGTAGCCGTGCTTCACCGGCGGATAGTAGATAAGCCGGTCAATGACGGATTTGGCTTCCTCGGAAGAGAGCTTCGCTTTGCCCGTCACAATGGCTTCCCGGTCAGGGTCTCCCGCAAAGGCCTCCGGCGGCAGGAAGGGATTCTTGCTCATGTTCGCGCCCATGTAGTAGGCCGAGCACTGCCAGACATTCAAACCGTTGTCCTCAATCGCCTGACCGGGACAGGCAGCCTTGCATTCCCCGCAATGGTCGCAAAGCATTGGGGCGGCGATTTCATCCGGCTCGATTTCCGCATCGGTGATGATGGCGCAGAGCCGCTGGAAGGGGCCGAAGGGTTTGGTGAGCAGACCGTGATGGTCGCCGATTTCACCTAAACCGCACAGCACGGCGGTTTTGTCGAAGTCCAGTTCCACCTCAGTCTTTCTGCCGCGCATGACTTCCTCATAGTCGATCTCGGGGTTGGTGGAGGCAATGTCCGCCATAACGGTCTGGTGTCTGCGCTGGGGCAGGGCGGAAAAGCCCGCGTCCTCAAGCACCGCGCAGGCACGCAGCAGAGCGATGGGCATCACGTTTTCCTCGATGGTCTCCACCGCCATGGTGGTGTACTGGTAATAGGTGGTGCCGTCCTCAATGCCCCGGTGGGAGCCGCGCAGCACGCGGAAGGCCGCGCAGATCACGGTCTTGGCCTCCGGCATGAGCGAGGGAATAACAGTGTCCTTGAAACGGTCTACGGAACCAAAACCGATCAAGTCTGCGCCGTTGTCCTTCAGGGCTTTGATAACGCTTTCTTTCAGATTGCTCACAGCTTGCCCACCTCCTTTAAGTGCCGATAACAGGCTAAGTCACAGGCCTTGCCGCAGAGCATGGGCGCGTAGCCCGTCAGGTGCATGGGCAGGAAACTGAGCTTGGGATAGATCGCCCGGGCGGATTCGCGGTCAAAGCGCTTTTCGCCCTTCAGAATGGCTTCCCTGTCCGGCTCGTCCTTGAGGATTTCGTCCGTCATGTAAGGGTTGCTCTCGTGTGCGCCGCGATAGTACACCGAGCACTGCCAAGTGTCCAAGCCGTTTTCGGAAATGGCGTGTCCCTTGCAGGCTTTTTCGCACGCGCCGCAGCTGTCGCAGAGGTTGTCCGTAAAGGGCTTGTCGAACTGCTCGATGGGCATATTGGTGATGAGGAACACGAACCGCTGGAAGGGGCCGAAGGCGGGGGTCAAAATGCTGCCCGAACGCCCCTTTTTGCCCATCCCGCAGATCTCCGCCGCCTGAGCAAAGTCGATGATGATTTCCGGCGCGGGCTTATCCGCAGAGACAGGCTCGGCATGAATCAATTCGTAGGTGTCCATGACCTCGGGATTCTGGGTCATGTCGCCCTTGATTTTCAGGTTGGAAACGCGCCGCTGCACACAGGCGTCGTAGCCCGCGTTTTCAATGAGTCGCGCCATTTTGAGCAGGAAGATTTCGGAAAACTCCTCGTCAATGACCTTCACGCCCATCTGGGTTAAGTTCATGTACTGATACCCGCGCTCGGCGGTCTCATAAAGAGCTCTCGGCACGCGGATGGCAAAGCCGATGATGCAGGTGGCGTTCCACAGAATGCTGCGGGGGTCGCGCCTGGGGTCGGTGCCGTCAAACAAGGCAACATCGCCAAAGCCGATGAGGTCAGCCCCATATTCTCTGGCTTTTTCACGGATGATTTCTTGTGTCAGCATGGGTCAAACCTCCTTATCTGTCCATTTTCCACGCCTTGCCACGGCGCAGGGGCGTTTCAAAGCGGCCTTCCATGCAGCCGCCTTTCTTTTCCAGCATACTGACGCAAGCCCGGATGCAGCCGCCGCAGCGCGCCATGTTGTAGCCGACCCATGTGGGGAAGTATTTTTCCAGCGCGGTGTAGACATTCACCACGCCCTGCTCGTCAGCCTTGGTCTTGTTTTCCAGCACATCCAGCATACCGTTTTCGTTTTTGTCGAAAACGTCCTTGGGCACAAAGGGGTTGTAGTAGCGTCCCGCGTGAGTGTAGAAGGCGTAGCACTTCCACTCGTCCAGTTTCGCCCACTCGCACTTTTTGTCGCCGATGTAGACCGTGATGCTCTCGGTGTCGGATAAGCACTGCCCCGGGCACTCGCGGACACAGGCCTTGCACTTGCGGCACAAAGGCTCGCCGGAATACAGCGGGTCGGGTTCCAACTCCGCGTCTGTAAAGATGAAGGCGAGCCGCTGCAAAGGGCCGAATTCACGGGTCAGGAACATTTTGCTCCAACCGATTTCGCCCAGTCCGCACGCCACGCCCGCCAGACGGAAGTGGAACTGCAAATCGGGTGCGGCGGTGTCCTCCCGTGTGGGGCGGGAGAACTGCACGGAGCGGTGATGGGCGGTCTTGGTCTTGGCCTGCTCGGCAACCTCGATCTGCTCCTCGGGGGAGATGGTGTTGCCGTCGGAGCCGTCCATATCCGAGACAATGCCCCGTGCGCCGGTGTTGCGGTAGACCATGGCCTCATAGCCCTCATCCTCGATGACCTGCCCCACCTTATACAGCACGGAGGGCGCAAAAATCTCGTTGATGCCGCCATAAGCCATGGAAGGGTACTGGTAGAAGGACGTACCGTTTTCGATGCCCTGCTGCACACCCCTTGGGATGCGGAAGACCATGCCGATGACCGACTTGGCCTCCGGGAAGAGCCGCCGCGGGTCCATGTCCGGCGGTGCGCCCTCGAATCTGTCCATGCTGCCGATGCCGCACAGGTCAGCGCCCGCGGCAATGGCGGCATCCTTGATCATTTGACTGGTAAGCATATTTTTCTCCTTATGTAAGCGAAATGAGTGCCTGTTTGAAGGCATTTTCGCAATAGGTACAGTTTTCGCATTTCTGTCCGCAATGCAGAACCTTCTCCCCGAAATCCGTTGGAATCAGACTGTTTTCCAAGAGATTGGGCAGGAACGCGCCTTCGTGGTTCGGCTCCATGAGGGAGGGCAGAGAGCCACGGAAGCTGCCCTTGCTATAGGCTTTGAGCACCGCGACAGGATTTCGGTTCACCCGTGTGGCCAGCTTGGTGACAGAGAACCACTTTTCGTACAGGTGCAAATCCTCCGGGCGGATGAAGGTGGCGTTGCGCAGGTAAAAGGGCTGTTTTGCGGGATTTTTCAGCGTGTCCCAGCAGGTGCCGGAAAAGGAATAGGCGTTGTCCTGCTGCGCGATCTCGCTTTCGTGCGCAACCAGATTGTCATGGAAAACGTGCATTCCGCAGTCGGACACGCAGCCGGAATTGGCCAGCAGATGCAGCGTTTTCCCGTTTGCGTCGCACCATTCTTTCATAGCAGTCAGCGCTTCCGGGTTCCTTGAATACTCGCGCTTGGCGTAAAATCCGTCGAAGTAGTCCGCCACCGTTTCCATGGCGCGAACCGAGCCCAATTCCATATTGACAGAGGCGCGCACCTTAACACCGGGGAAGTTATCGTGAATGAATTTGCCGATGAGCGGCGAGGTAGTGGTGACGGAAACCGTGCCGTAACGCTCCGCGCAGGTGTCAAAGGTGTCCCCTATGCGCTGGAAGAAATCCCGGGATTGCGCATCCTTACCATAGCACATGGCGTTGAGCAGCAGGTTTGTTGGAATGCCGTTTGATGCAATCGCTTTCAGCTCCGCGTCCTGCTGCGCCTGTTTTTCGGCAGAGAGATTCTGCGCCCGCCCGTTGGCAATGCCGGGATAAGCGAAATACACCTCCGCGATGTGCGCTTTTTCTTCAATAATTGCGGTGATGAAGTCGTCCCTGTCCCGCGCCTGATAGCCTACGGAAAATCTCACGGGGCGATCACCGCCATGTCGTGCGCCGGCACGGGCACACCTTCATAAACCGCATCGTTTTCCGCGTAGTTGCAGGCGATTTTAACCCCGTTTGCGTAGGTGACAACGTGCAGCGTGTCGGTGAGTTCCTCATGCTTCACCATTTCTTCCCAGCGCACGGCTTTGACCTTTTCGTAATCGTCCTGCAAAGTTCTGATTCCCTCTGCGGAACGCGCCACGCTTTCGGCGTTGTCTAAGGTGAAGTCCTCCTCGCCCATCCACTTGGAGAGCTTGTGGAACTTGGAATAGATATAAATGACGGGATGCCCGCCGAACTCGATGAATTTGAGGCGGCTGAACCAGCCCTTTGCGGGATAGTTGACGGTGGTGGTGCCGGGGTTGGCAAGGATAAAATCGTGATAGACGAGCTGCCACATGGGGATGTTGTCGTCACAGAAGGCGTTGGCCTTGTCCGCCATGTGGAAGTCGATATACAGT
>DCHO01000047.1:9028-14944 GCA_002315655.1 Christensenella sp. UBA1750
ACCCGCCGAAGATTGCTTTGGACGCTTCGCCCAACTCCCGCATTCCCTTGACATAGCCCATCTGGGATAAGGGGTGCTTGGGAGAGAAGCAGCGGCGGGGCGGAACGGTGGATATCACGTCGATGTAGTGAACCCCTGAAAAGCCCAATTCCGCGCACTTTTTGAGAGTCTCAATGTTTTCCGCATTGCCGTTTACGGGGCAGGTATCGTACATCTGCCCGCCGCCCCAGTTGGCGTGGGTTGCCCACTTCTGCTCGCGGGTACGCATGGGCAGCTCATCATGGAAGGTGCTTGCTATGGTGTAGCAGTCGGTGGCGTTGGTGTGGCACACCAGCTTGTAGCCCAGCTCCTTTGTGCGGGCAATGAGCTTTTTAAGTCCCGCTTCGCCGCCGAAGGCCGGTTCCACCGGGAAGGTCTCCGGCCATCTGCCGTCGTGCCCCTTCACGTTCCAGCCAACAAGACAGAACTCCGCCTTTTCCACGCCCTTTGCCTTGCAGGCCTCCATGATGCCGATCACATCGTCAAAGGTACAGGCAACGTGCATTTCCGGCTCGTTTTCGTGGGTCTGCTCGGGGACGGGCGTTGGCACCGGCTTCCAGCCCATGCGGATGCGGATTTCCGGCGCGTCCATCACATATTGCAGCTGCTCGTTGGCGCGAGCGGTCAAGGGCTTCAAATCGTATTTCTTCACCATCTCGGCGCGGTAAGCCTTGGCCATTCCGTTGTAATCGGCATTCTCGCCCGATAAGGAGACGAATTTGACGGAGGCATCCTCCTCCATGTCGCAGCCGTCCAGCATAAAGCGGAAGAAAATACGGTAAATTCCGTCTTTCTTCTCAATGATCACCTGGGTCTGCGCCCAAAGGCCTGTGGCAATGGCACAGACGCATTGTTCTTCCGTCTTTGCGCCGAAAAAGCGCATCATACCGTAGCCGCAGTCCGCTTCGCCGTCCTTGTGGCCGACAAATTTCGTCATGTTGTTGCAAAAGGTATAGTAGCCATTTTCGCCCTCCTTGGCTTTGCAGAAATCCTGCATGAAATCGACATATTCTGCGGGCTTTTGCAGGGCGTTTTTCGGCAGACTCACGGCAAACCCATTCTCCGTTTTCCGACAGTCAAGCGGCAAAATCTCCTTGGCTCCGTCGGAATAGACGATCTGTGCATGATACATGAAAGATGCACCTCCTTCAATGGAAAATCCTGTCTTGATTTTAGCACAGTTTGGCGTAAAATCAAAGATGAAAACCATGCAAAATATATCAAAAGAAGAAAACACTCAGACTGTATCGAAAGACACCTGTCGAAGACGTTGCAGACATCCCCCGCACACACGCCGGGCTTGATGGGAATCCTCCATCGTGGTATAATCTGAACAGGCTTTTGTATGCTTTCGGAAATCCGAGACTCGATGCCTTGGAACTTTACCATAAGACAGCAGGAGAAAAATGTATGTTTGAACGAATCACACTGGAAATGAGCATCAAGCCCTTTTATCGCACGGACGAAGCATTCGTGCGCGAGGTATGTGACCGCGTTTTCACCGGCTGGCGGCAGCTGCTTAAAGACCGGCGGGAAATTTCGGTCATGCTGTGGGCTTCGGACGGCAGCGAGCTGCTGGACTGGGCGGGAGATGAGACGCAAACCTTTGAGTGGGCAAAGTACATCGGCACCGCCAACAAGGCGCTGTTGGCACCGGATGAGGACAAGGCCGCAAATCCCCATGAGAAAAAGCAATTATACAGGGAAGACGCGCCGGATATGACCTACGCAACGCTGAAACGCATTGTGCGCTGTCTTCATGAGGAAGGCAGAAGACTGTTCCCGGACAGCAAGATTACCGTGGGCACGATCTTTGACATCGGGCCGGAATTTGCGGTCTCCACTTTTAAGTACAAGCGCCATACCGAAATCTGCGGCGGGGAAAGCCTGGATGGGCTGGGCTTTGTGGACGCTGTGGCCTGTCTGCACGCCGACTCCACCCATTACGCCGCATTTCCCGACGGAATCCCCGAGGGCACGCCCTTCGGCACATTTTTAGGCGCTCAGGCAAACAAATTTCTGGCAGCCATGGGCTTTGACTATCTGTGGCTTTCCAACGGAATGGGGTTCAGCTCCAGTCCCTGGCTTATGACCGGCAAGGTGTATGACGGAGAGCACTTCCATCCCGAGCGGCTGGAAGATACCCGGGATAAGGTGTTTGAGTTCTGGCGGCTGTTCAGAGAAGCCTGTCCAGACATTCCGGTCAAAACCCGCGGCACAAACAATTCGGCGGGCATTGACTACGCCACGGACGGCGTGCCGCTGTATGACCTCTACCACGCGAACCTCGACTTTGACGTACCCCCGAATTCCCCCTGGGCGGCGATCAACTACAATTACGGCCTTGAAATCATGGGACACATGACCCGCGTGTGCGGCTGGACGGGCAAGGGCTTTCTTTTCAGATATTACACCAACGACCCCTGGTGGCAGAATTCGCCCTGGACAGACCGCTACGAAGGCTGTGCGGGAGACATCTATCTGCCCTTGTCCGTCACAAGGATTCTGCCAGACGGTTCGCTCGAAAACGCCAACGCGCTGAATCTGTTCACCATGGACAACTCCTTCGGCGAGATTCCCGAAGAATGTATCAATGAGCCGCTGCCGCATCTTCTCAAAGCGGAAAAAGACGTGCCGGACGCGCCCGGGCCGCTGGTCTGGCTTTATCCCCTGCGCGAATACACGACTTCGCACGACAGCGACACCCTTGCGGCCATGTATTTCGGCGATAAATACATCATGGACTGCATCAACGGCGGCGTGCCGCTCACAACGGTCATTTCCACAGACAGCTTCCGGGAAATCAAGCCTGAGCATCTGCAAAGCTGCGTGCTGATTACGCCGAAGCAAACGGATTGCGCGGTGCTTGAAAAGCTGAACCTGTTTGAAGCAAACGGCGGCAAGGTCATCCGCTACGGCGAGGGCGGTCTGCCTTATGCCGAAGGCGCACAGGGAATGCTGGATGCCCTGAAAAAGTTCGGCTATGGGTTTGCATACGAGACCCGCGGCAGAAACAGCAGGCTCCCCGTGCTCAGTCTGTGCCGCCGCGATAACGCCTATCTTATCTCCGCCTGCAACATGGACACCACGACCCGCATTTCCTTGTCTCTGCCGGGCGGTGCGCCGGTGCTGCTGGGCATAGAAGCCGAAATGAACGGCGATAAGGCGGTTTATCATTTCTCTCGCTGTGAGCACAGGGAATGCAGATTCCTGGTCACGCAGAATGATGGCGTGGTGTCGGCGCGGGAGTTCGCATCGGTAAATGTCAAATACCGGCGCAAACTGATCCTGTCCGGGCTTGAGGACGCCACCGTGCGCTTCTATCCCGAAAAGAACGGCGCTTCCGACGCCCGCGTCAGCGAGTATATTAATGACGGCATCATCCGTCTTGTCCCCGGCTGGACGCTGAAAGTCGATGAAAACGGCATGGAATACTGGTTTGCGGAGCACGTTACGGGAGAATACCTGTTTTTGATGACGGGTGGGAAGGAATAAAAGCGACAATCCGAGAAAATTCCGGCAATCCTCATGAAGAAGCCCTCAAAAACGATCCCCCCCTATTCAGTATATCAAAACACCCTCGAATCGCATCGAAAGACAGGATTCGAGGGTGCTTTTGTCTGTTCAGACCTTTCACATGGCAAGCAAAGTGGCTGACGTATTTCTCATTTTGTGTGAAGAATCCACTTTATGAACTTCTGTCCATTCAGTCGCAGGAGCGGAAGTGCGGCGCATGGATGGTTATTCTCCATTTATTGAGCAACAGCGGATTTGTACGGGCGGGCATACAGCCCCCCGCGATCCGTTCTTTATTCCTTCATGCCTTCCAACGTTATTTTTCCTGTGGATAAGTCGATCTCGGCGGAATAGCCGCCCGCAAAATACGTCTTCTGGCGCTTGAAATCACCGTTTACGAACTCATGCCTGAGCATTTCACGATGCTGCACGGCCTTTTGCCAGCGGGTCTTGCGCTGACAGAAGGCAATCTGTTCTTCTGTGGCTTCCAGCGGCACATAGCACGCGCCGCCGCAGAGAAAACCGAACAGCGTGGATTCGGAATCCTCGTTTTCCGGCGCGGATTCGTAGGGCGTGATGAGACAGTCATGGTAGACCAGCTCCTCCAACGGGACGGAGATGCAGTCTTTGCTGACTTCTCCCAGGTCGCAGAAGGGCGCATGGTGGACAAATGCCAGCCCCGGGAACGCCCAGTCAATGCCCTCCTCCGACTGCACCAAAATGCCCCGTGCGGCGACCTCATTGAAGCAGCGCATCCGCTCACCGGCGCACTGCTCGCGGGTCATGGGATGCGAGGGCGAGAAGCACTCGTCCAGCTCCACGCAGGAGAACACGTCCAGATAGGCGTTGTCCGGCACAATGCCGTGGGCGGCAAGGCCGTCATAGTTCCGTTTGACATAGTAAGGCGCCTGTGTTGCGCAGAGATAGGTCTGTTTGCCGCCCATCCAGATGGAATGGGTAGGCACGGTGCCGTCCTCGTTGTGCACGGCAAAGGATTCGTCAAAGGTGTCCGCGTCGTAAAAATAGTCGCGGAACTGGTCGTGGATGCCGAAGAAATAGCCCAAATCCCGGCAGGTGTCCTGCAAAGCCTTCATGCCGTCCCAGCCGCCCAAATGTTCCGCGGGCGGCAGGTAATCCGGGTGCTGGTTGTCGTAGCCGCGCTTGCCCCAGCCGTCCAGATGCAGACAGGCATTTTCCAGTCCCTTGGCTTTCAGCTCGCAGAGCTTTTCCGCCACATAGGCAAAGGTCTGTGTTCTGTCGTTATTTTCGGGGTGAAGCGCATCGTAGCGGTCGCTGCCCTCGGCGGTGTGATACCAGATGTAGGTATGGACAATGGGACGCCCGATCAAGTCTTCCACCTTGGGATTGGCGGCGGCCTTCTGTTTCAGCGTCACCAGTTCGCCGATGGATTTGATGTAGCCGCGGTAAGCCTTTGCCATTTCGTTGTAATCCGCGCCTGCCGGGAAGAACTTTGCGCGAAGAACGCGGGTGTAGCCCACCTTGCCCAACGATTCCTGCCACATGGGTGAGACCTGCGTGGGCACATTCTCCCCGGTTTGGATGGCCATACCGCCGTCATAGCGGGTTTCCAGAATGCTCATGCACGCGCCGCAATTATCGTACTGTCCCCAGAACTGCATATACATCGAGCGCGAACAGCTGATGCGCTTTTCCTGCCACCAGAAATCCTCCGGCCAGATGTAGGGGTATTTTTCGGAAGTGTAGTTTCTCACCAGACGCCCCTGCATCAGCGGCAGAACGGTGAGTGCCTCCCGGTTCACATTCTCAAAGGGCGCAGGCCAGAAGATCTTCCCCACCTCCGCATCCGCAAGCGGAACCAGTTCAAAGAGCACATCGCCTGAAGTGTCCTCCACCCATGTGCGGCACTCCAAAATAAGCCCGGGGATGCCCGGAAAATCGGAAAAAACCGTTCTTATACCGTGGCCGATGCCCGTGATATAGGGGGTGGTTTCCGATTTTGCCTCGGAAAAGGACACGCTGCTTCCGTCCTTTTTCACGATATGACAATCGTATTCCGCCGATCTGTATGTGCCCCCTTCCGTCTGAATCTCAAACCGCAACCCGTTGGTCTTGACGCTATTCATATTCATAAAATCCTTTCAGCAAATGATCGTAAATAGGAACTGGAATGCATCATGCAAAAAAGCTCTCTTCCATAGCGATTCCGGGAGAGAGCTTTTAAGTCTCCTTTTGGATTGTCCCTAAGGCAACACCGCGCAAATGAGGTGGTGCAGTGACGAATGGATTTTTCGTCAGATGCGATTGCAGAAAGCGAAGGTTTACTGGAGGTAAATCGAGATTTCTGCAAGATGCAGATGGCGGAAAAGGCATCGTCAATGC